>JODI01000027.1 GCA_000720805.1 Streptomyces violaceoruber
ACAGTGCAGTCGCGAGGGTTTCGAGGTCTGTCGTCACAAACGGACCAACGAGACCCTCGCTTAATGCACCCGGCCCCTTCGGACTTACTCGTCTAGGCCACGCCACCGTTGGCGAACAGGATCTGGCCGTTGATCCAGCGTGCGGGGCCGGCGAGGAAGGCGACGGTCTCGGCGATGTCGTCGGGCGTGCCGAGCCGCTCCAGCGGAGCGGCCTTGGAGAGGTTGTCGATCGTCGTCTGGTCCTTGCCCGCGAGGAACAGCGGCGTGGCGGTGGGGCCGGGAGCCACGGCGTTGACCGTGATGTCCTTGCCGCGCAGCTCGCGGGCCAGGACGAGGGTCATGGCCTCGACGGCGCCCTTGCTCGCCGCGTAGGCGCCGTAGGTGGGGAACTGCAGACGGGTGACGGACGTGGAGAAGTTGATCAGTGCGCCGCCGCCGCGCAGCCGTCGGGCGGCCTGCTGGGAGACGACGAAGGTGCCGCGGATGTTGGTGCGGTGCATGCGGTCCAGGTCGTCCAGGTCGAGGGTGGCGATCGGCGAGAGGAGCATGACGCCCGCCGTGTTGACGACCACGTCGATCCCGCCGAACTCCGCCTCGACGGCGTCGAAGGCCGCGGCCATGGCGTCCTCGTCGGCGACATCACCGCCCACGGGGATGGCCGCACCGCCCTTCGCCTTCACGGCGGCGACCGTCTCGTCGGCCCTGGCCTTGTTGTCCGCGTAGTGCACGGCGACGGCGAAGCCGTCCTGGACGAGACGCTCGATCACGGCTCGGCCGATACCGCCGGTGCCGCCAGTGACGAGCGCGACGCGCGGAGTGGGGTCCGTCATGATGACCAGTCCTTCGAATCGGTTGGGTGGGAAGTGTTCCGGGAGTGGGATGCGGAAGGCGGGACGTTCACGCGGTGGCACCACTCGAACACATCGACGCTCTCGCTGTTACGTTATCGACGATAACAGCACCTGAGATCAGTGACAACAATTTCTCGTGAGCATCGATAACGCCATGGTGGGCGAGGGCGTGAGACCAAGTCTTCGCCGGGCGTGCGAGTACCGCCACCGAGTGGGCCGGGAGTCGAGTGCGCCCGCTTCGTCCACACAGCACACCACTGCTCACGCGCAACCGTTAACATCGATGCCATGACAGCGAGTGACGCGATCCCGCAGCCGCGCGAGCGCATCCTGCAAGCGGCGGCGGACCTGCTGGCCCACGGCGGGCGGGAGGCGGTCTCCACCCGGTCCGTCAGCGCGGCCGCGGGCGTCCAGGCTCAGACCATCTACCGGCACTTCGGCGACATGAAGGGGCTGCTCGACGAGGTCGCGCGGCAGGGCTACGCGGCCTACCTCGCCGACAAACAGGCCAACCTCACGTCCGGGGACCCGGTCGAGCAGCTGCGTCACGGCTGGGACCTGCACGTGGCCTTCGGCCTCACCAACCCCGCCGTGTACCGGCTCCTCTACACCGACCCGCGCCCGGGCGAGGGCGCCGCGGTCATGGGCGAGGCGTACGACATCCTCGTACGGCTCGTCACCCGGGTCGCCGAGGCGGGCCGGCTGCGCATGGGCGTCGAGGCCGCGGCGGCGATGATCCACGCCACGGGCATCGGAGTGACGGTCACACTGATCAGCGCCGACGCCGCCGGCCGGCTCTCCGACCATGAGGGGCTGTCGGAGAACACCCGCGACGCCGTCCTCGCGGCGCTGGTCACCGACGAGGAGCAGGCCACGGCCGAGGACACGCGCGCGGCGGTCGGCGTCCGGCACGCCGTGGCCCTGAAGGCCCTCCTCGGCGAGGAGGCCCTGCCGTTCACCGCGGGCGAGCAGGCCCTGCTGACCGAATGGCTGACCCGCCTCGTCACCCCGGCGGCGCCCGCCGGCCGGTAGCTCCGTCGTGCGGTACGCCCGGTCGCGAGGCACGACGCCGGCATCCGGACCGAGTGACGGCCCGCCGACTGCTGGACCTGAGGGGAGCCGCGGCCGTACGGCCGGCGGTACCGGCCTACGCCCCGGACGCCCCGGACGCCCCGGACGCCCCATGGTGTGGCCAACTATCGGTCTCGGCGGTCACCGGTGGCGCCCGACGCCTCGGCAGTCCGCAGAACTTCCCGGTAGTTTTTTCGGTAGGCCCCATTAGCTCCCGGTAGATCCTGGAAGCTCCCGCTAGTTCCCGGCACCCCGTGAGGAGGGAGAACCAGATGACTCGCTCGGTCGGTATCGGCCTCGGCACGACGAACTCGGTGGTCTCGGTCCTTGAGGGCGGCGCGTCCGGAGTCATCACCAACACGGAGGGCGCGCGGACCACCCGGGTCGTGGCGTTCGCCGAGAACGGTGAGGTGCTCGTCGGCGAGGTCGCGAAACGGCAGGCCGTGACGAACGTCGAGCGCACCGTCCGCTCCGTGAAGCGGCACATCGGGGACCACGGCCGGCGATTCCCGGAGAGCGGAGGCGTCGACGGCGAGCGGTACACCGCCCAGGAGATCTCCGCGCGCGTACCGCGGAAGCTGAAGCGGGACGCGGAGGCGTACCTGGGCGAGGACGTCACCGACGCGGTGATGACCGTGCCGGCGTACTTCGACGACACTCAGCGGCAGGCGACCGAGGAGGCCGGTGAGATCGCGGGACCGAACGTCCTGCGGATCATCAACGAGCCCACGGCCGCGGACCGCAGGCGGCGCGAGGTGGCAGAGACACGCAACCAGGCCGAACAGTTCGTCCACCGGACCGAGAAGATCACCGCGGACAACCCGGACAGGATGCCCGCGGAGGCGAGGAACGAGACGGGGACGGCGCCGGCCCGTCGGAAGGCGCGGCTGAAGGACGAGAGCGCGGACGCGGCGTCGCTCCGGCAGGCCATGGACCGTGCGGCGCAGGCGGCTCAGAAGATCGGCACGGCGCTGTACGAGCAGGCCGCTGAAGAGACCGTGGACGCCGAGATCGTCGACGACGACCGGCCGGAGGCGGGCTGACCATGGAAAAGGGCCGACCGCACGCGGAGGACACGAAGCTGCAGAGCCTGCTGAATGAGCGCACGGCGGATCTCCAGCGAGTGAAGGCCGAGTACGACAACTACCGCAAGCGGGTACGTCGGGACCGGTTGGCCGTACGCGAGATCGCGGTGACCAACGTGCTGACCGCCCTGCTGCCCGTACTGGACGCCGTCGACCGCGCGTACGAGCACGAGCCCATGACGCCGGGCCTCAAGGACATCATCAGCACCCTGGAGACCCAGCTCGCCGGGCTCGGGATGCAGGCGTTCGGCGAGGAGGGAGACGTCTTCGACCCCACTCGGCACGAAGCCCTCACCCACCACCTCGACGCCACGTCCCGCCACCTGACCTGCACCAAGGTGCTGCGCACCGGATACCGGCTCGGTGACCATCTGCTGCGTCCGGCCCACGTGGAAGTCACCGGGCCGCCTCCACCCGGCGGACAGCCGGAGGACCCGGCCCGGCCCGCACACGATCAGGCGCCGGGCTGAAGCACACGGGACCGGATGCAGACCATCACTCCGGGTCGGTGGCGTTCCCCAGGGAAGCCGTGGTGATCGTCATGGGGGTGCCCGTGACGGCGATGAGGTACATGTGCTGGTCCTGACTGGTGGGAAGGGCCCGGTGGCCACCCTTGGGCCGCACGACGTACACGGCCGTGCTGTGCGGGGCGATGGTGGTGGGCCCCGCGGTGATGGTCCACCAGTTGGAGGCGCTGTGACCCAAGCGGCTGGCGAAGTGCGGAGTGAGGGCGGTGCCGGTGGTGTTGACCGCGCGGACCGTGACGGAGGTGATCGCGGGGCGGGCGCCGCCGCTGAGGTGGGCGGTGAGGGTCATGTCGAGCGGAGGCGGGCTGGCGGCGGCGATGCCGGCGCACAGCAGGGCCGGCGTGACGAGTGCCGCGACGACGGCGGTCCTGGCGGAGCGGCCGCTGAGACGGGGGATGCGGGTGATGCGGGGTTCCCAGGCGGAGGCGAGGGACGAGGCGGGGACCGTCGCGGCGGCGGCCAGCCACAGCGGGGTCATCATCAGGTAGTAGCCGTCCTGGGAACGCGTGGCGAGGTAGAAGGCCAGCCAGGGCAGCACGGTCAGGGCCGCTCCCAGGCGGCGGACGAAGAGCACGGTGGCGGTGAGCAGGCCCGCGAGGAGGAGCATGCTCGCGTGCGAGTAGTAGTCCAGGCGGCTGCTGCCGTCGGTGAAGTAGTAGGAGATGCCCATGAGGCCCTGGCCGTGCAGGATCGCCTTCTGGGTGAGGGGAAGCAGCAGCCCCTCCCACCAGGTGGTGAAGTTCTGGGCGGCGAAGTAGGCGTTGATGGCGGCCCACGTCAGGGCCGCGACGCCGGTGAAGCGGGCGAGCACGGCGGTCGCGGGCCGGGCCCCGAGTTCGCCGCGCCGCACGGCGTACAGGCCGATCAGCAGGAACGGGAGCAGGAACCAGGCCAGTTGCTGGGCGGCGCAGGCGGCGCCCAGGCACACCGCCCGCAGCACGCCGCTCCGTCCCAGACGTCCGCCCGTGCCGGTGGCGGGCCAGCGGACCACCACCGGGACGAGGAGGGCCAGGGCCACGATGGCGGGGTAGCCGGCCCGGGCGTAGTTCGGCAGGAAACCGAAGCCGAGGCACACGGCGGTGGCCGCCGACCGCCAAGGCACCGGGAGCAGCAGCCACAGCGTGACCGCTCCGGCGATCAGCGCGCCGGTGGTGACCGCGGTGGCGGCCGCCGTCGAGTGCAGTACGGCGTGGACCGGCGCGGCGAGCAGAGCGGTCAGCGGCGGATAACCGTACGTCAGGTCCGCTCCGCCGGACATCGTCTTGGTCAGGCCGGACTTCGGAGTGCCGAAGAGCCAGGGCCAGGGCTGTCCGTAGACGGGACGGCCGTGCAGGATCTCACTCGCGGCCTGCGCGGTGAGCACGCCCTCGTCGGTGCCGGCGTGGTCCAGCCAGTAACCGCAGATCACCAGGGCCACCGCGAGGACGAGGACCGCGGCGTCCACCCGGACCAGTGCCCGCCTGCCGCGCACCGCCAGTGCGAGTACCGCGCACACGAGGATTCCCGCGTAGCAGACGGAGATGACCCCGGCGACGGGCGGATGGGTGAGCATCGCCTGGGTCCAGGCCGCGCGGGTTCCGATGAACAGGCTGATCGTGGCGATCAGCGTCATGCCCCGGTGCCACTGCTGCGGGGTGTCGTCGCTGCCGGCCATCCGCGGCCGAGCGATCGCGGACGGGGGCGCGTCGCGCTGCCGCACTCTGGTGCCGACAGTTTGGGTGCTCATGTCCACCTTCTCCACTCTGGTTACTACAACATGTAGAGCGGACATGTGCGCGCCAGGTTCATCAGTGGACGGCAAAAGGGTCATAAGAAGGTGGTCCGGTGTTCAGACTCCCGCCACCGCCGTCCGCTACGAGGGCGCCCGGGAAGCCGTCAGGTGGTCGCTGTTCTCTGCGCCGATCGGGGGATTTCCCGGTGGGCGTGCTGTTGTGACGGGCGGGTCCAGGGGTGGAGGGCGAAGATCGAGTGATGTGAACGCTCCTGGGGCGAGACACCGCGGACGCTCACGAAGGCGATCGGTGGTCGGCCTGTCAGGCCGGTGGGGAGTGGCTGTGACCGAGGGCGAACGGCAGCCCGGCAGGGCCGTGCCGGACCGGTCGGAGGGGTTCGGTGAGCGGCTGCTGGGGGTGCTGCTTGACCGGGCGCACGAGATGCCGCCGGCGTTGATCGCTCCGCTGATCGCCGAAGAGGTGGCGCGGGTCGGCGGACGCAAGGTCTCGGTCCTCCTGCAGGACTATGCGCAGGAAGTACTGGTGGCGCTGCCGGGGAGCGGACTGCATGTCGGTGAACCCGAGGTGATCGGTGACTCCCCGGCCGGCGAGGCCTTCCTGCGGATGGTCCCGGTCGAGGTCCCCCAGGCCGACGGAGTTCGCCTGTACCTGCCGTTGTTGGACGGCAGCGACGAGGTGGGCGTCCTGGCGCTGACCCTGGACGCCGTCGACGACGACGACCGGCGCCTGCTGCGCAGACTCGCGGGCCTGGTCGCCGACATGCTGGTGACCAAGCACGCCTATACCGACCGCTTCTTCCAGGCCCGGCGCCGCGAACCGATGAGCGTGGCCGCGGAGATCCAGTGGTCCCTGCTGCCGCCGCTGACCATGTCCGTTCCGCAGGTCACGGTGAGCGGAATCCTCGAACCCGCCTACGACATCGCCGGCGACAGTTTCGACTACGCCCTCAACGACGACATCCTGCACGCGGCCGTGATCGACGCGATGGGCCACGGCCTGGACGCCGCCACGATGGCGACCATCGCCGTCGGCGCCTACCGGCACGCCAGACGCAGCGGTGTCAGCCTCGCCGAGAAGTACACGTTCATGGATCGGGCCATCGCCGAGCAGTTCGGGCCGGACCACTTCGTCACCGCGCAGATGATGAACCTGAACATCGTCACCGGCCACCTGCAGTGGGTCAACGCCGGACATCCCGCACCCCTGCTGATCCGCGACCGCCGAGTCACCCGGTCGCTGGAAAGCCGGACCACCCTGCCCGTCGGTTTCGGCGGTGCCCCTCCTCAGGTCAGTGAATACACGCTCCAGCCCGGCGACCGGGTGCTGTGCTACACCGACGGCCTGATCGAGGAGCGCGACGCCGACGGGGAGCCGTTCGGCGAAGAACGGCTCATCCGCTGCGTCAACCGTGTCGAACACGCCGAAGCAGGGGTACGCGCGGACGGACTCCGGCTCTCCCGCACACTCAAGCGGGAACGCGGGGGCCGCACCAGCGATGACGCGACCCTGTTCCTCATCGAATGGCGCGGGGGCGCCGCCGACCACCTCGCCGTCGTGGAGTAGACCAAGGCCCGCACAGCTCTGACCGTTGTTTTTCGGCCACGTACAAGCCTGCGGTCTCTGTCTACTTGTCCACACGCTGACCAGTCAGCGAGAGGGATGACAGAGGGCCGGGAGTAGCTGGAGCAGCGGCGATTCAGGCAACTGTCTGGAAACGAATGATTGCTGGCAGTTGTCGTACGGGTTAACGTTGCGTCGCTGGCGGCCCCCACTGCGGGTGGCTCGGCCGTCATCCGAGCAACGGGGCTCTTCCGAACTTTCCTTCGCACAGGTCCGTCGACCTGCGCCTTTCTCCTGCGTCATCGTCGCTGCGCGCGGTCAACACGCGTCTGTGCGACCACACTTCGTATTCGTTCGCTCTTCCACTGCTGGCATCTGGCGTTCACCGGCGATCGCTTGCCAAAAGTCATGTCTTCGCAAGGGAATCGCAGATGGGCCTCCTTCGCACCGAAGGATTCGACAAGCTCCTGGAGAACGTCGCCGCTCAGGCCGCGGAGCACACCACCGCCGGTCCCGCCGTCCGCCATCTGGCGACGATCGGGGAGCGGCTGGCGCCGGAAGTGGCACTCGGCGCGCTGCGCGCGAGTGAGCGTCATCTGCTCGAAGCGGTCGAGAGCGCCGCCGTCGACCTGTCGGCCGCTGACGACACGGGCGGATACCGATTAGGGCAGCTGAAAGCCGGCAAGGCCTGCATTCTGGGCCCCGGTGAGACCGGGAATCCCGACCTTCGCGTGGTCGCGGGCATCAACTGGCCCGACGGTCCCCCCGACGGACTCGACACCGCGTGCGCGGAGCTCGCCGCGCGGGAGACCGCTCAGATCGAGGCCTGCCACGGCTGGCTGACCGAGCAGGGCGAAGAGCATGCCGCCGCCCTGGTGGCCCGGCTGCGCTTCCTGTTCCGGCACGTCGGACCCATACGTCTGTACATAGGCGACGCCTGCTACACGAACCTGGGCAAGGGCGGCAACCTCGTCGGCAAGTCCATCGGCGCGGAGTCCGACCGCTGCCGGATGAAGGTCCTCTCCGAATCCCCGCTGCCGCGGTGGAGCGCCGCCGACGCGTGTTTCGTCGTCTGCATGTCCGCGCTCATCTCCTCCGGAACCCCTTCGCGTACCGAGGAGTTCAGTGGCACCCAGCTGTTGCCGAGCAGGCTCACGGAGTTCATCGAGGGCCGCATCCGGGCGTACGACGGAGAGGTTCCCGATCCCGCGGCGTCGTCGTCCCCCATCGGCAGGCTCTTCGAACTCGCCGGCCTGGCCCGCGAGTTACGGGTGCGCAAGCTGGAGTCCGGAGCGGTGGTCTACCGCACGGTGCAGGCGATGACCATCAACAAGAAGGAACACCTCTTCGACACCCCGGTGACCGGGGCGGACGTGCCCGAGGCGTTCCTCGACACCCTCGCCGACCTGGTGCCGACCGCGCCCGACACCGTACGCGCCGGTGACTTCGACGTGGACTGGCAGCCGCTCCTCGACGGGGACCCGCGGTCTTCGCGGCCCGGATTCGGCAGTCGCTTCGAGGAGGTGCTGCACCGGCTCGTGGCCGCCGCCGCGGCCGGCACCGCGTCGGACGTCAGCATGTCCCGTGGCCCGCGCGACATCCTGCGGCTCAGCTCGCTGCTCGCCGACGGCAGCATCGAACCGGGCCACTGGAAGACCAGCGAGTACTACTGCTGCGTCGTGCCCGCCGAGGACTTCCGCAGACGGCTGGCCGCTGCCGGGGCCACCGCCGAGCTGCCCCAGGTGGTGCGCGCCATCGCGGCCCGCATGCGGTGGAACGGCTGGCACTTCATGCCCCACATGGCGGCCGTCACCGACGACGAGAGCTTCGCCGAACGTGACTGGTTCTTCGCCCCGTCCATGCCCGACATGACGGAGTGGACCTCGCACCACCACCAGGGCCACGTGGCCAACGGCGTACGGCACGCCATCCGCGTCCCCTTCGGCATCACCGTCGCGGGCGCGCACCGGCCCGGTGTGCACGACCTGCGGCTGATGCGCACCGAGGGCGACGTCTACGGACCGCGTGAGCTGCGGTCGGCGATCGCGATGGGCGAGATCCTGCGCGGCTACTACCAGGAGCACGCGATCCGCGTCGAGAAGCGGGAAGAGGCCGTCGTCATCGAGGACTTCGGAAACACCTGGTACCAAGGCCGGTACGGCCCCGAGGCGGACGTACCGGCACCCACGGCGAACGAGAACGGTGTCTGACCACATGACCACGACCGGAATTCCCACGACAGCGGCCGACCGCCCCACCGTGCTCTACCTGGGCCTGCGCCGCTCGCCGCTGGAGTGGCGCGCGGAGATCGACGCCGCCGCCGCCCGCGGACTGAGCGTCCACGTCGCGTCCGACGCCAACGTCTCCCACACCGGGCTGCCCGAGCACAGGCGCGGCTCCTTCGACCGCGGCTCCTCCCTCGCCGAGCAGGCCGCACAGGCGGTGTCCGGCACCGACCCGGCCGCCGTGGTCTGCTGGGGCGACAAGTACGTCGGCCTCACGGCGCTGCTCGCCGAGCAGTTCGGGGTACGCGGCATCGGCACCGCCGCCGCGGACGTCGCCACGGACAAGGTCGCGCAGCGGCGCGCCATGGAGCCGTACGGCCTCAACCCGCCCTGGCGCGCGGGCCGTACGGTCGAGGATCTGCGTGCCGTCACGGCGGAGCTCGGCGCCACGGGCAGGCAGCTGGTGTTCAAGCCGGCCCATTGCTCCGGCGGCCGCGGCATGGCTCTGCTCGGCCCGGACACCGACCTGGACGAGGTGTTCGCCCTCACCGCCGCGAACTACTCGGGCACCACCGACTTCCTCGTCGAGGAGTACGTGGACGGCTCCGAGCACTCCGTCTCCGGCGTCGTCCACGACGGCACCGTGCGCGTTCTCGGCGTCACCGACAAGTACGTCGACGGGCCGCTGTCCCCGTCGTGGGCTACGGCCGTCCCGTCCGCCCGT
Organism: Streptomyces violaceoruber; assembly: GCA_000720805.1. Lineage (GTDB taxonomy): Bacteria > Actinomycetota > Actinomycetes > Streptomycetales > Streptomycetaceae > Streptomyces > Streptomyces cellulosae_A. Next base: position 9,777 of record JODI01000027.1, read on the forward strand.
ACGGACGCCCAGGTCAAGGAGTTGCGGCAGGCCGCCGAACAGGCCGTGCTCGCCGTCGGCCTGCGCACCGGCGGGTTCCACGCCGACCTGCGCCTCACCCCCGCGGGCCCGGTCGTCCTCGAGGTCGGCGGACGGCTCGGCGGCGACCTGATCAACTCCCATCTCATCCCGTACGCGCACCGGGACGCCGTACGGCCCTACGAGAGCCTGCTCGCGCTGCTCGCCGACGGGGAGCTGCCGGGCGAGTCCCCCGAGCCGGAGCGGGGCGCGGCGATGGTGCTGCTGCCCCGGGCCGGGCGTCCGGCGGACGAGCTGGCCCAGGCCGTGCGTGCGCACCCGCAGGTCGTCATCGCCGAGGACTGGCCCGGCACCGACACGGTCGTGGCCGTCGTCGTCACCGAGGACCCGGCCGATCTGCCCGGCGCGGTGTCGGACGTACACGAGTCGGCCCGGTGAGCGCCGGCTCGCCGCACCTGCCGCTGGTCGGGATCCTCTCCTGCCGCAAGGAGCGGGCCAACGGCACGACGTACTCGCGGGTCAACGACCATCTGACCCGGCCGCTCCTGGACCACGCGGACGTGGCCGCCGTACTGCTGCACACCGTGCGGCCCGAGCACGCCGCGAGTGTGCTGGCCCGCCTGGACGGCCTGGTGCTGCCGGGCAGCGGATCGTATGTCCGTCCGGAGCGCTACGGCGGGCACGACGCGGACGCGGTTCCCGGCAGGGAGTACGACCTCCCCAGGGACGCGACCGCGGCGGCCCTGCTGCGGGAGGCCGACCGGAACCCCCAGCTGCCCGTGCTCGCCAGCTGCCGGGGCCTGCAGGAACTCGTCGCACACCACGGCGGCACTCTGGAAACCGTGCCCCCGTCGGACGTGAAGCACCGGCTGCGGGCCGGTGTGGACGGCCCCGACCGCTGGGCGCCCGCCCACACCGTGGACGTCCACCCCGGCGGGCTGCTCGCCGCGCTGGTGGGCCCCGGCCAGGATCCGGCTGCCGTGCCCGTCAACTCGCAGCACAGCGACCGGGTGGCCAAGGTCCCCGGTCACGCCTTCGTCGAGGCCACCGCCCCGGACGGGACCGTCGAGGCGGTCAGCGTCGGCGCGCCGGACCGCTTCGTCCTCGGCGTGCAGTGGCACTTCGAGCACCACACCGACCAATCGCCCCTGGACCGCGCGGTGCTGGCCGCGTTCGGCCGACGCTGCCGGTCCCGGATGGAGTCGAGGCAACAGCAGTGAACGCGTCAGGAACCACCACCGCTCCCGCGACCGGCCCGGCCGCGATCGACTACGAGGCCCTCGCCGCCGCCGCGCTCGACGCGACCGGCCGCGGAGACGAGGAACTGCTCTTCCTCGCCGGGTCCACGACCGACGGGCTCGCCAACCGCAACTCCGACCTCGACCTCTACGTCGTCGGCGACTTCCGCGTGGCCGGCTCGGAGACGGCCGCCCGGAAGGGGGAACGGACCGCGACGGTCGCCCACCACGAGGGCCGCGAGCTGAACGTCGCGGCGCTCGACCCGGCCGCGCTCGGCCGGCTGCGGGACGCCTTTCGCGCCGCCGTGGCCAGCCTCTCGCAGGAACAGGGCATCGCCCAGCTGGTCGACGAGGACAACCTCAAGATCCTGCACCGCGTCCGGACCGGCCACGCGCTGCGCCGCCCGGACCGCCTCCAGGAACTGCGCGACGAACTGGGTACCGGGGATCTGCCCCGGTACCTCCTGAACGTCGCCGCGGTCGCCGCCGTCAACCGGCTCACCGACGTGTCGGGCGAACTGGCCGACGGCCACGCCGACTCGGCGGCCTGGATGTACCGGGAGGCCCTCGTGCACACCGGGCAGTGCGCGCTCGCCGCCACCGGGGTGACCGTCCCCTCGGTCAAGTGGCTGGTACGGCTCCTCCAGCGCGAGGCGGCACACCGGGCCGAAGGCGACCACGCGTCCGCCCGGTGCGCCGCGCAGGTCGTCCGGCGTCTGCTCGCCCCGCCCACCGACACGGCCGCCGCCGTCGAGGAGACCCGGGCCGAACTCGCGGCGCTCATCGACTCCGTGGGCGACCAGGCCGGCCCCTATGTACGCCTCGTGGCCCGACCGAAGCTGGGATCACACCGATGACATTCGTCAACCCCGCGGACCGGCTGGCCGGCGCGACCGCCGGCGGTTCCACCGGCCGGGCCGAAGTCCCCGTCGGCACACGGGAGTTCACCCCCGTCGAGCTGTACGGCATACCCGACGCGGTGCTGCCCCGCGAACCCCGTCTCGGCGGCGCCTGCGTCGCCGTGCCCGCCGACCGCCTGGCGTCCCTCGCCCGCTCGGGACCCGCGGTGATCGGCCTGCGGCCCGGACTCGCCCGCACCGACGGCTTCACCGCCTCGCTCCTGAAGGAACTGCGCGCGCTGGTGCGTCTGCCGGACGGTCACCACTGCCTCCTCGTCCCCGTCCCGCCCCAGACCGTGGTCCGGTTGCTCGCCCGGGAGAAGTGGGCCGTGGCCCAGGACGTCGTCCCCCGGCCCGTCCGCGCGGCGGCCCGGCCGTCCGCCGCGACCGGCCCCGGAGGATGGACCGCGGCGGACCTCTCGGGCACCTCCTGGCCCCTGGCCGAGGGGCTGCTCGGGGAACTCGACGTGGCCGCCTTCTGCCCCGGCCCGCTCCTCGGCGTCGTCCCCGGAACCACCGTCCTCACCCTGTCCCCGCGGGCCGCCGCGGCCGCCCGCGAGGAGGAGGACGGCGGCCCCTTCGGCATCCGTGCCCTCCTCGACGCGGACGCGGCCGGTACGCCCCGCCCCAGCGCCACGGACCTGGTGATGCTCGCCCACGGCGTGCGCACGCTCGCCGAATCGCACCCCGAACGCCTCGAAGACGAGGTCGGGGCCCGCCTGGAGCTGCTCCGGGCGCACACGGCCGGCCGCTCCTGGCTCGCCGGACCGCCGTATCGCGAAGGCCGCGACCTCACGTGCGTCCTGCCCACCTCGCTCACCCCGGCCGCCGTGGGCGCGCTGGTGGAGTTCCTGGAGAGCCGGGCGCTGGTGTACGGCCTCGCCGCCCCGGACCGGCCGACCGCGCTGTGCGTGGGCCTCGGCCGCGCGAGCACCGACGCCGACCTCGTGCGGCTGGTCGGACTGCTGGACGTCCTGCTGGAGGAGGCCCGATGAGCGCAGGCGCTCTGCTCATTCTCAAGCCGGACATCCTCGCCGGCCCCAGCGCGCGGTGCCCCGCCGCACTCGCGCGTGACACCGTGCGCGGGCTCCTGTCCGTGTACGAGCCGGGGACCGCCCACACCTACGAGGCGGACACCTCCGCGCAGGCCGTCGCCTGGGCGCTCAGCAACATCGAGCGCAAGGTACGCGCCAGGGAGTGGTACGTCCGCACCCTGCACGAACCCGGCCGCCACCTCGGCGCCCTGCGGGACCTGCTGACCGGACCGCTCCTCGACCCGCCGGGCGACGACACGGTCCGCACGGCGGACCTGGTGCTCGGCGTCGCCGCAGCGCTCGGCTTCACGGTCGCCGACAGCCTGCGCACCCGCTGCACCCAGCGCGACTTCCTGGGCCTGTACGCGGACAACACCCACTTCACCCGGCTCGCCGGGAGTCTGCGGGACTACCTGGTCGGCCAGGAGGTGGAGATCTACCGCTACGCGGGGGCGCAGGAGCTGTCGACCCTGCACATCTTCAAGGAGATGGTGCGCCGCGTCGTCCGCTACCCCACCACCCACTACGACGCGGTGGAGAACCTGCTGCACGTGTCCGACCCGGGTGCCGAAGACTGGACGTACTTCCTCAACGCGGCCTTCGGGGAACGGCAGACGGTCGCATGAGCGTGTCCCGCGGCCCCGTCCGCCGCCTCACCGCGGCCGACGCGCTGATCCTGCTCAACGGTGTGTCCACGTTCGGCTCCGGCCTGGTCTACCCGTACACGGCGCTCTACCTGTCGCAGGTGCCCGCGATGGGCACGGCCGGCGTCAGCGTCTTCTACGGCGCCGCGGCGGCGGCCAACCTGGTGACCGCGGCGGTCCTCGCCACCGGCTGGATCAAACCGCCGCCGGCGCTCCTGGGGTTCGCCGGCACGCTGATGCTCGCCTTGGGCTTCCTGGGAACCGCGGCCGCGGGCTCCCTGGCCTTCCTGTGCGCGGCCGTGCTCTTCATCGGCTGCGGCCAGGGCTGTCTGCTCGTCTCCATGGTTCCGGTGCTCAACTCGCTCACGTCAAAGGAGCAGCGGCGCTCGGTGTTCGCACGGCGCTACCGGGCCGTCAACATCGGTCTGGGGCTCGGTGCGGTGGTCGCCGGACTGACCACCGGTTTCTTCGCCACCTCGGCCGTGCCGTGGCTGTTCGTCTGCAACGCGCTGAGCTACCTGCCGCTCACGTACGCCTTCCACCGCCTGCGCGCACGCGCGCGCCGGGAGCAGGCCGGGGTCACCGCGCGGGAGCGGACCGGCAGCCCGGAGGAGGAGACCGGGCGGCGGAGCGCCACCGGCGGGCTCGGGTGGCTCGGTCCCGCGGGTGCGCTCGCGGTGCTGTTCCAGCTCGGCTCCTACCTCTTCGGGCACAGCCAGTTCGAGGCCACGTCGCCGCTCGTCGCCGTCCGGCTGATGGGCATCGGCCTGGGCACGGTCTCCGCCCTGTTGCTCGTGAACACCGCCGTGGTGGCCCTCGGACAGGGCTGGGTCACGCGCCGGCTGAGCAGCCGTGACGCCACGTACGGGCTGCGGGTGGCGGTGCTGCTGTGGGTCGCCGCGTACGTCGTGGGGATGGGGTCGGCGTTCGGGCCGCTGCCCGTGCGGTACGCGGGACTCCTGCTCTTCGCCGTCGTCTTCGCGGTCGGTGAGTGCGCGTACTCCTGCTCCTTCCACCCCTGGCTGATCGACTCGGTCCGGCCGGAGGACGTCACCCGCGTCTCCGCCCTGGCCAGTGGCGCCATGGGTATCGGTACGGCCGCGGGCCCCTCGATCGGTGTCGCCCTCGTCCTCACCGGCGAGGCCGCCGTGGTGTGGCTCGGCCTGGCCGGTCTCTGCCTGCTGTTGCTGCTCACCCTGGGCAGGCGCCACCACGCGGTGCCCGAGCCGGCCGCCGGGACCACACCGGAACAGACACCCGCGTCACACACAGGGGGAACGACATGACGGACACACTGCTGCTGGTCGGTGCGGGCATCATGGGGCGTGGCTACGTCGCCGCCGCCCGGGACCTCGGCCTGCGCACGGTACTGCTCGACGACGAGGCCTGGCGCGAGCGGCACGAGAGCCAGGTCGCGCACTTCGAGACGCCCCCGGGCGGCACCGAGACGCACTGGCTGCGGGCCGCCCTGGACGCCGCCCACCGGTACCCTCCCCGGGGTGTCGTGCCGTTCGCCGAACAGCACGTGCTCGCCGCGGCCCGGGTGCAGGACCTGCTCGGGCTGCCCGGCCCTTCCCTGGCCGCCGCCGAGGCCAGCCGCAACAAGGCCGTCCAGCGTGCCCTCTTCGCCCACGCGGGACTGCCCCAGCCCGAGCACGCCGTCGTCGACGACGCGGACCGGGCCGCCGAGTGGAGCCGCGACCGCTACCCGGTCGTCGTCAAGCCGTTGCGGGGCATGGGCAGCGCCGGGGTGCGCTGCGTCGCGGGCGAGGACGAGCTCCGCGCCGACCTGGCCCGCCGGGACGTCGGCCAACAGGTCCTGATCGAGGAGTACTTGGCCGACCCGGAGTTCAGCTGGGAGGGGCTCGTCGAGAACGGTGAGGTGATCTTCGGGAACCACACCCGCAAGGTGACCACCGGACCGCCCGAGTTCGTCGAGCTGCAGCACCAGCTGCCGTACCGGCCCGCCGACCGGGACCGCGCCGACCTGCAGACGGCCGCGCTCGTGGCGGCCGCCGGCATCCGTACCGGCATCGTGCACCTGGAGTACCGGGACGACGGCCGTGTGCTGAAGCCCATGGAGTTCGCCGTGCGCACCCCCGGGGACCACATCCTGGAGCTGATGTGCCGGGCGTACGGGCACGACTTCTTCCGCAGTGTCGTCGAGCTGTCCCTCGGCCGCGAGGTCAGCCTCCCCGCGGGACGTCCCCGCAGCGCCGGCGTGGTGTTCCTGCCCGCGCCGCGCCCCGGCCGTATCACGTCCGTGGACGGCGTCGAGGAGGCGGCGAACCGGCCCGAGGTGGTGCGCGTAGGCCAGAAGAAGTACGCCGGTGACGTCGTCGCCGGCCTCCACTCGTCCGGCGACCGGGTCGCCCACGCGCTGCTCCTCGCGGACACGCCCGACGACGTGGCCGCGGCGGCCGACGCCGTGCGCCGGCGGATCGACATCCGCGTGGAGCCGCTCGGCGACATCCACGCGGAGCCGACCGGCGCCGTGCCCGCGCCGCCGGCTGCCCGGCCCGCCCCGTCCTCCCCGGCCGTCCTGTCCGCCTCGTCCGCCGAGCCGCTCCGGATCGCCGAGGACGGCCCCGTGGTCGTGCTCTGCAAGTGGCGCCCCGACATGGTCAGGGCCCTGCTCGCGGCGACGCCGAACCTCCACCTCGTGATCGAGGAGTCCGAGGAGGCGGCGGCCGCCTGCGCGCCCGAACTGACCGGTGCCGCCCGTGCCGTCTACCGCGTCGGCAGCATCGACTCCGTGGAGGAGCTGACCGGGGTCGCCGTCGACCTCACCGTGCGCGGAGTCGGGGTCGACCAGGTGCTCTCCTTCTCCGAGGACGGCCAGCTCGGCGCCGCCCACCTGCGCACCCTGCTCGGCTGCGGCGACGCGAGCGCGGTGATGCGGGCGGCCGTCCGCGACAAGCGGATGATGAAGCACCTCGTGGCCGCCGCCGGTGTGCCCGTCACCGAGTGGGCCTCGCTGCCCACCGGCGTCACCTTCGCCGACGGCGACACCCTGCCCGACGTGGGCTTCCCTGCGGTCGTGAAACCGGCGTTCGGCTTCGGCACGATGAGTACGACCCGGGTCGAGAACGCGCAGGAGATCGCCGCCGTCCTGAGCGCCCTGCCGAAGCCCGACCGGCTGAGCTCGGGGCACCTCATCGTCGAACGCTTCGTGGCCGGCCGCGAACTGCACATCGACGCGCTGTGGCGGGAGGGCAAGCCGCTCTTCTTCAACGTGAGCGCGTACTACGTGCCCCGGCTCGACCACGTCGCAGCGGCCGGCGACCCGCACGACGCCCCACCCACCCGGGACGGCTCGTACATGCTGGCGCCCGAGGAACACCCCGAACTCCACGACCGCCTCCTCGCGATGCAGACCACCGTCAACGAGGCCCTGGGGATCGACACCGCCGTCACCCACATGGAGGTGTTCGAGACCGCCACGGGCGAGCTCGTCTTCTCCGAGATCGCCACCCGCGTCGGCGGTGGCTGGGTCCCCGACATGCTCACCGCCCGCCTCGGGCACAGCGTGCACGACACCGTCGCCACCGGACTCCTGTACGGCGACATCGAGCACGCGGTGTCCCCGCACCGGCACATCGGCGCGCTGCACCTGCGTCCGCCGCGCGCCGGCACCATCACCGCCCTGCCGACGGACGAACAGCTCAGGGCCGTCGACGGAGTGCTCGGCTGGCGTCCGATGAAGAAGACCGGGGACACCGTGGGCTTCTCCCACGCCATGGACTGGTGCCTGTTCGTGATCGTGGGAGCGGACACGGCCGAGGAGTTCGAGGCGGTCCTCGACCGCGTCGAGACCGAACTGACCATCGAGGTGGACTGACCGTGCCCGATCCCGCACCACGCCCCGCCGTCCTCTTCGTAGGCCTGCGCAAGAGCCCGCTCGAGCACCGGCCCGCGTTCGAGGCCGCCCACCGCGACGGACACGCCGTCGTGCTCCTCACCGCCCGGCCCCCCGCCGGACTGCCGCGGTCACTGCTCGCCGAGGTACGCGCGGTCGACCCGCACGACACCGACGCGTTCGACACTGCGGTGGACGAGGTCGCCGCCGCGCACCCCGTCGCCGGCGTCGTCGCCTGGTCCGACGCGGGCGTGGAACCGGCCGCCCGCGCCGCCCGCCGTCTGGGCCTGCCCGGCATCTCACCCGAGGCGGCCCGCCTCGCCCGCAACAAGTACCTCATGCGCCGGGCACTCGCGGACCGACCGCGTCTGATCCCCCGTTTCGCCCGCGTACGGACCCTGCGGGACGCCCGGCAGGCGCTGGAACGCGTCGGCTTCCCCGCTGTGCTGAAGCCCTCCGCCGGCAGCGGCAGCAAGGGCATCTTCCTGCTGCACTCGGAGCGGGACCTGGATCCCGCCTTCGCCGAACTGACCCGTCTCACCGGCGCCGACGGCGACAGCATCTTCCGCCACGACCGCGGTGACCTCGTACTCGAGGAACTGCTCAGCGGCACCGAGCACAGTGTCGAGGGCTTCGTGCACCACGGCGAGGTGACCGTGTGCGGAATCACCGACAAGACCACCACCGAACCGTTCCGTCTGGAACTGGCCCATCTGCACCCCAGCGCCCTGCCCGTCACCGCGCGCTCCGCCGTGCACGCGCTCACCCACGAGGCCGTGCTCGCCCTCGGCTTCGACAACTGTGCCTTCCACCTGGAGTGCATGTACGACCCGCGCTCGGGTGCCCGGCTGATCGAGGTCGCCGCACGCGCCGGCGGCGACTTCATCGCCTCCCATCTCGTCGGACTCGCGACCGGGATCCCCTTCCACGAGAACGTGCTCCGCGTGGCCACCGGCCGGGCCCCCCGCCTGCCCGTTCAGCCACCGCTCCACGCCGGCCTGCGGAAGATCATGGCCCCGGACGCGGGGAAGCTGGTACGGATCGACCACGTGGACACGGCACTCGGCGTCCCCGGCGTCCAGCACATCGTTCTCGACCGCGCCCCGGGCACGACCATCGAACTGCCGCCCGAGCACTTCTCCTCCAGCGCCCTCGGCGCGGTCATGGCCACCGGCGACACCGCCGCGTCGGTCGAGGCCGCGCTGCGGGCCGCTACGGAGGTCATACGGGTGGAGATCGAGCCCCGGGCAGCCGCCTCACCCGGCTAACCCCCCTCAGGACAAAGCCACTTACAGCCACCCCCAGGTGATGCGCTCGCTTACGATCCTCGGCGTGTGCGCAAACATCCTGGTCGCCGAAGACGACACGAAGCAGGCAGAACTGGTACGCCGTTACCTGGAGCACGAGGGACACGCGGTCATGGTCGTCGAGGACGGCCGTGCGGCTCTCGAGGAGGTGCGGCACCGGGAACCCGACCTGCTGGTTCTCGACGTGATGATGCCCCGGGCCGACGGCCTCGACGTGGTGCGGATACTGCGCGCCGAGTCCCGGGAGGTACCGGTGCTGATGCTGACGGCCCGCAGCACCGAGGACGATCTGCTGCTCGGGCTGGATCTCGGCGCCGACGACTACATGACGAAGCCGTTCAGCCCCCGTGAGCTGATGGCCCGGATACGCACGCTGCTGCGCCGCAACCGGCGTTCCGCCGCCCCCGTACCCATGCCCATGCCCATGCCCATGCCCATGCCGGAACCGAGGCCCGTGCCCGCCCCGGCGCCCGCCCCCGTCGAGAACGACCAGGCGTTGTCGGTCGGGACGCTCCGGGTCGATCCCGTGCGCCACGAGGTGTCGGTCGGCGGGAGCCCGGTCGTGTGCACGCCCGGCGAGTTCCGCATCCTCGCCGCGATGGCGGCGGAACCCGACCGGGTCTTCACCAGACAGCAACTCCTGGAGCGGCTGCACGGTTTCGACACGTACATCAGCAGCCGCACCGTCGATGTGCACGTCATGAATCTGCGCAAGAAGATCGAGCGCGCCCCGCGACGGCCGGTGAGGCTGCTCACGGTTTTCGGCGTCGGCTACAAGCTGACCGACCCGGCGAAGGGCGTACGCCGTGCGTCGTCGTGACCGGCATGTCCAGCGTGACCAACCGGACCCGCGGGACCAACCGGACCAGCGGGACCGGCATGACCGGCATGACCGGCGGGACCGGCATGACCGGCGTCACGGGCGGACGCGACTGCCGCTCCGCAAGAGCCTGCTGGGGCGGTTGCTGACCGTGTCGGCGCTGGTGGCCTCGTGCTCGGTCGCCGCCACCGCCTATCTCGCCGTGCAGACGACGTCCGTGGCGATCCGTCAGGAGCAGGGGCAGAACCTCGGTGCCGACGCGAAGATCTACAACACCCTCCTGGGGTACGCCGCCGGCCATCCCGGCTGGGACGGCGCCGGCGCCACCGTGCGGGAACTGGCCCGGCAGTCCGGACGCCGGATCGTGCTGACCACAGAGGACCGGCGTCCGCTCCTCGACTCCGCCGACGGCACCTCGTCCACCTCGTCGCTGCCACGGCAGGCGTCGGCGGTCGTCGACCCGCTGTCGGTCGACACGGTGCTGGTGCCCGACGCCGTGCCGGTCGGCGCGGACCGCGTCGACCCCCGGGCCGTGGGGCCGTTCCTGCTGCCCGTGAAGGAACGTGCGGCCCTGCGCAAGGCCACCGCCCGGAGCATGGAGTGCCTCGCGACGGCGGGCATCGCCGCGGACGTCGTCCAGAGCCCGAGCGGGCGGCCCCAGATCCGGTTCGTGAACGAGAGCACCGACCGCTCCCTGGAGCTGAAGTGTCTGGCAGCCGGCGGGGCCGCCGAGCCCACCGCGACCGAGGAGAAGGCCCTGCGCGCGCTCGAACTGCTCGCCGGCTCCTGTCTGAAGCGGCAGGGCCGCACGGGCGTGAAACTGAACCTGGGCCTGTCCTGGGAGCGGGGGTACGGGCAGGAGGGCGGGGAGGGCGGGGACGCCGGCTCGTCGGTGCCGGTTCCCGTGCCGGAGACCGGTGTCAGCGATGAGGCGATGATCGAGCGGCAGCTGGCCGCCAAGAGGAGGGCGGACGCAGCCGGCGGCCCGGTCGACAGCCCGCCGAGGGCCCTGGACAGCGGGGACGACCGCGCCGTGGCCGCCTGTGTCGACGGCGCCCGCCGCGAACAGCTCACGGCGTATGTCGCCGAGCCCGCCCTGCTGTTCATCGACGGCCCCGGCGCCGTCAGCGTGCCCGGCTTCGACCTCTCCCCGGCCAACACCGCACGCATCGCGGGTGTCACGACCCTCGTCCTCGCCCTCACCGTCGGCGCCTCGGTGATCGCCGGAGCCCGGCTCGTACGCCCGCTGCACGCACTCACCGGCGCCGCCCAGCGGATGCGGGACGGCCTGGACTCCGCGCCCGTGCCGGTCGGCGCGGACAACGAGATCGGACGGCTGGCGGCCGCCTTCAACGACATGGCCGCGCACCGGACCCGACTGGAGGAACAGCGCAAGGTGATGGTCAGCGACGTCGCCCACGAACTCCGTACTCCGCTGAGCAACATCCGCGGCTGGCTGGAGGCCGCGCACGACGGTCTGGCCGAGCCGGACCCGGCGTTCGTCTCCTCGCTCCTCGACGAGGCGGTGCAACTCCAGCACCTCATCAACGATCTGCAGGACCTGGGGGCGGCCGACGCGGGCGCGCTGCGGCTGCACCTGGAGCCGGTACGCGTGGACGACCTGCTCGGCCAGGTCGCCGCGGCACACCAGGGGCCGGCCGAGACCGCGGGCGTCACCCTGCGGGTCGCCACGGCAACCGGCTCCCGTCAGTCAGGGCCTGTGTCGCGGACGGGTTCGTCCGCGCCGCTGATCGAAGCCGACCCCGTCCGGTTGCGGCAGGCCGTGAGCAATCTGCTCTCCAACGCGGTGCGCCACACACCGCCCGGCGGCAGGGTGACGCTCCGTTCGTATGTCACCGACGCCGGGGACGAGGTGGCCGTGGAAGTGGCCGACACCGGCAACGGCATCCCGGTGGACGACCTCCCGCACGTGTTCGACCGCTTCTGGCGGGCGGAGAAGTCCCGCAACCGCAGCACCGGCGGCAGCGGCCTCGGCCTGGCGATCGTTCTGAAGCTCGCCGAGGCGCACGGCGGCACGGCGGACGTGGTGAGCACCGAGGGACTGGGCTCGGTCTTCACGCTGAGGCTGCCGGCCCTTTCGAACCCGCCGGCTCCTTCGAACCCGCCGACCCTCCAGGGCCCGCCGATCCCGCCGAACCCTGATGCCGATGGCCCCTCCCCGACCTGATGCCGGCGGCCCTTCCCGACCCTGATGCGATGACCACGGCGTTCTGACAGTTTCCTCACAAGTGGCAGCAAGGCTTCGGTCATGCCCGCAGCCACCGAGGCCGGGCCAGAACTGGAGTCATACATGTCCCGCCATCTCACCCTGCGTTTCGCCGTACTGAGCGCAGTCGCCGCCGGCGCGCTGCTCGCCCCCGCCACCGCGGCCCTCGCCGCCACCCCGAGCCCGGTGCCGAGCTCCACGCCGGGCGACGACTTGGACGTGGCCAGGAAGAAGGACGAGGACGCCAGGAAGAAGAAGGAGGAGGCGGCGACGGAGGCCAAGAAGGTCGAGGACGCCAAGCGGCTGCCGCGCGGCGGCGTCGCCGCGGGCGAAGCCGTGGCCGACGACAGCGGGACCGGCACCACCGCGATCGCCGGTTCGGCCGCCGGAGCCCTGCTGCTCGCGGGCGCGGGCACCTTCGTGGTGCGCCGCCGCGCCGCCGGACGACGCGAGGGCTGATCCGGCCCGCCGTCCGACCGGACACACCTGTGGCGCCGTCCCCCGTCGGGCGGCGCCACCGCTTGGTGCACCCACCCCTGCTCTGGAGTCCGTCGTGTCCCCTGCTCACTCTCCGGTACGGCGCTTCGGCACGCTGCCGGCTCTTGCCCGCCTCGCCCTCGTCGTACCCGTGGCCCTCACCGTGCTCACCGGCTGCTCGTCCGCCGCGCCCGACAAGTCCGCCGCCCCGGTCTCCGTCACCACCTCCGGCGCCCCCTCGCCCGTCGTCGACGCGCCGCGGACCGAGCCGCCCGCAGCGCCCGCGGCGCCCGCGAAGGTGGCCATCCCCTCGATCGGGGTCACCAGTTCCCTGATGGAGCTCGGCCTCAACGCGGACGGAACCGTCGAGGTCCCCCCGGCCGAGAAAGGCATGACCGCCGGCTGGTACACCGGCGGTTCCGTGCCGGGTGAACCCGGGGCCGCCGTCATCATCGGCCACAACGACACCCGCTTCGGCAAGGCCGTCTTCCACGACCTCCACAAGATCGCCAAGGGTGCGGACATCACCGTCACCGACGCGCAGGGAGACCCGGCGCACTTCACCGTCACGGGTACCGAGAGCGTCAGCAAGAACTCCTTCCCCACCGAGAAGGTCTACGGCTCCACCCAGGACCGCGCCCTGCGGCTGATCACCTGTGACGGCGACTTCGACGCCCAGGGCCACCCGGTGAACAACCTCATCGTCTACGCGACACTGAAGTGAGCCCCGAATCGCCGTCGGCAGCCGCAGTTCTGGACCGTGCCGCGGGCGGCGCGGTGGCGGTCGTGGAAGTCGTTCACCTCGCGGCACGGTCCGCCGGGTCAGCCGCCGACGTGGATGCCGGGGCGGCGGTCGGGGTCGGGTTCGTTGCTGCGGATGATCTCGCGGGTGACCGGAGCGGTGTCGCCGCGGCCCAGCAGGAAGTAGCGGAACATGTGCATCAGGGGGCTGCCTTCGGCCCACGCGAAGTAGCAGTGCGGCTGAACACCCGTCGCGTTGCGCAGGGCGAGCAGGATCGCGGCGATGGCGTTCGGGGCGGCCGGGGCCGCGGCGCGCAGGATCCGGTACCCGTCGACCTCGACGCCGCGTACGGTGAGGGTTTCGCTGAAGTCGGACGGGTCGATCACGTCGATTTCCACGAACAGCACGTCGGCCGGACCCGGCACCGGATTGCTGCCGCGCTGCTCACGTTCCTTGGCCGAGTACTCGGCGCCGTCGCCGGCCTGACGGCGGTTGGCGATGATGTTGATGGCGTTGTCGTGGGCGAGGGTGTCGGTGATGAACCGGCGGGCGGCCTGGTCGAAGACGATGCGGTCGGCGCGCAGTTCGGTGGTGCGTGAGACCCGGGAGATCAGTGACACGGCGATGATGCCGGCGATGAACATGCCGGAGATGGAGATGCCGTCGGGCTTGTCCACGATGTTGGCCACCAGGGCGTAGAACAGCACCGCGGTGAGCAGTGCGAAGCCCGCGGCGGTCGCGCGGCGGCGGCGGCGTACGACCGAGACTGTGACGGCGAAGGCGCCGGAGACCATCATGGCCAGGATGCCGGTGGCGTAGGCGCCGGCCTGGGCGTCGACGTCGGCGTCGAACGCGAGGGTGATGAGGACACAGAGGACGGTGTAGACGATCACGACGGGGCGTACCGCGCGGCCCCATTCCGGGGCCATGCCGTAGTCGGGCAGGTACCGCGGGACGATGTTGACCAGCCCGGCCATGGCGGACGCGCCCGCGAACCACAGGATCAGGATGGTGCTGACGTCGTAGACGGTGCCGAACGCCTCCCCGACGTTCTCGTGGGCCAGCCAGGCCAGGGCCCGGCCGTTGGCGCCGCCACCGGGCTCGAACTCCTTGTGGGGAATGAGGACGGTGGTCACGAAGCTCGCGGACAGCAGGTAGACGCTCATGATGAGCGCGGCGGTGGTCAGCAGCCGGCGGGTGTTGCGGATCCGCGAGCGCAGCCGCTGCTCGGGGTCGGCGCCTTCGGCGGCCACCAGGGGCATCATGCTCACCCCGGTCTCGAAACCCGACAGCCCCAGCACCAGCAGCGGAAACGCCACCAGCGCCGGCTCCACCAGGTCACCGAATCCGCCTCCGCCCTCGCCGAGCGCGTCCGTCCACGCCGAGAACGCCCCGGGCGTGGTGAACACGTCCGCCAATCCCACTGCGATGACCACCGCGTTGAGCACGAGGAAGACCGCGACCAGCGGAATGGCCACGCTGACCGCTTCGCTGAACCCGAGCAGGAACACCCCTCCGAGCACCAGCAACAACGCCACCGTGATGGCGACCTCGTGGCCGTGCAGGGCATGGGGCAGATAGGGGTTCTCCATCATGTGGACGGAGGCGTCCGCCGCGGACAGCGTGATCGTGATGATCCACGACGTGGCCACGAAGCCCAGCAGGACCAGCACGAACAGCTTGCCCCACCAGAACGGCAGCAGATCCTCCAGCATCGCCACCGACCCGGCTCCGTGCGGGCTCTCCCGGGCCACCCGCCGGTACATCGGCAGCATCCCCACCAGCGTCAGCGCCACGATCAGCAGCGTCGCCAACGGCGACACCGCCCCGGCCGCGAGCGCCGCGATCGCCGGTACGTACGCCAGGCTGGAGAAGTAGTCCACCCCCGTCAGGCACATCACCTTCCACCAGGCGTGCTGCTCGGCGTGACCCTCACCCGCCGCCGGCCCGACCGGCTGTACCCGGTGGCGCAGCAACCAGCGTGCCAGGCTGCCGCTCGGCTGCGCGCGAACAGCGGGACTGTCCACCACTTCCGGCACGGCCGGTTCGTTCGCGTCCGTCATAACCCCAACAGCCCTTCTGCCCACACAGCGCACCGGCCACAGCGGTCACCGCACTCACGGCACCGCGACGATCACCGAGTATGCGGGCCCGCCGGCAACGCCCGCCCACCGGGGGCCACATACCGTCGACCGGGCACGCGCTCCCCTTGCCGCCCTCCCCCGCCGCAACGCCCCGTCCGATGCGTCTCGGTATGCCCAGCGACTTCTTGCAGCCCGGACCGCCGCGCGGTCCCGGTCAGGAGGACGATCCGCCCGCCGAGCGGAGGCGCGCGCATTGTCCGCGAGGTCGGTGAAGCGTGCCGTCAGCACGGACAGCGCGAGCGGGGACACGCTCGCGCGGAAGGTCGTCGCCGGTCACCGGCCGGCGCCGCCCTGGCGCTGGTACGCCGCACTGGCGCGGGACTGACCGCGAGGAGTGGCGCTACAGCGCGGCCTCGTCCGGTGACAGGTAGGAGCAGAAGACGCCGTCCGGGTCGTGCCGCGTCCTCAGGCCCCGCAGGCGCTGCCAGTCGTCCGCGGTGAAGGAGCGGCGGGCACGGGACGACGCCGCGGTGAGGTCCGCCTCGGCGATGTAGTGCCCCGTCCCGAGAGGTTCCACCCTGTGCATCGCTTCCCGCAGCCAGCCGATGTTGGCGGCGTCCTGGCGGGGGTCGTCCCAGACGGCGTAGGAAGCGACATAGCTCTCCCCGAGCGCCGAGAAGGCCATGTCCGGCGGCGGACGGCCCGCCGGCGAGAACGGTGCGAGGACCAGCGATCTGTTCGAAGGAGCCGAGTCGACGACCTCCGCGAGCTCGCTGAGCAGCGTGGGGAAGCCGGTGTCCGACCACAGGGTGTCCGCCGCATAGCGGAGTCGCGGAGGCCACACGGCAGCGGAGGAGTCGTACAGGGACTCGAACGTCGTCGGCTCGTCCAGTTGGCGGGAGAGGGAGCTTCGGCGCAGCGGACAGTGGCGCAGCGGCCGGAGGAATCCGCCGGCTTCCTGTCGCGACGCGGCGAAGGCGGTACCGGTGACGGTCACCACTTTGGGGCCCGGCTGGGTACCGGGGTCCGCTGTGCCGAGTGAGAAGCTGAACTCGACGTTCGGGGCGAGATCTGCGGCCAGCTCGGTGCCCCAGTGCGTCACCTCGGTGACGTTCGCGAGGGGGAAGGTCCACCTGGTGCTCGCGATCGCGCCGGGGTGCGGATACAGCCTGAGGCGGAAGGCGGTGACCGCGGCGAAGAAGCCGGGACCCGCTCCCCTGGCCGCCCAGAACAGGTCTGCGTGCTCGCTCTGGCTGCACGTCACCGGCTCCCCGTCCGCGGTCACGGCTTCTATCTGCTCGACACTGGCGCACGCCGGCCCGCGGACACCGGAATTCCAGCCGAGCCCTCCGCTGAGAAGGTATCCGCCGACGGTGACGGATCCGCAGTGGCCTGTGGGGAAAGCGAGTCCGTGACGGCCGAGTTCCGAGGTGAGCTGCCCGCCCGTGACGCCGGGCTGCACCGTTGCCGTCGCGGAGTCAGGGTCGACGGCGCAGCCGCGGAGCCCGGACAGGTCGATGAGCATGCCCCCGTCGCGCAGGGGCGACCCGCACCAACTGTGTCCCCCCGACCGTATGGCGACCTGGAGGCGTTGGGACAGGGCCTGGCGCACCGCTTGTACGACATCACCGGCCGACGCCGCGCGAACGATGACGTCGGGAAACCGCGCCGGTGTGAGCGTGTTCCACACGGCGGCCCTGCGGATGTCCTCGTAACCGGCTTCGTTCCGCCGTACGGACAGTCCCCCGAGACCGCGAATCTGCGCGTAGCGGCTCAATTCCGGTCACCTCCGATGTGCCCCTGGGCACGAGACGGCCTCAGACGGTGAGAGCGAAAACCGCGAGAAGCGCCGCGTAACACACCATCACGACGGCCGCGCCCACCAGGTCGGTGCGGCGCGAACGCGGTCGATCCGGTGCCAGCCAGAAGGCGAGGCTGCGGTTGACGACCAGCGGCATCAGAAGCCAGGTCAGAATCGCGACGCTCAGCACGTTGGAGATGAAAAGGCCGAGGTATCCCGCAATGCCGACATGCGTGAGGGCGCGCCCTACGGTGAGGTTGAGCACCATGACGGTGGGGTAGAGCGCGAGAAGAACGGACATGGCCTGTTTCCAGTTGGGCGGAACACCCGCCTGCTCCCCTTCGCCGAAGCGGAACCATCCGCTGAAGGCCGACGCGATCTCGCGCACGTCGTAGTCCGCGAAGTACTCGCGCCCCTCCTCCAGCAGTTTCCTGCGGACATCCGACTGCAACCACCGGTCGAGGTGTTCGCGGGTATTGAACCGGAACACGACGACCCAGCGGTCCTGGATACCCTCGACGGGCGCGAAGAGTTCGGAGCCCATGAAGCCCGGGAACTTCTGCTGGGCCCTCAGGACCTTGTCCTGCCAACGCTCGAAGTCCTGCTCGCGACCTGGCCGCACCGTGTGGGAGACGACGGCCGTCACGGCTTCCTGAGCCGGTCGTCCTCCGCGCAGAACCTCCTGCGAGGGCTCCCCCTCGAACAAGTTGCTGCCGTCATCGATGAGTTCTCGGCGCGTAGCCGATCCGAGCCAGGCGCTCAACCGGTCGACATCCGAGAAGCGGAACACCACGACCCACTGGTTGTCCTCGGCGGAGTCGGGCGGGTACAGCTCCGTTCCCTCGAAGCCGTCGAAGGCCCTTACGGCCCGGTTCACCTGTTCTTGCCAGCGTTTGTAGTCCTCCTCGCGACCGGGGACGACTTTCTGCGAGGTCACCACGGTCGCTCCGGCCGCACCACGGCCGCGGTTTGCGCTGGCGCTCATACGGAGTAGCGTAGGCACAAAGGTGCTTATAAGACAAATGCGTACAACCCGCGCAAGCAGCCTAATCACCTTGCAATCGATCTAATCACCTTGCAATCGATCGGAATGCCCGAACCGATGCGGAGTGGAGTCCTCCATGGGTCACAAGGAGTTCCTGACGGAAGCGGTACGACTGGCCACGGAGTCGGTGGAACACGGCTGGGGCGGTCCGTTCGGCGCCGTGCTCAGCCGGGACGGCGAGATCGTCGCTCGCGGGCAGAACCGAGTCCTCCTGACCGGCGACCCGACCGCACACGCCGAGATCGAGACCATCCGCAAGGCGTCCCAACTCCTCAACCCGGAGGCGCCCACCATCTCGGAAGAGCACCAGAACGAGGGGACCCTGGAATACGTGCCGCGCCCCGAGGGCTCCCCCGACCCGGTCCCGGAGCGGGCCCGGATGCTCCAGGGCTGTTCGATGTACATAAGTGGCGCACCGTGTCCCATGTGCATGAGCGCCATCTACTGGTCGCGCATCGACAACGTCTACTTCAGCTGCGACCTGGACGCCACGCGGAAGATCGGCTTCGATGACGTCTTCCAGTACGAGGACTTCCAGAAGCCGCTGGACCAGCGCCGGATCCACATCGAGCAGATCCACCCGGAGCTGGGCGCGGGCGCGTACGAGACCTGGGAGAGGAAGCCGGACCGGCACGCATACTGAAAGGCGCTCAGGGCCGGTGCCGGCCGCGATGGGGCTCTCCGGGGATCCGGGGAGCCTCGCCTGGTTCAAGAGCAGCTACAGCGGCGGTGGCGGTGGCGGTGACAACTGTGTCGAGATCGCACTGCGCCCCAGCATCGTTCTTGTCCGGGACTTGAAGGACACCCAAAGGCAGTTCCTGGCCGTCTCTCCCGCTGCCTGGTCGGCGTTCACGACGCTGGCAGCCGACTCGGGCGTGTGAACTCGCGGTGGGGCAGCGCCTGTCGCTGCCCCACCGAACGCATCGCGACCACTCCACGTCCCACGTTCGGTCGTCGGGCCAGGTGACCTGGAGACGCGAGAGCACCCGCTACTTCAGCGCCCCCGCCATGACCCCGTTGACGAACTGCCGCTGGAAGGCGAAGAAGACCACCAACGGGATGATCATGGAGAGGAAGGCGCCGGAGGACAGGACGTCGATGTTGGTGCCGAACTGACGGGTCTGCTGTTGCAGGGCCACCGTGAGCGGCGTCGAGCCCGGGTCGGCGAAGATGAGCGCCACGAGCATGTCGTTCCAGACCCACAGGAACTGGAAGATGCCGAGCGAGGCTATCGCCGGCCCGCCGAGTGGAACCACCACCCGGATGAAGAGCCACAACTCGCCCGCCCCGTCCAGACGGGCGGCCTCCAGCAGTTCGCGCGGGATTCCCGCGAAGAAGTTGCGGAGCAGGAAGATCGCGAACGGCAGGCCGAAGGCGACGTGGAAGAGGACCACACTGACGATGCTGCCGAAGATCCCGAGCTTCCCGAACAGGCTGGTGACGGGCACCAGCGCGACCTGCAGCGGCACCACGAGCAGGCCGACGACGAGCAGGAAGACCCAGTCCCGGCCCGGGAACTCGACCCATGCGAAGACGTACCCGGCGAGCGAGCCGACGACCACGACCAGCACCGTGGCCGGGACGGTGATCAGCAGACTGTTCAGGAACGAATGCGTGATCGTCGGGTCGTCCAGCAGGTTGGTGTAGTTGTGCAGGGTCAGCCGCGCGGGCTTGGTGAGGGCCGTCCACCAGCCGGACGCCTGGATGTCCAGGGGCCCGCGCAGCGAGGAGAGCAGCAGGCCGACGGTGGGCAGAAGCCAGAACAGGGCGACCGCCAGCAGGACGAGCCGGGTGGATCCGCCGGCCAGCCGGCGAGCCGCACGGGCGGCGGCGCCCGGCCCCGTGCGGCCGGAGGCGGCCCCGGCGCCCCGGGCGGTCCGCGCGGCCTCTGCGGTCTGAAGGGTTGTCACCGTGACGTCTCCTTTCGGAACCGCTTGATGTTGAGGAACATGGCCGGCGCGACCAGGGCGAGCAGGAGTACGGCGAGCGCGCTGCCGGTGCCCTGGTCGTTGCCGCCGCCGAAGGAGGACAGGTAGAGCTGCAGGGCCAGTACGTTGGCGTCCTGCTGGCTGGCGCCGGGCGCGATGACGTACACCAGGTCGAAGATCTTCAGAACGTTGATCACCAGCGTGACCAGCACCACGCCCAGCACCGGCGCCAGGAGCGGCACCGTGATGCGGCGGAAGACCTGCCACTCCTTCGCGCCGTCGACGCGGGCCGCCTCCAGCAGTTCCCGGGGGATGCCGGCCAGTCCGGCAGCGATGAGGACCATGGCGAAACCGGTCCACATCCAGACGTAGGCGCCGATGATCGACCAGGTGACCAGGGTCGGGCCGAGCCAGTTGACGCCCGCGTACTGCGCGGTGAAGTTCGCTGCGGGCAGGCGCAGTTGGATCGGTTCGGCGCCGATCCGGGACGCGGGCAGAGTGAAGGTGCCGTCCTTGGCGGCGGTCGCCGTGGCGAGCACGCGCCCGTCACGCACCGCCTCCACCCGGACGCCGGCCAGTGCCTTCTCCCCCGGGTCGATCTTCCCGGGGGTGCCGCCGCCCGGCTGGAAGTCCAGCCAGACCGTGCCGCACACGGCGCCCGACGGGCACGAACCCGGTGCGGCGGCCTGCGCGGCGCCGGTCAGGGTGCTGGGCTGCACTCCGACGAGCGCCAGCGCGGCCGGACCGTCACCGGGACTGACTGCTTTGCCGGTGTAGGGTCCGCCGACCGGGCCCGTCAGGGTGCTGCCGGGGCCCGCCACTCTCGGATGGGCTCCGGGGTACGCCGACGCCTTGAAGAAGGTGTCGTGGACGCCGGTGACCATCGCGTTGGCCACGCCCTTGCCGGGGTCCTGATCGTAGACCAGCCGGAAGATGATGCCGGCGGCCAGCATGGAGATGGCCATCGGCATGAAGACGACCAGCTTGAACGCGGTGCCCCAGCGGATCCGCTCGGTGAGCACGGCGAAGATCAGGCCGAGCCCGGTGGCCGCGACGGGTGCGACCACGACCCAGATCGCGTTGTTCTTGATGGCGACGAGTGTCTGGTGGTCGGTGAAGACACCGGTGTAGTTGGACAGCCCTACGAAGTGGGTGAAGCCGTCGGGGCCGAAGAGACTGCGCACGACCGACCAGACGATCGGATACACGACGAGCGCGCCGAGCAGGATCAGCGCGGGCAGCAGGAAGAACGCCGCGACCCAGGTACGGCCCCGGGGTGTCCTGCCCGTGCGGCGGGCGGGTGCCCCCGCCGCCGCGGGGGCGGCGGGGGACGGAGGGGTGAGTGTCTGTGACATGACGGCTGCTCAGCCCGCCTTGCCGAACGCCTTCGCGGCGTCCGCCTCGAGCTGCTTCTGCGCGCCCGCGATGTCGGAGGGCTTGGCGAGGAAGTCCTGGAGGTCCTTCCACTCTCCTTGCCCCTTGGTACCGCCGAACGCGGCCGGCGCCTGATCGGACATGTCGACCCGGATGTTGTCGCCCGCCTTGATCAGGTTCTTCGCTATGTCCCGCACGATGTCGTCGCGGTAGTCGGAGAAGGCGACCGCCTTGTTCGGTGACAGAAAACCGCCCTGCTGCACGTCGATCGCCGCCGCCTCGGGAGAGACCAGGAAGCGCATCAGTGCCTGCGCGCCCTTGCCGTCCTTGAGGGCGACCGCGACGTCGCCGCTGCTCAGCACCGGTGCCTCACCGCCGTCCACGGCCGGGAAGGGGAAGACCTTGGCGTCGGTGCCCACCTTGGCCGTGGTCTCCTGGGTGATGTTGGTCGCGATGAACTCCCCCTCGTAGACCAGCGCTGCCTTGGGCGGCTTGGCGAAGACCTGGTCGACCGAGGTGGGGAAGTCGGTCTGCAGCGCCCCGCGGGTGCCTCCGGCGATCAGATCGGGCCTGCCGAAGAGCCCGCCCAGTGTGGTCAGCGCCTTGGTCACCGAGGGGTCGGTCCACTTGATCTGGTGCTTCGTCAACTTGTCGTACATCGCCGGGCCGGTCTGGCTGAGGTAGATGTTCTCGAACCAGTCGGTCAGGACCCAGCCGTCGCCGCCGCCTATGGAGAACGGCGGGGTGCCGGAGTCGGAGAGTGTCTGGCCGTCCTTGAGCAGTTGGTCCCAGGTGGTGGGTGCGGTGGTCAGTCCGGCCTGCTCCCAGGCCGCGGTGTTGTACCAGAACAGCGACTTGTTGGTGACCTTGAAGAACACGCCGTACGGGGTGTTCCGGTAGGTGCCGAGGTCGCGCCAGACCTTGCTGTAGTTCTGGTCCAGTTCCTTGGTCACGTCCGGCTGGAGCGGCTTGAGCCAGCCGGCCTTGGCGAACTGCTGGAGCACGCCGGGCTGGGGCAGCAGGGCCACGTCCGGCGGGGAGCCGCCCTGGATCTTGCTGCCGACGAAGGTCGACACGTTGTCGCCGGTGGGCACGAAGGTGGTCCTGGCTCCCGTCAGCTTGTCGAAGCGGGCCAGTACCTTGAGGAAGTTCTTCTGCTCGGCGCCTGTCCAGACGCCGGCCACCTGAAGGTTCTGCCCGTGGAGATCCGGCAGGTTCAGTGTGGAGGCGTCTTTGGCGCCGGTGGTCGCCGGGGTGCCGGCGGTGTCCTTGTCCGAGGAGCCGCACCCGGCGGCCCCGATCATCAGGACGGTGACGGCCGTCAGTGCTGCCGCTCTGCCATTCATCGGTCACTCCTTTGTGAAAGACGGAAGAACATGTGGTGAGGGACAGCGGGGTCAGCCCGTGAGGCCGTCGGCCGCCCACCAGGCGGCGGTGCTGCCGGGGAGGGTCCCGGGCGGGCAGGGACCGCTCGCGAGCAGCGGAGTGCCGGGTGCCGGGGCGGGACACGGGGCGTCGCCGAAGTTGACGGCGCACACCAGCCCGTCACCGCGGACGAAGGCCAGAACCTGCGGCGGGGACTCCAGCCAGCGCAGCGTCCCGGTGCTGAGCGACGGCAGGTTCGCGCGCAGTTCGAGCGCGTCGTGGTAGAGGTGCCAGAAGGATTCGGGGTCGGCCATGAGCCGTTCGGTGGTGTGCGCGGCGAACCAGTCGGGCTGGGGCAGCCACGGCGTGCCGACGCCGTCGCCCGAGGTGAAGCCGAACGGGGACAGGTGACCCGACCACGGCAGGGGTACCCGGCAGCCGTCCCGGATCCCCACCCGGCTGCCGCTGCGGTGGAAGATCGGGTCGGTGAGCACCTCGTCCGGCAGGTCGACGACCTCCGGCAGTCCGAGTTCCTCGCCCTGGTAGAGGTAGGCGGCACCGGGCAGGGAGAGCATCAGCAGCGCGGCGGCGCGAGCTCGGGCGGCGGCCGCGTACCGGGTGACGGTGCGGACCTGGTCGTGGTTGTTGAGCACCCAGGTGATGGTCGAGCCGGTGTCGGCGATGTCCCGCAGCGCGTCCTGGATGACCCTGCGGAAGGTGGCGGCGTCCCACGGCGCCGTCAGCATGTGGAAGAAGAACGCCTGATGGAGTTCGTCGGGGCGGACGTAGGCGGCCTGCTCGGCCGGTGTGCGCACCGACACCTCTCCGACGAGCAGCCGGTCGATGCCGTCCCGTCCGGTGTACTCCTCGCAGATGGCACGCCAGGTGCGCCAGACACCGTGTGTCTCGGGCTGGTTCCATGCCAGGGGGTTGACGGTGTCGCGGGCCCGCGCGTCGGCCGCCGGGTCCGGGGAGTCCGGCAGTCCGGGGTGTTTGAACAGGCCGGTGGCCACGTCGATGCGGAACCCGTCGACACCGCGCTCCAGCCAGAACCGCAGCACCTGCTCGAAGTAGCCGCCGACCTCGGGGTTGCGCCAGTTCAGGTCGGGCTGCTCCGGCCCGAACAGGTGCAGGTACCACTGGCCCGGCGTGCCGTCGGGCTCGGTGATCCGGGTCCAGGCGGGCCCGCCGAACATCGAGTACCAGTTGTTGGGCGGCAGTTCACCGCGCTCGCCACGGCCCTCGGCGAAGTGGAAGCGGGATCTGGCGGGGCCGCCGTCCGGGCCTTCGGCCAGGGCCTGGAGGAACCACGGGTGCTTGCTGGAGCAGTGGTTGGGGACCATGTCGATGAGCACCTTGAACCCCAGACGGTGCGCGTCGTCCACCAGGCGGCCGAACTCGGCCAGGTCCCCGTAGACCGGGTCGACGTCGCAGTAGTCGGCGACGTCGTAGCCGTGGTCGTACTGCGGGGAGGGATAGAACGGGTTGAGCCAGATGCCGTCGACACCGAGCCGCTTGAGGTACGGCAGGCCCGCGCGGACACCGGCCAGGTCGCCGATGCCGTCCCCGGTGCTGTCCAGGAAACTGCGGACGTAGACCTCGTAGATGACGGCCGTGCGCCACCACCGCTGTCGCGCGGTGTGCTGGGACCGCTCGGAGGGGCCCGGTTCGTTCTGTACCGAGCCGTCGCCGACGTATGCGTCGATCATCGGGAAACCGTCCTGGGCTGGGCGTGAGGGAGACCGGCCGCCGCGCGGGGAGAACGGCGGCCGGCGGTCGGGGCGCCGGATCCGGTGCTGCGGAAGGCGGGCGGGAAGGCGCGTCGACAGGAGGGAACCGCTGGCGCGGATTCCTTCGGCGGTCGGAACGGGGCCGCCGGACGTGCCCGCCCGCCGGTGGGACGACAGGCGAGGTGCCGGTCGCCGCGTGGGTGGCCGTTCACCGGGGCTGCGCGCCCGTCAAAAGGCTGCGGGAGGCCGTCAGTTCACGGATAACTGAGATGTCGAAGGGACGGCGAGGGGTTGCGCCGTGGTGTGCAGGGCCGCCCCCGTCGCACCGGCGTACGGGCCGAGTTCGGCGGCCAGGAGGGTCACCGGTCCGATCAGTGACCGCCGGTCGCGCAGTGCCGACTCGACGGCCGGTCGCATCATGTCGAAGGCGGGCGCGACACCACCGCCGACGACGACGGTCGAGAGGCCGAGTTGGGCCAGCACGCTCCCCAGTACCGTGCCCACGACCATGCCGACGCTTCCAAGGATCCCCCGGGCCGTCGCGTCACCCGACCGTGCGGCCCGGACCAGGTCCTCGGGTGTCAGCGACCGGCCCTGGCTCCCGGTCCCGCGAGAGGCGAGGGACCGGGACCACAGGGCCGCGAGTGCCCGGCCGCCCGCGACCGTTTCCAGACAGCCGCGGGCCCCGCATCCGCAGAGGTCACCCCCCGGATCGGCGGCCATGTGCCCGATTTCGCCGATCCGGTCACCGGGCCCGCGCAGGACGCGACCGTCCAGGGCGATCGCACCGCCTATCCCAGTGCCCATGGTCATGAACACCACGTCGGTGTGCCCGCGCGCGGAGCCCAGAGCGAGTTCCGCCGAGGCGAACGCGCGTGCGTCATTCATCAGCAGGACGGGCTTCGCGATCGCGTGCTCGAGCGTGTCCGCCAGCGGGAAACCCTGCCAGTCGCCGTCGATGTTCGGGACGGTGGTGGTGGAGCGCAGGTCCGGGGTGAGGTGACCGGGCAGTGCTACGCCGATGGCCTCGACGCTGCGTGCGTCGACCATCTCGGCGATGGTGGCGGCGACCTGCGCGGGGCCCGCGGCGGGGGTGGGCAGCGTGCCCCGCGCGAGGACGGCCGTGCCGGCCCGGTGCACCCACTTGATGTTCGTGCCCCCGATGTCCACGCCCAGGGCGGACCCTTCGGGGCGAGGACCGCCCCTGGTCACCACCATGCGATCTCCTGATCACCATCAGTACTGCCTGTATAGACTTAACGGGAAGCTAGGTCGCGCACATCATCGAGTCAATCGGTTGAGCCGAAAAGAAACGGAAACTTTGGTTGACTGAGCCGAAATGACCGGCGCTCAAGCGGATCCGACGTTCAGGCGGACGACCTGTCTAGCCTTTTCCGGCACAGCCGGTCAGTCGGGAGAGATCAGGGCGCCGTCGGCAGCGAGCCGCTCACGCAGTTCGACGACGTCCACATCGCGAGGCCGGCATCCGGCGGACACCGTCAGCGCCGCCGCGGTCCCCGCGGCCTGCCCCATCGCCATGCACTGTCCGATGGAGCGGACGGAGGCGTGGGCGTCATGGGTGGCCGACAGGCACCGGCCCGCGACGAGCAGACCGTCGACGCCGCGGGGCAGCAGAGACCGGTAGGGAATGCCGTACGTGCGACCGGTGGGAGTCTCGTCACCGGAGCCGACGTACTGCCAGATCGTCCTGTCCCCGGCGCCGTGGTCCTCGATCGGAGCGCCGCAGCGCGCGATGGCGTCCGCAAACTGCCGCGCGCTCAGGACGTCTTCACGGCCCAGGACGTACTCGCCGATCAGGCGGCGGCTCTCGCGCACGCCGATGCGTGGTGCGGACGCGATGAGGAAGGCCCGTTCGTACCCCGGCACCTGCTCGACGAGGAACCGCGTGTACTCGACGACCTGGCGGCGCCCCTCCTGCTCGGCCGCCGAGAGCTGCCACGGGTCGGTGGGGTCGACGCCGCTCACGCGCGTCACGTTGGTGTGGACGACGCCGGGTTCGGTGGTCCGGTGCACGGACCCCTCACGCCGGGGCAGTTCGTACGCTCCCGAGTCCGCGTGCAGGGCCATCAGGCGGTGCAGCTCCGCCGTGGGTGCCGCCGCGGCGTCGACACCGGCGAGCCGGAAGGTCTGGGTGAGCGGTTGCACGACGCGGTCCTCGACGGGCCGCTCCAGCGCCGCCCCCGCGCGCCACGCGACGTCGGCGTCACCGCTGGCGTCGACGACGACCCCGGCGCGTACGTGCCAGGGACCGGCGACCGTCTCGACGACCACCCCGACGACGTTCTGATCCTCCATCACCACCCGTGACGCACGGGCGTGGAACAGGACCCGCACCCCGGCGCCGCCGGCGAGTTCGTCCCAGACCAGCTTGAGCGTCTCGGGATCGTAGGTGACACCGGTGCCGGCACCGTAGGTGTTGGGGCGTTCGAAGGCCGCCTCGCGCTCGGTGAGCGCCTGGCACACCTCCCAGCCGACGCCGCCGACGACACGCTCACCCGTGCCGGGCGCGTAGAAGCCGTAGAAGGTGTCCAGAACGCTCGCCCCGGTGCCGCCGAGGTGAGCGGCGCCCTCCACGAGCAGGGTGGAAGCGCCCCGCCGGGCGGCCGCGACCGCCGCCGCCGAGCCCGCCGAACCGCCGCCGACGACCACCACGTCGCCGTCCCACAGGAGCGGATGACGCCGGGCCTCCGCCTGGCTGACGCGTGTGCCGTTCACCTCAGGTGCCACCCTCCGTCTACGGGGACCACCGCGCCGGTGGTGCGGGAGGCGGCGTCCGACAGCAGCCACACGACGGTGTCGGCGATCTCTCCGGGACTGCAGGCCCGCGCGCCGAGCGGCATCAACCGCGGCATTCGCCCCTCGATCGCGGGATCGGTCATGGCGCGCGCGGCCATGGGGGTGTCCACCAGGCCGGCCGCGACGATGTTGACGCGCACCCCCTTGGGGGCTCCGGTGAACGCGGCCGAGCGCACCAGAGGAACGAGGGCGCCCTTCGCGCTGGCGTAGGCCGCGGTGAGGAAGTCCTCGTCGAGCGTGCTCGCCAGAGCCGAGCCGATGACGACGATCGACCCGCCCGAGCCGGACAACTGCCGCAGGCCGGCGCGCAACAGGTAGAACACCGAGTCGAGATCGACCCGGTGCACCTCACGCCACGCCTCGTCGCCGCACTCGTCCACCGGCCCGTCACCGAGACGCCGGCCGGACATGCCCACCGCGTGCACGATGCCGTCGAGACCGTCCAGGGCCTCGGCCGCTCGCGCCACGGCCGCGTCGGCACCCGTGGACACGGTGATGTCGTACGTGTCGCGGTCGGCCTCGAAGACCTGCGCGCCGGCGGCCCGCGCGGCCTTGACGCACGCGGCGCCGATCCCGCCGCGGGCACCGGCCACCAGCAGGCGCTTCACCGTGCGCCGTCCGCGGTGCGCAGGGCGGCGGCGGAGCGGCGCGCGAACTCGAGGTAGGCGCCCTCGAACAGTTCGTCGCTGCGTTCCGCGCCGACCAGGCGGGAACTGGTGATGACCGGCGGCATGGCACCCCGCTCGGCCAGCAACTCGGCCACTCTGACCTTGATCTCGTTGACCACGGCGATCGCGGTGAAGGTACTCACCGGGCCGACCGGGACGTCCAGGCCGGGGACCTGACAGATGGCGTCGCCGACCGGTGATCCCAGGTCGATCACGACGTCGGCGTGGTCCGCGAGCCGGGATCCGCTCGGATGCCGCGGTTCGGCGGCGTTGGTCTCCCGCAGTGACGTGGCCGCGATGACGGGCAGGCCCGCCTTCTTCGCGCCCATCGCCATCTCGATGGGGACGGCGTTGAGTCCGCTGACGCTGAAGATGAACATGCTGTCGCAAGGGCGCAGCCGGAAGTTCGCCAGGATCTGGTCGGCGAGCCCCTCGACGCGCTCGATGAACATCGCCTGCCGCTGTCCGTTGGCCCCCACCACCTGGGTGTGGAACGTCATCGAGAGCTCCACCAGCGGCTGGAAACCGGGGTAGGAGCCGTAGCGGGGAAAGATCTCCTCCACCGGCATGCGCGAATGACCGGTGCCGAAGGTGTGGACGACGCCGTCGTCGGCGATCGACCTGGCCGCGATCTGGGCCGCGGCCTCGATGGCGTCGGCCTGGGACTCGGCGAGCCGCTCGACGATCCCGACTGCGGTACGGATCCACGAAGACACGGCAGAACCTCTCTGGTACGAGGGCGAAGACGGTGCGCCCTACCGCGGAGCAGCGTCCGACGGATAATGTATAGACAGGTAGTACATGGCGGGACGCTAAGGCGGCGACCGCCCCGACGTCAAGCACTCGGACTGGCTGATCACTGGCTGATCTTCGCCTCCGACAGGGCAGGACGAGTGTGGACGCGTACTGGGTGACGGCCTATGCTGCGGAACGCATACCGGTATAGACACCGGTCCGGGACAAGGGAGGAAAGCCGTGGCTCGGCGGCCCATGCCGCGACATGAAGCGGTCGAACGGCACATCCGCGGCCGGATCGCGGGGCTGAAGCCCGGAGATCAGATCGAGTCCGACGCGGAACTGTGCGAACTGTTCCAGGTCAGCCGGATGACCGTCCGCCAGGCGACGCAGCGCCTGGTCGCCGAGGGTGCGATCTACCGGATCTCCGGTGTCGGCACCTTCGTGGGGGAACCGCAGGTCCACCGCCAGATGGGCCGACTGCGCTCGTTCACCGAGGAGATGGCGCTGCGCGGCATGACCGTGTCGTCGACCGTCCTGACGAGCGAACGGCGCGCGGGTACCCAGGAGGAGACCACCGCGCTCAGGCTCGCCCGCCAGTCCAACGTCGTTCAGGTACGGCGGCTGCGGCTGGCCGACGACCAGCCGATGGCGATCGAGAACGTCGTGCTGCCGCCGTCCTGTGCCTGGCTGTTGCGCGAGGACCTGGCCCACGGATCACTGCACCAGGCACTCTCCGAGAAGGGTTTCGCCCCTTCCCGCGCGACCGGAACCCAGATCGCGGCCGTCGCCACCGACGACGACGCCGCCCTGCTGGACCTGCCCGTCGGCGCGCCCATCTTCGTCGAACGCCGACTGGTCACCACCGCCGACGGCACACCCGTCGAACTCACCGAGTCCCGGTACGCGGGATCCCGTTTCGTGTTCCACATCGAGCTGGCCTAGGGCCCTGGGCACTGGGCCCCGGCCGCCGCCGGCCTGTCGGCTTCGGCCGCCCGCACTTTGCAGAGGGGAACAACATTGCCTGTCGTCGAGACGGTCCTCGGTCCTGTCGCCGCCGCCGAACTCGGCGAGGTGGATGCCCACGAGCACGTCTTCCTTCGCACCCCGGTCAACCCGGGGGACGAGTTCCTCGACACCGACAAGGCGGCGGCCGAGCTCCTGCGCGTCGCGGCGAGCGGCATGCGCACCGTCGTCGACCTGACACCGGTGGGCCTCGGACGCCGCCCCACCCAACTCGCCGAGGTCTCCCGCGCCAGCGCCCTCCACATCGTCGCCGCGACCGGTTACCACCGCAGCGCGCACTATCCGGCCGCTCACTGGGCCCGCCACGCCGACGACGCGACGCTTCTCGACGTGCTCCTGGACGACCTGCGGGTCGGTATGGACAGTCACGACTGGGACTTCCCCCGCCCCGACCCCAGCCCTCACAAGGCCGGAATCATCAAACTCGGTGCTTCGTACCACCGGATCGACCCTCACGAGGAACGATGGTTCGCCGCGGGAGCGGCGGCGGCCCGGCAGACGGGCGTGGCCGTGGCGGTCCACACCGAGGTCGGAACCGCCGCACATGCCGCCCTGGACCTCCTGGACAAGCACGGCGTACCGCCCGAACGGGTTCTGCTCGCCCACACCGACCGCAACCCCGATCCGGAACTCCACCTCGACCTGATCGCCCGCGGCGCCCACCTCGTCTACGACACGATCGGGCGGATCAAGTACCGGCCGGACTCTGTGGTCCTGGACCTGATCGAGCGCATGGCCGAGGCCGGCGAACTGGGCCACGTCTGCCTGGGGACCGACGTCGGACGCAGATCCTCGCTCAGCGCCTACGGCGGGGGGCCGGGGATGGACGTACTCGGCCGGGACTTCGTCCCTCGGTTGCGCCGCCGCCTGGGCGCGGCGGCGGTCGACACCGTGCTGCGGGATACGCCCCAGGCGCTGCTGGCCAAAACGACCTCACGCGGCGTCATCTGAGCGCCGAGCCTGCTGCGCACGGTCGGCCGAGCTGCGCGGGCCGACTCCACCCACACGCGGCTGCACACCAGCAGCGAACGGCACCACCTGGAGCGAACGGCACTGAGCCGGCCCGCTTCCGCCGATGCGCGCTCCGACAAACGTGGCAGCGTAACCGAGGTCCAGGCGGGTTTCGTGCACCCCGCCGTCGTGGGAGCGACGGCGGGGTCCACGGTTCACGGTCCTGCCGACGAGCGGCCCGCGAGCGAAGAGCAGGCTCAGCCTCGCGTCCCCCCGGGTAACGGGCCGCGTACCCGCTGCCGGCGGGAGGGCCGTCGGCCGTCGGTCACTTGGCCAGGAAGGTGAGGAGGGCCTGGGTGACTTCCTGGGCGTGGGTCCACAGCAGGCCGTGGGGAGCGCCGTCGATAACGACGTAGTCCGCCTGCGGGAGTGACTGGTGGAAGCGTTCTCCGGTGGCCTCGATGGGCAGGATGCGGTCGGCGGTGCCGTGCAGGATCAGGGCCGGGACGTCGATCTTGGGGAGGTCGGCACGGAAGTCGGTGGACCAGGTCGCCACGCAGGCCAGGGAGGCGTACCAGGAGGCTCCGGCGGCAACGTTCCAGCTGTTGCGGACGGCTTCCTCGCTGATGCGGGTGCCGAGGTTCTCGTCGAGGTTGTAGAAGTTCTCGTAGAACGCGGTGAAGTAGGCGTAGCGGTCGGCGGCGACGGCCTCTTCGATGTCCTTGAAGATGCTGCCGTCGACGCCGCCGGGGTTGTCGTCGGTCTTGAGGAGGAAAGGCTCGAGGGAGGCGAGGAAGGCTGCCTTGGCTATCCGGGCGGAGCCGTAGGTTCCCAGGTAGCGGGCGACCTCGCCGGTACCCATGGAGAAGCCGACCAGCACGACGTCGTCGAGGTCGAGGGTCTCCAGGACCGTGTTCAGGTCGGCGGCGAAGGTGTCGTAGTCGTAGCCGGTGGTGGGCTGGCTGGAGCGGCCGAAGCCGCGCCGGTCGTACGTGATCACGCGGTAGCCGGCCGACAGCAGGGCGGCGGACTGCTTCTCCCAGGAGTGGCCGTCGAGCGGGTAGCCGTGGATCAGCACGACCGGCTGCCCGCTGCCGTGGTCCTCGTAGTACAGGTCGATGCTGGTCGAGTTCTCCTGGCCGACGGTGATGAACGCCATGTCGGTTACTGCCTTTCGGTGGGAAACGCGTCTGGTGGTGACATGCCCGGGTGGGCAGGGCTGTGGGGACGTGCGATGCCGCGACAGGGCGGAGCCGCCGGTCAGCGGACCGTGCGGGCCGCCTGCTCCACGATGCGGGTGACGGCCTCGGGGCGGGACACGGATACCGCGTGCGACGCGTCGATGACCGTGGTGCGAGCCCCGGCACGGGCCGACATGTAGCGCTGGGCGGCCACGGGGATGTTGAGGTCCTCGGTGGTGACCAGCGACCAGGAGGGGATCGTCCTCCAGGCTGCCTTCGTCGACTTCTCCTCCAGCGCGGCGGCGGCGATCGGACGCTGTCCTGCTGCCATGAGCCTGGCCTTGTCCGCCGGCACGTCAGCAGCGAACTGGTCGCGGAACTTTTCCGGCTTGATGTACACGTCTGCGCCCTGACCACCGTCGGGCAGCGTGTAGTTGACGGACTCGATCGCCTGGCCGAGGGTGCTGCCGGGGAACTTGTTCGTCAGTCCGAGCGAACTCTCGCCCGTGTCGGGCAGGAACGCGGCGATGTAGACCAGCGCCTTCACCTTGCCCTCCAAGCCCGCGGCGGCCTGGCTGATGACGGTACCGCCGTAGGAGTGACCGACGAGGACCACGGGCCCGTCGATGTGGTCGACGACGCTGCGCAGGTAAGCGGCATCAGTCGCCGGACCACGCAGCGGGTTGGCGGCGGACACCACGGGATAGCCCGCACGCTGCAGCCGGGTGACGACACCGTCCCAGCTCGACGCGTCGGCGAACGCCCCGTGCTCCAGCACGATCGTCGGACGTGCCGGATGGTGGGACACCGCACCGGCTGCGCCGGGCAGGGTGGCGGCGGCCACGGACAGTCCCACGGCCGCTGTGACACCGAGCAGGGCGGATCTGCGGCTCGGACGGGCCAGGTGGGTGATGCGCATGCGTGAACGTCCTTTTCCTTGGTTGCCGGTCCTCACCGGACCGTGCCGGCGAAGCGGGCCGGTGCGTTCGAGGAACGAAGCACCGAGTTCCTTGTGGATGACCGAGTTGTGGTGCGTTCCGTCTGCGCCATGTGGTCGGCGCGGATCGGACGGATGACGGGCGACGTGCGACAGCGGCCCCGGAGAGCGGCTGCCGGGCTGCCGCCCGACCTGGCCCTGGAGCATCGCCCGACCTCCCATCTGCCGGGGCAGAACGTCTTTCGTCCTGTCCTGCGATGAGAAGGCAGAGCCGGTTCCCCCCGGGAACGGGAGGTTGTTCGCGGGCCTTGAATGTGGCTGCGTGGGGCAGAACTCCTGGTCCGGGCCTCCGGGGTGGAGCGGGCGGGCCTCAGTCGGTGGAGTCCAGGACTTCGTAGACATGCCTCATGTAGCGGAGGGTGCGCTCCGAGCTGAGTAGTCCGTCGCCCAGCCGGTTCATCGTGTACGAGAACGTGACGCGCCGGTCGAGGTCCATCATGACCATCGAGCCGCCCCGGCCGACCCAGAAGCAGACCCTTCCGGTGGGCATGTGCGGCATCGTCCTGGCGTCGGCGAGCGCGAAGCCGATGCCCCAGCGCACGGGAACGCCCAGGAACAGGTCGATTCCGTCGGCCTGTACCTCGAGGGCCTTGTCCACCGTGTCCGCGGAAAGGAGCCGGTGGCCGTTCACCTGGCCGCGCCGTGAGATCACGGAGAGGGCACGGGCCATGCCTCGTGCGTTGCCGTGTCCGTTGACGGCTCCGAGTTCGGCACGGCGCCACTGCGGGGTGTCGACGTGCTCGTCCCGGGCGGGGCTTCCGAGCAGCGTCTTGGTGAAGATCCCTTCGGGATCGAGGCCGGCGGGCATTTCGGGGAGCT
Organism: Streptomyces violaceoruber; assembly: GCA_000720805.1. Classification (GTDB taxonomy): domain Bacteria; phylum Actinomycetota; class Actinomycetes; order Streptomycetales; family Streptomycetaceae; genus Streptomyces; species Streptomyces cellulosae_A. The sequence continues at coordinate 43,563 of JODI01000027.1, forward strand.
GCGACGGGGCCACCAGCTCGGCGATGCGCGGCCAGTCTGCCTGCCGCGCACCGATCTGGACGTCTGCTTGTGACGGCCCCGCGATCTCGGTGTCGACGAACTCGGTCAGGGTACGGCCGCTGACCCGCCGGACAAGCTCTCCCACCAGCTGTCCCTGAGTCTGCATGTGGTAACCCGAGGCACTGCCCGGCTCCCACCAGGGCGCCTGCGCGGCCAGCCGGGCGCTCGCGGTCGGCCAGTCGTACAGATCATCGATGGTGAAGGGCTGCTGCCAGCCGGAGAGCCCCGAGGTGTGGGACAGGACATGCCGCACCTCGATGTCCTGCTTGCCCTGAGCAGCGAATTCGGGCCAGTAGTGCGCGACCGGGCGGTGCAGATCCAGTGCCCCCCGGTCGACGAGGACGAGGGCCGCCAGACTGCTGAGGGTCTTGGTGGTCGACCACAGGCTGACCAACGTGTCCTGGCGCCACGGAACGGTCCGCGCTTCGTCGGCATGCCCTCCCCACAGATCGACTTCCATGACTCCGTCGACATCGACGGCGATCGACGCCCCCAACTCCTCGCCGGACTCCAGGTGCGCTGCCAGCGCCGCTCGGATCGGTTCGAACCGGGCGGTGCTCGTTCCTTCGACGATGACCATGTCTTTTCCCACTCCTGACGACGACGTTTCGATCACTGAACGGAATGAAGGTCACGCTGGTTCACGCTTCGTCGCGGGTGAGGGCACCTGTGTTGATGGCCCTAGCAGGAGGCCATCTGCACAGATGGCCTCCAGGGGATCCGGCCCGCTCCGCGACAGGTGCCGCAGCACCACGGACGAAACATCCCGCTGTACCCACACGCTGAGAGTCACGGTGAGGAAGGCGGCCGAGCTGGACCCAGGCACCTGGTGCGTGTCGGCGCCGGCGACGGCGACGGACGGGGGCACGGTGCTCCTGCCCCGCGCCGCCACCTTCGAGCTCGCCCACTGAACCTCCATCGCCGCCTGGGCACCTCGATGGCGCCCGGGCAGCAGCGCAGCGACGACGAACTCCAGGAGGCCGCCCTGCGCACCCGGCCGAGGACGTGCCGTCGGCACGGGTCCGGGCCGACCCGGCGGCAGTTCCGGCGTTCGACCGGGTGGACTCGTCCCGGGCCGTCTGACGCACACCGTGCTCAGCGCTCCACAGGCCGCGTCTCCCCGTGGACGAGGAAGCTGCCCAGCGCCTGGCCGCCGGCGAGAGCCTTCCTCTCAGGACGGGTGGGATGCTGCGTGGCTGCGGGCCCCGCGGCCGGCGAAGGCGCTCCTGTCACCCCGGCGCATCGCACCGCCGGTGAAGTCATCCCGCCGGGTGGCGTCCTGCTGCCGGTGAAGTCATCCCGCCGGGTGGCGTCCTGCTGCCGGTGAAGTCATCCCGCCGGGTGGCGTCCTGCTAATGTCCTGTCCGCTGTGCGGGAAGCGGACGACGGGGTCCGCGCCGCGCCGATCACGTGCTCCGGCCCCCACCCCACCTCGGCGGACAGGTCACCGCGACGAAGGTCGCGCGGGTGTCCGGGTGTGCCGGCGCGCGGTGTTCGTCACCGCGGGAGCGGGTCGCCCACAGGTCCGCGGGTCATGGTCATGTGTGTGCCCCCGATGGCGGCGCCGTCGAGCGGGATTCTGAGTGGGTACGGTGACAACTGTGAGGCAGGGGCTCGACTTCGGACTGCTGGGTCCGCTGGTGGTACGGCGGGCGGGCACGGTACTCGATCCGGGTCGACGCAGGCAGCGGCTGCTGCTGATCCGCCTGCTGCTCGCCGACGGCCGGGCGGTCGCGTCGCAGACGCTGTGCGAGGAACTGTGGCCGCAGCAGCCGGGACGCACACCGGGCGGAGCGACGAGCTCCCTGCACGCCCACGTCAGCAAGGTACGCGCGGTCCTGGAACCCCAACACCTGCGCCGACAGGGCACCTTCGAGGTGCTGGTCACCGAACCCCTGGGCTACGCCCTGCGTGTGCCGCCCGAGAGCCGGGACACCGTGCGCTTCGAGCGGGCCCTTGCCCAGGCACACCGGTTCACGGAGCAGGGCCGGCCCGAACGCGTCGTGGAAGAGGCCGGAAAAGCCCTGGAGATGTGGCGCGGCACCCCGTTCGCCGACGCCGCGCACCACCTGTTCGCCACCCACGAGGCAGCACGCCTGGAAGAACTGCGGCAGACCACCCGCGAGATCCGCACCACTGCCCTGCTCCTGCAAGGACGGATCACCGAAGCCCTGGACGCGGCACAGGAAATGACCACAGAGCATCCCCTGCGGGAAACCGGCTGGGCCTTGCTGCTGCGCGCCCTGTACCTCGCCGGCCGGCACCCCGAAGCGCTCATGCGCTACACCGACCTGCGCCGGCACCTCGCCGACGAACTCGGCCTCGAACCCGGGCCGTCCCTACGCGCCCTGCACCACGGCATCCTTCACCACGACCTGCCACCCCTTCACCCAGCCGGTGAACTGAACAGATTCGGCGCGGCATCCGTCCCCGGCGGAGGTGCCGGGCACGGCAGCGAACCGATCCGGTCGGCCATGTCCGGGGCGCCGGACGAGGGCGAGGCAACCGCGCCCGTCGGCCCGGCCGCCGACGAGCCGGCCGACGCGGCCGATCGGTCCGCTGCGAGGTGCGGCCCGGCCACGGATGATGGGGGAACCACGTCGCCGCCCCTGGCCCGTCCGGCACAACTGCCGCGCAGTCTGCCGGTGTTCGCGGGGCGGGCGGCCGAGGGGGCGTGGCTGTCGGCCGTGAGCGGTGCACCGGGCCGGCCCGGACCGACCGCTGCCCCTGTCGTCGTCATCACCGGTGCTCCCGGTGTCGGCAAGACCACCTTCGCCGTCCACCACGCCCACCGCATCGCCCCCGCTTTCCCCGACGGACAGCTTTTCGTCAACCTGTGCGGATTCCACCCCCACGCACCCGCCGTCGAACCCGGCAACGCCCTGCACGGCTTCCTCACCGCCCTCGGCGTTCCCGCCCAGCGCATCCCCGAAGACACCCCCGGCCGCAGCACACTCTTCCGCAGCCTCCTCGCCGACCGGCAGATCCTCCTCGTCCTGGACAACGCCCGCGACGAGCAACAAGTGCGCCCCCTGCTCCCCGCGGGAGCGGGCTGCCTCACCCTGATCACCAGCCGCAACCAACTCCCCGGCCTGATCACCACCGACGGCGCCAAACCCCTCACCCTCCCCCTGCCCTCACACAGCGAGGCCCACCAAGCCCTCGAACGACGCCTGGGAACGGAACGACTGGTCGCCGAGCCCACCGCCACAGCCGACATCATCCGCCTGTGCGGACGACTTCCCCTGGCCATGGCCGTGGTCGCCGCCCGCGCCGAACTCGACCGCTCCTTCCCCCTTCACGCCATCGCCGACGAGCTGCGACACACCCACGGCGGCCTCGACGCGTTCACCGGCTTCGACACCACCACCGACGTACGCACCGTCTTCTCCTGGTCCTACCAGTCCCTGGACGAGCCCACCGCCCGGCTCTTCCGCCTCCTGGCCCTGCACCCCGGCCCCCACATCACTGCCCCCGCCGCGGCCAGCCTCGCCGGCCTTCCCCTCCCCCGAACCCGACGCGCACTCGCCGGCCTGGTCAGTTCCTGCCTCGTGGAACAACCACTGCCCGGCCGCTACAGCCTGCACGACCTCCTGCGCGGCTACGGCACCGAACTGACCCACGCCCACGACACGACCGACGAACGCCACCACGCCACCCTCCGGGGCCTGGACCACTACATGTTCACCGCCTACGAGGCCAACCAGCTCCTGAAACACGACACAACGCCCGAGCTCGACCTCGGTGCACCCAACCCGGGCGTCACCCCGGAGAACCTCACCACCATCAAGCAGGCAACCCGATGGCTCACCGACGAACACCGGGTACTGACCGGCCTGCTCCACACCGCCGTCAGCCAGCAGCTGGACCACCACACCACCGGGCTGGCCTGGTCACTCAAGGACTATCTCTACCGCCAGGAATTCTGGCCCGAAGCCATCACCGCACTGACCCCCGCTCTCGAAGTGGCCCGGCGCCAGAACAACCGCCTCGAAGAAGGCCGTTGCCTACGCCACCTCGGTGGCCTCCACGGCTATCTCGGCCATCAGGACCAAGCCCTGCGCCACCTGCGACTCGCCACCACGATCTTCGAAGAGCTCGACGCAACGGGTGAACAGGCCCGAGCCCACTACGTCACGGCGTGCGCGCTGTTCCTGTCCGGCCGGGTCCAGGAGGCCGTGACGTGCTCCGAGCGGGGACTGGAGCTGTCCCGGGAGACAGGCGAAGAGCTGTGGTTGGCCGAGTGCCTCGTCGAACTCGCCTGGTTCCGCTCCAACCTGGGGCAGCTCGAGAAAAGCCTTCAGTACAGCGAGGAGGGCATCGCCTTGTTCCAGCGCCTGGACGCGCCGTGGCAACTGGCCCAGGCCTGGGACATTGTGGGCTACAACCTCCGTGAGCTCGGCCGTTACGAGGAATCGGTGGCCACCTACCAGCGGGCGACACGGGCGTTCGAGGAACTGGGCGACCACAGGAACGCCGTCGGCACACTGATGCGGCTGGGCGACGCCCGGCTGGCCTCGGGCGACCGGGAAGGCGCACGAGCGGACTGGGTCCACGCCCTCCAGAGCGCCGACGAGCGAGCCATGTCGCACAGCGCCCAGCAGGTCCGTGACCGGCTCACCGCCCTGGACATGGATGCCGATCCCACCCCCGCCGTGCCGGAGAGGGCGGTCGGGGGCCATCGGCTCCCGGCTCCGAGGAGTGGTGATCCCGCGCGCCAGGTGTATTGATCACCAGCGTGGTCAGCACCGACCGGGATGGTTCAGCGGATGATCACTCGTCCGCGCATCCGCTGAGCTTCAGCGGGATCGGAAAGGGTCCGTCCGGTCACCGCAGGCGGTCTGATTGGCCGGGCGGGCAGGAAAGCGGTCATGGCTCCCGCTGCCAGGACGAGCCCGAGCCGGGAGAGGGTGCGCGTCATAAGGGGAGTTTTCCTTCCGAGATGGTGTCGTGCTGCGGAGCAACACGATCGAGAGGCCGGCGACCACCCTGCAACCGTGTCGGACCTGGGCACAGGGTCATCGAGCGAGGAGTCGCCACCTGGCCCGCAGGCTGCCCCGATGCGTAGGCGTTCGGTCTGCTGAACGTGGCGCGTGGCTCTTCGGTTCACCCTGCAGTCGATGCCGTCCTCGGCGCCGTCAGTCACGGACGAGCTGCGCCTGAAGGGTCTCGCGCCGGCGGTCGGCCCGAAGTTGAGCGTTACCGGGGATGGGCAGGAAGGAATCGGCGAGGATCCGGACCTGGCGGCCGCCGCGAGATCGTCGGCGCCTCCTTGGAGAGTTCGCCGAGGACAGCGTCAACGCTCTTCCGCCACCGGCCGACGGCCTCCTGGCCGATGGCCTTCCAGATTTCCCGTCCGCTGAGCCACATGTGCCGACCGCCGGCCTCCACTCACCCCGTACGGGCCCGGTGCGCGACGCGGGCACTCAACACACGTGACGGACGTCGCGACACGAGCGGGCCCCCGCTCCGCCCTCCCGCTGCCCGAACGCCACGGCGGCGGTCCTTCCGTCCGCGACTCGGCGGGAAGCGCGCTGCGCAGCGGATACCAGGGCCTGGCCGTAGCGGTCAGCGAGAGACGCCAAGGATGCACGACAAGGAGACGACAAGGTTTGGCCAAGGGCTCCCTACGAGGGTTGAGCCACTCGCCCGCGCATGCGGGAGAGCACGCCACAGAACACTTGAACAGGATGGGGCGCCACCCATGAACGGGATCATGGAAGCGGGGACCACCACCCTCGCTCCGGCTCGGGCGCATGCCCGGAACGTCACTTCGGACGCCGACTGCGATGCCTTCATGCGAGACGTCTACGATCAGTACGGACTTCTGCTCGTTCGGTACGCCACGCGGCTGCTGGACGGCGACTGGCACAAGGCGGAGGACATCCTCCAGGAGACCGCGGCCCGTGCCTGGAAACACGCCCGGTTCCTGGGCACCCGCGGCGACCACATCCGACCGTGGCTGCTCACCGTGGCCAGGAACCTTGTCATCGACCACCACCGGGCTCGGCAGATCAGGCCGCTTGAGCTGATGCCGGTCGAGGACCTGGACACCTCCTGGGATGGCATGAGGTCCACGATCACCGCCCACGCGGTGCTGGAAGCACTGCGGGAGCTGAAAGAGCAGCATCGGACCATCATCGGCCTCATGTACTACCTGGAATGCAGCGTGGCCCAGGCAGCCGAGCACCTCGGCATCCCGCCCGGCACCGTCAAGAGCCGCGCCTTCTACGCCGTGCGGGCACTGCGCAAGGCCCTGGAGAAACAAGACGTACTCGGCGCATAGCCATGGCACGGGCGGTGGGCGCCGCCGTGGTCCTCGACGACCCCTCCGGGGCCACCGAGCGTGCCGCTCGCCGTGCTGTTCCGGCAACACCGGACAGGCCCGGTCGGCTAGGGGGTGGGCGACCGGTACGGCGGATCTCGACCGGTTCTTCGCCGAGGAGGGCTTCTCCGCACCGTCCGGTACGGGGAGCCGGGCCGGGTCGGAATCGTGGGCGAGCGCGAGGTCGGCGCCCCCTGGAGACGAGGTCCGTGCACCGCTCGCCCGTGGCGGACCGCATACAGCAGACGGCCCCTCCTCCGGACAGGAAGGGCCCCTTGATCATGGCCGTACCCCCGTACGTCAGCGGCTACGCGGGATCCAGCACGGGCTTCGCGGGAAGCCCGCCGTTCTTCTCGCAGCGCAGTTCTTGGCCATGGCCAGTGAGAAGGAGTGGGCCACGGTCGCGTAGGCGTCCTTCAACGCGTCGATGTCACCCTCGGGCTCCGTTGGCATACCCCAGCGCTCCACGCCGATGCGGACGTGAGCCGCATTCGTCGAGTTGGGGAATCTGTCGCTCCGGCACGCGAACAGGACCGACGCCCTGTTCGCCGCGGCCAGGCGTGCCCTCCCCCATCTTCAGCACGGTGAAATCCGGGGCCGGAGTTCCCGTCGGGGGCCGTCGTCATCCAGCCCCCAGGTGACTCGGACCGCGAAATCCGGCGTACCGTCGGCTGTATAGATGCGGCAGACGTCGTCGCGGGTCCCGCAGACGTGGGTGCTCGGGATCGAAGCCGCTCGCCTGGCGCAGGTTGGCGACGGCGGCCTGGGCGGCCCGGTCCCAGTCCTGGTAGAACTCCCGTCCGGCTGGGTCGAGGAAGGTCATGCGGGCCAGGTTGTCGGCGTTCACGCCGGACAGGACGGCGACCTCCTCGCGGCGCAGTCCGGCGACCCTGCGTACGCCGTGACTCGCCATGTTGACGTCCTGTGGCCGCAGGTGGGCACGGCGCGCGCGGAGGAATTCCCCGAGATGGTTGTCGTCCATGGCCTCCAGGCTAGGCAGTGGCTCCGCTCTGTGCCTGGGTGTGCCGCACCCAGGTACAGAGCACCCTGGTACACCCGCGATGACCTGCGCAGACTCGGTCGGGCAAGACACCCGCACCCACCGAGGAAGGCAATGTGATGACAGGCGATGCGCGGAGCGGCCGCGATTCCGGGCAGGCCGACGTGGTCGGCATGTGGATGACCGCGGACGGTCAGATCCGTCAGGAGCTGTTGCCGGACGGGCGCTACGACGAGGCCCGGGGAGACCGGCGCAGCGCGTACACCGGCCGGTACACGGTGACCGGCGACCACCTCGACTACGTCGACGACACCGGCTTCACCGCCACGGGCGACATCAGGGACGGCGTGCTCCACCACGAACACCTTGTGCTCTACCGCGAGGACCGGATGGAGAAGCCCTCGTGAGAAGGCGCCGGCGGCCGGTTCGTACGCGTCCACGGTCGGCCTGCCCGAAGGGGTCGCCTACAGTGCGTCGAAGGGGGCTCTCGCCCAGCTGACCAAGGTGCTGGCACTGGAGGGCGGCCCCCTGGGCATCCGCGCGAACCTCGTCGCCGCAGGCGTTGTCGAGACCGACTTCCTCGACACCTTCCGCCCCGACAGCCGCGCCTATCTCGCGTCCTTCGCGGACGTCCACCCCCTGGGCAGGGTGGCGCAGCCCCGCGAGATCGCGGAAGTCCTGTGCTTCCTGGTCTCCCCGCGGTCCGCCTTCGTCACGGGCGCCGTACTCCCCGCGGACGGCGGCTTCACCGCCGCCTGATCCGTCGTCCGCCCGCGGACCAGCGACACGATAAGAACATTCGTTCCTTACGTCATGCGCTTTGTGCTTATGCGCGAGAAGGAAACATCCGAAGGGCGGGAGACAGCGGACCGCGAGGGGCGACGCACCCGCCGCCACGGTCCACGGCGCAGGGAGCGCGTACTCGACGCCGCGCTGGACGTGCTCGCCGAGGACGGGGTCGCCGGGATCACGCACCGCAAGGTGGCCGCCCGGGCGGACGTACCGCTGGGCTCCGTCCCGTATCACTTCGCGAGCCTGACCGAACTGTGCACGCGGGCGTTCGCCCGGTACGTCGAGCAGCGGAGCACCGAGTACGAGGCGCTCTTCGCCGCGGTGACCTCGCGCGAGGACCTGATCGAGGACCTGATGGAACGGGTGCGTGGAGGGCCGTCCCGGCACCGCAGCGCGGTCCTCGGCTTCGCATTGCACCTGGCCGCGTTGCGCGATCCCGCGCTGCGCGCACTGACCCCGGTGTGGACCAGGTCCAGCCGGGCGGTGCCGGCCCGCTTCACGGGGCCGAGGCCGCCGCCCGCCTCGACGCCCTTCCGGAAGGAATGATCATGCACACGCTGCTGTCCACGGAACGGTAACCGCGTGCGGAGATCCGGGCAGCCATCGTGCAGACGCCCGGTCCGGTCGCCGGCCCGGGCAGGTGAACAACCGCAGCTTCCGCCTGACGGCGAAGGTCCCCCGGCTGCCCGGCGTGATCACCGACCGCCTGGCGGAGCACTTCGGCTCCCCTCAGCCTGAGCGCCGGCTCGGACGATCCCGCCCACGCGGCCGCCCGGGTCGGGGTGATCACTTCGATCGGCTACGGCGGCTTCGTCCGCGGCCCGCCGCTGATCGGGGCCCTCGCCGACCGGACCGAGCCAACCACTTGGCCTCCACGGCCCGGTGGCCAGACCGCCCGATGAGCGAAGTGGTCAGCTGTCGGGTTTCTTCGAGCGCCGCGGGGCGGCGGCCTGGGTGGGGCGAGCACCGGCCTCGATCTGCAGGGCGTACACGGCGTTCGTCACGAGTTCGCGCGCGTATGCGGCGTCCAGTCGGCCAGGGCGGAAGAGGATGCGGTACATGATCGGCGCCACGACACGGTCGATCACCAGTTCCGTCTCGGGCACCGGCTCCCCCCGCTGCACCGCACGGGCCAACACGGCGTCGATCTGCTCTGCGGCATACGCCGAACACTGACCGGCATTGGTGCCGTCGGGGTCGCCGAGCAGGGCGTCCCGGATGTAGGCACGCCCGGGCGGCGAGGCCATCTCGTCGAGGAACTGCTCCGCCCACGCGTCGAGATCGGCCCGCAGGCTTCCGAGATCGGCCGGATCCGTTTCCGGGCGCAGTCGTTCGACGGCCACGTCGGACAGGAGTTCCTGCAGGTCGCCCCAACGACGGTAGATCGTGGAGGGGGTCACGCCCGCCCGAGTGGCCACCATCGGGACCGTGAGCGCGTCGCGGCCCACCTCCCCTACGAGTTCACGCACCGCCGCATGGACGGACTCCTGTACGCGTGCGCTGCGCCCGCCGGGGCGGGCCATGGGCTTGGGACTCATGCGATCCACCTTAATGCGAATTTGTTGCTTCTAGCCGGTGGCCGGCGTCGGCCACCCGCAGGGCTGCGTATCCGGGCGCCCGAGCACGGCGGCCCCCTGCGGCGACGCAACCGCATGCCGGCTGGAACGTCCGCCTCCCTCAGGCAGCGAGGGGAGCAAGCCGCCCCGCGCCGGCCACCGACTCCTCGTAGACCCGGCCCACACGGAGCACCGTCGCGTCGTGGAAGGGGCGCGCCATCAGCTGCATACCGATCGGCAGTCCGGCGCGGTCGTGACCGACCGGCAGGGTGAGGGCCGGGACGCCGGTGATGTTGGCGGGGGCGCAGAGGCGGACGTAGCTGTCCGACACGGCCTCGGTCGTGCCATCGGCCCACTCGACGGCTTCCTGCCCCGCCTCGGCGGCGGTCATCGGCACCGTCGGCGCGGCGAGGACGTCGATTCCGTCGAACATGTGAGCCCAGGCGTCTCGCATCATGGTGCGGGCCCGCTGGGCGCGGAGGTAGTCGCCCGCAGAGGTGAGTTCACCGGCCTCCAGCAAGGTGCGAACGTCCGCCGCGTACAGGTCGGGGGTGGCCCGCAGCGACCGCTCGTGGTACGCGGTGGCCTCGGGAACCATCAGCCCCCACTGGACGGCCTGGATGTAGCGTGCCATCGGGATCTCGACGTCGACGAGCTCCGCCCCCAGCTCCGCCAGCCGCTCGATCGCGCCGCGTACGGACTCCTCGACCTCGGGCGTGACCCGGTCGAAGTAGTGGTTCCGCGGTACGCCGACCTTCAGTCCTCGCAGGTCGCCTCCCGGGAAGCGGTCCAGCGTGGGGCCGGACACGCTCGCCGGGTCGCGCGGGTCGTGGCCGGCGGTCGCCGACAGCACCAGCGCGACGTCCCGGACGGTGCGGGTGAGAGGGCCCACATGGTCCAGTGACCAGGACAGCGAGGTCACGCCTGTGCGTGGGACCAGGCCGTAGGTCGGCTTGAGGCCCACCACGCCGTTCAGGGCCGCGGGGACCCGGATGGAACCGCCCGTGTCCGTGCCCATGGCGAACGTCGCCCCGCCGGCGGCGACAGCTACCGCCGAGCCGCCGCTCGACCCACCCGCGACCCGGCTGTGATCCCAGGCGTTGTTCGTCTGCGGAGTGGTCAGGCCGTAGGCGAACTCGTGCGTGTGCGTCTTGCCCAGGAGGACGGCCCCGGCCGCGCCGAGCCGTTCGGCCACCCGACTGTCGCGTTCCGCCACGTGCCCTGTCCGGACGTGCGAACTCGCCGTGGTGGGTATCCCCTCTGCGTCGATCAGATCCTTGAGCGCCATGGGGATCCCGTGCAGCGGCCCGCGCGGTCCGCTTCCGGAGATCTCCCGTTCGGCGCGGACCGCTGCGGCCAGGGCCGCGTCGGCGGCGACGGTGACGTAGGCGCCCAGCCGTCCTTCGACGGCGGAAATACGGGCGAGCACCGATTCGGTGAGTTCTACGGGGGACAGCTCCCGTGCGCGCACCGCACGGGAGGCTTCGACCAGCGACAGCTCAAACGGTTGCATCGGCGTTCCCCTGCCCGGCTCGGTAGGAGGACGCGGGAGGGGTCTCGCCGAAATCGAGCTCGCGCAACGTGCTGATCACGGAGTGGATGTAGTTGGCCGTCGTAGCCACTTCTTCATGTCGGCCGTCCCCGAGGGGGAGCCCCGCCCGCAGCGCCCCTCGGGCTGCCTCTTGGGGGGTGAGTTCGCTGGTCATGGCTTCCTTCCGGATCTGTGCGGCGCGACGGGCCGGGACTGGTACAGGACCTCCGACCGCCGTAAACGCGAATCATTTGCTTTAGTCGACCGTAGGACCTACGGTGCCTTAAAGCAAACCAATCGCTTTTAGTACGGGAAGGGCCCTCATGCAGAGCATCCCCGCGGGCCTCACGCCTCCCCGCACCTCCCCATCCGGACGCCTGCCGTTCGCATTGCACGCCTCGATCCTCATCGCGCTGCTCGCCGCATCCAGCGCGCCGACCCCGCTGTACCCCCACTACCAGGCTCAGTGGCAGTTGTCGGCCCTCGACATCACGGTGGTCTTCAGCGCCTACGCTCTGGCACTCCTGATCGCACTGCTGACGACCGGAACCCTTTCCGACCATGTCGGACGCCGCCCCGTGCTCCTGGGCGCGCTCGCGGTCCAGGTCGCCTCCATGGCACTGTTCGCGACGGCCGACGGCCTGACCACCCTGATCAGCGCCCGCGGGCTGCAGGGCATCGCGACCGGCGCGGCGACCCTCTCAGCAGGTGCGGCTCTCCTCGACCTGGAAGACCCCGCCCGGCCGGGGCGCCCCGCTCTGGCCAACAGCATCGCGCCAGTGACGGGCATGGCGGCCGACGTCCTTGCAGCCACCCTCATGGTGCGTCGCCCTCGTTCCGGCGATCACGGGGTACGCGGCCCTGATCGCCGTGTTCGCCGCGCAGCCCATCGCCCTGGTCTCGACGTCCGAGACCGTCCGCCGCCGTCCCGGAGCACTGCGCTCGACGCGGCCCCACCTGGCGCTGCCGTCGGCGGCCGCCCACGCTCTCCTGCTCAACGGCGCCGGCGTCGTCGCCGTCTGGGCACTCGGCGGCCTCTACTCGTCCCTGGGGCCGGTCTTCACACGGCTCAGCTCCCCCGGCGGACCCGAATACGCCGGCGGCCTGGTCTTCTTCACGCTGACGGCCGTCGCCGCCCCTACGTACTCGGCTACTTGGCGATGAGTCTGCCCGCCATCGGCGCCGGCGCCCTCACCGCCGGCTTCGGACTGCGTGCGGCAGCACCGGCCCATGCCGGCTGCGTGACCGTACTGGCGACCGTCGCAGTCTCGACGCTGACCGCGCCGCTGCGCAGTCGGCGCCGGACACCGTCCGCGGACGCCCACTCCCGCCCGGCAACGAGCAACTACACATCCGCCTCACCGGACACACCCGCCCGAGACATCTCCGTCCTCGCCACCCATGACAGGTAAGGAAGGTCTTCGTGTTCACCTCATCGCAAACGACCAAGTCCACTACTCCCCCCGCCTCTTCCTGGACGGTGGGCAACCACACCGTACGACGCATCGACGAAGTGGTCCTGCCCGCGGAGACCGGTCCGTGGCTGCTGCCCGGGGCAACCACCGACGTTGTGAGCCGGACTCCCTGGCTGAGCCCCGAATTCGTCGACGAACAAGGCGTCCTGCGCCTGGCGAGTCACAGCTTCGCCGTCGAGGTGGACGGCATGCGGGTGCTGGTGGACACCGGCATCGGAAACGGGAAGCGGCGCTCCAACCCCGCCTGGCACAACCTGAACAGCGACTACGAAGCACGGCTACGGGCGGCGGGCTTCGCGCCGGAGAGTGTTGACCTCGTGGTCCTGACCCACCTCCACGCCGACCACGTGGGCTGGAACACGCGTGCCGAGGGCGACGCCTGGGTGCCCACCTTCCCGAACGCGCGCTATCTCACCTCACGCACCGAGTGGGACCACTGGGCGGGTGTCGACATGGAGGAGGCGCGTCGACAGATGTTCCGGGACTCGGTCCATCCCGTCCGGGAAGCAGGTCTGTTCGACCTCATCGATGTCGCGGACGAGGGCACGGACGTCGCGCCGGGCATCCGTCTGCTGCCCACCCCCGGCCACACACCGGGGCAGGTAGCGGTGGAACTGAGCAGCCGTGGCGAGACCGCACTGGTCACCGGCGACAGCATCCACCACCCGGTCCAGATGGCGCATCCGGAGCTCTGCAGCTGTGTGGACGTCGCTCCCGGACTCGCGGCCAGGACCCGGAACCAGGTGCTCGGCTCACTGGCCGGTACGTCAACTCTCCTGCTGGGGAGCCACTTCCCGCCGCCGACCGCCGGACACGTGCGACGCGAGGACGGCGGGTACCGACTGGCCCCGGCTCCCTCAGGGGTCACGCCCATCGGCGGCTGAAGCGGATCGGAGCACCCAGGACGGGCCGCGCACCGAGTCGCACCGGTCCGTGCGGGTGACGTCCCGGGCGTCCGCGTCCAGGCGGCCCGAGAGCGGCTGTGAGACTCCTCCGGCATGCGCTCCGTCGTCACCGACGGGGGCCGGGGGAAGTTACGACCGATCACCGGCTTGCGCCCTTTGCGTAAGCCGGCTGTCGGCTGTCCCTCGTGGGCGACAGTCACGCCGACGCGTCGCGAACGAGGGCAACCTGCCGGCCCCACTCGCCCCTGGCGGGTCCAGACCTCCCGAGAGGCTCGTGCGTCATACGTGCGTCACCGCCAGGCCGTTCGTCTCAGGCGCGCCGATGCCGGTCGATGCCCCGGCCACAGGCTTCAAGGTGGCAGGCCGTGCCTACGGGAATGTACGAGTTGGTGATCACGGAGACGTCACAAGGGTGATCGAGAAGGTGCTTCGTCGGCTGTGTCGTGGCGGACACACCGGGATGACAGCATCGGCACAGCACATTCCGGCAACAAGGCGCTTTCGGGGTGGATCGGGCCGGAGCGGCGCCCCGTACGTTCTGCCGAACCCTGGAGGGCGGATCGAGGAGTGTGCGCGTGTTCAACCAGAACCGAGTCCTGCGGAGAGTGGCCGCTGTCGCATCCATGTCACTGGTGACAGGATGCGGCGTGTTCTCCAGCGCGGGGGCCGGCGGGCCGATAGTCGTCGGGACGACCAGCGCCCCCAGCACCCTCGATCCCGCCGGGTCCTGGGACGGCTCCTGGGAACTGTTCCGGAACATCTACCAGACGCTGCTCGCCTACCCCGACGGCGCCACCACCCCCCAGCCCGACGCCGCCAAGAGCTGCGCCTTCACGGGCTCAGGCAACCGCACCTACCACTGTGAACTGCGCTCCGGCCTGAAGTTCACCGATGGCGACACACTCGACGCGCGGGCCGTCAAGTACTCCGTCGACCGGATCCGGACCATCAACGCGCCCAGCGGCCCGGCCGGACTGCTCGGCAGCCTCGACCGAGTGCAGGTGATCGGCGACCGCGAGGTGGTCTTCCACCTCAACAAGGCCGACGCCACCTTCCCGTTCGTGCTCGCCACCCCGGCCATGTCGATCGTCGACCCCGAGGACTACCCCGCCAAGTCGCTGCGCGAGGACGAGTCGGTGCACGGCTCCGGGCCGTACACGCTCAAGTCCTACGACGACGGCAAGAAGGCCGAACTCGTCCGCAACAACAACTACCAGGGCTTCGCCGACCGGCAGAACGACGCGGTGACCATCCGCTACTTCCATGATTCAGCCACGATGGTCGAAGCCCTGCGGTCCGGGGCGATCGATGTCACCTACCGTGGCCTTGCCGCGTCCGACATCGTCGCCCTGCAGTCGTACAACTCCTCCGACCTGCAACTGATCGATGGTGCCGGTATCGACATCAACTATCTGGTGTTCAACCCCAAGGACCCATGGGCCAGGATTCCGGCCGTACGCAAGGCCGTTGCCCAGGTCGTCGACCGCCCCGCCATCGCCTTCAAGGTCTACCAGGGCACCGTCGACCCGCTCTACTCCATGGTCCCGGCCGGGCTGACCAGCCACACCCCCGGCTATTTCGACACATATGGCGAGCCCAGTACCTCCAAGGCCCGCAAGATCCTTGCTGACGCCGGCATCACCCAGCGGGTCCCGCTCGCTGTCTGGTACACCACCGACCGCTACGGCTCGGGGACTACGAAGGAGTTCCAGGAGCTCAAGCGGCAACTGGACGGCTCGGGCCTGTTCACCATCACCCTCAAGAGCCGGCCGTGGAAGGCGTTCGTCGCCGGTTACCAGAAGGGCGAGTACCCGGTGTTCGGGCGCGGCTGGTTCCCCGACTTCCCCGACGCCGACAACTTCATCGCCCCCCTCGTCGGTGACCACAACACCCTCGGCACGCCGTACCTGTCACCCGTGATCACCGGCAAACTGCTGCCGGACTCCCGCAGCGAGAGCGACCGCGGCGAGGTCGTCGAGGACTTCGAGAAGGCCCAGCAGATCCTCGTCGACGACGCCCGTCTGATCCCGCTCTGGCAGGGGCGGCAGTACATCGCGGCCGGCGACGACATCTCCGTCGGCGAACAGGTGCTCGACCCCTCGACGATCATGATGATGTGGGAGCTGCACCGGAAGACCAGTTGGTGAATCGGCCGTCCGGGCCTGCTTGTCGGTGACTCCTGATGTGGTTCGTCAAGCCGTG
The DNA here is from genome assembly GCA_000720805.1 of Streptomyces violaceoruber. GTDB lineage: Bacteria > Actinomycetota > Actinomycetes > Streptomycetales > Streptomycetaceae > Streptomyces > Streptomyces cellulosae_A. The sequence goes on from JODI01000027.1 coordinate 59,409, forward strand.
TAGACGGGCGGTTGGCGGCGTGGCTCTGGACCGCCTCGACAACCAGGATCCGCGAGTCGAACTCGACATCGTGACCGTACGGCCCCGCCGCGCCCCGGTCACCGCCGCCCGCGCGCACTCCTTCGGCTTCGGCGGCCACAACGTCTGCCCGGTCCTGACCCGCTGACGCCTGCCGAGCCACGGAGCAGGACAGGGGCGCAGCCGGAGGCGGGTCCTGTCCAAGTTCTCCCTCGATCGGATCGTGCGGCCCGCGGGAATCTCGTGGCCCTGGCGGCGACCAGTCTGTCCGGTCGCCCACGGCGGGGTCGTCCGACCGTCCGCTGTGTACGTGTCGTGACCGGGAAGGCGCTCCGATGCCCGATGCGTGGTGTGCCGTCCGTCTCGTACCGCTTGCTCCGGAGGACCTCGCGGAAGACGGTCTGCCGATCAGGTGGGCCGGCCATGGCGATCCGTCGCCGAATTCGCCAAAGGGTTGAGCGCTTGTCGTCTCCTCTTCACGATGTGCCTGTCAAGAGCCCGACGGCAGGACCTCGGGCCCAGCGCTGCAGAAGCGAGTCCAGCATGGTGCGTGTCCGTGCGTCCCTGTCTCAACTGCCCGCCTACGTCCCGGGCCGCAAACCGCCCGGAGCCATCGTTCTGGCCAGCAACGAGTCGCCCTACGGGCTGCTGCCCGGGGTGGCCGGCACGCTCGCGGAGGCGGCGGGCGGAGTGTCGCGGTATCCCGACCTGGACGCCACCGGCCTGGTCCGGGCCCTGGCCACGCACCACGGAGTCGATCCGGAGCGGATCGCGGTGGGCGCCGGCTCCTCCGAGGTCTGCGGACAGCTGCTGCACACGGTCGTCGGCCCCGCCGACGAGGTCGTCTTCGGCTGGCGCTCCTTCGAGGCGTACCCGATCCTCACCGCGGTCGCGGGCGGAACGGCGGTGAAGGTGCCCCTGCGTGAACACACTCTCGACCTCGACGCCATGGCCAAGGCGGTCACCGACCGGACCCGGCTGGTGTTCGTGTGCAACCCCAACAACCCCACCTCCACCGCGCTCGGAGAGCGGGAGCTGCTCGACTTCGCCGACCGGGTGCCACGGGACGTGCTGATCGTCGTCGACGAGGCGTACCGGGAGTACGCCGATCCCGCCCTGGTGCCCGACGCCCTCGCCCTCCTCGGCGACCGGCCGAACGTGGTGGTGCTGCGGACCTTCTCGAAGGCGTACGGCCTGGCGGGGCTGCGCGTCGGCTACTGCGTCGCACAGCCCGGTCTCGTCTCCCAGGTGCGCAAGACCCAGGTGCCGTTCAGTGTCAGCGCCCTCGCCCAGCGGGCAGCCGTCCTCGCCCTCGGCGAAGGCGCCGAGGTCGCCCGGCGGGCCGCGCTCACGGTCGCCGAACGGGACCGTGTCACACGGCGGTTGCGTGAGCTGGGCCACGACGTGCCCGACTCCCGGTCCAACTTCGTCTGGCTGCCGCTCGCCGACGACAGCGCGGACTTCGCCGTGCACTGCCTCGGCGGGAGAGTCGTGGTCCGCCCGTTCCCCGGTGAGGGCGTCCGGGTGACGATCGGTCTGCCGGAGGAGAACGACGCCCTGCTCGCACTCGCCGCGACGTGGAGAGGCTGAAGGCCATGCGCCCCAGCGCGTACGAACGGCATCGCGAGCTGCTCCAGAGCGTCGCCCGGGGCCTTGCCGCCGGTGAGCGCCGCCGTCCCTTCACCGAGGCGACCGGCCGGGATGCGGCCGAGGCGGGGATGAGATCGACACGCACCGCCGGGAAGGTGTTCGACTCCCTGCTGGGAAAGCCCTTCGAGCTGGGGCAGCCCGGCGAAGTCGGCCGCGTGGGCACGGAGTCCTCGCCCTACGGCGGCGACCTGGGTATCGACTACCCACGCTGTGACCCGTCGGAGCTGGTCGCGGCGGCCGCGCGGGCCGCGGCAGGCTGGCGGACCGCGGGGCCCTGCCGGCGCGCGGGACTCGCCGTGGAGATCCTGCGTCGGCTGAACACCCGCAGTCACGAGCTGGCCCTCGCGGTACACCACACCACCGGCCAGCCGCTGTCGGCCGCGCTGCGCGCCGCCGGGCCGCGCGCCCAGGACCGCGCGCTGGAAGCAGTGGCCCAGGCGTTCACCGAGTCGGAACGCGTCCCGGCCGACCTGCGCTGGGAGAGCGCCGTACGTGGCGGGCGGCCTCTGGCGATGCAGGGCGGCTGCACCCTCGTGCCCCGCGGGGTGTCGCTGCTCGTCGGCTGTCCGGACTTCCCGCTGTGGAACGGGTATCCAGGCCTGTTCGCCAGCCTGGTGACCGGCAACCCCGTCATCGTCGCCCCGCATCCGCGCTCGGTGCTCCCGTTGGCGATCACGGTGCGGGTCGCCCGGCAGGTGCTCGCGGAAGCCGGTCACGTCCCGGACGTCGTGACCCTGGCGCTGGCGGAACCGGAGCGGAGGGTGCACCGGCGACTGGCCACGGACCCGGAAGTGCGCATCGTCGACTTCACCGGCTCCGCACGATTCGCCGACTGGCTGGAAGCGCACGCCCGTCAGGCCGTCGTGTTCGCCGACCGGAGCGGGCTGAACACCGTGGTCGTGGACTCGACCGAGGACTACCGGGGCCTGGTGCGGGGCCTCGCCCTCGCCATGTGCCTGTGCAACGGCACGGTGCGCACCACGCCGCAGAACATCCTGGTGTCCGAGCGGGGCTTCGGTACCGACGAGGGCCACAAGACCCTCCGGGATCTCGGGGCCGACCTCGGCGAGGCCGTGGACCGTCTGCTCGGGCATCCCGCACGCGTGGCGCGGTTGCTGGGCGCGATCACCTGCGACGAGGTCCGCGGCGCCCTCGCCCAGGCCACGCGGCACGGCCCGGTCCTGCACGCCTCCGCTCCCGTGCCCCACCCGGATCATCCGCACGCCGATGTGCGCAGCCCGCTGCTCGTGCGGCTGCGGGCCTCGGACGAACGCGTCTACACGCGCGAATGGCCCGGACCGGTGTCCTTCCTGGTGGGGACCGAATCGATCTCGCACAGTCTGGCGCTCCTGCGGCTTACGGCGGCGCGGCACGGCGCGCTCCACGCGTCGGTGCACTCCACCGACCCGCTGGTGCTGGCGGCCGCGGAGACGGCGGCGCTGGGCGCCGGGGCTCATCTGACGGTGAACCTCGCCGACCTGCCGGCCGACCCTTCCTCGGTCCTCGCCGACCCGCCGGGCAGCGCCGCTCATTTCGTCACCGGACGGTTCCGTGTCGTGCGCTCCCGGTGGCGGGTACCGCAGGCCGCTGCCCGGCCGGCTCAGGCGGCGGAACAGCCGACGGTCCCCGTGCCTGAGCCCGCCTTGGTCGCCGTTCCGGACTCCGGCCCGGCCGCCGAACTGATCGACGTGTGAGCGAGCCGGTCCTCACGCGGTCCAGACGGCGCCGCGCCCGCGCACCTCGTCGAAGACCAGCCAGGTGCGGGTCGAGCGCACTCCCGGCACCGCCTGGATGCTCTCCAGCACGACCTGGCGCAGGACCATGTTGTCCGGTGCGCGCACCAGCACCAGCACATCGAAGTCGCCTGTGACGAGCGCGACATGCTCGACGTACGGGATGTCGCGCAGAGCGCGGGAGATGTCGCGCCAGGCGTTCTGATCGATGCTCATCGTGACGTAGGCGCTCGTGCCGAGGCCGGCCCGTTGTGCGTTCAGCTGTGCCGTGAAGCCCGTGATGACGTCCTCGGCCACCAGTCTGCCGATGCGTGTGTAGGCGTTGGCCCGGGAGATGTGGACCTGCTCGGCGAGCGCACGGACCGAGATCCGGCCGTCGCCGAGGAGCCGGCTGAGGATCTGGCGGTCGATGTCGTCGAGCGGAGCGGCATTTTGTCCGACCACGGACCCGCCCGGTGCGTTTTCGTCAGACACATTGTTCTCCCGGTTCGCTCAGTTCGGCAGTTCATCGCCAGTTCGGCCGAGCTATTGAACACATATTCCGTGGTGGCGACCATTCTCCTGTCAAGTGTCCAGAGAAAGTGAGTGCCCTCCATGTCGGTGAAGAGCCTCCGCCAGACGGTCCAGGGGTTCCTGCCGTCCCTGACGCCCGTACGATTCGTGGCCGAGGACGGCACGCCGGTCGCCAGGCAGCCGGCCGACTACGCCGAGCCCTCGCTGGAGGCCCTGCGCGAGGCCCACCGGCGGATGGTCCTGGGACGCCGGTTCGACACCCAGGCGACCGCGCTCACCAAGCAGGGCCGGCTCGCGGTCTACCCGTCCAGCCGGGGCCAGGAGGCCTGCCAGATCGGCGCCGTGCTCGCGCTGCGCCCGGACGACTGGCTGTTTCCCACCTACCGCGACTCGGTGGCGCTGGTGACCCGCGGCATCGACCCGATCGAGGTGCTGACGCTGCTGCGCGGCGACTGGCACTGCGGTTACGACCCCGCCGCCACCCGTGTCGCCCCGCAGTGCACCCCGCTGGCGACACAGGTGCTGCACGCGACCGGTATGGCCGAGTCCCTGCGCCGCGCGGGCCACGACGGCGTGGCGATGGCCCTCGTCGGCGACGGCGCCACCAGCGAGGGCGACTTCCACGAGGCGCTGAACTTCGCGGCCGTCTTCCGCGCACCGGTCGTCTTCTTCGTCCAGAACAACAAGTACGCGATCTCCGTACCGCTGGCCCGGCAGACCGCGGCGCCCGCGCTCGCGTACAAGGGCATCGGCTACGGCGTGCGCTCCGAGCAGGTCGACGGCAACGACCTGGTCGCCGTGCTGGCGGTGCTGACCACGGCTGTCGAGCACGCGCGCGCCGGAGGTGGACCCGTCCTGGTCGAGGCGCACACCTACCGCATGGACGCGCACACCAACGCCGACGACGCCACCCGCTACCGGAAGGACGACGAGGTCGAGCAGTGGCGGGGTGCCGACCCGGTCGACCGGCTGGAGGCGTACCTGCGCTCGCGGAACGCGCTCACCGACGAGGACGTGGCGGCGCTGCGGGAGGAGGCCGAGGAGCTGGCCGCGCGGGTGCGCGCGGGCATGAACGCGGACCCCGAGCTGGACCCGCTGGAGCTGTTCGCCCACGTCTACGCCGAGCCGACGCCCCAACTGCTGGAACAGCGGGCGCAGTTGGCGGCCGAACTGGCGGCGGCCGACGCCGCCCCCGCACCGCACGAGCAGGAGGACTGAACACCATGACCAAGGTCACGATGGCGCAGGCGCTCAACACCGCCCTGCGCGACGCTCTGCGCGAGGACGAGCGGGTGCTCGTCTTCGGCGAGGACGTCGGTCCGCTCGGCGGGGTGTTCCGCATCACCGACGGACTGACGCGCGACTTCGGAGAGCAGCGCTGCTTCGACACCCCGCTGGCCGAGGCCGGCATCGTCGGTCTCGCGGTCGGCATGGCGATGGGCGGGTTCCGGCCCGTGGTGGAGATGCAGTTCGACGCGTTCGCGTACCCGGCGTTCGAGCAGGTCGCCTCCCACGTCGCCAAGTTCCGCAACCGCACCCGCGGGCGGATCGGCCTGCCGATGGTCATCCGCATCCCGTACGCGGGCGGGATCGGCGGAGTGGAGCACCACTGCGACTCCAGTGAGGCCTACTACGCGCACACCCCGGGACTGAAGGTCGTCACCCCGGCAACGGCCGCGGACGCGTACTGGCTGCTGCGCGATGCGGTGGCCGACCCCGACCCCGTGGTCTTCCTGGAGCCGAAGAAGCTGTACTGGTCACGTGAGGAGGCCGACCTGGAGGCGCGGGAAGTACCCCCGTTCAGCCGGGCGGCGATCCGCAGGGCGGGGCACGACGCCACGCTGATCGCCTACGGACCGTCGGTCCCGGTGGCACTGGCGGCTGCCGAGGCTGCCACCGAGGACGGGATCGACCTCGAAGTCGTGGACCTGCGGACGCTGGTGCCCTTCGACGACGAGACCGTCACGGAGTCGGTCCGCAGGACCGGGCGGTGCGTGGTCGTGCAGGAGGCCCAGGGCTTCGCGGGAGTCGGCGCGGAGATCGCCGCGCGGGTCCAGGAGCGCTGTTTCCACTCCCTGGCCGCGCCCGTGCTGCGGGTCTCCGGCTTCGACATCCCCTATCCGCCGCCGAAGCTGGAGCACGCGCACCTGCCCGGCGTCGACCGGATCCTCGACGCCGTCGACCGGCTGCAGTTCGGCGACGAGCCGGACACCCGCCACCTCGTGAAGGGAGCGGTCGCGTGACCACCGCAACGCTGCACGAGCAGCTGTTCCGGCTGCCCGACCTCGGCGAGGGACTGACCGAGGCGGAGATCATCGACTGGAAGGTCGCCGTCGGCGACACGGTGAAGATCGACCAGATAGTGGTCGAGGTGGAGACCGCCAAGGCCGCGGTCGAGGTGCCGGTCCCGTACGCCGGCACCGTGCTGCGGCTGCACGCCGAGGCGGGCACGGCGCTGGGGGTGGGCGAACCGTTGATCACGGTGGCGGCGGGTGTCCCCGCCGGGACCGACGGCACCGGCGGACGTCCGGGTGAGGATGCCGCCGAGCGCTACCGCGAGGAGGAGCAGGCCGGATCCGGCAACGTGCTGATCGGCTACGGCACCGGTCACGAACCGGCGCCGCGCCGTCGCCGCCGGCGAGGCGCCACGACCGCCGCGACCGCCGCGACTTCCGCGACCTCCGCGACCTCCGCGATCGGCTCGACGGCCGCGGCAGGCTCGGCGGCCGCGGTTGTGCCGCCGGTCGACCCGACGTCCGCGGCCGACCCGACGTCCGCGGCCGGTCCGACGCGCACGGCCGGTCAGACGCCCGCTGCAGGCCCAGCGGCCGCGATTGTGCCGCCGGTCGAGCCGCACGCCCCCCGGGCCATCTCGCCCCTCGTGCGGAGAATGGCCCGGGACCACGGAATCAACCTCTCCGCGCTGGTGCCTTCCGGTCCCGCCGGAGTCGTCCTCCGGCGGGATGTGGAGGAGGCCGTCGCCCGGAGCGGGCGGATCTCGGCAGAGCCCGCCGCCGGGACTCGGGCGGAGCCTGGATCGAACGGTCCCGTGCGTATCCCGCTGCGCGGTGTCCGCCGGGCCGTGGCGGACAAGCTCTCGCGCAGCCGGACCGAGATCCCCGACGCCACCACCTGGGTCGACGTGGACGCCACCGGACTGCTCCAGGCCAAGAAGGCACTGGAGGCCGCCGAACCGGGCCGTCGCGTCGGACTGCTGGCACTGCTGGCCCGGATCTGCGTCGCCGGTCTGCGCCGCTACCCCGAGTTGAACTCGGCGGTCGACACCGAACGGCGGGAGATCCTGCGCTTCGAGGAGGTGCACCTCGGCTTCGCCGCCCAGACCGACCGCGGGCTTGTCGTCCCCGTCGTGCGCGACGCCCATCGGCTGACGACCGTACAACTGGCCGCGGAACTCGCCCGGTTGACCGAACTGGCCCGGACCGGAAGCCTGCCGCCCGACCGGCTGACCGGCGGGACCTTCACCCTCAACAACTACGGCGTGTTCGGTGTCGACGGCTCGACGCCCATCATCAACCACCCCGAGGCGGCGCTCCTCGGCGTGGGCCGCATCGTCGACAAACCCTGGGTGGTCGACGGCGCGCTCGCCGTACGCAAGGTCACGCAGCTCTCGTTCAGCTTCGACCACCGGGTCTGCGACGGCGGTGTGGCCGGCGGCTTCCTCCGCTTCGTGGCCGACTGCGTGGAACGCCCGGCGACCCTGCTCGCCGACGTCTGATCCCACGCGTCTTTCCTTGTTCTCTCCACCTGGGCACACCGCACCCACCCACCTACCGAACGTTCGGCCTGGAGCCCTCATGTCCACCGACCAGCACCCCGACTTCTTCGTCCGCCACGCGGACCTGCTGCACAAGGCGGCGGAACGCACCCACGACCGCGGCTACTGGACGCCGTACCCGGAAACACCGAGCGCCTCCGCGTACGGAGCCGACGCGGCCGAACGGGGCGAGGCCGCCTTCCGCGACCTCCTCGACGGCCGCTTCCCGCTCGACGGGCATCCCGCCACCGGCACCGTCCTCGCCACCGAGGTGTCGCCCTACGGCTTTCCCCTCGGCGTCAGCTACCCCCAGCTGGTGCCCGAGGTGGCCGTGGCCACCGCCAAGGCGGCGGCCACGGCCTGGCGTGCCGCGAGCCCCGACACCAGGGCCGGCGTCGCCGCCGAGATCCTGGCCCGGCTCAACGCGGCCAGTTTCGAGATCGCGCACGCCGTCCAGCACACCACCGGCCAGCCCTTCGTGATGGCGTTCCAGGCCGGCGGACCGCACGCCCAGGACCGCGGGCTGGAAGCGGTCGCGTACGCCTGGGAGGCACAGCGGCGCCATCCGGCCACCGCGCGCTGGACGAAGCCCCGGCGCCGGGGCGGACCGCTGGTCATGGACAAGACGTACACCCCGGTCGGCCGGGGTGTCGCGGTGCTCGTCGCCTGCAACACCTTCCCCACCTGGAACGGCTATCCGGGGCTCTTCGCGAGTCTGGTCACCGGTAACCCTGTCGTCGTCAAGCCGCACCGAGGGGCCGTGCTGCCGCTGGCGATCACCGTGCGGATCGCCCGCGAGGTGCTGGCGGAGGCCGGTTTCGACCCGGATGTGGTGCTGCTGGCCGCCTCGCGTCCAGAGGAGCGCATCGCTACCGACCTGGCCACCCATCCCGACGTGCGGATCGTGGACTTCACCGGTTCCAGCGAGTTCGGCGACTGGCTGGAGGCCCACGCCCGCCAGGCCGTCGTGCACACCGAGAAGGCGGGGCTGAACACCGTCGTCGTGGACTCCACGGACGACTACGCCGGGCTGCTGCGCAACCTGGCGTTCTCGCTGGCGCTCTACAGCGGCCAGATGTGCACCACTCCGCAGAACATCCTGGTGCCCCGCGACGGTTTCCCCACCGACCAAGGGCCGCGTACGGCCGACGAGTTCGCCGCCGATCTGGGCTCCGCGCTGGACGACCTGCTCGGCGATCCCGCCCGCGCCGCCGCCACCCTCGGCGCGATCGTGAACGGCGGAGTCCTCGCGCGTCTGGAGGAGGCGGCAGCCATGGGCCGTACCGCCCATCCGTCGCGGACCGTGGAGCACCCGGACCACCCCGACGCCGTCGTGCGCACCCCGCTGGTGGCCCTGCTCGACGCGGAGGCCGACGAGAAGACCTACACGAGCGAGTGGTTCGGGCCGGTCTCCTTCGTCATCGCCACCGACGACACCGCGCACTCCCTGCGCGTCCTGCACGACACCGTACGGCGCCACGGCGCGCTCACCGCCTGCGTGTACGCGACGGACGAGGGCGTGCTGGCGGCGACGCGTGCGACGGCCCTGGAAGCCGGGGTGCATCTGTCGGAGAACCTGACCGGGGACGTGTTCCCCAACCAGTCCGCCGCCTTCAGCGACTTCCACGGCACCTCGGCCAACCCGGCCGCCAACGCGACCCTGACCGACCCGGCGTTCGTCCACAGCCGGTTCTCGGTCCTCCAGTCCCGCCGTCACGCGACCGCGGAGGACCGCGACCATGTCTGATGAGATCTTTCTGATCGACGGCGCCCGCACCCCGCTGGGCCGCCACCGGGGTGCCCTGGCCTCCGTCCGCCCCGACGACCTGGCCGCCCTCGTCGTCGGCGAGGCGGTACGACGCGCCGGGATTCCGGCCGAAGCCGTCGACGAGGTGATCCTCGGCGCCGCCAACCAGGCCGGTGAGGACAACCGCAACGTGGCCCGCATGGCCGCACTGCTGGCGGGTCTGCCGCACACCGTGCCCGGATACACCGTCAACCGGCTGTGCGCCTCCGGGCTGACGGCCGTGGCGTCCGCAGCCCAGACCATACGGGCGGGCGAGGCCGACCTCGTCGTGGCGGGCGGAGTGGAGTCGATGACCCGCGGTCCCTGGGTGATGGCCAAGCCGGGCACGCCCTGGGCCCGGCCCGGTGAGGTGCACGACACCCCGCTCGGCTGGCGGTTCACCAACCCGCGCTTCAGCGCCGAGACCACCGTGTCGATGGGTGAGACCGCCGAGGAGGTCGCCACCCTGGACGGCATCACCCGCCTTGAGGCCGACGCCTTCGCCCTGCGCAGCCATCAGCGGGCCGTGGCCGCCCGGCAGGCGGGCCGCTTCGACCGGGAGATCGTCCCGGTGCCGGTGAAAGACGGCCAGGTCACCCAGGACGAGGGGCCCCGCCCGACCACCACGTTGGAGAAGCTGAGCGCGCTGCGCACCTCCTTCCGCAGCGACGGGATCGTCACCGCGGGCAACTCCTCCCCACTGTCCGACGGGGCGGCCGCCCTGGTGGTGGCGAGCGCGGCGGCGGTCGAACGGTACGGGTTGACTCCCCGCGCCCGCGTCGTCACCGCCGCCTCGGCCGGGGTCGAGCCCCGCCTCATGGGGCTGGGCCCCGTGCCGGCCACCACCAAGGCGCTGGACCGGGTGGGCTGGAACGCCGACGACCTAGACGCGGTCGAGCTGAACGAGGCGTTCTCCTCCCAGTCGCTCGCGGTGATCCGCAGGCTGAAGCTCGACGTGGACCGGGTCAACGCCGACGGCGGCGCCATCGCGCTGGGCCACCCGCTGGGCTGCTCCGGCGCCCGCATCGTGCTCACCCTGCTCGGCCGGCTGGAACGCGAGGACGGCCGCCGGGGCCTGGCGACCATGTGCGTGGGGGTCGGGATGGGCGTGTCGATGCTGGTGGAGCGCGTATGAGTACGACCGTCGGCACCTCGTACGACACCCTGCTCGTCGAGCGGCGCGCGGACCGCGTCGTCGTCACCCTGCACCGTCCCGAGTCCCGAAACGCCGTCAACGGCCGCATGATCACCGAACTGCACGGTGTGTGCGAGGAGTTGGAACGCGACCCCAAGCTGCTGCTGCTCACCGGGCACGGCGGGGTGTTCGCCGGGGGCGCCGACATCGCCGAACTCCGCGAGCGTGGGCGGGACGAGGCTCTGCGAGGAATCAACAGCCGTCTGTTCGAACGGGTACGCAGGCTGCCCATGCCGACGGTGGCCGCCGTGGACGGCTGGGCGCTGGGCGGCGGTGCCGAGCTGGCGTACGCATGCGACCTACGGCTCGCCGGCCCGGAGGCGGTCTTCGGCAACCCCGAGCCCGGTCTGGGCATCCTCGCCGCCGCCGGCGCGTGCCGGCGGCTGCCCGAACTGGTCGGCGAGTCGGTGGCCAAACAGGTTCTGCTCGCCGGCCGCACCCTCGACGCCCGGGCCGCGCTCGCCTGCGGCCTGGTCATGGACGTCGTACCGGCGGACCGGCTGGCCGCCGAGGCCCATGCCCTGCTGGACCGCATGGCCCGCACCTCGGCGCTCGCCCTGCGGCTGACCAAGCTCGTCACCGATGCGCCGGGGGCCCATCCCGTGGCTGACGACCTCGCCCAGGCCGTGCTCTTCGAGAGCCCGGACAAAGAGGAGCGCATGACGCGCTTCCTGGAGAAGAAGGGAGGCCGGGCATGACCCCGGCATCAGCACCGCCCGCCGTCGTGGGGGTGATCGGCGGCGGCCGCATGGGCGCCGGGATCGCCCAGTCCTTCGCGGCCGCCGGGTCACGCGTGGTCGTCGCGGAGCGCGACGGGTCCGCGGCCGCCGCCGCCATGGAGCGGATCACCACGGGACTCCGTCAGGCGGCCGAGCGTGGGACGCTCGCGGGAGCGCCGGACCTCGACGTGCCGGACCGGGTCGCCGTCGTCTCCTCGATCGGCGAACTGCCCCACGACGCGGACCTGGTCGTCGAGGCCGTCCATGAAGACGCCTCGCTCAAGGCCGGACTGCTCACCGCCACCGAGGACGTCGTGGCCGACGGGTGCGTGCTGGCCAGCAACACCAGCTCCCTGTCGGTCACCGAACTCGCCGCGGCCCTCAGGCTTCCAGGACGGTTCCTGGGGATGCACTTCTTCAATCCGGTGCCCGTGTCCGCCCTCGTGGAACTGGTCCTGGCCCCCGGCACCACCTCGTCCGCCCTGGCCGCGGCGGTCCGCTGGACACATGCGCTCGGCAAACAGGATGTCGTCGTCAAGGACTCCCCCGGGTTCGCCAGCAGCCGCCTCGGCCTCGCCCTCGGGCTGGAGGCGATCCGCATGGTCGAGGAAGGGGTCGCCGACCCGGAGGCCATCGACACGGCCATGCACCTGGGCTACCGGCACCCGATGGGGCCACTGCGCCTGACCGACGTGGTGGGACTCGACGTACGGCTCGCCATCGCCGAACACCTGCACAAGACGCTCGGGGAACGGTTCGCCCCGCCCCGGCTCCTGCGCGAGAAGGTCGCCCGCGGAGAACTGGGCCGCAAGACCGGTCAGGGGTTCCACCGATGGTGAACCACGACGGCACGACCGCGCAGGCGGACCGCGCGTACGGAGTGACGTACGAGGTCACCGACGGCGTCGCGGTCCTCGAACTGAGCGGCTCCAAAAGCGGCAACCCGCTCGACGCGCACCTGCGCGGCGAGCTCCTCCATGCCGCGCGCCGCCTGACGACGGACACCGCACGGGGTGTCCGGGCGGCCCTGCTCACCGCGCGCGGAAAGCACTTCTCCGTCGGGCAGGACCTCCGGGAGCACGCCCGACTGCTCGAAACCGCGCCGACGACGGCCTTCGCGAACCTGCCCGACCACTTCAATCCGCTGGTGAAGGAACTGAGCGCGCTGAGTGTGCCGCTCGTCGTGGCCGTCGAGGGCGCCTGCATGGGTGCCGGGCTCGGCATCGCACTCTGCGGCGACGTGCGCGTGGCCGCGGAGAGCGCCCGGTTCGCGACCGCCTTCGGCAACCTCGCGCTGGCCTCCGACTCCGGGGTCGCCCGCGCCCTGGTCCGTCAGCTCGGCCCGTCCCGGACCAGCGGGCTCATGCTGCTGGGCGACCAGTTCTCCGCACGGGAGGCCGCGGAGTGGGGACTGGTGCACCGCGTCGTGCCGGACGGCTCCGCCGCGGCCGAAGGACTGGCCCTCGCCCGTCGCCTCGCCGACGGCCCCACCGCCGGGCACCGGGAGACCAAGACGCTGCTGCGATCGGCGGGGACCTCGACACTGCCGGCCACGCTGGAGCGCGAGGCGGTCGTCCAACGCCGGCTCGGCGCCAGCGACGACCACCACGAGGCCGTCACCGCCTTCCTGGAGCGCCGCGCTCCGGTCTTCCGCGGTCACTGACCGCTCCCGCCCCTCCACCGACCACGACAGGACATCACCATCGTGAGCAACCCCACCGCAGCGCCCCCGGGGGCATACGACCCCGAGGCCGTCTTCGAGAGCACCATCGCCCGGGACCAGCGCATCGAACCCCGCGACTGGATGCCCGACGCCTACCGGGCAACGCTCGTCCGGCAGATCGCCCAGCACGCCCACTCCGAGATCATCGGCATGCAGCCGGAGGGTGAGTGGATCACCCGGGCGCCCTCGCTGCGCCGCAAGGCGATCCTCTTCGCCAAGGTGCAGGACGAGGCGGGGCACGGGCTGTACCTCTACTCGGCGGCCGAGACGCTCGGCGCCGACCGCACGGAGCTGACGGAGCGGCTGCTCGACGGCCGCCAGAAGTACTCCTCGATCTTCAACTACCCCACCCGCACCTTCGCCGACGTCGGGGTGATCGGCTGGTTCGTGGACGGGGCCGCCATCTGCAACCAGGTCCCGCTGTGCCGCACCTCTTACGGCCCCTACGGCCGTGCCATGGTCCGCATCTGCAAGGAGGAGTCCTTCCACCAGCGACAGGGCTACGAAATGCTGCTGACCATGGTGCGCGGCACCGCCGAACAGCGTGCCATGGTGCAGGACGCCGTCGACCGCTGGTGGTGGCCGTCCCTGATGATGTTCGGCCCGCCCGACGACGACTCCCCCAACTCGGCGCGATCCATGGCCTGGGGGATCAAGCGGCACTCCAACGACGCCCTGCGTCAGCGCTTCGTCGACATGACCGTCCCGCAGGCCCGGAAACTGGGCGTCACCCTGCCCGACCCGGACCTGCGGTGGAACGAGGAGCGCGGTCAGCACGACTTCTCGGCCCTGGACTGGGACGAGCTGAAGCGGGTCGTCTCCGGCGACGGACCGTGCAACACCGAACGCGTCGCCCGTCGCAGGGCCGCGCACGAGGAGGGCGCCTGGGTACGGCGGGCCGCCGCGGCGCACGCCGCCAAGCGGGCCGACCGGCAGCGGGAAGGAGCGGCGGCATGACCTCCGAGAAGCAGACATGGCCGTTGTACGAGGTGTTCGTACGCGGCAAGCGCGGGCTCAACCACGTCCACGTCGGCTCCCTGCGCGCCGCCGACGACGAGATGGCCCTCCTGCACGCCCGCGACCTGTACACCCGGCGCAACGAAGGCGTCAGCATCTGGGCCGTGCGCTCGGACACCATCGCCGCCACCGCGCCCGACGAGAAGGACCCCTTCTTCGCACCGAGCGGCGACAAGGTCTACCGGCACCCCACCTTCTACGCCATCCCCGACGACGTGCCCCACATCTAGGGCCCTTCTGCCGCGTCCGGCAACACCCAGGAACATCTAGGAGCAGCACATGACCGACGAGGACCTGTACGTCGACGGCGACAGCGCGAGGTGGGCGTTCGGCACCGGGTTCACCGACCCCCTGCACGGCGTCGACCAGGCGGTGCCCGACGGGGTCGACGCGGGCGATCTGGCCGCCTGCTGCCTGGCCCTGGGCGACGACGCCCTGGTGTCCGCCCAGCGGCTGGCCGAGTGGTGCACCCGTGCCCCGGAGCTGGAGGAGGAGCTGGCGCTGGCCAACATCGGCCTGGACCTGCTGGGCCAGGCCCGCCTGCTGTACGCGAGAGCCGGCCGGGCCGACGGCACCGGCCGTGACGAGGACGCGTACGCCTACTTCCGCGACCCGGCGGACTTCCGCAACGTACGGCTCGCCGAACTGCCGGGCGGCGACTTCGCGTTCACCGTCGTCCGCCTGCTGGTGCTGTCGGCCTGGAGACTGGCCCTGTGCGAGGCACTGACCGCCGCGCCCGACCCGGTGCTGGCCGCCATAGCGGCGAAGAGCGTCAAGGAGCTGGCCTATCACCTGCGCTACGCCGTGGACTGGACCCTGCGACTCGGTGACGGCACCGTGGAGTCCCGCACCCGCATGGAAGCCGCCGTGGAGGGCGTCGCTCCCTGCCTGGACGAGTTGTGGACGGACCACGCCCCGGCGCGGCTCGGCGTCGATCCCGCCGCCGTCGCCCACCGGACCCGGCTCGAACTGTCCGCCGTGCTGGCCGAGGCCGGGCTGAACCGATCCGGGGTCGTACCCTCGCGCGACACGTCGGCGGTCGCTCTTGCGGGCTCCGGCCGCAACGGACACCACACCCGGCACCTGGCACCCCTCCTGGCGGAACTGCAGAGCGTCGCCCGTGCCCACCCGGACGCGTCGTGGTGACGGCGTCGCCCGAGCACGCCGGGCACCGCGGGGAACGGGCGGAACACGCGCGACGGGTGGCCGCCGGGGTCCCCGACCCCGAACTGCCGATGCTGACGCTGGCCGACCTCGGGGTGCTGCGCGCCGTCGAGGTCGGGCCGGACGGAACCGTCGTCGCGCGGATCACCCCGACGTACGCGGGCTGCCCCGCCGTGGCCGAGATGCGTGCCGAGGTCGCGTCCCGGCTGCGCGCCGCCGGCTTTCCCGACGTGCGGGTGGTCACGGTGCTCGACCCGCCGTGGACCACGGACCGGATCAGCGACGAGGGCCGGCGCAAGCTGGCGGAGCACGGCATCGCACCGCCCGGCTCACGGAATGTGCCGCACCCGGCACCGAGCCGTACCTGGCTCACCCTGACCCGCGCCCCGGCCGCCGTGCCCTGCCCGCGCTGTGCCTCGGCCGACACCGAGGAGATCTCGCACTTCGCCGCCACCCCCTGCACGGCGCTTCGGCGCTGCCGCGCCTGTCTGGAGCCCTTCCCGCACGTCAAGGACCTGCCATGACCCTCCCCGCATCCCCTGCCCCCGTACCGTCCCGGCGCCGTCCGGTGTTCCACGCCCTGCGTGTGGCCGACGTCGAGCCGCTGTGCGCCGACGCCGCGGCTCTCACCCTGGAGATCCCCGACCGCCTCGCCGACGAGTTCGCCTTCCTTCCCGGTCAGAGTCTCACCGTGCGCCGCGAGATCGACGGCCGCGACGAGCGGCGCTCCTATTCCATTTGCTCACCGACAGGGACGGCACCCCGGATCGGCGTCCGAGTCGTACCGGGCGGGCTGTTCTCCTCCTGGCTCGTGCACGGCGTACAGCCCGGGGACGTCCTGCACGTCATGGCACCGGCCGGAGCGTTCAGCCCCGATCTCGGCGACGGCGGCCACCTCGGTCACCATGTGCTCGTCGCCGCAGGGTCGGGTATCACGCCGATGCTGTCGATCGCCGCATCCGTCCTCGCCGCGGACGAGACCTCACGCATCACGCTCCTGTACGGCAATCGCCGCTCCGGCACCGTGATGTTCGCCGACGAGCTCGCCGACCTGAAGGACCGGTACCCGGCCCGCTTCCAGCTCGCCCACGTCCTGTCCCGCGAGCCGCGGGAGGCCGACCTGCTCTCCGGCCGTCTCGACACCGAACGGCTCACCGCGCTGCTCGACGCGCTCGTCGAGGTCCGCGAGGTCGACCACTGGTGGCTGTGCGGCCCGCACGGCATGGTCCGCGACGCCCGCGCGCTTCTCGCCGGGCTCGGCGTCCCGGCGGGCCGCGTCCACCAGGAACTGTTCCACGCGGAGGAGGAACCGCCGGCGACGCCCACCGCCGACCACGACGACGCCACCGACCGCGGCCCGACGAGCGAGGTCACCGTGGTCCTCGACGGCAGGGCAACCACGTTCTCCGCCCCGCGTCATCGCACCGTCCTCGACAGCGCCCAACAGGCCCGCCCCGATCTGCCGTTCGCGTGCAAGGGGGGTGTCTGCGGAACCTGCCGCGCACTCGTCACCCACGGGCAGGCCGACATGCGCCGCAACTACGCGCTCGAACCGGGGGAGGTCTCCGCGGGTTACGTCCTCACCTGCCAGACCTTCGCCGCCTCCGACACCCTCACGGTCGACTTCGACAGTTGAGGTAGGTCGCTGCCGACCAGTTGATCTTCGAGCACGCCACAGAGAGAAGAGCATGGCCACACCTTCAGGCGCCGGGCGCGCGAGCGAGGCGCCGCGCAGGCCGAACCGGCGCCCGCTGGGCTGACCGCTGATCGCGAACATCATCTCGGTCAGCGGCAACGCGCTGGCGGACATCGGCGTTCCGTGGTTCGTGCCGCAGACGTCCGGCAGCGCTGCCAGGGCAGGTGTGGTGGCCTTCTTGGGGATGCTGCCGATGGTCATCGCAGCGCTCGCCCGCAGGCCAGTGATCGACCGGATCGGCCGCTTACGGGCATTCAGGTCGACAGAGATGGGCGGGCGAGGAGCCCGGCTACCTCGCCTCTACACCTACTCCGGACCCTGTAGGCACCTGACGGTGCATCAGCCCGTGCGTCATGCATGCGTCACTCAGCGAAAACGAACGGTGCCCCCGTCCTCACCCCGAACCCGCCGCCTGAGACGAAGGCACAGCTCACGGGACGTCGGGCGGTTTCACCTGTTCCCACACCACGAAACAGGTCGAGCAGACCAAAGAAATCGAAGAATGGCAGGTCAGCGGCTCTTTTCGGCAGGCTCCAGAATCGCCACGCACTCCACGTGCGAGGTCATCGAAAACATGTCGCATGACGAGGGAGTGAAAAGTACCAGTTCAGAGGGCATTCATCACGCCCACCGCGCTCTCGGGATGCGGCTCAGCGGGGCCCCCATCCAAGGTCCGTGAGCAAGTCGTCCAGCACCGTTTCCTCCTCGACCCGGACACCGCGCTCGGCGAGAGCGACGGCCAGGGCGGGGTCCCAGGGAGTTGCGGCGGGCGGGCCCGTCAGGTCCGGGGCTTTGGCCACCATGGTCACCGCTGTTCGGTAATCGGCGGCCGTGTAGCGCCACGGCCGCCAAGGGACGCTTCGCGCCAGGGCTGCGGCGATACGCACACCGCCCCAGTCGAAATCGCCGTGGTAGAGAAGGCGGGCTCCCCCCAGGGAAAGGTCGCGCAGCAAGGTGAGCGCGGCGGCCGACGGTTGCCCCTGGAGGCACACCATGGGCGGGCACGCCGGGCCGAGGGTGTCGGCGGCGGCGGACAGCACGGCCGGGTTCTCGCAGATGTAAACGGTGTCCGTCATGGGAACGGAGGCAACCGGTGCGCGACGGGTGAGGGAGCGGAGCGTCAGCACAGCCGGCTCCCCCGCGTCGGCCATCCAGTCGAGGGGTGGAGTACCGCGCAGGTTGAGGGTGAGGACGGTCGATGACAGGTCGTCCTTGAGCAAGCCCGCCGAGGCCCACGCCTCTCGTCGCCACTGCGCACCCGAGCCGTCAGGGTGGCCGGTGAGGCAGCGGATGCCCGACAGCACGAGAGTGGCGAGCGGCGTCCCGTCGTCCAGGGCATGGGCGCCCGAGAGGTTGCGTGCAGCGAACGTCGCCCGCGAAGTCGGGGGTGACGCGGGCAGCGCACGCAACGCGCGCACGGCAGCCTCCACCAGGGGGCCCGCGGTCTCCGGTGTCCGGGCGAGGCGCCGTACGAGACCGTCCCCGCGGATCCGCTCGGCCCAGCGGGCCAGCTCCGCGTCGAGGATGCCGAGGGGGGCGTACGCCTCCTCCCATGCCCGTTCCTCCCTGGTCCGTGTCTCGGCGTGGAGTACGACCGGGCCGGTGAGGGCGAGGACGGCCACCGCAAGTCCGTCGGGGCTGACACCGGAGCGCCGCAGGATCTCGTCCACGGTGGCGAGGCGAATGCTGAGGGAGCCACTGGATCGTGGTGCCCGTCCCAGCAGGCGATCGGCGGCGCGCCGTTGGCTTTCATCTGGGTCGGACAAGGTGACGGAGCCGGTGAGCGGCCGGCCGCGGGCCATGCGCTGCCGCACGCGGTCCACGAACCAGGCAAGGCCGGGATCGCCGAGCAGACGTCCGAGGCGCCCGGTATCGATGTCGGTCCGGGCTTCTGCCGGCGGCGGCCCGGTCGGCGCCGCGTCCGCGGTGGCGCCCGGCGGTGTCGCGCGTCCGGCCGCCGCCCGGCCTCCGTTGCGGTCAGGCGGGGTCGCCCAATCGTTCACGTCCACAGGGACCCCTGTCCGCCGGCGCTGTCGACGACGGCGTTGTGCCCTGGCTCACGGGAAGGACTCGCCGGCCCGTCGGCCCCCTCGCCCAAGTCGCCGGCATCGGCAGCCGCCGCGAGCGCGTCCACCCGGGAACTGGGCTCCGTGCCGCGCCGTCGTTCGCTGCCGTCCCATTCCCACCGCGTCACCAGTACGGCGTCGATGTCGTCGACGCGGGAGAGCTGGGCGATGGCGATGCCCGGTACCTGGGGGTAGCAGGCCCATTCGCGTTCGCTGGTCATGACGACGTCGAGGTCGAAGGCGCGCAGCAGACCGAGGCACTTGGCGCGCGAGTCGTCGTCGACGCCGGCGAACGCCTCGTCCAGGGTGACAAGGCGCGGGGCGTGCGCGCCGCCCGCGCTCGCGTAGTGCGACGATGCGGCGGCGAACAGGGGCACGGAGGCGGCCAGTACCCGCTCCCCGCCCGAGGCGGGTCCGGTGGCCGGCACCCACTTGCCGTGCTGGTGGCGTTCGACGCCGAACTCGTGCCAGGACCGGTAGTCGAGGGCGGCGGTGAGGTCCTCCAGCCAGCTGCCGGCGCTGTCGTCGGCCTGCCGGTGTGCGATCTGCTCCTGGAGGAACGTGCCGACCGCGGCCCGGTCCTCGGGCGACCATGCGTCAGCGGACTGACGCAGCCGTTCGCGGGCCTGGGCCAGTCCCTGCGGGGCTCGGCGGGACGCTCTCCACACCAGCCGCAGCTTCATGCCCGTTGAGGTCGGGCGCTCCTCCAGTTCCCTGTTCATGGCGGCCACCTGCCGTTCGGCCGCCCCGATCAGTTCCTGGAGCGTCCCGGCGACCTCGGTGATCAGATGGGTCTGGAGGATCTCGCGCTCGCGTGCGGACAGGATGCGGGTCAGTTCCGCGACCTCTGCCGCCAGTGCCTCGGCGAGTTCGGGCACGGCCCGTTCCCGGCCCTGGTAGACGATGTCGACCCGCATGCCGTCCTCGCTCGGGCGGGCGGTGGCGGTGTGACCGTGCCGCGACAGCGCGTCCTGGAGCCTGCCGAACTCCTCGCTCAGCCGCTTCTGCACGCGTTCCCAGGCCGCGTCGGTGTCGTCGACCGAGGAGAGCCGTGACTCCACCGCCCGCGCGAGGGCGATGGCGGGGGTCGCCGCCCACGTCCCCGCGCCGTCGTCCGGTACATCGATGTCGGGCAGCGCGACAGCGAGCAACCCCGTCGTGGCGAACCGTTGGAGCGCCGCGACGGCTTCCTCACGCGCGGCGGTCGCCTCGGTGACGTCCTCGGCGAGCCGCTCGATGCGTCCCTCGGCGCGGCTGGCCCGCCGGTCGGCGTCACCGTACTCCGCCCGGGCCTGCCGCTGCTCGTGCTCGCAGACCCGGGCCGCCTCGGCCGTCCCCTCCAGCTGCCGCTGAAGCTCGGCGACGGCCGCTCCGACAGTGGAGCGGAGCGTCGTGAGATGTTCGTCCGCCGCCGCGGCCGCCCGGGCCGCCTCCCTAGCACGCTCCGCGAGTTCGGACGCGAGGAGCCCGGCCCGGTGGGTCTCCTCCTGTTCGCCGGTCACCGCGCGCTCGGCCTCAGCGCGTTCGCGCAATGCGGGCCACAGGGCCGCCAGGAGAGCGGTGTGGTCGGCGAGCGCCTGGCGAACGGCGCCCAGTGCCGTGTGGTCGGTGGGGAGGTTCAGGGCGGCCGCGGTGTCGGCGAGTTCGGCCGCCGCGCGGTCGGCCCGTTGCGCCGCTGGAGCCAGTTCCGCGGCCCGTTCGTCCCGCCGGGCGCGGGCGCGACGGACCGCTTCGGTCGCGGCGGTGACGCGTGCGTGGGCGTGCCGCAGGTCGTCGTCGCCGGGCAGTGCGGCGAGTTCGGCGTCCAGCACGGCACGGCGACCGGCCACGGCGCGGGACTCCTCGGCCAGTCGTTCCCGCTCCGCCACCAAGCCGTCGACCTCGGCGCGCAGTTCTCCGACCCGGACACGACGCGCCTGCTCCCGCGCTCCTTCCCCCACGTACTGGGCGCTGTCCTTGGCCCAGCTTCCGGTGAGCGCCCCGACGCGGAAGCGCCCGTCCGCGCAGACCCAGGTGTCGTGGCCACCGGCCTCCCACGAGGCCTCGCCGGGCCCGTCGCCGTCGCCCGCGGCCAGCCCGATCGAGGCGAGCAGGCGCGCGACTGTCTCCTCCCCCACGGCCGCGGCCCCCGCGTCCGCGGGGTCGACCGCCGGGCACAGCGCGCGGTCGAGACCGGTTCCGCCGAGCAGCCCGACCGGGTCGAGCAGCACGTCGTGGCCGTCCGCAGCGACCGTGGAGCCGTCCGGCCGCACCCAGGCGTCGAGGAGTCCGGACGCCTCCAGCGCGGCTTCCAGCCCCGCGCGGTCGGCCTCGGTGAGGTGCGGACGGAAGTCGACCAGCCGCCACAGCGGAGCGCCTGGGCCCCGGTCCCGCACGCCGGGTGTGCGCGTCGGGGGAGCCGCGGGG
The DNA here is from genome assembly GCA_000720805.1 of Streptomyces violaceoruber. Classification (GTDB taxonomy): domain Bacteria; phylum Actinomycetota; class Actinomycetes; order Streptomycetales; family Streptomycetaceae; genus Streptomyces; species Streptomyces cellulosae_A. The sequence continues at coordinate 80,870 of JODI01000027.1, forward strand.
CCTCGCTCCCCACCCGTTTCGAGGGCGGTCAGTTCCTCCACCGCCAGCCGCTGCCGCTCCGCCGTCGCCTCCTCGCGGTGGGCCAGTCCGGCCGCCAGGTCGGCCAGGCGGGAGGAGGCGGCGCGATGCGCCTCGCTCGCCGCCGTACGGGCCGGCAGCGGCCCGTCCAGTGAACTCGCCCAGTCCTGTACGGCGTCCAGGACCGCGGGCAACCCGGGCACCCGCAGCTCGACGAACCCGGAAAAACGCTCACGCACTGCTGTGACCAGCGCCCGCCCTGCCAGGGCGACGTCCTCCTCCGCCTCGGCCAGCCGCTCCTCCCCGTGCACGACCTCCTCGTCGGCCTCGTCGACGCGCAGCCGAGCGGCACGGAGCCGCTCCTCGGCCTGCTCGGCCCGCGTGACGAGCTCCACCACGTGCTCGACGGCACGCCGCCTGCTCGCGGTCGCCTCGTCCGCCTGCCGGCGCAGGACCGCGTCGGGGGCTCCCTCCGTCCTGGGGAGGTCGAGCCGGGCGGCCGCGGCGCTCTCGGCCACCCGGTCTCGGATGCCGTCCAGCGCCTCCCGGGCTGCCGTGAGGCGGTTGTCCGCGGTGGCGAGCCGGCCCAGGGCCCGGGTGTGCGCCTCGGCCGCCGTACACCGGTCCGTCTCGGCCCGCTTCAGCTCCGTGGCCGTGCGTGAGGCGTCGTCCGCCGCCCGATCGAGCGCACGGGCGTCGCGCATCTCAGGACGGGACCGCAGCGCGGCTTGCTGGGCGGCCAGCCGCGCGGCCCGCTCGTCCAGGGCGGCGCCCCTCGCCGCGGCCTCCTCGCGTTCCGCCGAGGCCCGGTCCCGGTCCGCCTGTGCCCTCGCGAGTTCCCTCTGCAGGTTCTCGTACCGGGCGTGTTCGCGGCGGGGCAGGCGGGCGCGTCGCCTGGAGGCGAGGCGGGCGTAGCGGCGGTAGTGGTCGAGGAACGCCGAGGACGCCTGTTCGGCCTCGCGGGCAGCCCGCAGTTCCTCCTTCTCCTCGTCCAGCGACCGGAAGGCCTCCGCAGCGTCGGCGACGACCGCCTGGTCCATCGGCGGCAGCGCCTCGGTCAGTGCCCGGGACAGGGCGGCCTCGCTGGGGCGCTTGGACAGCTGAGGCTGGCGCAGCTGGATCAGGAGGTCGACGAGAGCGCCGTAGCGCCGCTCTCCGAGCCCGAACAGGGCTTCGTCGACCGCCCTGCGGTAGGCCTTCGCCGTGTCGTACACCATGCCGTGGCCACCGACGGCCTCGGCGAGCCGGTCGCGGGACAGTGCCGTCCCGGTCGCGTCCAGCAGGTCGAGGCCGGCGCCGATCCGCTGGTCGGTGACCGCGTACCAGTGGCGGGCGATGCCTCGTCCGGCGACCGCCTTCAGTCCGCACAGCAGCGTACGGAAGTGAGCCTCGCCCGTGGTGCCGTCGAGTCGTCCGAACTCGATCCAGGTGTAACCGAGCCGTTCGGGATGCGGATGCGCGCCGCCCAGGAGCAGGTTCCACTCCATGCGCTTGCCCGGGTCGCCGTCGGGTTCGACGCGGCGGGCGGAGAGGTCGCCGTCCAGGAGGAACGGCAGGGTGAGGGCGAGCACCTTCGACTTGCCGGTGCCGTTGTTTCCGCGCAGCAGTAGCCGACCGTCGCGGAACCAGAACTCCTCGACGTCGTAGTGGAAGAGATCGACGAGTCCGATGCGCAAGGGCCGCCAGCGGCCGGGCGCGGGAGCTGGGAGCGCGAGGCCGGGCAACTCGGGGCCGGGGAGCGCGGTCACGGGGTGGTTCACCTTTCGTCCTGCACGGGCTGCACGGTCGTGGCGGGGGGCCTGCGGACCCGTCCGGGCTCCCTGACGACGGGCTCGCCGACCGCGTACCGCGCGAGGGCGGGCCGCGGTACGACGCCCCGTTCGGTGCGCTCGGCCAGGCCCAGGGCCACCAGCTTGGTCAGCGCCTGCTCGACGAGTTCGGGCTCCGCTCCCGGTTCCCTCGCCGACTTGGACCAGAATCCGCCGTGCTCGACGGCCAGTTCCCGTACGCGGACCGCCAGTTCCGCCGGTTGCACGGGCCCGTCCGCCCGTGCCAGGTGCCCGGCCAGCAGCAGCGTGATGTGACCGTGGGTGCCCTGTTCCGGCATGCGCGCGTCCGTGAGGTCGTCCATCGGGTCGACCATGGCGATGCCCTCGGCCCGGACCTCCGGAACGAGTCCCGTCAGTTCGTTGATGCGGGCCGTGATGAAGCCGCGCTGCCGGGTGAGATAGGCCAGTTCGTCGTCGGTCAGGTCGTCGTAGTACAGCACCGGGTCGTCCAGGAGGATGCGGGTCAGCTTCCAGCGGACCGCCCGGAACCTGAGCTCGTCGCTGTCGAGCGCGGTCCACGCCGTCATCTCCACCAGGCGCTCCTCGAAGCCCTCGGCCTCGACCATGGAGGGACCCCGCAGGGACGCAGGCATCCCGGCCAGCACGCGCCGCCGAACGTCGTACAGCACGTCACCCGATCCGCTGACGTAGGCGTCCTCGTCGCCGGCCACCCGCCGCAGCACCCCGAGCCGCAGCAGCAGGCGGACGACGGCCGCGAGGTCGAGGCGCTCGTCGCGCCGCTCCAGAGTGAAGGTGATCCCTGCGGCGACGAGTTCGGGATCGGCGGCGGCCAGGACGACCTGCTCGGCGAGGCGTCCGAGGGCCACCTGCGACTCGCCCCGCTCCAGCGCGGCCAGGGCCAGGCAGAGCAGGACGTAGCGGCGACGGGTGAAGGGCAGGGCGCTGCGGGCGGCCTCGCGCGCCGGGTGCGTGGCATCGGTGAGGGTGCCCGGCGTCTTGCGCAGCCGTGCGGCGTCGGCGTCCGTGCGCAGCGTCCAGCCGACGTTGCGTTCGAACCACTCCCGCAGCTCGGCGGTGTGCCGGCGCACCAGCCGGAACTCGTCGGCGTACGGTCCGTCGGCGGTGAGCAGCGGCTCCTTCAGCAGGGCGCGTGCCGCCTTCCGGAGGTCGGCCTGCCGCTGGCCGTCGAGGACCTCGGCTAGGGGGCCGCTCATCGGTCCTCCATGAGCTGGGGAGCGGTGGCCCGTCGGGGAACGGGGACGGGGACGGGTGCCGACGCCGGTGCGGCGCGATCACCGCGCCCCACCGTGAGGTCGACGATGTCGATCAGGTGGTCGGGACCGCTGAACACGCCGTCGGGGGTGCGCACTTCGGCTGTAGATCCGTCGTCGAGGGCGGTCAACCGGATCTCCATCGCACCGTCCCCGCTGGTGGCCGTGGTGGTGGTCGTGCCCGGCCGCCAGGTGGCCAGCGCGTCGCCCAGCAGCCGCAGGAACAACTGGAAGGCGAGCGGGTCGAGTTCACCGAGTCGGGACAGCCGCACGGGCCCACCCGTGACGAGATGGTCCCGGGCCCGCCTGGTCTCCTCCGTCTGCCGGGCGGCGATCTCGGCGAGCCGGCGCTTCGCCTCGCCCCGGTCGGCCACCCGGCGAGGCCTGCCGCGCCGTTCGTAACTGCCGGTGCGGCGCAGCTGGGGGCTGATCCTGAGCGGTCGCGCCTCGCTCCACGGGGTCGAGGCCGGCTCCGGGTCGGCCGTCCGTTCGGTGAGGGTGTCGGCGTCGACGGTGAGGTGCCGGGAGGAGTGCAGCCCGAACGCCACCCGCCACAGCCGGTGCCGCGCTTCGTCGTCCGGCGCCTGGGCGAACCAACGCGCCAAGGTGCGGAAGTCGGCCGAGCGGTCCGAGCGTCCGGCCCGCCGCTCGTTGAGCTGCCGTACGACGGCCAGAAGTTGCGGGATCGAACCGAGCGCCCGCCCGCGCAGCAGCCTGGCCTGCGACTCCCGTCCCTCCCCCGACACGAACCACTCGGCGAGCCCGGACCACCGCGCGGCCCACCGCTCGTACGCCACCGCCTCCGCCCGCTCGGCGTCCTCGGGAGCGGCGTCGGCGGCCTCGCGGACGGCGGCGAGCCGCAGCAGCGGAGCGACCCGCTCCTGCTCCTCCAGCTCCCCGATCAGCAGGGCGATGCGCCCGCCGAGGGTGATGAGGTCCTGGATGAAGCGCTCCAGGTACTGGATCAGCCGGTCCTTGTAGGCGAGGAACGCCTCGACGTCGATGTCGTGCAGGTCGATGGTGCGCTGGAGCGAGCCCATGAAGGCACGGGCGTTGTCGGCCAGGTCGGTGAAGCGCGCCGTCAGCACGGACAGGGCGACGTACGCCTTGGCCGGATCGGGCTCGTCCTCGGCGGTGATCACCAGCAGCGCCCGCAGCTGCGTGACGATGTCGTGCAGCGCGACCGCCTGGAGTTCACCGCGCCGCCCCAGCACCTCGTCGTACGTCCCCAGCGCCGCCTCGGCGGCCTCCCCGGCCCGGGTGAGCTGATAAATGAACCGCCTGCGGTAGAAGTCCTCGACCGCCGTCACCCGCGCGTGGTCCGGATCGGCCCGCAGGTTCCCCCACGCGACGAGCTTGTCCAGCGCCTGCGTCACCGCTTCGAGGTCGCCGGGCCGGATCTCCGCGTCCAGCGCCGCGTACACGTCCTCCGGCCGCAGATGCACCGCGAACCGCTCCTTGGCGACGAGGAACGCCCGCACGACCTTACGGTAGAGGGGGGCGTTGGGGGCGGTGAGGTGGGCGAACGGGGAGTAGTCGCTGGAGGTCATCTCGCCACATTCTTCCACCGCGGTCACGGGCTCACGTGTGACTTGTGAACACGCACTCCGCCCAGACGGTCTTGCCCGGGCCTCCGGGCCGGAGGTGCCAGCCCCAGCGGGTGGCGAGCGCCGCGACGAGAAGCAGGCCGCGGCCGCCGTCGTTCTCGGAGCCGGGGGCGGGCAGCGCTTCCGGTTCGGGCGGCGTGCGTTCGCTACGGGTGTCGGTGACCTCGATCCTGACCGTGCGGGCGGGTGCGCTCAGGTGCAGGAGCAGATGGAAGTCCCGGCCGGGGACATGGCCGTGCCGTACGGCGTTGGCGCTCAGCTCGCCGACCACCAGCACGATCTCCTCGTGCGAGCCGGTGCCGTACGGGATGCCCCAGGTGTCCAGCCGGTGCGCGGCCAGTCGGCGGGCGAGACGGGCGCCCCGTGGGGTGGAGGTGAAACGCATCTCGAAGGTGCGGCTCAAGTCATCGCTGGGACACATGGATTGGCAGGCGCTGATGGGGTTGGGGAGTTGGCTCGTCATGCCACAACGGTGACCGCGGTCGCGTAGCGTGACCAGTGGTGACGCACCGACGCCGCCCGTTGTACGCGTCTCGTCGGGACGTGTACGAGGTGCGCGGCGTGACGAGACCGCCGGGACGGCGTTGAGCAAGGGAGGCGGTGGCGATGACCGAGGGTACGGACGAGAGGGCCCAGACCGTGGTGGCGGACGACGCGGGACAGGCGGCGGCGGACACGTCCGGCCAGGCTGTGGTCATCGCGTTCGGGCAGACGATGAAGACGCTGCGAGTGCGGGCGGGCCTGGAGCGGGAGGAGTTCGGACGGCGGATCGGATACTCGGCGTCCACGGTCGCGTCCTACGAGCAGGGTCGGCGGATCCCCTCACCCAGGACCATCGACCGGGCGGACGAGGTGCTGGACGCGGGCGGGCTGCTGACGGTGTGGAAGGAGCAGGTGGAGCGGGCTCAGTATCCGGTGTTCTTCCAGGGGATGGCGGCGCTGGAGAAGGAGGCCCTTGAGTTGCTCGCATACGACACCCACGTTCTCAACGGTCTGCTGCAAACCGAGGAGTACATGAGGGCGGTACTCGACATGCGGCGCCCGGTCCTGGACCAGGAGACCGTCGAGCAGCGTGTGGCGGCCCGGTTGGCCCGGCAGGACGTCTTCAGCCGCTGGCCCGCGCCGCTACTGAGCTTCGTGCTCGAAGAGGCCGCATTGCGACACCCCTGGGGAGGCAAGACGGTGCACCGCGGCCAGTTGGAACAGCTGCTACTGATTGGCGAGAAGCAGAACGTCGAGATGCAGATCATGCCGACAGACCGCGAGTACAACGCTGGCGTGGATGGCGCGTTCACGGTAATCACACGCAAGGACGGAATGCGGTTCGTCTATACCGAAGCCCAGGGAACCAGCGCCCTCCAGACCGAGCCGGAGCAGACAACTCTCGCCGCCGCCCGCTATGGGATCATCCGATCGCAGGCTCTCCCCTCGCGAGAGTCGCGCGACTTCGTGGAAAGGTTGCTGAGATCGCTATGAACAGCTCTGATTCCTCGGCCGTCGAACCCGGTCTCGCTTGGTTCAAGAGCAGCTACAGCGGGGCCGAGGGTGGTCAGTGCGTGGAGGTTGCCGCCGACACGGAAGCTGTGCACATCCGTGACTCCAAGGCCGTGGCCGGACCCGTCATCCGTGTGTCACGTGAGGCGTGGGCGGGGTTCGTCGGGGAGGCCTGACGGTCGTGCGTCCAGCGTGAGCCCTGCCGCCCGCTCAAGGGACGGCAGGGCTCTCGCGCACCCCTACCTGGGCAAGTACGGGCTCGGCTTGCCGTACCAGCTGATCCGCAGGGTGTCGCGGGCGCGGGTGGCCGCGACGAACAGCAGTGACCGGGCCTTCAGTTCCTCGCGAGCGAGGCGCCGGGGGTCCGTGTCGCGGTAGCGCTGGACGACGGACGCCCGGGGGATCACGCCATCGCGGGCACCGACGATGGCGAGCCTCTGGTATTCGAGACCCTTGAAGCGGTGCATGGTGCCGACGTGGATGTCGCCGTCTCCCTTGACGCCGTCCTTGGTGAGTTCGGCGACGGTCGGCTTGGCCTCGGTCGCCAGGTGGTACATGACCTGGTTGACGGCCTCGCGGTCGGCGACGCACACGGCGATGTTGCCGCGGGGGTCGCGGACCTTGCCGTCGGCCCCGCCGGTGGCCGCGAATGGGACGCCAACCCGCACCACCTCCGCCCCCCTCACCGCGTCCGAACTGCTCAGCGCCCTCGTCGCCGACGCGAACCCCGCAGCAGACAACGGAACTGGCAGCCCCCCTCGCTGAACGAAGCCACGCCCCCGACACCCGGCCACCCCGAACCGGCCGACTCCGCACCAACCCCCTCCCCCGTGATCGACACCCTCACCTAAAATGGCCAGACCATCTCAGCGGCCCGACGGGCTTCCTGATCCGCCGCGCGAAAACGCGCGGCGGACGCCGGAGGACATGCCCCCACCCGCACGAGTCTTCTTCGTGCTGCCTGGGGGCATCTCCTTGCTGTTCCGTGAGTCCGCGTCGTCCGTGGCCGCCCGAATCCTGGAGGGGTCGCTCGCGCTGCATCTGACCGAGAACTTCCGTCACCTGCACGGCCGGAACGCCGGGCAGTCGGAGATAAGGTCCTGGGAACGCAGTCTCCCGGCTCTGGTCAACGCCCTCACGGAGGCCGGACTCGATGACGTCGAGGTCCTCATCGAGTACGGCCTGCCCCTCACCAGCAAGCGCGCGGACGCCGTACTCGCCGGCGTACACCCCACCACGGGTGCGCCGTCATACGTGATTGTCGAGTTGAAGCAGTGGAGCGCGGCCTACCCGGAGGAGGACGAGCCGCTGCTGTGCCGCATCGACGCGTACCCGGACCCCGTGCTCAACCCGATCGAGCAGGTCCGCGGCTACTGCGAGTACCTGCTGTCGTTCAACGGCGCCCTGGAGCGGATGCCGAAGGCCCTCGCCGGGGTGGCGTTCCTGCACAACGCCACCGAGTCCCGCATCGCGGGCCTGCGGGGCGCGAAGGAGGACCAGCACGGGCGGATGTACACCGGCGAACAGCGCGGCGCCTTCCTGGACTTCCTGCGGTCACGGCTCGCCGCGATGCCCGGTGCGGAGGCGGCGGACGTGCTGCTGAGCGGCAAGATCCGCCCCTCCAAGCAGCTGATGGCCGTAGCGGCGGCCGAGATCCGGGACCGCGAGCAGTTCGTGCTCATCGCCGAACAGAAGGTGGCCTACGAGAAGGTCATGTCCGCCGTTCGCCGGGCGAAGCGGTCCAACCACAAGCAGGTCGTCGTGGTGACCGGCGGCCCCGGCTCCGGCAAGAGCGTCGTCGCGCTTTCGCTGCTCGGCGAGTTGTACCGGCGCGGGGTGACTGCCCTGCACGCCACCGGGTCCGCGTCGTTCACCAAGACCATGCGCAAGGTCGCCGGGGCACGGAAGCCCGCCGTGCAGCAGTTGTTCAAGTACTTCAACAGCTTCATGGACGCCGAGCCCAACGACCTCGACGTACTGATCTGCGACGAGGCCCACCGCCTCCGCAAGACCTCCGCCAACCGCTACACCCGGGCCGAACTGCGCACGGGCCGGCCGCAGGTGGCCGAACTGATCGACGCCGCCCGCGTCCCTGTGTTCCTGCTCGACCAGCACCAGGTCGTGCGGCCCGGCGAGATGGGCACCAAGGCGGAGATCCAGCGGGCCGCCGCCGCGCAGGGCCTCGAATGCACGGTCGTGGAGCTGGACGGGCAGTTCCGCTGCGGTGGCAGTGACGCGTACGAGAAGTGGGTCGTCGACCTGCTCGGCCTGGAGGGCGGCACGCCCGGCCCGTGGGAGCCGGACGGCAAGCTGGAGCTGCGGACCGCCGAGAGCCCGCAGGAACTGGAGGACTTCCTCGTCGCCCGCCGGGCGGAGGGCTACGGCGCTCGGATGTCGGCCGGCTACTGCTGGAAGTGGACCACCAAGGTCACCACGGGCATGACCGAGCTGCCCACCGACGTCGCCATCGGGCAGTGGGCGCGGCCCTGGAACGTGTACGGCGACCGGTCCGTCCTCGGTGCGCCACCCGCGCCCCTGTGGGCAACGGACCCGGCCGGCTTCGGCCAGGTCGGCTGCGTCTACACCGCGCAGGGCTTCGAGTACGACTGGTCGGGCGTCATCATCGGCCCCGACCTGGTGTGGCGGACCGACCGGTGGGTCGTGGACCGTACGGCGTCGAAGGACCCGATCTTCACCAAGGCGACTCCGGACAGCGAGATCGACCGGCTGATCCGCAACACCTACAAGGTGCTGCTGACCCGGGGCATGGTCGGCACGATCATCTACTCGACCGACCAGGAGACACGCGACAAGCTGCGCTCCCTCGTGCACCCGACGTCCGGGGCGAAGGCGCCGACCCCTGCGTAGTCGGGCATGGGCGAAAAGCGCGGAACTCGCCTTCCTCTCCGCGTGCCACACGGCCCGTGGCACCAGCGCCCTCGCCGACGAGGCGATCCATCTCGCCGCCGCTTTCCAACTCGCCGGCTTTCAGCACGTCGTCGGTACCCTCTGGAGCCTCGCCGACGGTCCGGCGCACGGGCGGCGGTGCCCGTGCTCTCCACGACACCATCCAGCGACTCCGCCAGGACCCCACACACGCCTCACGCCTGAGTTGGGCCTGCTACGTCCACGTGGGCCCCTAGCGCTCCCGAACCGTCCCAGCCGCAGGCGCGCCCTTGTCCTATATCACTCTCTGAGAGCCAGGGGGCACCCGCCGATGAGGTTCCCCTCATAGCGTCCCGGTGCTCGCGCTTGCGGCAGCGGGCGTGGCGGCCGTGCCTGCCCTCGGCACACTCCCACTCGTAGGACGGCGCATCGACTCGGAACTGATCCGCCGCGACTGATCACCATGCGCTAGACCGCCCGCGGTTCACCGGCTCGGCTTGCCCCGCATCGAGCAAGCCGAGCCTCTCCCCCATCCTGGGCCGGAGTTCCCGCGTCCGTCAGTCGACGGGCCCGGGAAGGACTCATCTGACGCTCCGTCAAAACGAGCGTCAAAGGAGCGTCGGGACAACTCCTGACCGTCCTCGCGGTGTCAGGACGACGCGTCGGTCATCCCACGGCCCGTGCAACGAAACCGCAGGTCAACTGCACTCCTCGCTTCTGCGACACAGTCCACATCATGCACTCACGAAAACAGGTCGGCCGACCGTGCCCGAAAGCCCGAGGACCAGAAGAACCAGCAGGTCAGTGACCCTTCGCAGCCGGTTCCAGAATCGCCACGCACTCCACGTGCGAGGTCATCGGAAAGATGCCGGACTGAGCAGGTCTCAGAAAAGGCCAGGTCAGAGGCCATTCCTCGACTCGCTGTCCCGCCTGCGGGAGCCCGGAGCGTCGAACGAGCGTCATGACAGCACAGCACATCCCTCTTCTCCGGGACGGAACAGGTTGCCACGGCCAACTGCCCCATCACGGCCCGTCGGCTCGGCAGGCACGCCTGTGGCCCTTCGGGCTGACCGGCCGGCGCACCCGATGAAGCCGTACCTCCTGCACTCCATCGAGAACTCCAGGGCCTCGGTTCTTCCAGGCTGACGGCTGCACGCAGAGGGACGATGAACCCTCGTCGGTTCGTGAGGCCGGCCTACCGGTAGCTCGCCAACTCCGACGGCCGGTGGATCGGGCCGGTGATCCGGGTCAGTGGCCGGCCCGTGCCGTGGTTGGCCTGGGCGATGATCTCCGCGGTGATGGAGATGGCCGTCTCCTCGGGTGTGGAGGCTCCGAGATCGAGGCCGATGGGGGAACGCAGCCGGGCCAACTGGTTCTCCGTGACGCCCAGCTCGCGCAGGCGGCGCATGCGCTCGTCGTGGGTGCGCCGGGAGCCCATGGCCCCGACGTAGGCGACGGGCAGGTCGAGTGCCAGGCGAAGCAGCGGGATGTCGAACTTGGCGTCGTGGGTGAGGACGCATACAGCGGTGCGCTCGTCCACCTCGGTGCGTTCCAGGTAGCGGTGGGGCCAGTCGACCACCACTTCGTCCGCGTGCGGGAAGCGGGCGGGAGTGGCGAAGACGGGGCGGGCGTCGCAGACGGTGACGCGGTAGCCCAGGAAGCGGCCGGCCTGGCTGAGGGCCGCGGCGAAGTCGACGGCACCGAAGACCAGCAGGCGCGGCGGGGACGCATGGACATGAACGAGGGCGGACAGCCGTTCGGGGCATTCGTCCGCCTGCCCGCCGATGTCGCTGCGGACGGTGCGGCCCGCCCGCAGCAGGGCTCTGGCCCGGTCGGCCACCGCCCGGTCCGCCGGGCCGCCGTCCACGCGTCCGTAGGTGACATGGCCGCCGCCGAGCACGCTCAGCGTGGCGCCGAGGAGGCGCTCCGGGCCGTCCACGACCTGTGCCACGGCGACCGGTCGCCCTCGATCGATCTCGGAGAGGGCCGTGGACAGGTGCGGCTGGGCTGCGGGATCGACGCGCTGGACGAAGACGTCGAGTTCGCCGCCGCAGGTCAGGCCGACGGCGAAAGCGTCGTCGTCGGAGTAGCCGAACCAGGCCCGCCGCGGAGCGCCCAGGTCACGGAGAACCTGTAGGCACAGCTCGTAGACGGCTCCCTCGACGCAGCCGCCGGAGATGCTGCCGACGGCGTTGCCGTCCTCGTCCACCGCGACCGACGTACCGACCGGCAGGGGGGCGCTGCCGTGCACGCCGATGACGGTGGCCAGGGCGAAGGGGCGTGCCTCGCGGCACCAGCGGTGCAGAGTGTCCGCGATGTTCAGCATGGCAGTTCTCCATGGCAGGACCAGGATCGGAAGGGGAGCGGGCCGCCGCCATGACGCCGGGGAAACGTCACACGGCGGCGGCCCTGGGAAGTCCGGCAGCAGGACGGGGCAGGCTGCCGGACGAGCGGTGCGCACTCCGCCGGGCCGGAGTGCCGGTGGGTCAGAGCAACGCCTCTGCGGTGATGGGCAGTTCGCGGACGCGGCGGCCGGTGGCGTTGAAGACCGCGTTGGCGATGGCGGGCGCCACCCCGATCATCACGAGCTCGCCGAGACCCTTGACCCCGAGCGGGTCGGCCTCGCGGTCCTCGCCGTCCAGGTAGATCGCCTTGAGGTCGGGTATGTCGGCGTTGACCGGGACGAGGTAGTCGGCGAGGTTGGCGTTGACGATGCGTCCGTCGCGGTGGTCGGTGACGGTGTGCTCCAGCAGGGCCGTGCCGATGCCGCCGACCATGCCGCCGAGGGCCTGGCTGTCGGCGAGCTTGGGGCTGATGATGCGGCCCGCATCGTACACGCCGAGCACACGCCGCACCCGCACCAGACCGAGCGTCGCGTCCACTGCCACCTCGGCGAAGGTCGCGTTGTAGCCGTAGAAGGAGTGCCGCTCCGGGCCCGACGGCGGGGCGAAGGAGCCGTCCGCTTCCAGATGGGTGCGGTCGTTGCGGGTCAGCAGCCGCCGGTAGGTCTCACCGCGCGCGGGATCGTTCTTCAGATGCAGTCGGCCGTTGCGTGCCACGACATCGTCGGCCGCCACCCCGTACAGCGGCGATTCGCGGTCCCCGACGGCCAGTTCGATCGCCTGACGGCGGACCTTGTTGCAGGCGTCGAGGGTGGCGGAGCCGACGCTGGCCATGGTCATCGAGCCGCCGTGCGGTGGGGTCGGCGGGTAGAGGGAGTCCCCCAGCCGGAAGGTGACCGTGCGCACGGTCAGGCCGAGGGCATCGGCCGCGACCTGGGTCTGCGAGGTGTACGTACCCGGGCCCATGTCGGTGGCGGCGGCCTCGACCAGCGCGGTGCCGTCGGCGTCCAGGCGGGCCCGGGCCTGGGCGGGCATGCGCGCGGTGTCGTAGACGCCGGCGGCCATGCCCCGGCCGATCAGCCAGTCCCCCTCACGCGTCGCGCCGGGCCTGGGGTTGCGGCGATCCCAGCCGAACTCGCGCGCGCCGACCGCATAGCACTCGCGCAGCCGACGGGTGGAGAACGGCAGCCCGGACGACTCGTCCTCGTTCGGCTCGTTGCGCCGGCGCAGCTCGATCGGGTCGACGCCGAGCTTGTGGGCGAGTTCGTCCATGGCCGACTCGATGACGAAGGAGGCCGTCTGGAAGCCGGGGCCGCGCATGTACAGCGGCGTGGGCAGATCCAGCGGCACCGTCCGGTACCTCTGGGTCACGTTGGGCATGCTGTAGAGCATCTGCCCTGCCGCCAGGATGGACTCGGTGAACTTCTCGTACGACGACGTCTCGGCGTCCAGCTCGTGCACCGCGGCGGACAGCCGACCGCGCCGGTCGCTGCCCAGGCGCAGGCGGTACTCGTACGAGGGCCGGAAACCGGTCCCGAGGTACATCTGCTTGCGGCTCAGCACGAGTTTGACCGGACGCTTCGTCTCGCGGGCGGCCAGCGCGGCGACGACCACGTGCGGCCAGCAGCGCAGCGCGGTGCCGAAACCTCCGCCGACGAACGGCGAGATGACGCGCACCGCGTTCATGTCCAGGCCGAACACCGCCGCGAGTTCGGTCTGTGTGCCCACCACCCACTGGGTCTTGTCCCAGACCGTGAGCTTGTCGCCGTTCCAACGGGCGATGGTGGCGTGCGGTTCCATCGGGTTGTGGTGGTTGCGGGCCGTGCGGTACGTCAGGTCCAGTCGTACGGCCGCTGAGCGCAGGGCCGCTTCGGCGTCGCCGCGCGCGTAACGGGTCGGCTCGTCCGGCTCGGCCTCGGTGAGGTCGGTCGAGGACTGTTCGGCGGCGTAGCCGACCTTGACCAGGCTCGCGCCGTGCTGTGCGGCCTCCAGGGTGGTGGCGACCACGACGGCGACGGGCTGACCGTGGAAGCGGACGCGGTCGTCCTGGAAGACGCGGAGTCGCCGGCCCTCGGGGTTGTTCGACCCGCTGTTGTCCCGGTACGGCAGCTTCGGCGCGTTGCGGTGGTGGATCACCTTCAGTACGCCCGGAAGGGCTTCGGCGGCGCCGGTGTCGATCGACGTGATGCGGCCGCGGCCGATGGACGCGTCGACGATGACGGCGTGAACGGACCGCTCGACCTCGTGCTCGGCGGCGTACAGCGCCTGTCCGGTGACCTTGAGCCGGCCGTCCACCCGGGACAGCGGCGCACCCACGGCTGCCTGCGGCTGGGGGCTCACTTGGTACCTCCTACGACGCGCAGCTGGCGTTCGACGGTGCGCTTGAGCAGCTCGACCTTGAAGCGGTTGTGCTGAAGAGGGCGGGCGCCGTCAGCCGCCTTCGCGGCAGCGGCCGACCAGAGAGCCCCCGAGGGGCGTTCACCGACAAGGTGCTGTTCGACGGCGGGCAGCTTCCAGGGCACCGTGCCCACGCCCCCGGCGGCGACCCTGGCCTCGCGGATCACCCCACCGCGTACGTGCAGCGCGACGGCCGCCGACGTCAGGGCGAACTCGTACGACTGCCGGTCACGCACCTTCAGATAGCCGGACCTGAGCGGGCGCGGAAGAGCGGGGATCTCCACGGCCGTGATCAACTCACCCTGACGCAGAGCCTGTTCGCGTTGTGGGGTGCTGCCGGGCCGCAACAGGAAGTCGGCGAGGGGGACTTGGCGTGACCCGTCCGGGCCCAGCAGGTGCACCCGGGCCTCCAGGGCGGCGAAGGCGACGGCGGCGTCGGAGGGGTGGGTTGCCACGCAGGCGTCGGAGGTGCCGAGGATGGCGTGTGTGCGGTTGTGGCCGTGCAGGGCGGCACAACCCGAGCCCGGCTCACGCTTGTTGCAGTCGGCGGTCACGTCCCGGAAGTACGTGCACCGGGTGCGCTGCATGATGTTGCCGCCGATGGTCGCCATGTTCCGCAGCTGAGCCGAAGCACTCAGCTCCAGCGCCTCGGAGACGACGGGATACAGGGTGCGCACCTTTGCGTGGGCGGCGGCCTCGGACATGGTCACCAGGGCGCCGATCCGCAGTCCCCCGCGCTCGGTCACCGTGACCTCACGCAAGGGCAGGCCGCTGATGTCGACCAGGCTGCCGGGGCGCTCGACGGTCTCGCGCATCAGGTCGACCAGGGTGGTGCCGCCGGCGATGTAACGGCCGCCGCGGCGGCCCGCGTTGAGGGCCTCACGGGTGTCGGACGCCTTGGTGAAGGCAAAGGGATGCATCAGGCCCTCACTTCCGGCCCGCGGTCTGCTCGACCGCGCGCACGATCTTGACGTAGCAGCCGCAGCGGCAGATGTTGCCGCTCATCCACTCCCGGATCTCCTCCGGCGACCCGGTGTGACCCTCCTGGATGCAACCCACCCCGGAGACGATCTGACCCGGGGTGCAGTAGCCGCACTGGAAGGCGTCCTGGTCGATGAAAGCCTGCTGCAGCGGGTGGAGTTGATCGCCCTCGGCCAGGCCCTCGACCGTGGTGACGTCGGCCCCCTCCAGACGCACCGCGAGCGTCAGGCAGGCGTTGTGCCGCTGCCCGTCGACCAGGACCGTGCACGCCCCGCAGGCCCCGGCGTTGCAGCCCTTCTTGGAGCCCGTGAGGCCGAGGTGCTCGCGGAGCAGGTCCAGCAGCGAGGTGCGGTTGTCGACCGTCACGGTGTGGCGGGTGCCGTTGACCGTCAGGGAGACAGGGCTGGACGGCGGCCTCTCGGCGGCCGTCGCTTCCTCCGGGTCGGCGAGGAACGTGCCTCCGATCACGCCCCCCGCGACGACGGCACCACCGACCGCTGTGCTGGTGGCGATGAACGTGCGCCGAGTCGGCGCCAGGGAGGACTCGCCGGCTCCGGTGGGTGGTGGGGCGGCAGGTTCGGGGAGTTCAGTTGACATACGTACGCCTTCGTATCGCGGACGGATCGGCCGTACACAACAGCGGGACGGGAGAGTGGATCGTCGTCACCGTGGGAAAGCCGGCAACCGCGCGCTCTGGCAGCGGCTACTGGTCGCCTGGGGAGTCTTGCACCACCGGCAACGCTAGTGGCAGGGAGACTTTCCTCCCCCCTTGAAGCTCCATCAGGAACGACTGACCGACGTCATCGGGGGCACTTGCGCGCAGGGCAAGGCAGGCGGCCCTCCCCGGGAAGCCGTGACGTCCTGAGTGAGCCCCGGTTGCGTGCTGGATGGGCCGGGGCTACTGGTCGCGGGTGCGGGGGCGGTTGTACTGCTGGTCGGTGACCGGCTCGGCCCACGTGGTCTCGGGAGTGCCGTCGCCTGTGCCCTCCCACAGGGCGATGTGCTCCATGAAGCGGTCGGGGGCGGCGCCGTGCCAGTGTTCCTCGTCCGGCGGGCAGGCGACGGTCTCGCCGGGGTGGGCCTCGAAGACGGTGCCGTCCCGGGTGCCGATCAGTGCGATGCCGGAAACGACGTGCAGGGTCTGGCCCAGGGCGTGGGAGTGCCAGTTGGTGCGGGCGCCCGGCGAGAAGCGGACCAGGTTGGCGCGCATCCGGGACGGCTCCTGGCCTGCCATGATGACGTCCCACCACACGTCGCCGGTGAACCAGTCCGCCGGGGCCTTGCTGCTGGGCTGCTGCTTGATGAATTCCATGGTGTCTCTCAGCTCTCCTTCCTGCGTGGGCTGCTTCAGCGGGCGACGTAGCCGCCGTCCACGGGGAGGGCGACCCCGACGACGAAACTCGCTCCGGGGCTGCACAGCCACAGGACCGCCTGGGCGATCTCCTCGGCGGTTCCGAGCCGGTTGACGGGCTGGTTGGCCTCGGCCTCGGCGCGGTCGAGCTCGCCCTTGGCGATCATGTCGCTGACCATCGGGGTGTCGATGGTGCCGGGGCAGACCGCGTTGACGCGGATGCCGCGCGGGGCGTATTCGAGGGCGGCGCTGGCGGTCAGGCCGATCACGCCGTGCTTGGAGGCGTGGTACGAGGCGCGGCCGGGGAGGCCGACCAGGCCGCCGAGGGAGGAGCAGTTGACGATGGCTCCGCTGCCCTGGGCTCGCATGTGCCGCAGCTCGTGCTTCATGCAGGCCCACACGCCGCGCAGGTTGATGGCGTTGACGCGGTCGAATCGTTCGGCGGGCTCGTCGGCGGCGTCGCTGGGCGGGATCTGGATGCCGGCGTTGTTGTAGGCCATATCCAGGCGGCCGAACGTCTCGACCGTGCGGTCGACCGCGGCGGCGACCTGGTCCTCGTCGCTGACGTCGCAGGTGAGGGCGAGGGCTTGGTGGCCGGCGTCGGTGAGTTCCTTCGCGGCTGCGTCGAGGGCCGCTTCGTCGATGTCGGTGAGGGCGACGGCGGCTCCTGAGGCGGCGAACGCGCGGGCGGTCGCCAGGCCCATACCGGCGCCGGCCCCGGTGACGAGGGCGACCTGGCCGTTGAAGTCGTAGGCGGGATTCACGGGGTGTTGTCCCTTCAGGTGGAGAGATGTGGCGATACGGCTGATGTCGGGGGTTGCCAGCTGCTCGCCGGGGAACGTGCACGAGGGCGGTGCAACTCGATCGTGTGGTGGTCGGCTTCCTGGCTTGCGGCGTCCTGGGCCGTTCGGGCTACGGTGATCGTGCGATCTGGGAGGCCGGGTACGGCGTCGGCGTGCGGGGCCCCCGCTCCACCGGAGTGATGGTTCGGGGCCTCCCCGTCGCCTCTGGCCGTACCCACCTGGCCAGGTCGCGTAGGGAACCGGCCTCCTGGGATCGGACCACGGACAGGATCCGTGTCGCTGCCCCAGGGTCGAGTACGCCGGGGACCAGTGCGCTCGAGACCGTTCGGGGCGTGCGGCTGAGCGGAGTCACTTCTGCTCAGTCCACAGGAACGGTGCGTGGATGAACTGCGGCGGCACGACGCCTTGCCAGCGGTGGGGCGGGTCAGGGCGCGGCTTCGATGGTGATCTCGTCGGCGCTGGCGAGCCGCTCGGCGCCGCCGTCTGCCATGTGCCCGAGGGTGACCAGGCCGGTCGCGTAGGGGGCGTCGCGGTAGTAGGTGGCGAGCTGGTTCCAGGGCGCGTAGTACGCCAGGTCGCCGACCTCGGGGTCGGCGCCTTCCGGGGCGCCGGAGGTGGACAGCTTCCGGGGCAGATCGGCGATCTTCTCGGCCTGGTTGAGGTCGCGCAGGGAGAGGGTCAGGGGGAGCTGGGCGGCGAAGTCGCGGGCGGTGGGGCTGTCGTTCAGGGTGACGGCGATGTGGTGGCCGTCGAGGGTGAGCCGGATGTTCATCGCGGTTGTCCTGCCGGTCGGTGTAGTGGCTGCCGGGGCCGTCGAAGCCTGCGGCGACGCGGGCTCGGAGGCGGCGTCGGCGGAGGCGGAGGAGGGCGGGGAATCATCGGTGCAGGCGGTCATGACCAGCAGCAGGACGGCGGCCGGGACCACGCGGGCGAGAGCGCGAAAGGA
The DNA here is from genome assembly GCA_000720805.1 of Streptomyces violaceoruber. GTDB lineage: Bacteria > Actinomycetota > Actinomycetes > Streptomycetales > Streptomycetaceae > Streptomyces > Streptomyces cellulosae_A. Next base: position 98,756 of record JODI01000027.1, read on the forward strand.
GGCGGGGTTCACGGGGTCGTCCTGTGGCTAGTCGGGCAGAGGCTCGGAGTAGTGGCGAAAGCCGTCCCGCTGCTGGTGGATGTCGTACAGGCGCTGGGCCAGGGCGTCGGGGCTGCTGTGCTCGGCGTCGGGCCGGATGGCTCCCGGGATGATCAGCTGGGCGGCGTGGATGTTCTCCGGGGCGAGCGCGTCGTGCAGCATGCGGGCGTAGGCGCTCTCGGCGGCGAAGGCGACCGAGGTCCCGGCGACCTTCGGGTTGGGACGTACGGCGCTGGAGCCGTTGACGAACAGCAGGGTGCCGCGGCCCAGTTCGCGCATGCCGGGCAGGACGGCGTTCACCGCGGTGACGGGGCCCTTGACGGAGAAGGCGAGCGGGGCGTCGAGGTCGTCGGCGCTGGTGTCGAGGACCGGCTTCATGAAGTGGGCCTGGGGCACGGGGCTGTACTGGAGGATCTCGATGGGCCCCAGGTCGGCCGCGGCGGAGTACAGGGCCGCGGTCAGGGACTCGATGTCGAGGACGTCGGCCGTGTAGCGGCGCGCCTGGATGCCGTCACGGGCGAGGTCGGCCGTCAGGCCGTCCAGCTTCTCCGCGTCGCGGGCGATGAGGGCGACGGTGTGGCCGGCGGCTCCGAAGCGGCGGGCGGTGGCAAGCCCGAGACCCGAGCCGGCGCCGACGAGGGCGAAGGTCGTCATGGTCAGTCCTTGTGTGAGCGGGGGTGGTTGCCGGTCCCGTGGCCGCACCGCCTCGGTGCGGCCACCTGTGCGGACGTGTCCGCGCTCAGGGCTTGAGCAGGGCCTTGACGGCGCGGCGCTCGTCCATCGCCCGGTATCCCTCGGCGACCTGGTCCAGGGACAGCGTGAGGTCGAAGACCTTGCCCGGGTTGATGCGGCCGGTCAGCACGCGGTCGATCAGGTCGGGCAGATAGCGGCGCACCGGGGCGGGGCCGCCGCGCAGGCCGACGTGGGAGAGGAACAGTTCCTCGCTGTCGACGGTCACCTCGTGCGGGACGCCGACGAAGCCGACGTTGCCGCCGGGGCGGGCGGAGTGCAGGGCCTGCCGCATCGAATCCGCGGTGCCGACGCACTCCAGCACGCTGTCGGCGCCGATGCCGCCGGTGAGGTCCTTGACGCGGGCGATGCCTTCGTCGCCGCGCTCGGCCACGATGTCGGTGGCGCCGAACTCCAGGGCGAGCTTCTGGCGGGACGCGTGACGGGACATGGCGATGATCCGCTCCGCACCCAGTTCCTTCGCGGCGATGACACCGCACAGGCCGACCGCACCGTCACCGACCACTACGGCCGTCGAGCCGGGCTTCACCTCGGCGGCGAGGGCGGCATACCAGCCGGTGCCCATCACGTCGGACACGGCGAGCAGGCTCGGCACGAACTCTGCGTCCGGGTGCTCGTCGGTGGCGACGAGGGTGCCGTGGGCGTTGGGTATGCGCACGTAGTCGGCCTGGCAGGTGCTCATGAACTCGCGGTTCAGACAGGAGGACTGCCAGCCGTTCAGGCAGTTCACGCAGGTGTTGTCCGAGGTGGCGAAGGAACCGACCACGAACTGCCCCGGCGCGACGTTGGTGACGTCGCTGCCGACCTCCTCGACGATGCCGACGTACTCGTGCCCCATCGGGTGCGGATCGCCGACCGGCTCGAGACCGCGATACGGCCACAGGTCCGAGCCGCACACACAGGTGGCGACCGTACGGATCACCGCGTCGGTCGGCTCAATTACCTTCGGGTCGTCGAGGTTCTCGAAGCGCACGTCGCCGGGGGCGTGGATAACTGCTCCGCGCATGGGATGCTTCCTTCAGTGCGGGGGTCGGTGAGCCGCAGCCGTCGCGAGGAACGACTGCTCACGGTCGAGCCTCACACGCGGGGGCAGGCGCCAAAAGCGGAGAGAAACATCCCAGGAAGGAAACATCCGGGGAGGAAATTCTCCCCCCTTACGCAGGTGCGATCGATGTCATCCTGGGAAGCATGACCGCCAACGTTCCCCTCAATGAGCTGGGAGAATTCCTCAAGAAGCGCCGCTCCGAGCTGAGCCCGCGCACGGTCGGACTGCCCGAGACCGACAGGCCCCGCCGGGTGGAGGGGCTGCGTCGCGAAGAGGTCGCCCAGCTGGCCAATATCAGCACCGACTACTACACGCGCCTGGAACAGGGTCGTATGCAGGCCTCGGCACCCGTGCTGGATGTCCTCGCCCGGGTGCTCCATCTGGACGACGACGAGCGGGGCTACCTCTTCCAGCTCGCCGGCAAGACCGCCACCCGCACCCGGCGCCGCGGCCGGCAGAAGGTCCAGCCACAGCTCCAGCGGGTCCTGGACGACCTCACCGCCACTCCGGCCGTCGTGCAGGGCCGACGCGGGGACGTTCTTGCCTGGAACGCGCTGGCCGCCGCCCTGGTCACCGACTTCTCCCGCCTCCCGGAGAAGCACCGCAACTACCCGCGGATCATCTTCACGGACCCCGCCATGCGCACCCTGTACGCCGACTGGGAGAGCTCCGCGCACATCGCCGTCGCCCAACTGCGCATGGAGGCCGCGAAGTATCCCGAAGACCCGCGCCTCATCGAGCTGGTCGGTGAACTGTCCATGCGCGACAAGCAGTTCGCCCGCTGGTGGGGCGATCACCACGTCGCCGCCCGAACCGTGGGCACGAAGACGCTGAACCATCCCGTCGTCGGCGAACTCGTCCTGGACTGGGACACCCTCACCGCCAACACCGACCCCGACCAGCACCTCACCGTCTGGACCGCCGCGCCCGGCTCCCCCACCCACGAACGGTTGCGCATCCTGGCCTCCTGGGCCGCCGACCATGACCTGCCGGCCTCCTCCCCCGTCAGCTGACCGCGACGGGCCGCCGCCGGCTGCAGCATCGCCGCGGTGCTGGCGACGATGAAGGCGGCTGGAAGGGGCTGTCAGGCGGTGCGAGCGCTGACATCCCGCGACCACGCGGGGCATGGCGCGTGTGGTGGCGGTGCACGGGATTCGGCTGACCCCCGGTGCGCTTGAAGCGCCCCAGGGCCGATTCCGGTGGCGGAGCCGGCCACGACGACGAACGCAATGGCGCCCTGGCGTCGGAGGGCGCGCGCCGTATCCGGACGACTCCAGCGTGCCGCAACAGATCTGAACGACCTGTGCTGACGTGCCGGGCGTGAATCGTGAGCCCTACGGCTTGTGGTGCTCCCGGCAGGCACGGCACCGTGCGGTGAACTCCTCCTGACGATCGGCAAGATGGTCCTGAGGCCGCTGCAGGTGGCAGTCCAGGATGTGCACGCCGTCCTGGAACGGTTCGAAGCCGATCCGCTCCCATACGCGGCTCAGCGGCCACGGCCTCGCGGTCACCGGCCCGCCGCCGGCCCCCACCCTGCGGACGTATCACCTCCGTTGGCGGCACCACCCGCCGAAACAGCACCCACAACTCGTCCGGCGGACGCTCAACCAGGTTGAGCTGGGAGCGGGCATCGAGCCGTTCGGGCCCGGATACCTCGTTCCGGAAGGCGTGCGTGAGAATCACCCCGGTGAGGTTGCGTTCCTTCTCCCGCAGCGCGGCGACCTCATGCTGCTCCTGCTCCGTCCGGCCCGGCGAGTCCGGGTACGCGCGGGAGGTGGCGAGCCAGTAGCCCTCGGGGCGCTGCCAGGCCCGGCCGAACCCAGCACCCGCTCTCCCGCGCCGAGCCTCGACCCGCCCCTCGGCCCAGGACGTCAGGGGGTGAGCTGCTGGTGCCCTATGACGGAGAGCAGTTCGAGCTTGCTGTGGCTCTCCGTGCCGGGGCGAGTGGTCAGCACCATCAGGGTCTGGGCGCGGTTCTCGGTGAACAGGAGCTGGGCGTCGACGTCGATGCGGCCAAGTTCGGGATGGAGGATGGTCCCGCAGTCGTCGTAGCGTTGGGCGACCTCCTGAAGTTCCCACATGCGGACGAACTCGGGGCTGTGTTCCTGGAGTTCGGCGAGGATCCGGGCGGCTCGGGGGGTGTCACTGCCGGCTGTCAGCGCGGCCCGCAGGCGTGCTGCCTTGGCGCGGCCGTGGCGTTCGTGGGTCTCCTCGGGAACCGTCAGACGTTCGGCCGGGTCCATGAACCAGCGGTAGTAACCACTACTGGCCAGACCGGTGTGGCGGGTCTGGTCGCCGAGCAGCGCGACGGCCAAGGGGTTCATCGCGAGGGTGTCGAGCAGGTCGGTCTGCACCAGGGCCGGAGTGTCGTCCAGGCGGTCCAGGACCCGCATCAGTGTGGGGCTGACGTGTTCGGAGCGGTGGAAGCGGGCCGGGGCGTTGTGGCCGATGAGGACGAAGAGATGGTCGCGTTCGTCCAGGGTCAGCCGCAGTGCCCGGGCGAGAGCCGTGGTTATCTGGACGGAGGGCTGCGGAGCACGCTGCTGTTCCAGCCGGGCGTAGTAGTCGGTGGACATGCCGGCGAGCTGCGCGACCTCCTCGCGGCGCAGCCCCTGTGTACGCCTGCGCGGCCCCTCGACCAGCCCGACGTCGCGGGGGCGCAGCGTCTCCCGCCGGTGGCGCAGGAATGCCGCCAGTTCCTTCTTGTCCATGCCCCCATCCTCGCCGCATCCCGCCCGGCTATCCAGAGACCACCGATCCATGGCTGAGCAGTCCTCTCCCACCCACGCGAAGCCGCCCGCACGGCTGGCGCCGAGGGTGCGTGCAGCGAGACGAGTCGATGGTCACCTGGCCCCTGCATGACCCGCTGGGAAATTCGCCGACTGTCGGCGGTGCGCCGCAGGTCGTCGGCCCGGAGGACGACCCGCGGCGACGGTCCCCGTCGAACGCTTTGGAACGGCCCCGGGCCTCGTCGCCCGGCCCGGCTGACACGACGATGTTCGTCGTGTGACGGGCGCTCGCGCTCCCGTCAGCACTCAGGGCGGAGCGGGTCGCCTCCCATCCGACGACCGAGGCCAAGGCGCTCCCTTACCGTCCCGCGTCCTCGGTGAGGACCTCCACGAAGCGGGTCCAGTTCACGTTGGCCCGTCATGTGGCACCCAAGGGCCCGCCCGCGTGCTGTTTCGACGGACTCTTCGTCGTCTTCGTCCGCGTGTCTCGCGTCGGTCATAACGGGTCGGTCAGCTGCCGCTGAACATGGCGAGGACGTCGTCGTAGGAGCCGTTGGCCTGCGCGTCGCGGATGAACCTGGCGCGCTCGACGACCAGCTCCTTCGCGTCGGGCTTCTCGCGCAGCAGGTCGAGGGTCTCGGTGAGGAAGTCGTCCAACGGCATGGACTGGTCGCTGTCCTGCTGGCCCAGCAGGGTCGTGCGCACGCCCGGCGGGACCACCTCTATCACCTGGACGCCGGCATCAGCACCGGCGAGTTGGATGCGCAGGCTCTCGGAGAAGGAGTGCAGCGCGGCCTTGGTCGCGCTGTAGGTCGGGGTGCTCTGATACGGGACGAACGCCGTCGAGGAGGTGACGTTCATGACGACCGCGTCGTCCTTGCCCACCAGCAGCGGCAGGAAGGCATACGTCATCCGGATCGTGCCGAGCAGATTGGTCGCGACGTGATCCTCGGCGATCGGGAGTTCGGCCGGGTCGAGGAGGTTCTCCCGCAGCATGATTCCGGCGTTGTTGACCAGGACGTTCAGCCCCGGGTGGCTCGCCGCCACGGTCTCACGGGCCCGGGCGATCGAGTCGGGGTCCGCGACATCGAGGACGCCGAGGTGCCGCCGGTGATCAGGATCGTGTTGCCGGTCATCTTCATGGGGGGTCTCGTTCCTTCGGTACGGCGGGCCGGTGAGCGCCCGCAGCCTCGACCGTAGGGGCGCCCGCGCAGGGGCGGGAGAGGAAGGTTTATCCATGGATCGGCGGTCCCTGCCTGGTGGAGTGGTCCCACCAGGCAGTGAAGGACCCCGGGCCGCCCAGCACTGCCCGGGGTCCTTCACTGCCAGCGTCGCGCCGCCGCCGACCGCAGTCCGGGCGATCGGCTCCCAGCTCTCTGTTGTGCCCCCAGCGCGGTCCTCCAGCGTGGTCTCGTGCCCCTCGTGAGCCATCTGTGGGGCCCGGGGATGGCGTCGTTCAACGACAGCGCCGGCCACGGCGTGGTGTCGGCCGCATCGGCGGCCCGAAAGGCCAGGCTCACGACCTTGGGGCACTTGGTCCACACCGAGGACAGCGCGCAGAAGACCATGGTGGTCGACACGGTCCTCGAGGTCGCCGGAACGCAGAGGGTGACGCTGGCTTCCCAGGCGGTACCCGCCGGTGATCATCAGGGGAATAGGCTCGCGGCGTGACTGACGAGACGCTGTTCACCGATGTGTGCCAAACACTGGCGCGTGCTGGCTTCGACATCACGTCGGCCCAGGCGGAAGAGGGGACAGGGCTGCGAATCCGCCAGGAAGGGGACTTTGTGGTGGTGAGCTGGGTGCCCTCCAGTGAACTAGATCCTGCCAACCGTCCGGATGCGGAATATGAGGGCATCCGTGCTGCCCTGAGGCATGCACTGACGGAGATCCTCACGCAGGCCGGGTACGTGGCACAGCCGAACGAGGACAGCAGCGAAGGATGGGTGAGTCGGCCTTGATCCGCGGGTAATTCGAACCTCGGGCCGAGTTCGTCCGCAGCGCCGCGCTGCCCGTACGACGCAGCGGCACTACGCCCGGCAGCTTCTGCCCATGACAGCCAGGGCGTTTCTGACGGCTCTTGGACGGTGTCTCGGAGCCAGATGACGCGACCGCACCGGCATCCCCTGGCGCTACCTGCCCCACGGCTTCCCGCCCCACCAGACCGTCTACGGCTACTTCGCCGGATGGGAAGCCGACGGCATCTTCGACCAGCTCACCGGCCTCTTACGCGGCAAAGTCCGCCAGGCCGAAGGCCGCACCAGCGAGCCCAGCGCCTGCCTGATCGACAGCCGGAGCATCAAAACCTCCGCCACCGTCCACCTGGCCAGCCAGGGCATCGACCCCGCCAAGAAAATCACTGGGAGCAGTGGGCGAGCCGGTGGCCGCGCCGACGATCGCCTCCGTGGTCTCGCGGACCACTGGTGGAGTGTCGGTATTCGAGGGTTGCAGTATTCGCCCACAGGGCGACCACTCCCATACCCGGCCCGGTCGCGGTGACAAGGCGTACAGCTCTCACCGCAGCGGGGCGCTGTTTGCGCGAAGACGCCGGATCAGGAAGAAGAAACCGACCTCTTGCGGTGAACCCGCGTGGGCGCCCGCGCTCCGGTGGGGGCGCCTTCGCCCTCTGCCACTGCGCCGTACGACCCCCTCCCGGCAGGCGATCCCGCGCGGCAGAAGTCTCACCCGGCGCTACGAGGTTCACGGCACCGGTACGCGATGTGCTGCACAACCCCGAGGAGGCGGGCCGGCTCCGTTCGCCGACGATCCGGCCGTCGGTCGTGTAGCAGAAGCTCATGGCCTGCACCGAGATCTTGCTGCCGAAGTGTCACCTGCTGACCACCGGCTGACCGCCACCTGCCGGGCGCTCTGCCGGATCCCGGGAAACGATGGGAGACGTCACCGCGAGCAACCAGCAGCCGAAGCACCGCGCGAACACCCGAACCGCGCTGGAAGGACGTGCCATGACCGCCTCCGCTCCCAAGGCCCCGACCGCACCGGGGGTGCGGTCCTGGTGGGGGATCCCGTACGCCACTGCCGAGCGATACCGCCGCCCCGTACTGGCGGACTTCGATCCGGACCTCCCCTACGACCGCAAGGGTGTCGTCTCGATCCAGCCCGACAGTGGTGACTGGCTGGAAGCGGACAGCGGGATGGGCGAGGACTGCCTGAACCTGAACGTGTGGGCCCCCGAACAGCCGGCCGGCAAGCCGCTCCCGGTGACCGTGTACATCCACGGCGGCGGATTCGAGTACGGCGCGAACACGCAGATCACCTCGAACGCCGCCGGTCTCGCCGCGACGGGGCGCGTGGTGGGCGTATCGGTCAACTACCGGCTCGGCGCCCTGGGCACGCTCTCGCTCTCGCAGTACGGCGGCCGACTCGCCGAGGCCAGCAACCTCTTCCTCCAGGACATCATCGCCGCGCTCACCTGGATCCAGCGGAACATCGCCCACTTCGGCGGCGACCCCGACCAGGTCACCGTCTACGGTCACAGCGGCGGCGCCTACTCCTCCCTCGGACTGCTCGGCGCCTCCTCCGCCGACGGCCTGTACCGGCGCCTGGCCGGGTTCTCCGGCGGGCCCGCCCGCTCCATCCCGGCCTGGTGGTCCGAGGAACTCGCGCACCTGTTCGTCACCGAACTCGGCGTCGCGGACAACCCGGAGAAGCTGCTCGACCTCGACCCGCTCTCCCTGCGGGACGCCCTGCGCAAGGTCCTCCCGACGGACCTCGGAGTCCGCGGCGGGGTGGACAACAAGGCCACCGGCGTGGTCCTGGACATCGGGCAGCCCGGCGCGGTGGTGCACGCCCACCCCATGGACGTCCTCGCCTCGGGCGCGCACCGCGATGTCGACATCCTGCTGAGCATGGCCAGCGACGACATGGGCTGGTGGGTGGCGAACGACCTCGACCGTTTCGACCCCGGCACCGTCGACCGCGTCGTCGAGGAGGTCGCGGGGTGGCGTATCTCCCGCTCCCGCGCGCAGAAGATCGTCGACGCCTACGACCAGGGCGGCCGTACCCCGGCCGAGGTCCGCGCCGCGGTCATGGCGGACTACCTCTTCGCGATCCCCGCCGCCCGCGGCGCCCTGGCCCACGCCGCCGCCGGCGGCAACGCCCACCTCCTGGTGATCGGCCCCGCCGAGGGCGCGCCGGCTGTGCACGGCACCGAGATGTACGCCCTGGTCGGCCAGGAACAGCCGGGCCGCAGCGCGGAGCAGGCGGCGCGTGACACCCGTATCCGCGACATCGTGCTCGACTTCGCCACCGGCGAGCACTCCCGCCTGTGGCCCGCCGTCACGGACAAACCCATCTCGGAAACCGTCGGCGACTCTCCCTTCGAGGGCACCGCCCACTACCAGCGGGTCCTCGGCCTGTGGGAGGGCATCGACCGCCCCTGACGGCTGGCGGGCGATACGAAACAGCGCGCCAAGGGGGCGACACAGAGTGAGGTACTCGGCATGAACCAACCGACCGCAGCGGCATCCGACGACGCCGCACCGGCGACGATGCGGGCCGTCGTCGTCACCCGCCCCGGCGGCCTGGAGGCGCTGGAGATCAAGGACGTCCCCGTGCCCGTCCGCAAGCCCGGCTGGGTGCGGATCAAGGTGAAGGCGTTCGGCGTCAACGAGTCCGAGGTCACCACCCGCAAGGGCGAGTCGGACGCGGAGGTCACCTACCCGCGCGTTCCCGGCATCGAGGGCGTCGGTGTGGTCGACGACGCCGACGAGGACAGCGTGCTGCGGCCGGGGCAGCAGGTGGCCACGATGATGGGCGGCATGGGCCGCTCGTACGACGGCGCATACGCCCAGTACATGAGCGTCCCCGCCGCGCAGGTCATCCCGTTCGAGACCACTCTGCCGTGGGACGTGGTCGGTGCGCTTCCGGAGATGTTCCAGACCGCCTACGGATCGTTGACCCGCGGCCTGGACCTGAAGGCCGGGCAGACGCTGCTGATCCGCGGCGGCACCTCAACAGTCGGGCTGAGCGCAGCCACGATCGCGAAGGACCTCGGAGCCACCGTGCTGTCCACGACCCGCAGCCCGGAGCGGGCCGGGGAACTGCGGACCGCGGGCGTCGACCATCCCCTCGTCGACAACGGGACGCTCGCCGACCAGGTGCGCGAGCTGATCCCGGACGGTGTCGACGCCGCACTGGAACTGGTGGGCTGCTCGGTCCTCGCCGACACCCTCCGCACCGTCCGCCGGCACGGCACCGTCTGCTTCACCGGAGCCCTGGCGGGCCAGTGGGCGATCCCCGACTTCACCCCGTTCATGATCCCCAGCGGGGTGCGGCTGACCAGCTACACGGGCGAGGCCGCCGACCTCCCGGCCGACGTTTTCGCCCACCAGCTCCAGGCCATCGCCGAAGGGCGCCTCAAGGTCCCGGTCGCGAAGGTCTACCACGGCCTGGAACAGGTCCGGGTCGCCCAGGCCGACCTCGAGTCCGGCACCACGCCGGGCAAGCACGTCGTCGTCCTGGACGACTGAGAACTGATCGCGGGAAGCGACAAGGTCATCGCACGCATCGACTCGATCTCCTCGATCAGCACATCGTGCGCAGTGAGTGGCTCAGGCTGGTGGTGAGTGTCGCCGCTCTCCCGACGTTTCCGAAGGAGAGAACAGATGGCAGACCACACAGCAGCAGACTACGACTTTGGCGCCGTGACGACCCGGCCCCCGTTGGACCCGGAGCTCGCGCCCGCCGAGGAGGCACGGGGAGCTGTTTTCCCGGCCCTGTCGGACGAGACCCTGCCAGAGATCCGACGGCAGATCGCCCAGGGTTCCCCTGGGCTGGATTCGGATGCTCTGACGGCGGGCGGCAGAGTGCGGGTGGAGGAGCGCCAAGTACCGGGGCCGGAAGGCGCGCCGGACATCACGGTGCTGATTCTCAGCCCTGTCGAGGACCGAGGCCCCAAGGGGGGCATCCTCAGTCTCCACGGCGGCGGGATGATCATGGGAGGTCGCCGGGACCACGTGAGTCATCTTCTCCCCCATGTGATCGAGGGGAGTGCGGTCGTAGTGTCGGTCGAATACCGGCTGGCGCCGGATCACCCCGATCCCGCGCCGGTCGAGGACTGCTATGCGGGGCTGGTGTGGATGGCGAAGAACGCGGCCGAGCTCGGCATCGACCCCGAGCGGTTCCTGATCGCCGGAGTCAGTGGCGGCGGCGGCCTCGCGGCGGGGACCGCGCTGCTCGCCCGCGACCGCGCCTTTCCCGAGCTCAGCCACCAGGTTCTGATCTGCCCCATGCTCGACGACCGCTTCGAGACGCACAGCAGTCGGATGGTGGACCGCGAGGGCGTATGGGACCGCTACAGCAACCTGTACGCGTGGACCTCCGTACTGGGCGAGCGGCGCGGCGGCCCGGACGTGTCGCAGTATGCCGCGCCGGCCCGCGCCGAGGACCTCAGCCGGCTGCCGCGCACCTACATCGACACCGGCTCGGCGGAGGGGTTCCGCGACGAGATCCTGATCTACGCCGGTCGCCTCTCCGAGGCGGGCGTGAGCGTCGATTTCCACATGTGGGGCGGAGCCTTCCACGGGTTCGCCATGTCGGTGGATCATGCGGCTGTGTCGCGCGCTTCCAGCGCGACCCGTGAGGAGTTCATCCGGCGGGCTCTTGCCAGGTGAGCGGTGCGACAACGCGCAGACTGCGAAGACTGCCCTTGCCGCCTGACAGGCAAGGGGCGTCCGCCGCGTTTGCGTCAAGCGTCGGACCTCGCTTCGCCGGCCGCGAAGGCAACCGGGGTGAGACCGGTGCGGTCGCGGAAGAAGCGGCCGAAGTTCGCGGGGTCGGTGAAGCCGAGGTGGACGGCCACGGACCGGGCGTCCCACCGGGCAGCTCCCAGCAGGCGCCGGGCTTCCAGGAGGCGCCGCTCGTCGATGAGTTCACGCACCCCCTTGCCAGTGGCCTCCCGGGCGGCACGGCTCAGGGTGCGGACCGAGCAGCCGAGCAGCTCGGCGTAGTCCGCGGCTTGGTGCAGCTCGCGGAAGTGCAGCTCCAGGGCGTCCAGGAAACGCCCGTACCTGTCGGCACGGCCCGTGCCGGCCGTGGCCGTGCGGGTGGGGGCGATGCCGGGGGAGGTGGCCAGGCGCAGCAGCAGCGATTCGAGCAGGCTGCGCCGCAGGGCGTGGTGGATGTCGAGGGGGCGGCGCCCCAGTGCGCGGTGTTCGTCCAGGAGCT
>JODI01000028.1 GCA_000720805.1 Streptomyces violaceoruber
GCCCAAGTACGTCCAGTACGAGGGCTTCCGGCCGGCACGCCGAGAGCACGCACCGGACGCCGCTCCTTGACGGGCAAACGTTGCCTGCCGCGGCACTAGCGATTCCCTGCCGGGATTCGCCGTCGACGACCAGTACGTCCAGGGGAGTTGGGCGGCACGGAATGTGAAGGTCTGTTCACGCGATCGTCCGCCGCGCCGTGCTCGCCCGTTCCGTCAGCCGCGGTGCCAGCAGGGTCGCCTCCGGTACGTCCGTGTCGCCGGCCAGTTTCCGCATCAGCAGCTCCACCGCCCGCTCGCCCACCTCCGCCGACGGCAGGGCGACCGAGGTGACGGGCACCCGGGCGGACTCGGCGAGTTCGTCGGGGCAGATGGCGGTGACGGACAGGTCGCCGGGGACGCGCAGGCCGAGTTTCTCGAAGGCGTCGATCAGAGGCTCCAGCAAGGGTTCGTTGTGGACGACGACGCCCGTCAACGCGGGCTGCTCACGCAGGAGTTGCTCGGCGACCCGGCGGGCGTCCCCCGGGCCCGCCTCGCAGGGGTGGACCGAGGACGCGAGCCCGTGCCGGTCGGCGGCGGCGGTGAAGCCCTGGACCACGCGCTGGGCGAACGCGGTCTGGCGCACGTAGACCTCGGGCGGTGAGCCGACGAGGGCCACCACCTGGTGTCCGAGCTGCGCCAGATGGTCCACGCACGCCTCGCCCGCCGCCTTGAAGTCGAGGTCGATGCAGGTCAGGCCCTCGGAGGAGGCCGGGAACCCGATCATCACCGACGGGCGTTCCAGGGCGCGCAACAGCGGCAGCCGGGGGTCGTGGAGTTGGACGTCCATCAGGATCAGCGCGTCCACCAACGCCGTGTCGGCCACCCTGCGCAGGCCCTCCTCGCCCTCCTCTTGGGTGAGGAGCAGGACGTCGTGGTCGTAGCCGCGGGCCGTCGTCACGACCGACACCGCGAACCTCATGACCACCGGGATGTGGATGCCGGCCCTCAACGGCACCACCAGCGCCAGTACGTTCGACTTGCTGCTGGCCAGCGCACGGGCGCCCGCGTGCGGACGGTAGCCCAGCTCGCGGATGGCCTCCTCCACCCGGCGCCGGGTCTCCTCCGAGATGGGGCGCTTGCCGCTGAGGGCGTAGGAGACCGTGCTGGGGGAGACTCCGGCATGCCGCGCCACGTCCGTGATCTTCACCATCAGGACCACTCCACGGACAGGAACCCGGTCCCGGCCTGCGCCCGCACCTCGCGCTCACCGGTGGCCAGCCCCCAGGGCGCCGAGGGGTCACTGCAGGACGCCCGCAGCAGATCGCCCTCGCGTACGACGGTGAAGGTCACGTCCCCGACCCGCACCGCCACCTGCTGCCCCCGCTCCAGACCGTACGCCCGCAGGGTGACCCCGTCGGCGTGGTCGTAGTCGGGCCGGTCGTCCACCGAGCCCACCGGGATCACGGCTCCGGGGCGCACGAGCAGCGGCACGCTCGAGAAGCCGTGGTTCTCGCGCACCCAGCGCGGCCCCGTCACCGTCTTCCCGGTCACGAAGTGGGTCCAGGTGCCCTCGGGGACGTAGTACGAGACGTCGCCGTCGTCGCTGAAGACCGGCGCGACCAGCAGGTCCGGGCCGAGCATGTACTGCCGTTCCAGGTGCGCGCACCCGGGGTCGTCCGGGAACTCCAGGACCATCGCCCGCATCACCGGCACGCCCTCGGCCTGGGCGGTGCGCGCGGCCTCGTACAGATACGGCATGAGCCGCAGCTTCAGCCGGGTGAAGTGCCGCAGCACGTCCACCGACTCCTCGTCGAACAGCCACGGCACCCGGTAGGAGGAGCTGCCGTGCAGGCGGCTGTGGGAGGACAGCAGCCCGAAGGCCACCCAGCGCTTGAACAGGGACGCGGTCGGGGTGCCTTCGAAGCCGCCGATGTCGTGGCTCCAGAAACCGAAGCCGGACAGCCCGAGGGAGAGGCCGCCGCGCAGGGATTCCGCCATCGACTCGTACGTCGCCTCGCAGTCGCCGCCCCAGTGGACGGGGAACTTCTGGCTTCCCGTCGTCGCCGAGCGGGCGAAGACGACCGCTTCCTCCTCGCCGCGGTGCTTGCGCAGCACCTCGAAGACCGTGCGGTTGTAGAGGTACGTGTAGTAGTTGTGCATCCGCTCCGGGTCGGAGCCGTCGGACCAGGCCACGTCGAGGGGCACGCGCTCGCCGAAGTCGGTCTTGAAGCAGTCGACGCCCTGGGCGAGCAGCGCCTCCAGCTTCGAGGCGTACCACTCGCGGGCCGCCGGGCTGGTGAAGTCGACCAGCGCCATGCCGGGCTGCCACAGGTCCCACTGCCACACGCTGCCGTCCGGCCGCCTCAGCAGGTGCCCCAGTGCCTTGCCCTCCGCGAACAGCGGGGAGCGCTGGGCGATGTACGGGTTGATCCACGCGGACACCCGCAGGCCCCGCTCGTGCAGCCGCGCCAGCATCCCTTCGGGGTCGGGGAACACCCGCGGATCCCACCGGAAGTCGCACCAGTTGAACTCGCGCATCCAGAAGCAGTCGAAGTGGAAGACGGACAGCGGCAGTTCGCGCTCGCGCATGCCCTCGATGAAGGAGGTGACGGTCTCCTCGTCGTACGACGTGGTGAACGAGGTCGACAGCCACAGACCGAAGGACCAGGGCGGCGGGAGGGCGGGGCGGCCGGTGAGGGCGGTGTACTTGCGCAGGATGTCCTTCGGGGTCGGGCCGTAGATCACGTAGTACGTCAACTGCTGGGTCTCGGCACTGAACTGCACCCGCGAGACCACCTCCGAGCCCACCTCGAAGGCCACCTTGCCCGGGTGGTCGACGAAGACGCCGTAGCCGGCGTCCGTCAGGTAGAAGGGCACGTTCTTGTACGCCTGCTCGGTCGCCGTGCCGCCGTCGGCGTTCCAGATGTCGACGACCTGGCCGTTCTTCACCAGGGGGCCGAAGCGTTCACCGAGGCCGTAGACGGAGGTCCCCACACCGAGGTTGAGCTGCTCGCGCAGGTAGTGCCCCGTCGCGTCCCGCATGATGCCCATGCCCTTGGTGGAGCTGGAGGTGAGGGTGCGTCCGTGGGCGAGGAAGTCGACGTGCCAGGAGCCGGTGCGGGCCACCCGGACCGACAGCGCGCCGGAGGTCAGGGTCGCGTGCTCGTCGTCGTACGACACCTGCGGCGGGACGTCTTCCTGAGCGACGTGGAACTCCGGTCCACGCGGCTGTTCGCCGTCGAAGTGGGTGAAGGTGACGCCGATGACGTCCGGCATCGGAGCGTGGGCGCTGATCGTCACGACCGGTCCCTTCAGCAGGTCGCCGCGGTGGCGGATGGGCTGGGTCGGCGCGTGGATCTCCAGCGTGCCGTCCTGCGCGGTCACGTCGAGCACCTCGACCGGATAGGCCGCGGTGACGCCCTCGCGCAGCAGCCAGTAGCCGTCGGTGAACTTCATGTGGGGAGTCCCTTACTTGACGGCACCCACGGCGATGCCGCGGGTGAGGGTTCGCTGGAAGACCAGGAAGAAGACCAGGGCGGGCAGGACGCCGAGGAGGGCCGCCGCGTTGGTCATCGTGGCGTCCATCAGGCGCTGGCCCTGCAGGACGCCGAGGGCCACCGACACGGTCTGGTTGTCGTTGGAGATCAGCATGACCAGGGGAAGCAGGAACTCGTTCCAGGTCCAGATGAAGAAGAAGACCAGGAGCACGCCGAGGGTGGGGCGGCTGACGGGGACCACGATCCGCCACAGCACCTGCCACTTGTTCGCCCCGTCGATCCGGGCGGCCTCGATGATCTCCCGGGGGAACTGGCCGAGGACGGAGGACAGGAGGTAGGTGCCGAAGGCCGCCTGGATCACCGTGAACACGATGATCACGCTGAGCCGGGTGTCGTAGAGGCCGGCCTCCTTGCTCAGGTAGTAGATCGGGTAGACCAGTGCCTCCTGCGGCAGCATGTTCGCGAGGACGAAGAAGGCGAGGACCCAGGTGCGGCCCTTGACGCGGCCGATGCCGATCGCGTACGCGTTCAGAACGGAGAGGACCACCGCCAGGACCGCCACCGCCCCGCTGATCAGCACCGAGTTGACGAGCTTCTGACCGAAGTCGACCCGCTGCCAGAAGTCCTTGACACCGTCGAGATAGAGGCCCTCGGGGAGGCTGAGGGGGCCGTTCTGGGCGTACTCCGTGGGGGACTTGAACGCGTTGACCACGACGATCGCGAACGGCACGACCATGAAGAGGGCGGCGATGCAAAGGGCCACCAGGACCGGGTAGCGGCGGAGGGCGGTCGTCATGTGCGGGTCCCTTCCTGAGAGCCTGTCCGCGAGCCCCCGCCTGCGCTGCGACGGGGGCTCGCGGACAGGCTCTCGGCGTCCTCGGCGCGGGTCTGGAACTTCAGGCCGATCAGGGACAGCAGCAGGATGATCACGGTGAGCACGGTGGAGATCGCGGCGCCGTAGCCGACCTGCGTCTTCTCGAAGAACGTGGTGAAGGAGAAATAGGAGGGCACGTTCGTGGCGCCGCCCGGACCGCCCTTCGTCAGCACGTACACCGCGCCGAACACCTTGAGCGCGGCGATCGAGCACCAGGTCAGGACGACGTAGATCTCCGGACGGATCTGCGGCAGCGTGATGTGCCAGAAGCGGCGCCACCAGCCGGCGCCGTCCAGCTCGGCCGCCTCGTACAGCTGGGGATCGACGCGTTGCAGGCCCGCCATGAAGACGACCAGCGGGAAGCCGAGCTGGACCCAGACCATCACGCCCATCACGCTGTAGAGCGCGAGGTCCGGGTCGCCGAGCCAGTCCTGCTGCCAGGACGACAGGCCGACGGACTTCAGGAGTTCGTTGAGCGTGCCGTTGTCCGGGGCGAGGATCCAGCTCCAGACGATGCCGGCGACCGCGATCGGCAGCACCTGGGGGAGGTAGAAGCAGGCGCGCAGGACCGCCGCCCACCTGGCCCCGAAGTGCTTGCCGACGTAGTCGAACAGCGCGGCGGCCAGGACCAGGCCGATCACCGTCGGCAGGGCCGCCATCGCGACCACCATGAAGAGGCTGTGCCGGAAGGACTCCCAGAACTCGGAGTCGTCCATCAGCTCACGGTAGTTGGCGAGGCCGGTCCAGTCGGGGGTGCCCACGCCCTGCCAGTCGGTGAAGCTCACGCCCGTGTTCATCAGGAACGGGACGACGATCACGGCGAGGAAGGCGAGGACCCCGGGGAGCAGGAACAGGGCGTAGGAGTCGCGGGGGCGGCGGCGCGGGCGGCCGGTGAGGTCCTGCTTGCCGGTGACCCGCCCGCCGCGTTCGACGGTGACCGTCATTGCTTCGGCGCGTCCTTGTCGTACGCCTTCTGCAACGCGTCCAGGTAGTCGTCCGGTTTCGAGCTGCCCGTGAGCAGCTTCTGGGTCTCGGAGACGAGGACGTCGTAGAAGCCGGCGACCGGCCAGTCCGGGTAGAAGGCCAGGCCGTCGCGCTGGGAGAGGGTGTTGAAGTTGTCTATGAGGGTTTTGGCCTTGGGCTCGGTGACGGCGCTCGCGTCCGCCGCGATCGGGACGCCGCCCTTGTTGCCGAGCAGGTTCTGGATCTTCTTCGACAGGGTGATGTCGATGAAGTCGTAGGCGAGTTCCTTGTTCTTGGCCCCCTTCGGGACGACCCACAGGTTGCCGCCGGAGCCGAGGGTGAGGTTCGAGTCGGGCCACAGGGAGGTGCCCCAGTCGAACGTCGCCTCGTCCTCGAAGCGGCCGTACCACCAGCTGCCGGAGAACAGGACCGGCGACTTGCCCTGGAGGAAGGAGAGGCCGGTCTGCTCGGCGTTCGCGCCGGTGGACGACTTGCCGAAGTAGCCCTTCCTCACCCAGTCGGCGAAGGTCTCGGCGGCGTACGTCCAGGCGGCGTCGTGGAAGTCGACCTTGCCCTTGTACAGCTCGAACGCGTCCACCCAGGCGCGGTCCGCCTTCGACAGCGCCAACTGGTAGAGGTACTGCTGGGCCGGGTACTCGGCGCCGCCGTTGGCGAGCGGGGTGATCCCCTTCGCGGCGAACTTGTCCATCGCTGCGGTCAGTTCGTCGAACGTCTTCGGCTCGGGGATCTTGTACTGGGCGAACAGGTCCTTGTTGTAGAACACCATCGTGTACTCGGCGTAGTTGGGCACGCCGTACCACTTGCCGGAGCCCATCACGCCGTCGGTGTCGTAGACGCTGGTGGTACGGACGCCAGCGCTCAGTTTCTTGTCCCAGCCGCGCTTCGTCGCTTCCGGGGTGAGATCCGTGAGGAGCCCTTGCTTGGAGAGCAGGCCCGCCGTCGCGTTGCCCTTGTTGTACTCCATGAGGTCGGGTGCGTCCGAGGAGTTGAGGACCATCTGCGCGGTCTTCTGCATCTGCGCGAAGCTTTTCTCCTCGTACTCCACCTGTACGCCCGGATGCTTGGCCTCGAACTCCTTGATGGCCTCGTTCCAGGCCTGCCCCATCGCGCTGTTAGGGGCCTCGTAGTGCCAGAGCTTCAGTGTCTTGCCGTCGCCGCCGGAGGAGCCGCTCTCCGAGCCGCCGCAGGCGGTCAGGAGCAGGGCTCCGCTCAGGGCCGCGGCGGCTAACGCGGTCACACGCCGTCGTGCCGCCTTACGCCCTCGTGCCGTCAACATCCAGTGCCTCCCAGGGAGTCGGCTGGGTATCCGGCGTCACGTCGGATTCATCGAATCGATTCGATGCGTGACGTCGAAGCGCTTCGACGGGCGAAGGTATGTGGCGGCTTTGAGAGCGTCAATGGATAGCACAGAATCGCGCGGAAGCGATTCGACAGTTCGAGTTCGGGGAAGCCTACCGGGCCGGACGAGGGGAGCGGATCCACCGGCCGGACGAGGCGAGCGCTGCGAGCGGGCCTCGACCACCAGCCCGTCCGTCTGGAGCTCATGGCGGTCGTGCTGCCCGAGGACCACCGGCTGGCGGCGCTGGACGCGGTGCCCCTGGACGAGCTGGCGGGCGAGGCCGTGTACGCGGGGGCCGGAAATCCCCGCACGCCGGAGTGGACCGACCTGGCACGTCAGTTGTTCGAGGGGCGGGGGATCGAGGTCGCTCCCGCCGGGCCGCTCGCCGTCGGCGAGGAGGAGTTCCAGCGAGTCATGGCCAAGTGGCGGAACCCGATCCTCGTCGTGGTCGGTTTTCCGGGCATGCCGAACACGGTGCTGCGCCCGCTGGTCGACCCGGTCCCCCTGTCGCCCGTGTCCCTGGTGTGGCGCAAGGGATTGGTACACCCCGGGATCGACGCGCTCCGACGGGCGGCGGCCGAGCTCTCGGCGACGGAGGGATGGCTGCGCAGGCCCGCGGGGGCATGGATTCCGGACTCGGACATCGCGATGATGAATGCCCATGTTTGATGCGGGGGCGCCATATAACGCACGGAAGCAGTGGGTTCGTAGCCTGAACTGCGACGATAAATGTCCGTGTTTGATATACGGACACCATATAACCCACGGACGCACTACGTTCGCGGCCCGAGCACATCTTGGCAAGAGGGGGCGCTCGGACCGGGTGGGGGCTCGGTCCGGTCGACGATCGCTCGGAGTCGTGCGCGCACCCGGAACGTTCCCGTGGGGGGATGCGCGTGCGCGTGAAGAAGTGGCGAGAAGTCACCCAGCCGGAATGGCCCGAGGTCGCCTCGGGCCAGGGACCTTCGGGTGCGGAGGGACGCACCCAGGCGTTCCCCGAGACCGGCGCAACCGGAATGTCCGTCCACAGCGCGAGCGGAATTCCGAGCCAGAGTGCTCGCTCCGCCGTCGTGACGGGTGGGGCGGAGAGAGTCGGCGGGGGTGAGCGGGGCCTGCCGGACCCGGGCCGGTCCGACCGGGCCGACATCCTCGCCTCGGGCGGCGGGTCCCGTCGGCGCACCGAGGCCGCGGGGCGGGTCGCCGCCGTACGGGATCCGTGGGAGGAGTCCGCCGCGGCGGGATCCGGCCAGGACGCCTTAGGCGCGAGCGGGCCCCCGGAGGGCGATCCCGCCCATGATCCGCACGAGGTGACAGTCCAACTCGACGACGTGGGCCGGTTGGAGGGCTCGCACGCGGTGCGGTCGCCGGAGCGGCAGTCGCCCGGAGGGCAGGACGAGGGCGCCGCCGTACCGGGCGGTGGCCAGGACGGCTCAGACGGTCCGGTGTTCGTGGACGAGTCGGGCCGTCGCAGTCGCCGCTTCCGCCGGATGGGTATCGCGGTCGGGCTGGCCTGCGGGGTGTACGCCGTCGTCATCGTCGTCACCCTGCTGTCCGGCAACTCCAACGCGCCCTGGCTGCCCGTGCCGGGCCAGGCGCCGGACAAGCCCGCCGACAAGGTCGACAGCCCGCCGCTGCCCGCCGCCTCGGCTCTGCCGTCCGGCACCGGCGGCATCCCGCTCGTCCCCGGTCGGACGGCCGGCCCGGGCGGCACGACCGCCCCGGCGCCCGGCGCCACCGCGCCCGGTGCCACCACCAGCCCCGGTAAACCGGGCAAGGCGGGTAAACCGGGCAAGCCCGGCGCCCCGGCCGGCCCGAAGCCGAGCCCGACCGGCACCGTCACGGAACCGGGCACCGGCCCGACCGAGCCCACTCCGACAGCTACGGCGACGGTCACCGACCCGGTGGTCACCCCGACGCCGACCGACCCCGGCCCAACGGCCACACCGCCGACCCAGACCACGGGCCCCGTCGACAGCCCGGGCCCCGGCACCGCCCCGGTGGCCGACGGCCCGAACGCCCCGGCACCCGTCGCCACGGAGTCGCCCACCACCGACCCGGCGGCACCGGCCCCTGCCCCGTCCACAACTCCCGTCACCTGATGACCTCACCGCTCAGTACGCCGCTGACCGAAGGGCGGGCCGCTTCCCCGCCGAGTGCCGGTGGCCCGATCCGCGGTGGTCCGCGTCCGGGTGTCCGCCGTCCGCCGGCGCCCCGCCCGGGGAGCCCGCCGCGCTACGGCGCCCAGCGCCCCGGTGCCCGCCACCCGGCGGTCTCCCGGTCACGGTGCCGTGCGCTCAAGGGCACCCCGTTCGCCCACGACTGTCCCGTGCCGCCCGTCGGCGGGGTGCCGCGGGCGTCCCGATCCCGGTGTCCGTCGTCCGATGGCGCCCCCGTACCCGGTGTCCGTCGTCCGATGGCATCCCCTTCCCCGGAGCACAACCACTGATGGCCTCCCGCGCCCGCCGTCCCCGGGCCGCGACTCGAGCCCCCGAGGGCTCCCCGCGTCGCCGCCTGCCCATGCGTCTGCTGTTGCCGCTGCTCCTCCTCGTCGCGATGACGGCGATGCTGATGCTGCGCGGCTACGTCCACAGCGAGATCCTCGCCGACCACCGGGTCCGCTCCGAGGCCGGTTCCGACAAGGTGCCCGAGAAGATCCTCCGCGGCGGCCCCGTCATCGACACCCGCAACGGCCGCGTCACCAGCCTCAGGGTGCCCGACCACCGTCTGGTCCTGACCTTCGACGACGGCCCCGACCCGACCTGGACCCCCAAGGTCCTGGACACGCTCAAGAAGCACCGCGCGCACGCCGTCTTCTTCGTCACCGGCACCATGGCCTCCCGCTACCCGGACCTGGTCAGGCGCATGGTCGACGAGGGCCACGAGGTCGGCCTGCACACCTTCAACCACCCCGACCTCTCCTACCAGTCGGACAAGCGGATCGACTGGGAGCTGTCCCAGACCCAGCTCGCGATCACCGGCGCCGCCGGCATCCGCACCTCGCTCTTCCGGCCGCCGTACTCCTCGTCCGCCGACGCCATGGACGACAGGTCCTGGCCGGTCACCGAGCGCATCGGCACCCGTGGCTACATCACCGTCGTCAACGACACCGACAGCGAGGACTGGCGCAGGCCCGGCGTCGCGCGGATCATCCGCAACGCCACGCCCAAGGCGGGCAAGGGCGCCGTCGTCCTGATGCACGACTCCGGCGGCGACCGGCACCAGACGGTGCGGGCCCTGGACCGCTTCCTGCCCGCGATGCAGGCCAAGGGCTACACGTTCGACAACCTCACCGAGGCCCTCGACGCGCCCAGCGCCCACACCCGGGTCACCGGCGCCGACCTGTGGAAGGCCAGGGCCTGGACCTTCCTCGTACAGGCCTCCGACAACATCACCGCCGTCCTGGTCGTCGGCCTCGCAGTCATCGGCTCACTGGTCCTCGCCCGCTTCGGCCTGATGCTCCTGCTGTCCGCCATCCACGTCCGCCGGGTCCGCCGCCGCCGCTTCCGCTGGGGAGAGCCGGTCACCGAACCGGTGTCGGTGCTGGTCCCGGCGTACAACGAGGCCAAGTGCATCGAGAGCACCGTGCGCTCGCTGATGGCCAGCGACCATCCGATCGAGGTCGTCGTCATCGACGACGGGTCGAGCGACGGCACCGCCCGGATCGTGGAGGACCTGGCCCTGCCGGGCGTCCGCGTGGTCCGTCAGCTCAACGCGGGCAAGCCCGCCGCCCTCAACCGGGGTGTGGCCAACGCCCGCCACGACCTGGTCGTGATGATGGACGGCGACACCGTCTTCGAGCCGTCCACGGTCCGCGAACTCGTCCAGCCGTTCGGCGACCCCCGCGTCGGAGCGGTCGCCGGCAACGCGAAGGTCGGCAACAAGGACACCCTCATCGGCGCCTGGCAGCACATCGAGTACGTGATGGGCTTCAACCTGGACCGCCGCATGTACGACGTCCTGCGGTGCATGCCCACCATCCCCGGCGCGGTCGGCGCGTTCCGGCGCCGCGCCCTGGAACGGGTCGGCGGCATGAGCGACGACACGCTCGCCGAGGACACCGACATCACCATGGCCATCCACCGCGACGGCTGGCGGGTCGTCTACGCCGAGAAGGCCCGCGCCTGGACCGAGGCCCCGGAGTCCGTCCAGCAGCTGTGGTCCCAGCGCTACCGCTGGTCGTACGGCACCATGCAGGCGATCTGGAAGCACCGCCGCGCCCTGTTCGACCGGGGCCCCTCGGGCCGCTTCGGCCGGGTCGGGCTGCCGCTGGTGTCCCTCTTCATGGTCCTCGCGCCCCTGCTGGCCCCGCTGATCGACGTGTTCCTCGTCTACGGGCTGGTGTTCGGCCCCACCGAGAAGACGATCGCGGCCTGGTTCGGCGTCCTGGCCGTCCAGGCGACCTGCGCCACGTACGCCTTCATCCTCGACCGCGAGCCGCTCACCCCCCTCGTCTCACTGCCCCTGCAACAGATCCTCTACCGCCAGTTGATGTACGTCGTGCTGCTCCAGTCCTGGATCACCGCCCTCACCGGCGGCCGGCTGCGCTGGCAGAAGCTGCGGCGCACGGGGGTCGTCGAGGCACCCGGCGGTCCGGTGCCACGGCAGCGGGACCGCGGCGGTGCCGATCGGAGGCCGGTGGGATGACGACGCAGGGACACTCACAGTCGTACGGGGCGCCGGGACAGGAGGCGGCAGCGCCGAAACGGCCCGGCCGTGACCGGTACCTGGACCTGTTGCGCTCGATCGCCCTGGTCCGCGTGGTCGTGTACCACCTGTTCGGCTGGGCCTGGCTGACCGTCCTGTTTCCCTCCATGGGCGTGATGTTCGCGCTGGCGGGCTCCTTGATGGCGCGTTCGCTGAACCGGCCGGCCTGGGGTGTGATCAAGGGCAGGCTCAGGAGGCTGCTGCCCCCGCTGTGGGCCTTCAGCGCGGTGGTGCTGACGCTGCTGTTCGCGGGCGGCTGGAACCCGTCGAAGGACCCGGACCTCAGCGGATTCTGGGGCCTGGCCGAGATGGTGAACTACGTCGTCCCGATCGGTGCCCCGCCCTTCCCCTGGGACATCGGCTCGGAATCGGGACTGCTGGAGGCCACCTGGGCGGAGCAGGCGGTGGGCCCGCTGTGGTACCTGCGGGCGTACCTGTGGTTCGTCGTCGCCTCACCCCTCCTGCTGTGGGCCGTCCGCAGGGCACCGTGGGCGACGCTGCTGGCTCCGCTGGGGCTGACGGCCGTGGTGGGTACGGGGCTCGTCTCCATCCCGGGCGAAACCGGCGACGCCGTCACCGACTTCGCGGTCTACGGCGGCTGCTGGGTCCTGGGGATCGCCCACCAGGAGGGCCTGCTGCGGAAGATCCCGCGCTACCTGGCCGTCTCCTGCTCGACGGCACTGATGGCGTTCGGCCTGTGGTGGGCGTCCGGCCATCTCGGCCCCGAGGGCTGGAACCTGAACGACATCCCGGCCGCCCAGGCCGCCTGGTCCTTCGGGTTCGTGGTGATCCTGCTCCAGTACTCCCCGTCCTGGCAGGAACTGCCCGGCCGGCTGGCGAGGTGGGACAAGCTGGTGACGCTGTCCAACAACCGCGCGGTCACGATCTACCTGTGGCACAACATGCTGATCATGGCCACGGTCCCGATCCTCGACTCGCTCTACGAGTTCCCGTTGCTGCAGAGCGACACCGCGGTGGCCGCGCTGGACTCGACCTATACGATCCTGACGTTCGTCCTGGTCTGGCCGTTGATCGCAGTCGCGATCCTCGCAGTGGGCTGGATCGAGGATCTGGCGGCTGGAAGAGCGCCCCGACTGTGGCCGGACGGCGCGAGGAAGCGGACGCGAAAAAGGTCGGTGCGTCGGGGATCGTCACGTCCTTGAGGCGATCCGGGGCGGTGGGTGAGCAGGTCTCCCGGCCCGCGCTGCGGGACTTCGCCGATCCGGGTGCGGGGGGACGGATCGGCCCGGTTTCCGGTCCGACCGTGTCCGCTCGCCTGTGAACCGAGTCACGTGAGGTTCCGAAACCTCTCATTCGCCCTCCACGCCGGGTGAGAGCAACGTTCCCTTCCGGTCACTCACAGCCACAGGACCGAAACGCGCCCTCCCTACCTTCGGGACCTATCACCGCTCAGCATCCCCGAAAAGAACCACCGAGCCCCGGAGCACCGTGGAGGCGTCATGACAGCCCCTAGCACAGCCCCCGCACCCCCGAGCAGGGGCGGCCGCTGGATCCAGCAGTGGGATCCGGAGGACGAGACCTTCTGGAAGGAGACCGGCGAGAAGATCGCCAAGCGGAACCTGCTCTTCTCCGTTCTCTCCGAGCACATCGGGTTCTCGATCTGGACCATGTGGTCCGTGCTGGTGCTCTTCATGGGCCCGGAGTACGGGCTCACGCCGGCGGACAAGTTCCTGCTGACGTCGATGGTCACACTGGTCGGAGCCGTCGTCCGCGTCCCCTACACCTTCGCCGTCGCGATCTTCGGCGGACGGAACTGGACGATCATCTCGGCCAGCCTGCTCCTCGTCCCCACCATCGCCGCGTTCACCGTGATGAAGCCGGGGACCTCGTTCAACACCTTCCTGCTGGTCGGCCTGCTGGCCGGCATCGGCGGCGGCAACTTCGCCTCCTCCATGACCAACATCAACGCGTTCTTCCCCCTCCGTAAGAAGGGGTGGGCCCTCGGGCTCAACGCCGGCGGCGGCAACATCGGCGTCCCGGTCATCCAGCTGGTCGCCCTCGCGATCATCGGCGCCAGCGGCGGACCCCGGGTGCTGCTCGGGATCTACATCCCGCTCATCGTCGTCGCCGCCGTCCTCTCCGCGCTCTTCATGGACAACATCGAGAACGTGAAGAACGACACCGGCGCCGCCAAGGACGCCGCGAAGGACGGCCACACCTGGATCATGTCCTTCCTCTACATCGGCACGTTCGGCTCGTTCATCGGCTACAGCTTCGCCTTCGGGCAGGTGCTGCAGAACCAGTTCGGCCGGACCCCGCTGGAGGCCGCGTACGTCACCTTCATCGGCCCGCTGCTCGGCTCGCTGATCCGTCCGGTGGGCGGCGCGCTGGCCGACAAGTACGGCGGCGCGAAGATCACGCTGTACAACTACGTCGGCATGGCCGTGGCGACCGCGGTCCTGATCGCCGCCAGCATGCAGAAGTCGCTCGGACTGTTCACCGTCGCGTTCGTGGTGCTCTTCGTCCTCAGCGGCCTCGGCAACGGCTCGACGTTCAAGATGATCCCCGGCATCTTCCACACGAAGGCCCTCGCCAAGGGGCTGGAGGGCGAGGAGGCCGCCGCCTACGGGCGTCGACTCTCCGGTGCCTCCATGGGTCTGATCGGCGCGGTCGGCGCGCTCGGCGGCGTCGGCATCAACCTCGCCTTCCGGCAGTCCTTCCTCTCCTACGGCTCCGGAACCGGCGCGTTCGTCGCCTTCCTCGCCTTCTACGCGGCCTGCTTCCTGGTCACCTGGGCCGTATACCTTCGCCGCTCCGCCGCCAAGGGCCTGGCCACGGCAACCACAGAGGCGAAGCCGCAGCTCAACTACGCCGAGGTGTGACGTAACACTGACGACATACAGCCGAACCGAGCCTGTCACGCGCCGTTGACAGGCTCGTTCGGCATGCAGGTGGCACCACCTGGTGGGTGGATGCAAACGACTCCGGGACGAGAAGTCATGTACGACGAACAGCAGCGACCGGACAACGGTCCCCTCGCGGGATTCACCGTGGGCGTGACCGCCGCGCGCCGGGCCGACGAGCTGGGGGCACTGCTCCAGCGGCGCGGAGCCGCCGTTGTGCACGCCCCCGCACTGCGCATCGTGCAGCTCGCCGACGACAGCGAGCTGCTCGCCGCGACCAAGGAGGTCATCGACCAGGCGCCGGACATCGTGGTGGCGACCACCGCGATCGGTTTCCGGGGCTGGGTCGAGGCCGCCGACGGCTGGGGGCTGGGCGAAGACCTGCTGGCCCGCCTGCGCGGAGTGGAACTGCTCGCCCGCGGTCCCAAGGTCAAGGGCGCGGTGCGCGCGGCGGGACTGACCGAGGAGTGGTCGCCGTCCTCCGAATCCATGGCCGAGGTGCTCGACCGGCTGCTGGAGGAGGGCGTCGACGGCCGCCGGATCGCCGTACAACTGCACGGGGAACCGCTGCCCGGGTTCGTGGAGGCGCTGCGGGCCGGGGGAGCGGAGGTGCTCGGGGTGCCGGTGTACCGGTGGATGCCGCCGGAGGACATCGGGCCGGTGGACCGGCTGCTGGACGCGACCGTCTCGCGCGGCCTGGACGCGCTCACCTTCACCAGCGCGCCCGCCGCCGCCTCCCTGCTGTCCCGCGCCGAGGACCGCGGACTGCTGCCCGAGCTGCTCGCCGCACTCCACCACGACGTGCTTCCGGCGTGTGTCGGCCCGGTGACGGCGCTGCCGCTCCAGGCCCGCGGCGTCGACACCGTCTCGCCGGAACGCTTCCGGCTCGGTCCCCTCGTCCAGCTGCTGTGCCAGGAGCTGCCGGGGCGGGCGCGGACCCTGCCGATCGCCGGGCACCGGGTGGAGATCCGGGGACACGCGGTGCTGGTGGACGGTGAGCTGAAGCCCGTACCCCCGGCCGGGATGTCCCTGCTGCGGACCCTGGCCCGGCGGCCCGGGTGGGTGGTGGCCCGCTCGGACCTGCTGCGGGCGCTGCCGGGGGCGGGACGTGACGAGCACGCCGTGGAGACGGCGATGGCTCGACTGCGTACGGCCCTCGGGGCGCCGAAGCTGATCCAGACGGTGGTGAAGCGGGGGTACCGGCTGGCGCTGGACCCGGCGGCGTCGGACGCGAAGTACTCGGACGAGTAGAGGTAGGCACCCGCGCCGGTGCGGGCGGGCCGGGGCTGCCGCCCTCGGACCCCCGCGGCCTACGCCACTACGCCCGCGGACCACCGGACCCGTTCGGCCGAGAGGCGACCGGATCCACCGGATCCACCGGATCGACCGGACCGACCGGACCGACCGACGTCCGCTGCCACCTCCCGTACGACACCAGCCCACGCGTCAGGCCCCCCGCCGCCAGTGTCGACAGCACCGCCCGGACGACGTTCCACGCCACCCACGGGTCCTCGAACCGCTCCCGTGCGGTGGTCCCGTCGGCCGTGTCCGCGAGTTCGTCGTTGAGCGGGATGTTGAAGACGACGGTGACCAGGAACGCGAGCGCGTAGGCGGTGAACGCCGCCCACACCCACCGGCGGTACGGAGTGCCCCGCGACTGCCAGGCCGAGCAGCCCGTCAGAAGACCCCGGCGACCAGGCCCGTCGCGACCGTGACCGCCCCCAGAACGCCTCCGGCAATGCTGTCCTTCTTTGTCATGCCCTCCAGTCAGGGAGCGGCGGAGGGGCCGGAACATGGCCTAGAGGCGCGTCCGTATGAGCGGGCGTCCAGGTCGCCTTCGTCCCGCGCCGGTACGGGGGGTTACGGCCGGGGGATCGGGCAGGCACTGTGTGAGGAGAACAGTTCCTCACCGGGGTGACCCCAAGGCGGTGACAGGCACATGGCACTGGGTACGGCCACGGACGCGTACGAGCTGCGGTTCGACGCCGGACGGCTCTGTCTGGATCTCCTCGCGACCACCCACCCCGTCGAACGCCTCGACTCCGTCGCGGTGCTGCGCGCCTGGATCGCCGGCTCGGGACTGGTCCCGCCGGGCACCCCGCTGGCGCACGCCGACACCACCTGGCTCATCGCATTCCATGAACTCCGAGGCCATATCGGACAGTTGGTGCCCGGAGGGTCGGCACCGGAGGAACGGCCGTACGATCTCGCGCTCGCCCGCGTCAACGAACTCGCCCGCGCCGCGCCCCCGGCCCCGCGTGCCGTACCCGGTCAGGACGGCACACTGGTGCGGGAGTTGGCCGGACCTCCGGCCTGCGCGGCGCTGCTCGGGGCGGTCGCGCGGGATGTCGTGGAACTGCTCACCGATCCGGTCGCGCGCGCGGCCGTGCGGCAGTGCGAAGGAGACAGCTGTCCCATCGTCTACCTCGACACCTCGCGGGGACGCAGGAGGCGCTGGTGCTCCAGCGAGGTCTGCGGGAATCGCGAAAGAGTGGCCCGGCATCGTCGTCGGGCGGCACTCACCCGCGCCTGAGGGGGCGTTAAGTCCCCTTTGTGGAACGAGAGTAGACGTGATCTCGATTACACATCGTTTACCTTCTCAACCTTCCGGGCAGCCGGCTCCATCTTGTCGTTGTGGTGGAAATGTAAAGATCGCGCGGTGGGAATGTGCGCCCATGTCCGGTCTCGTCACGACACCCACAAGAAAACTGTCGCCCCACTTTGAACACCGACCCCCTCGCCTCCGTACCTGTGATCGAGCGACCGACTGGGGGAACCCCGGGACATCGGAGGTGGGCGTGCGCAAGGATTCCGTCGTGGCCAATGAACGTGGATCGAGGGCCCGACATCGCATGTCCCAGCCCTCGGAACCTGATGAGGAGCTGATGCGTGCCCTGTACAGGGAGCACGCCGGACCTCTCCTTGCGTACGTCCTCCGTCTTGTCGCCGGCGATCGGCAGAGAGCCGAGGACGTCGTGCAGGAGACACTCATCCGTGCCTGGAAGAACGCCGGCCAGCTCAATCGAGCGACCGGATCGGTACGCCCCTGGCTGGTGACGGTCGCCCGGCGCATCGTCATCGACGGCCACCGCAGCCGGCAGGCCCGGCCGCAGGAGGTCGATCCGTCGCCGCTGGAGGTCATCCCCGCGGAGGACGAGATCGACAAGGCGCTGTGGCTGATGACGTTGTCCGACGCGCTCGACGACCTGACCCCGGCCCACCGGGAGGTGCTCGTCGAGACGTACTTCAAGGGACGTACGGTGAATGAGGCGGCCGAGACCCTGGGGATACCCAGTGGCACGGTCCGCTCCAGGGTGTTCTATGCCCTGCGGTCGATGAAGCTGGCACTGGAGGAGCGGGGGGTGACGGCGTGATGAGTGTCTACGGGGGAAACCAGGGATTCGGTACAGGTGGTACGGGTATGTCTGGCCCCATGATGGGATCTCCGGGTCCGAACGAACACGAGACCGTCGGCGCCTACGCCCTCGGCATCCTCGACGACGCCGAAGCCACCGCGTTCGAGGCCCATCTCGCCACCTGCGAATGGTGCGCCCAGCAGCTCGACGAGCTCGCCGGGATGGAGCCGATGCTGGCCGCCCTCGCGGACCTGCCGGGCTCCGGCACCCCCGCGATCGGCGAGTCGCTCTCCGCGAAGCCCAGCCCACGGCTGGCGACCAAGCTCGTCGACGAGGTCGCCGAGCGCCGGGCGCAGAAGCGCCGCCGCAGCTTCTACATGGTGGCGGCCGCGGCCGCGCTGATCATCGGCGGCCCCTTCGCGGCCATGGCGGCGACCGGCGGCGACTCGGGCGGCGGTGGCGGCACCACCGGACAGGTCCTCTCGGCGAACCCGGCCAAGGACCTCTTCGACAAGACGAAGGACAAGGTCTCGGGCGCGGACACCACGACGAAAGTCAGTGCGACCGTCGCCCTGCAGCAGAAGCTCTGGGGCACCAGCTCGGTCCTTGAGCTCAAGGGTGTCAAGGGCCCGCTCAAGTGCTCCATGATCTTCGTGGGGAAGAACGGCGAGCGCGAGACGGCCTCTTCCTGGTCCGTCCCCGACTCGGGCTACGGCCTGCCGGACGCCACCGACGAACAGGCCAAGAACCCGCTCTACATCAACGGCGGGGTGTCGATGGACCTGAGCAAGGTCGATCACATCGAGGTCATGACGTTCGAAGGCAAGAAGCTCGTCAGCGTCGACGTGTGAATTCCCTGAGAGCGGACACATAGCTTCCCGGGCCCCCCTTCGCGTACGGTTGACGGCTGCCCAGCACGTCAGAAGGGGGCCCGGTGGCCGCTCAGGCTCAGCAGGAAACCGCGGTTCACGACTCCGCACTGAAATCCGTCCAGGATTCTGTGCGGGAGCGCGAGATCAGCGTCGAACAGGAACACCTGAACCGGGTGTACCAGCGCCTCGAGGAGAAGATCCACGAGGCCGAGTTCCTCATGAACGACGCGGCCAAGCGGGGCCAGGTCGGCACGCCCGGCGCGCTCGCGGAGCGCGACGCCCAGGTCTTCCGGGCGGGCATCCATCTGAACAGGTTGAACAACGAGTTCGAGGACTTCCTCTTCGGCCGGATCGACCTGCTCCCCGGCAAGGACGGCAAGAAGGGACCCGACGGCGCCTACACCGCCGTGGAGCCCGCCGAGGGGGCGATCCGCGAGGACAACACCGCCGACATCGCCGAGACCCTCCACATCGGCCGCATCGGAGTCCTCGACTCCGACTACACACCGCTGGTCATCGACTGGCGGGCCCCGGCGGCCGCCCCGTTCTACCGCTCCACCCCGGTCGACCCGGGCCGCGTCGTACGCCGCCGCGTGATCCGCTCCAAGGGCCGCAAGGTCCTCGGCGTCGAGGACGACCTGATGCGTCCCGAGCTCAAGGCCCTCCTCGACGGCCACGACCTTCCGGTCATCGGCGACGGCGCCCTGATGGCCGCCCTCGGCCAGGCCCGCACGCACACCATGCGGGACATCGTCGCCTCCATCCAGGCCGAGCAGGACATGGTCATCCGCGCCCCCGCCGCCTCCGTGACATACGTCGAGGGCGGCCCCGGCACCGGCAAGACGGCCGTCGCCCTGCACCGGGCCGCCTATCTGCTCTACCAGGACCGCCGCCGGTACGCGGGCGGCATCCTGATCGTCTCCCCGACCCCGCTGCTGGTGGCGTACACCGAGGGCGTGCTGCCCTCCCTCGGCGAGGAGGGCCAGGTCGCCATCCGGGCCATCGGTTCCCTGGTCGACGGCGCCGAGGCCACGCTGTACGACTCCCCGGCCACCGCCCGCGCCAAGGGCTCGTACCGCATGCTGAGGGTGCTGCGGAAGGCGGCCCGCGGAGCGCTGGAGACGGGCGCCGGCCCGCGCACGGGTCCCTCCGGCCGACCAGCCCCCGGCCGGCTCGCCTTCGGTCAGCTCGCCTTCGGCGACGAGGGAGACGAGAGCGACGAGAGCGACGAGAGCCACCAGGGCAGTGTGAACGGTGAGGACGCCGTCAACGGTGACGGAAGCCATGACGCCCGTACGGCGTCGCAGGCCCCCGCCGGCTCCCCGACCCGCCTCAGGGTCGTCGCCTTCGGGCGGCGGCTGGAGCTGGAGGCCGCCGAGCTGGACCGCATCCGGCAGAGCGCCCTCGGCGGCACCGCCCCCGTGAACCTCCTGCGCCCGCGCGCCCGCAAGCTGCTCCTGGACGCCCTGTGGGCGCACTCCGGCGCGGCCGGCCGGCACACCGACCCGGAGCTGGCCGCCGAGCTGCGCTCCTCCTTCGACGAGGACGTCAGCTCCGAGGACAGCTTCATCGAGTTCCTCGACGCCTGGTGGCCGGAGCTGACCCCGAGGGCCGTCCTGGACGCCATGGCCGACGAGCGGCGCCTGGGCCGCTGGGCCCGTCGGATCCTCAACCCCGGCGAGGTCCGCAAGGTCGCCCGCTCGCTGCGCCGTGAGGGCCTGTCCGTACACGACATCGCGTTGCTCGACGAGCTCCAGGCGATCCTCGGCGCCCCGGCCCGCCCCCGCCGCAAGCGTGAGGCGGACCCGCTGGACCAGCTCACCGGCCTGGAGGAGCTGATGCCGGTGCGCGAGGAGACCCAGCGCGAGCGGGCCGAGCGGCTCGCCCAGGAGCGCACCGAGTACGCGCACGTCATCGTCGACGAGGCCCAGGACGTCACCCCGATGCAGTGGCGCATGATCGGCCGCCGGGGCCGGCACGCCACCTGGACGGTCGTCGGCGACCCGGCCCAGTCCTCCTGGTCCGACCCCGACGAGGCCGCCGAGGCCCGCGACGAGGCCCTCGGCACCCGCCCCCGCCGCCGCTTCCGGCTCACGGTCAACTACCGCAACCCGGCCGAGATCGCCGAGCTCGCCGCGAAGGTACTGGCGCTCGCCATGCCGGGCTCCCCGTCCCCGTCGGCGGTGCGCTCCACCGGCGTACAGCCGCGTTTCGTGGCGACGGACAGGGGACAGGGCGCGGGACACGGCGCTGTCGTCCGGGACTCCCTCGCCGAGACGGTCCGCGCCGAGGCCGCACTCCTGCTCGACCGCGTGGACGGCACGGTCGGTGTCGTCGTCGCCATGAGCCGCCGAGAGGAGGCCAGGCGCTGGCTGGCCGGACTCGGCGACCGGGTGGTGGCCCTCGGCAGCCTGGAGGCCAAGGGCCTGGAGTACGACGCGACGGTGGTCGTCTCCCCGGCGGAGATCGCGGACGAGTCCCCGGCCGGCCTGCGGGTGCTGTACGTGGCCCTGACCCGGGCGACGCAGCAGCTCACGGTAGTGTCGGGGGAGCGGGACGCACCGGACGCGAACGGGGTGCCGGACCTGCTGCGGGACTGATTCCTATGAACTCCCCGGACGGGAATGGCCTTCGGGCATCCGTTTGTTAGCCTGGACGTGGCACCGGCCCGATCCAAGCCCCCGGGCCCAACCTTCGTCGCTACGAGCGACCACTTGCCGCGAGGCGAGCATGGCGGGTCGGTGTCATTAGCGTTCGAGAGGCCCACGTCACCCTGTGACGTGGGCCTCTCTTCTTGGTCTGCTGCGAACAAAACGTTCGCAATCCCACCCGGCTACCGCCTACTCGGCGGTAGGTGCGACGATCGGACCGCATCCAGCGTCACACGGTGAAAGCAGAGGAAGTCGGCCATGGCAACGGCGCCCAGCGTCTCCTACTCGATGACGGTCCGGCTGGAGGTGCCCGCGAGCGGAACCGCGGTCTCCCAGCTCACCGGAGCCGTCGAGTCCCACGGAGGCTCGGTCACCGGCCTCGACGTCACTGCTTCCGGACACGAGAAGCTCCGGATCGACGTCACCATCGCGGCCACCTCCACCGCGCACGCCGACGAGATCGTCGAGCAGCTGCGCGGCATCGAGGGCGTCACGCTCGGCAAGGTCTCCGACCGTACGTTCCTCATGCACCTCGGCGGCAAGATCGAGATGCAGTCCAAGCACCCCATCCGCAACCGTGACGATCTCTCGATGATCTACACGCCGGGTGTCGCCCGCGTCTGCATGGCCATCGCCGAGAACCCCGAGGACGCCCGCCGCCTCACCATCAAGCGCAACTCCGTTGCGGTCGTGACGGACGGCTCGGCCGTGCTGGGCCTCGGCAACATCGGCCCGAAGGCCGCGCTGCCGGTCATGGAGGGCAAGGCGGCCCTCTTCAAGCGGTTCGCCGGCATCGACGCCTGGCCGCTGTGCCTGGACACCCAGGACACCGACGCGATCGTCGAGATCGTCAAGGCGATCGCCCCCGGGTTCGCCGGCATCAACCTCGAGGACATCTCCGCGCCGCGCTGCTTCGAGATCGAGGCGCGGCTGCGCGAGGCCCTCGACATCCCCGTCTTCCACGACGACCAGCACGGCACGGCGATCGTCGTCCTGGCCGCGCTCACCAACGCACTTCGCGTGGCGGGCAAGGCAATTGAGAACATCCGGGTCGTCATGTCCGGTGCCGGCGCGGCCGGGACGGCCATCCTCAAGCTGCTGATCGCGGCGGGCGTGAAGAACGCCGTCGTCGCCGACATCCACGGCGTCGTGCACGCCGGCCGCGAGGACCTCGTCGACGCCGCCCCCGGCTCGGCGCTGCGCTGGATCGCCGACAACACCAACCCCGAGAACCTCACCGGCACGTTGAAGGAGGCCGTGCGCGGCGCGGACGTCTTCATCGGTGTCTCGGCCCCGAACGTGCTCGACGGCGACGACGTGGCCGCGATGGCCGACGACGCCATCGTCTTCGCGCTCGCGAATCCGGACCCCGAGGTGGACCCGGCGATCGCCCGCCAGACGGCGGCGGTTGTTGCCACCGGCCGCTCCGACTTCCCGAACCAGATCAACAACGTGCTGGTCTTCCCGGGCGTCTTCCGCGGTCTGCTGGACGCGCAGTCCCGCACGGTCAACACGGAGATGATGATCGCCGCCGCGAAGGCGCTGGCCGACGTGGTGTCCGAGGACGAGCTGAACGCGAACTACATCGTCCCGAGCGTCTTCAACGAGAAGGTCGCGGGCGCGGTCGCGGGGGCCGTGCGGGAGGCCGCGAAAGCGGCAGGCGTAGCCTCGTAGGAGGCTGTGAGGATTACCACGGCGGGCTTGATATCGGCGCGTCGTGGAACCCGGGGTCCTTGGCCGCCGTTTATCGTGGCGGCCAAGCTCGGGCCCTCTTTTCGTGTGACCCCCTCGGGTGTTCTCACGACTTCCACGGGTGCCGGATTGGCTTTCCCGCCGCAGGTAGGGGCAGGATGCGTCCCTGGGCGCGAGGGCATCGGCTTCACAGCGCCCAACATGCGGCTCCGCCGCGTGGCACGCCTCAATGGCAAGAAGAACACGGGAGTAACAACATGAACCGCAGTGAGCTGGTGGCCGCGCTGGCCGACCGCGCCGAGGTGACCCGCAAGGACGCCGACGCCGTTCTGGCCGCGTTCGCCGAGACCGTCGGCGAGATCGTCGCCAAGGGCGACGAGAAGGTCACCATCCCCGGCTTCCTGACTTTCGAGCGCACCCACCGTGCCGCTCGTACCGCGCGCAACCCGCAGACCGGTGACCCGATCCAGATCCCGGCCGGCTACAGCGTCAAGGTCTCCGCGGGCAGCAAGCTCAAGGAAGCCGCCAAGGGCAAGTAAGCCTTCACGTACGCGGCGGGACCTGCGTACGAGGCTCAGCAACGCGAATGGGGCGGCCACCCGGTGAGGGTGGCCGCCCCATCGTCATGGGCGAAGGGCCTGTCGCCAAAGGGCCGGTTCGACGAGGCGGGAGACGAGGCAGGATCAGCCGAGGCCCTTGCCGGGCAGTTCGACCTTCGCGCCCGGCTCGACCGACTTCTCCATGCTGGGTCCGTCCGGGGGCCGACCCCCGGGCCCCCGGCCCGGAGCGGCGCGCCCCGGGCCGGTTCGGCGAGGTGCGATCAGCCGAGGGCCTTGCCGGGCAGCTCGACCTTCGCGCCCAGTTCGACCAGCTTCTCCATGAAGTTCTCGTAGCCGCGGTTGATCAGCTCGATGCCGTGGACGCGGGAGGTGCCCTGGGCCGCGAGGGCGGCGATCAGGTAGGAGAAGCCGCCGCGGAGGTCGGGGATGACCAGGTCGGCGCCCTGGAGCTTGGTGGGGCCCGACACGACCGCGGAGTGCAGGAAGTTGCGCTGGCCGAAGCGGCAGTTCGAGCCGCCCAGGCACTCACGGTAGAGCTGGATGTGCGCGCCCATCTGGTTGAGCGCGGAGGTGAAGCCGAGGCGGGACTCGTACACCGTCTCGTGGATGATGGACAGCCCCGTCGCCTGGGTGAGGGCGACGACCAGCGGCTGCTGCCAGTCCGTCTGGAAGCCGGGGTGCACGTCCGTTTCGAGGGCGATGGACTTCAACTGGCCGCCGGGGTGCCAGAAGCGGATGCCCTCGTCGTCGATGCGGAAGGCACCGCCCACCTTCCGGTAGGTGTTGAGGAACGTCATCATCGAGCGCTGCTGGGCGCCCTTGACGTAGATGTTGCCCTCGGTGGCCAGCGCCGCGGACGCCCAGGAGGCGGCCTCCAGGCGGTCCGGCAGGGCGCGGTGGTCGTAGCCGCCGAGATGGTCCACACCGGTGACGCGGATGGTGCGGTCGGTGTCCATCGCGATGATGGCGCCCATCTTCTGCAGGACGCAGATGAGGTCCTCGATCTCCGGCTCCACGGCCGCGTTCGAGAGTTCGGTGACGCCCTCGGCGAGGACCGCCGTCAGCAGGACCTGCTCGGTCGCGCCGACGGACGGGTACGGCAGCCGGATCTTGGTGCCCCGCAGTCGCTGCGGCGCCTCCAGGTACTGGCCGTCCGCCCGCTTCTCGATCCGCGCGCCGAACTGCCGCAGTACCTCGAAGTGGAAGTCGATCGGCCGGCCGCCGATGTCGCAGCCGCCGAGACCGGGGATGAACGCGTGCCCCAGGCGGTGCAGCAGCGGGCCGCAGAAGAGGATCGGGATGCGCGACGAGCCCGCGTGGGCGTCGATGTCGGCGACGTTCGCGCTCTCCACGTGGGAGGGATCCATCACCAGCTCGCCCGGTTCCTCACCCGGACGGACCGTCACGCCGTGCAGTTGCAGCAGACCGCGTACGACCCGCACGTCACGGATGTCCGGAACGTTGCGCAGTCGACTCGGCTCACTGCCGAGCAGGGCGGCGACCATGGCCTTCGGTACGAGGTTCTTCGCACCGCGGACCCGGATCTCGCCTTCCAGCGGGGTTCCGCCGTGGACAAGCAGTACGTCGTCATTGCCGTTGACGGTCATGTATCTCGCGTTCCGATGAGTGGGGCAGGGGCACAGGAGGGAAAGGGTAATCGCCGCCCACCCCCCTTCTGTAAGCCCGAGGCCCCTCCATCTCCGTCATAGGTCTGTCACAACACGAACGGTTCCGCGCCGGGCACATGCGGTCACCGGTGTGCTCCGTGCGCACGGAGCACACCCATCTGCCCTGAGCTGCGTTCACCGCGGTAGTGGCATTGGCTCCCCGCGCGCGGGGAAGATGCGGGATCATGTCTGGCATGACCGAGGTGTCCTCGCTCACAGGGCGGCTGCTCGTGGCAACGCCCGCCCTGGCGGACCCGAACTTCGACCGTGCGGTGGTGCTCCTTCTCGACCACGACGAGGAGGGCTCCCTCGGTGTCGTCCTCAACCGTCCCACCCCGGTGGACGTCGGCGACATCCTGGAGGGCTGGGCGGACCTCACCGGTGAACCAGGTGTCGTCTTCCAGGGCGGCCCGGTCTCCCTGGACTCGGCCCTCGGTGTCGCCGTCATCCCGGGCGGCGGCTCCGCCGACCGGGCCCCGCTGGGCTGGCGCCGGGTGCACGGCGCGATCGGCCTGGTCGATCTGGAGGCCCCGCCGGAGCTCCTGGCCTCGGCCCTGGGCTCCCTGCGCATCTTCGCCGGTTACGCCGGCTGGGGCCCCGGCCAGCTGGAGGACGAGCTGGTGGAGGGAGCGTGGTACGTCGTCGAGTCGGAACCCGGTGACGTCTCCTCCCCGTCCCCCGAGAGACTCTGGCGCGAGGTCCTGCGCCGCCAGCGCAACGAGCTGGCGATGGTGGCCACGTACCCGGACGACCCTTCGCTCAACTGATGGCTGTGAGCTTCAGTACCCTTGCTTCATGAGCACTCTTGAGCCTGAGACCCAGCCGCAGCGAGGTACTGGGACGGGGACCCTCGTAGAGCCGACGCCGCAGGTGTCCCACGGTGACGGTGACCACGAGCGCTTCGCCCACTACGTCCAGAAGGACAAGATCATGGCGAGCGCCCTCGACGGCACTCCCGTCGTGGCGCTGTGCGGCAAGGTCTGGGTGCCGGGCCGTGACCCGAAGAAGTACCCGGTGTGTCCCATGTGCAAGGAGATCTACGAGTCCATGGGCTCCGGCGGCGACGACAAGGACAAGGGCGGCGACAAGTAGCCCTGCTGCCGGCCCTTGTGCCGAGCTGAGGTTCTGGCTGAGGTTCCCAAGGCCCCCGGGTTCGCGCCGCGGCGCGAACCCGGGGGCCTTCGTGCGCCCTCCGGATGTCGCCAGGCGCCTCCCGCGTCTCCCCTCGCGTCCTCTTGACCCTCGTGGGTCACGAAGTGGTAGAGACCTCTTGCGGACATGTTCATGTAGTCCATAGCCTCCGTTGCGTTGTGCAGAGCGAAACCGTCATTGCATATGTTGCAACGCACGCCCGGAGGAACGCTCCCCATGAAGCTCGCTCCCCGACTGGCCGTCCTGCTCGCGGCCGTTGTCGTCACCGCCTGCGCCCCCCAGACTTCCGACAACAGCTCCTCCGACAAGGACGACCAGAGCGGCACCCTCCGCGTCTGGCTCTTCCAGGAGGTCGGCAACAAGCCGAAGGAGAAGGTCGTCGACTCCGTCGTCGCGGCCTTCGAGAAGGCCCACAAGGACACCAAGGTCGACGTCGAGTACATCCCGGTCGAGACGCGAGCTCAGCGCGTCAAAGCCGCCTTCAACGACCCGAAGTCCGCCCCCGACCTCATGGAGTTCGGCAACACCGACACGGCCGGCTATGTGAAGGACGGCGGACTCCTCGACGTCACCAAGGAGTTCGGCGCCTGGAGCGAGTCCAAGGACACCGACCCCACCGCGAAGCAGTCCGTCACCGTGGACGGCAAGATCTACGGCACGCCCTTCTACGTCGGCGTCCGCGCCCTGTACTACCGAACCGACGTCTTCAAGGCCCTCGGCCTCGCAGTCCCGAAGAACATGGCCGAGTTGGCCGCCACCGCCCGCACGATCCGCGCCGCCAGACCCGACCTGTACGGCCTGGTCGTCGGCGGCGCCTACATGTACGGCGCGATGCCGTTCGTGTGGGCCAACGGCGGTGAACTCGCCACCGGCAAGGGAGGCTCGTACGCCTCCGCGATCGACAGCGCGGCCGCCCAGAAGGGCATCAAGGCGTACACGTCCCTCTTCGGAGACGACAACTGTCCCGCCGCCAAGTGCGCGAGCATGGGCGGCAACGACACGATCACCGCGTTCGCGGCCGGCAAGGCGGGCATGGCGATCGGCGGCGACTTCAGCCACACCGCCGTCGAGGCCGGGAAGGTGAAGGGCGAGTACGCGGTCGTCCCGCTGCCCGGTGTGAAGTCCGGCTCGATCGCGCCCGCGTTCGCCGGCGGCAACAACATCGGCGTCCTCAAGAGCACCTCGCACCGCACGCTGGCGGTCGACCTCATGGAACAGCTCGCCTCGAAGAAGACCCAGGCCTCGTTGTTCGACGCGATGGGCTTCCTGCCGACCTTCGCGGACGTACGGCAGCAGGCGGCGGCGAAGGAGCCGTACGTGAAGCCCTTCGCGCAGACCCTCGCCGCCGGCACCAAGTTCGTCCCCGCCTCGCCCGCGTGGTCCCAGATCGACTCCTCCCTGGTCCTGCCGACCATGTTCCAGGAGATCATCAGCGGCAAGAAGGACGTGGCGGCGGCCTCCAAGGACGCGGCGAAGAAGATGGACCAGGCGTTCGGCTCCGCCGGATGACTGCGCCTGCCAGGCCGGAAGGCGCGGGGCGTCCGGGGGTGCGGGCCGATCGTGGCTCGCGCCCACGCGGCGGCAGCCGCACGAGCAACACAGCCCCGCGCCCCCACCGGTACCGCAGCAGCCGGCAGGGGAAGGCTCCCTGGCTCTACCTCGCCCCGGCTCTCGTCGTCCTCGGTGGGCTGCTCGTCTACCCCATCTACCAGCTCGGGCTGATCTCGTTCTTCCAGTACACCCAGGCCCAGGTCAGCGGTGGGGAACCGACCACCTTCAAGGGGTTCGGCAACTACACCGAACTGTTCTCCGACAGCCAGTTCTGGCAGGTGCTGGTGGCGACGGTGGTCTTCGCGGCGGCCTGTGTCGTCTCGACGCTCGCCGTCGGCTGTGCGCTCGCCGTGCTGCTCACCCGCATACGGGCCG
Source organism: Streptomyces violaceoruber (assembly GCA_000720805.1). Taxonomy (GTDB): domain Bacteria; phylum Actinomycetota; class Actinomycetes; order Streptomycetales; family Streptomycetaceae; genus Streptomyces; species Streptomyces cellulosae_A. Next base: position 28,118 of record JODI01000028.1, read on the forward strand.
TACCCAGGCTCGCCCTGATGCTGGCCGCGCTCGGCGCCTGGGCGACCCCGGCCATCACCGGCTCCACGGTCTGGCTGTTCCTCTTCGACCCGGACTTCGGCCCGGTCGACCGGGTGCTGGGCCTGGGCGACCACTCATGGACGTACGGGCGTTACAGCGCCTTCTTCCTCGTCCTGCTCGAAGTGGTGTGGTGCTCCTTCCCGTTCGTGATGGTGACGGTGTACGCCGGCATCCGTGCCGTCCCGGGCGAGGTGCTGGAGGCCGCGGCCCTGGACGGCGCCTCCCAGTGGCGCGTCTGGCGGTCGGTGCTCGCGCCGATGCTGCGGCCGATCCTGACCGTCGTCACCATCCAGTCGGTCATCTGGGACTTCAAGGTCTTCACCCAGATCTACGTCATGACCAACGGCGGCGGCATCGCCGGGCAGAACCTCGTGCTGAACGTGTACGCCTACCAGCAGGCCTTCGGCTCCTCGCAGTACGGCCTCGGCTCCGCGATCGGCGTGGTGATGCTGCTGATCCTGCTCGCGGTCACCCTCGTGTACCTGCGGCTGCTGCGCCGCCAGGGGGAGGAACTGTGAACCTTCTACGAGCGCAACTGCGGCGTCCGTGGCGCCTGGCCGCCGAGACCTCCGCGCTGTTGATCGCGGTGGTCGTCGCCTTTCCCCTGTACTGGATGGTGCTCAGCGCCTTCAAACCGGCCGGGGAAATCGAGTCGTCCGAACCGAGGCCCTGGACTCTGTCGCCCTCGCTCGACTCGTTCCGGCGCGTGTTCGAACAGCAGGAATTCGGCCGGTACTTCCTCAACAGCCTGGTCGTGGCGTGCAGTGTGGTGATCGTCTCGGCACTGATCGCGTTTCTCGCGGCGACCGCCGTGACGCGATTCCGGTTCCGCTTCCGGACCACCCTGCTGATCATGTTCCTGGTGGCTCAGATGGTGCCCGTGGAAGCCCTGACGATCCCCTTGTTCTTCCTCATGCGGGACTTCGGGCAGCTGAACACCCTGGGCTCGCTGATCCTGCCGCACATCGCCTTCTCGCTGCCCTTCGCGATCTGGATGCTGCGCGGTTTCGTGAAAGCCGTACCCGAGGCCCTGGAGGAAGCGGCGTACATCGACGGGGCGAGCCGGGCGCGGTTTCTGTGGCAGATCCTTTTCCCGCTGGTCTTCCCCGGGCTGGTGGCCACCAGCGTGTTCTCCTTCATCTCGGCCTGGAACGACTTCCTGTTCGCCAAGTCGTTCATCATCAGTGACACCTCCCAGTCGACGCTGCCGATGGCCCTGCTGGTCTTCTACAAGCCGGACGACCCGGACTGGGGCGGAGTCATGGCGGCCTCCACGGTGATGACGATTCCCGTACTGATCTTCTTCGTACTCGTACAGCGACGACTGGTCTCCGGGCTGGGCGGAGCGGTCAAGGACTGACGTGACATTGATGACGGGATTGATTCCGGCGCCTACGACGTGGCGGGACGCCGACTCGGCAGACGGTTTCGTGATCGACGAGAACACCGTGATCGACGCCGGTCCCGGTACCGAGGCGACCGCCCGCTGGCTGCGCGGCGTGCTCGGTGCCGCAACGGGGCTCGCGCTGCCGCCCGGCGCGGGAGCCGACGGCCAGACCGTCCGGCTGCGCGTCCACTCCGAGGACGCCGGCCACCTCGGCCCGGAGGGCTACAAGCTGTACGTCGACGGGAACGGCATCGCCCTCCACGGCGGAGGACCGGCCGGAGTGTTCTGGGGCGCACAGACGCTCCGTCAGCTGCTCGGTCCCGACGCCTTCCGGCGGGCTCCCGTCGACCCCGGCCGGCAGTGGCTCGTACCCACCACGTTCGTCGAGGACGGCCCCCGCTTCCGCTGGCGCGGTCTCATGCTCGACGTGGCACGGCACTTCATGCCGAAGGAGGGCGTGCTGCGCTACCTCGATCTGATGGCCGCGCACAAACTCAACGTCTTCCACTTCCACTTGACGGACGACCAGGGCTGGCGCGTCGAGATCAAGCGGTACCCGAAGCTGACCGGATTCGGCTCCTGGCGTGCGCGCACGAAATTCGGCCACCGGGCCTCGCCGCTGTGGGAGGAGAAGCCGCACGGTGGCTTCTACACCCAGGACGACATCCGCGAGATCGTCGCCTACGCCGCCGAGCGGCATATCACCGTCGTCCCCGAAATCGACGTTCCAGGACACTCGCAGGCCGCCATCGCCGCGTACCCGGAACTCGGCAACACCGACGTCATCGACACGACCTCCCTCACGGTCTGGGACAGCTGGGGCATCTCCGAAAACGTACTCGCCCCCACTGACAACACCCTGCGCTTCTACGAGGGAGTGTTCGAAGAACTCCTCGAACTCTTCCCGGGAGAGTTCCTTCACGTCGGGGGTGACGAATGCCTCAAGGACCAGTGGAGGCGCTCGCCCACCGCGCAGGCCCGCATGGAGGAACTCGGGCTGGCGGACGAGGACGCGCTGCAGTCCTGGTTCATCCGGCACTTCGACACCTGGCTCTCCGCGCGCGGGCGCAGGCTCATCGGCTGGGACGAGATCCTGGAGGGCGGTCTCGCCGACGGGGCGGCCGTGTCCTCCTGGCGCGGCTACCAGGGCGGGATCGCGGCCGCGCGGGCCGGTCACGACGTCGTCATGTGCCCTGAGCAGCAGGTGTACCTGGACCACCGGCAGCACGACGGCGCTGACGAGCCGGTCCCCATCGGCTACGTCCGCACCCTGGAGGACGTCTACCGGTTCGAGCCCGTTCCACCGGAGTTGACGCCGGATCAGGCCCGCCACGTCCTCGGCGCCCAGGCCAACGTCTGGACCGAGGTGATGGAGAACCAGGCACGCGTGGACTACCAGACCTTCCCGAGGCTCGCCGCCTTCGCCGAGGTGGCCTGGAGCGCGCTGCCCGCTCCCGCGGAACGGGACTTCGCCGGCTTCGAGCGGCGGATGACCGCCCACTACCGTCTCCTCGACGCCCTGGGGGTCGGTTACCGGCCGCCCGCGGGCCCGTGGCCGTGGCAGCAGCGGCCCGGTGTGCTCGGCCGGCCGATCGACGGAGCGCCCCCCAACCGGTGACGGAGCGCACCGAACAGGCAACCGGGCTCACCGAACAGGTGGCTGAAAAGCGTCGCAAGCATCACCGAAGAGTGGCAATCAGTACGCACCGGCAACTCCGTACGAAAACGGACCATCTCCCTGGTGAGGTGGGCGAATGCCTCCTAGCGGACCCCCGTCTTCGGCTGCTGCGAAGATGTGCCAGAGTTGCCACGTCCGCCCTGTCAGCACGTACCGTACGGCAGCAACAGGTGGGACCAGGTGGGGCAGCGGGAAGGGGCAGCCGGTTTGACCACGCACGCACCGCAGGCGGCGCAGGCCGTCACCCTGCCCACGACGCTGGACGAGGCAGTGGCGGCGCTCACCGCCATGCCCGCCGCCGTGCCCGTCGCGGGCGGCACCGACCTGATGGCCGCCGTCAACTCGGGGCAGCTCAGGCCCGCCGCGCTGGTCGGCCTCGGCAAGATCAGCGAGATCCGCGGCTGGCAGTACCTGGACGGCCACGCCCTGCTCGGCGCGGGCCTGACCCACGCGCGGATGGGCCGCCCCGACTTCGCCGCCCTGATCCCGGCGCTCGCGGCCTCCGCGCGCGCGGCCGGCCCGCCGCACATCCGCAACGCGGGCACCCTCGGCGGCAACATCGCCTCGGCCGCCCCCACGGGGGACGCGCTCCCGGTCCTGGCCGCCCTGGAGGCGACACTGATCATCGCGGGCCCGGGCGGAGCCCGCCGGGAGATCCCGGTGTCGCATCTGCTGGCCGGCATGGAGATGCTGCGCGCCGGCGAACTCATCGGCTACGTGCGCGTGCCGCTGCTGCACGCGCCGCAGGTCTTCCTCAAGGCGACCGGCCGCACCGGCCCCGGCCGCTCGGTCGCCTCCGTCGCCCTCGTCCTCGACCCCGCCCGGCGCGGAGTCCGGTGCGCCGTCGGCGCCATAGCGCCGATGCCGCTCAGGCCCCTGGACGCCGAGCAGTGGGTCGCCCGGCTGATCGACTGGGACAACGGCCGCGCGATCGTCCCGGAGGCCCTCAGCGCCTTCGGCGAGTACGTCGCCGCGGCCTGCATCCCCGACCCGGCCCCGGCCGAGGACGGCTCCGTACAGCAGCTTCCGCCCGCCGTACTGCACCTGCGGCGCACCGTCGCCGCACTGGCCCGACGAGCACTGGGGAGGGCGCTGAAGTGACCGACGACCAGCACGAAGAGGGCACGCCCCGCAGCGCGGGCCGCTGGGACCCGCTGCCCCAGGGCGACTACGACGACGGCGCCACCGCCTTCGTCAAGCTCCCGGAAGGGGGGGTCGACGCCCTCCTGGCCTCCGCCGACAGTCCGCTCGCCGCGCCCGGTCACGGCTATGTGCCGCCGCAGATAACGGTCACCCCGGCCGGCGGCACCGACCCGGCCACCCCGCCCGAGACGGGTTCCTGGGCGATGCCCTCCGCCCCCGTCGACGGTTCGCAGTGGCCCGACCCGAACGCCGTACCGCACGGCGGCGGGGACGACCGGTTCGCCTACAACCCCGGCGGCACCGGGCAGTGGCACTTCGAGGAGACGGGACAGGCGGAGGGCGCCCATTCCGCTCCGGCGCCGGGCCACGACGTCACCGGGCAGTGGTCGATCCCGGTCGCCGGCGGCGAGCTCCCGGACGAGTCGGGCGAGTTCACCACGTCCTCCCTGGTCGAGCAGTGGGGCGGCACCCCGCCGGCCACCCTGCCCGGCGGCGCCCCCGCCCCCTGGGCGACGGAAGCGGCCGGGCAGCCCTGGGAACAGCCGTCCGCACCGGCGGACCAGGGCACGCGCTACGAGGACGGGCAGCCTTCGGCACCCGGGTACGAGTACGAGCGGCCTACGGGGTCCGAGTACACGCACGGCCGGCCCGCGGACCCCGCCTCCGGGTACGGCCGGCCGCCGGCGGACGGCGGCCATGGGCACGGCCACGGCGACGAGCAGTCGGCTCAGTCCTGGTCCGGGCAGGAGCGGTCGGCTGCCCCCGGGGACGCCACAGCGTACGAGCAGCCCGAGGTGTACGGCACGGGCGAGACTGCCGCGCCCGGGCGGGACCAACGTGCCGCCGAAGCGCGGGCGGCGGAGGCGTTCGAGGCGGAGCGGCACGCTTCGCAGGCCCACGCCGCGGAGCAGCACGCTGCGGAGGCACGTGCGGCTGCGGAGCGGCAGGCTGCGGACACGCGCGTGCCGGGCGCGCACGCCCCGGATCACCACGCCCCCGAGCACCAAGAGCCGCAGCACCACGCGCCGGACGCCTACGAGCCGAGGGCCTACGAGCAGCCGGGCGCCTACGGCCAGGAGCAGCCCGCTCCCGAGGACCACGGGCCGAGGGAGCCGGGTCCGGCCGGGCATGAGTCCGAGCAGGCCCGCGTCCACGCGTCCGCGCGGCCCCAGCCGCTGCCGCCCGAGCAACAGCCCGGCGAGGGACCCGCGGAGACGCCCGCAGAAGCCGTTCTGGACGCCTCACAGACCGCTCACGGGGCCGGTGAGGCCGACGAGGAGGCGGAGCGCGCCAAGGACGCCGCAGAGGCCGTGGAAGCCGCGGAGAGGGCCGCCGAGGCCGCCGCGGAGTCCACCGAGTCCGAGTCCGAGCAGGCGCACGCGCCCGGAGCCACCGCGGACACGGAGTCCGCGTCCGACCCGGCGGAGACGGGGGACGGGGCGCCGCCGCACCCCGGCGAGGAACACCCCCTCGCCGCCTACGTCCTGCGCGTCAACGGTGTCGAACGTCCGGTCACCGACGCGTGGATCGGTGAGTCGCTGCTCTACGTGCTGCGTGAGCGGCTCGGACTCGCCGGTGCCAAGGACGGCTGCTCGCAGGGCGAGTGCGGGGCCTGCAACGTCCAGGTCGACGGACGGCTCGTCGCGTCCTGCCTGGTCCCGGCGGCGACCGCGGCCGGCAGCGAGGTCCGCACCGTCGAGGGACTGGCCGTCGACGGGCAGCCCTCGGACGTCCAGCAGGCCCTCGCGAAGTGCGGCGCGGTGCAGTGCGGTTTCTGCGTGCCGGGCATGGCGATGACCGTGCACGACCTGCTGGAGGGCAACCCGGCGCCGAGCGAGATGGAGACCCGCCAGGCACTGTGCGGAAACCTCTGCCGCTGCTCCGGCTACCGGGGTGTCGTGGACGCGGTCAAGGAGGTCGTCGCGGAACGCGAGGCACACTCCGCGGCCGACGCTGAGACGGACGCGGACGAGGCACGTATCCCGCACCAGGCGGGTCCGGGCGCCGGCCGGGTCAACCCGTCCGCGTTCGAACCGGCCAGGCACGACCAGGCATACGGACACGGACACGGACACGGGCCCGGACAGGGACAGGACGGAGGCCAGGCGTGAGCAACGAAGCCGCCACCGCGACCACCGCCGCGGAGGCAGCACCCGCCCCCGAGCCGATCCCGCACGGCCTCGGCGTGCCCCTGCCGGCCGCCGAGGCCCGGGCCAAGACGGAGGGCACCTTCCCGTACGCGGCCGACCTGTGGGCCGAAGGCCTGCTGTGGGCGGCCGTACTGCGCTCCCCGCATCCGCACGCGCGCATTGTGTCGATCGACACGTCCCACGCGCGCGAGATGCCCGGAGTCCGGGCCGTCGTCACCCACGAGGACGTGCCCGGCAGCGCGCTGCTCGGGCGTGGCAAGGCCGACCGGCCGGTGTTCGCCTCCGAGGTCGTACGCCATCACGGCGAGCCCATCGCGGCCGTCGCCGCCGACCACCCCGACACCGCGCGAATGGCCGCGGCCGCCGTCATCGTCGAGTACGAGGTGCTCGACCCGGTCACCGACCCCGAGCAGGCCTTCGAGGCGGAGCCGCTGCACCCCGACGGCAACCTGATCCGGCACATTCCGCTGCGCCACGGCGATCCGGACGCGGTCGGCGAGATCGTCGTCGAGGGCCAGTACCGCATCGGCCGCCAGGACCCGGCCCCCATCGGTGCCGAGGCCGGCCTGGCCGTGCCGCGCCCCGACGGCGGCGTCGAACTGTACGTGGCCTCCACGGACCCGCACACCGACCGCGACACCGCCGCCGCCTGCTACGGCCTGGAGCCGGAGCGCGTGAAGGTCGTCGTCACCGGCGTCCCCGGCGCCACCGCGGACCGCGAGGACCACGGCTTCCAGCTCCCGCTCGGACTGCTGGCCCTGAAGACCGGCTGCCCGGTCAAGCTCACCGCGACGCGCGAAGAGTCCTTCCTCGGCCACACCCACCGGCACCCCACCCTGCTGAGATACCGCCACCACGCCGACGCCGAGGGCCGGTTGGTGAAGGTCGAGGCGCAGATCCTGCTCGACGCGGGCGCGTACGCGGACACCTCGTCGCAGGCGCTGGCCGCCGCGGTCTCCTTCGCCTGCGGTCCGTACGTCGTCCCGAACGCCTTCATCGAGGGCTGGGCCGTCCGCACCAACAACCCGCCCTCCGGCCATGTCCGCGGCGAGGGCGCGATGCAGGTGTGTGCCGCGTACGAGGCCCAGATGGACAAGCTGGCCAAGAGGCTGGGCGTCGACCCGGCGGAGCTGCGCCTGCGCAACGTGATGGCCACCGGGGACGTGCTCCCGACGGGCCAGACGGTGACCTGCCCGGCGCCCGTCGCCGAACTCCTGCAGGCGGTACGGGACGTCCCGCTCCCCGCGCTCCCCAAGGACACGCCCGAGGACGAGTGGCTGCTGCCGGGAGGCCCCGAGGGCGCCGGCGACCCGGGCGCGGTGCGCCGGGGCGTCGGCTACGGCCTGGGCATGGTGCACATGCTCGGCGCTGAGGGCACGGACGAGGTCTCCACGGCGACCGTCCGGGTCCAGGACGGCGTGGCGACGGTGCTGTGCGCGGCGGTGGAGACCGGCCAGGGCTTCACCACGCTGGCCCGGCAGATCGTCCAGGACACCCTCGGTATCGACGAGGTCCACGTGGCCCCCGTCGACACCGACCAGCCACCGGCCGGCCCGAGCTGCCGCGGCCGCCACACCTGGGTGTCGGGCGGCGCGGTGGAACGCGCGGCCAAGATGGTCCGCACACAGCTGCTGCAGCCCCTGGCGCACAAGTTCGGCATGTCCACCGAGCTGCTCCAGATCACCGACGGCAAGATCACCTCGTACGACGGCGTCCTGTCGACCACCGTCACCGAGGCGATGGACGGCAAGGAACTGTGGGCGACCGCCCAGTGCCGCCCCCACCCGACCGAGCCCCTGGACGAGGCCGGCCAGGGCGACGCCTTCGTGGGCCTCGCCTTCTGCGCCATCCGCGCGGTGGTCGACGTCGACATCGAACTGGGGTCGGTGCGCGTGGTCGAGCTGGCCCTCGCCCAGGACGTCGGCCGCGTTCTGAACCCGGCCCAGCTGGCGGCCCGCATCGAGGCGGGCGTCACCCAGGGCGTCGGTATCGCCCTCACGGAGAACCTGCGCAGCGCCCGTGGCGTGATCCGCCACCCCGACCTCACCGGCTACGCCCTTCCGACGGCCCTGGACGCGCCCGACATCCGCATCGTGAAGCTGGTCGAGGAACGCGACGTGGTCGCCCCGTTCGGCGCGAAGGCGGTCAGCGCGGTCCCGGTGGTGACCTCTCCCGCCGCCATCGCCTCCGCGGTCCGCGCCGCGACGGGCCGCCCGGTCAACCGCCTTCCGATCCGCCCCCAGGCGGCGGTGGTGACGAACCAGTGAGCACGACCCCGGAGCCGGAGGAGCAGCCTCGCTACGAACCCCCGCCGGGTCTGGGGAAGCTGGCGCTGTGGGTCGTGCTGTTCGTGGTGGCGGCGGTGGTGGTCGTGGTGGGTGGCGTGTACTTCGCGTGAGGTGGGTACGTCGCGGGCCGCGTGGACCTCTCGTGAGGCGTGGACCTCTCGTGAGGCGTGAATCTCTCGTGAGGCGTGGACCTCACCCAAGGCCTGCACCTGACGCGAGGCGGGGACGTCCGTGGCGCGGGGATCTGTGATCCGCGGGGTGGTCGTCGTCACGGGGGTCATGGCGGCCGGGAAGTCGACGGTGGCGCAGGCGCTGGCCGAGCATCTGCCGAGGTCGGCGCACGTACGCGGTGATGTCTTCCGGCGGATGATCGTGTCCGGGCGCGAGGAGTTCGTGCCCGGAGCCGCACCCGGCGGTGAGGCCGAGGCCCAACTCCGGCTCCGCTACCGGCTCTCGGCTGCGACGGCGGACGCGTACGCGGAGGCAGGTTTCACCGCGGTCGTGCAGGACGTGCTGCTGGGTGAGGAGCTGTCGGCGTACGTCGACCTGGTCCGCACCCGCCCGCTGTACGTCGTCGTCCTGGCGCCGAGCCCGGAGACGGTCGCCGACCGGGAGGCCGGGCGGGAGAAGAACGGCTACGGTGACTGGACGGTCGAGGCACTGGACGGGGCGTTGCGGACGTCGACCCCGCGGATCGGCCTGTGGCTGGACAGCTCAGCGCTGACGGTCGCGGAGACCGTGGACGCGATCCTGGCGGGGTGGGAACGGGCGCGGGTCGCCTGACGTCTCCTGAGCCGGGGGCGTTGTCAGTGGTGGCGCGTAGTGTTCTGAGCAGTGGGGGACGGCTGCCGGACCTGACCGGCTGTGCGTGCCCCGCACGGGGACTGTGAGTGAAGCACACGCGGGGGATCACATGAGTACGACGACCGACGCCGGCCCGGCGACGATCACACTGACCGAGGCCCAACTGGATCCGTACATCACGCACGCGCCGACGCGTCGCTGGCTGACCGGCCCCGGACTGCCGGGTGACAGCGGCCTGTTCACCTTCGCGGGACTGCACGGGGAGGGCCTGCGGACGGTGGCCGACTCGACGGGTGATCCCGGCCGGCCGCTCGCTCGGGACCTGCGGGACCAGCTCGTGATAGGCGGGCTGGTGGGCCCCCGCGGACTGGCGACGGAGTCGGTCCTGCTGGACGGCTCGACCGGCGAGATCTCGACGACGTACTTCTCCCATCACCGCCCGGACCTCATGACCCGCGCCCCGCTGGCGCCGTCGCTGCACACGCTCGTGCGCTTCGCGACGGCAACGGACGAACTGACGGACCCGCGGGGCGAGTTCGCGTCCTACGCCGGCCGTTTCGGCCCGACGGCGGTGGAGGAGGCGACACGGCGGTTGGTAGGCCTGTTCGAGGAGGGCATGGGCGGCGCCGAGGTTCCGACGTTCTGGAAGATCGCGGCCGGACTCCGCCCTCTGGCCCTGGTGGCGGCCCCGCGCACGGAGTCCGGACTCACCCTGGACCTCCCGCCCCGCCTCCTGGACCAGGAGTTCGGCCGGGGCAACGTGATGCGTTTCGAGGACATCGACTTCCCCGCGACCCTCACGCACGAGCCGACTCGCCGATTCCTGAGCGAGACGGGCCTGCCTGAGGACGGCGTCATCTTCTCCCTGGACACGGACATCCCGCTCCTGACCCTCACCGAGAGCTACACCGACGCCCGGGCCGACGAGGTCCCGGCCCACGCCGACCACCTCATCCGCCTCGGATACCTGATCGAGGACAACAGCCTGGTGATCGATGGCACCACGGGCGAGATCCTGAACTGGAACGAGGCCGAGGCGAAGTTGCACTCCCTGAACACGGACGTCTCCACGCTGGCCTTCACGCTCTGGCTTCTGCACCGCGATGGAACTCGTCGACGACTCGCCGGTCCGTGAACTGACCCACCACCCGTACGCCCAGGGGGCCAAGACGCTGATCCGGGTCCTGTCGAAGATCGACCCGACAAGGACAAGCTTCGGCACAGCGGGATCCTTTGCGTCGGGCGTCTGCCGGAATCCCCGCCGCGATATCTCTGAAACTGCCGGAACGGGAATCCGCGAATCAGCTTCTTCCATTGTTGCGAATTGCGTCAAGCGAGCCTTGTGGAAACCGCCATAATCCAATGTCAAGGGAATGTCAATTTTCGGGATCTGATCAAGAGTTAAGGCGTTGTAGCCACTTGTCGGGTAGCGGGCGGGCGACCGTCGAAGGGTGATTTCACGCCATCCGGCGGCGTGCGCTCCACGATGAGTGGCGGCATTATTGGGTATCCTCGGATACATGGCCTCTGTTCCCTGGGAAACCCGTGAACTCACGGTCGGTGAACTGGCCGAGCGCAGTGGAGTCAGCACCTCGGCACTGAGGTTCTACGAACGGCATGGACTCCTGCAGAGCCGGCGTACGACAGGCAACCAGCGACGCTACCCGCGTGACGCACTGCGTCGTGTCGCCTTCATCAGGGCATCACAGCGCGTGGGTATCTCCCTGGAGACCATCGGGGCCGTCCTCAGCCTGCTGCCGGACGGCCGTACGCCCACCCGTGAGGACTGGGAGCACGCCTGTGCGTGCTGGCACGCGGATCTCACCAAGCGCATCAAGCGACTTGAGGCGTTACGGGACCAGCTCACGGACTGCATCGGCTGTGGCTGTCTGTCCCTGGACCGTTGCACCCTGGCCAACCCGGAGGACATCCTCGGTGAGCTGGGCGCGGGGGCCAGGCGGCTCGTCGACGACTGAGCCGCGTCACCGGCCGGTCCGAGGCCCCGCATCAGGTTCCCGCGCCCTGCCGGTCCGGGTCCGATCCACGCGGCCCCCGCGCGGTGCCCTCGGCGGTCTGCTCCGGCCCGGGCTCCCGGACGCGGGCGATGAGGAGGGCCAGGAGCACCAGCGCCGACACTGCCGCGGCCCCGAGGTAACCCGCCTTGGTGGTCGTGGCGTCGACCACGGGGCCCAGTACCAGAGGTGCGGCGAACTGCCCGGCGAAGATGGCGGTTCCCGACAGCGCCACCGAGCGCCCGCGCAGCTCGGTCGGCGTGTGTTCGTTGATCAGCACCGTGGCGACCGGGAACACGATGCCGCCGCCCAGCCCGTAGAGCACCAGCCCCACCACCATGAGCAGCGGTTCGTCGGTGGTGCCCAGGAGCGCGAAGCCCGCCAGCCACAGGACCGCCATCGCGCGCAGCAGGAAGGAATAGGACAGGCGGGCGCGCAGGGGCGCGTAGACCAGGCCGATCGCGGGCGTGCCCAGCGCGGTGCCGAGCGTGATGACCGCGACCATGAAGGGTTCCTCGATGCCGACCTCGGCCAGGCGGGTGGGCATGAAGATGGCCAGGGCGTAGGCGAGGAAGAAGTCGATGACCAGCAGGAGGTAGAAGCCGAGGAGGGCCGGACTGTGCCGCAGCAGGGTGAGTGAGCCGCCGCGCGGGCCCGCGTTCTCGTCCTTGCCGGTACCGGTCCGTGTCGAGGCGGGCAGGGCCGTACCGGTGGCGACGGCCAGGGGGATGGCCACGGCGTAGATCGCGAACGTGATGTGCCAGCCAAGACCGCCGAGAGCACCGGCGAGGAGGGACCACACGATCCCGCCGACACTCATGGCGGAGGAACGCCAGCCCATCACCTTGTCGCGGTCCCGGCCGTGGTAGAGGGCGAGCAGCGCGACCGTGGTCCCGGAGAACACGAAGGCCGCGGCGAAGCCGAAGAACACCCGGGTGGCGATCAGCACCAGGTAGGAGTCGGCGAGGCCGCCCGCCGATCCGGTCACGCCGTACAGCAGCAGGCCCGCCGTCAGCGGGGTTCGTACGCCGTAGCGGTCTATGAGCCGGCCGGCGACCGGGCTGGCGAGGGCGAGAGTGAGGCTGTGCGCGGTGAGGATGAAGCCTGCCTCGGTACCGCTGATGCCCAGGTCGCCGCGGATCACCTCCAGCACCGGTGAGACTATGGCGCCTGCCATCACCGTGAGTGTCGACGTGAGCAGCAGCGCGGTCAGAGCTGCCCGGTGGGGGATCGGGATACGGGCAGTGGTGGGCGTGCTCATGGCGGTCTCCTGTTCATCGGCCGCGGCACGGTCTGGCCGACTGGCGGCTCCCGTCGAGCGCGTGCGCGGCGGGGCGGGTGGCAAGGGGAGCCCTGGGCAGGCGGGTCGGGCCTGCCCAGGGCTGGAGGGGAGTGGTCAGGCTTCGTAGGGGCGCGTCACTCGGCCCTGGCGCAGCACGGTGCCCCACCAGTCCAGCTGGCCGAGCATGGTCTTGGCGGCCGCGGCGCTCTCTCCCCCGTCGGCGATCGCCGACGGGTTGTCGAACAGGCTCCACGCGTTGTGGAAGCTGAGGGCGTCGCGCACGCTCACCGCGTGCAGTTCGGCGATGATCTGCCGCAGGTGCTCGGCGGCCCGGATCCCCCCGCCCTGGCCGCCGTAGGAGACCAGGCCGAAGGGCTTGGCCACCCACTCCGGGCGGAACCAGTCGAGCATGTTCTTCAGGCCGGCCGGGATGCTGTGGTTGTACTCGGGCGTCACCAGGACGAAGGCGTCCGCCGCGGCCAGGCGACGGGCGAGGCCCTCTTGGGTGGCCGCGGTCCGCGCGTCGAGCTCGGCCGGCATGGTCAGTGGCAGAGGTGTCTCGGCCAGGTCGATCGTGTCCACTTCGAACCGGCCGTGTCCCCGTGCCTCCTCGGCGAACCAGTTCGCCACCGTGGAGCCGAAACGGCCCTCGCGAACACTGCCGACGATAACGGCCAGCTGGAGCAGGGAATTACTCATCAGATCTCCGTTGTATGGGGGGAGGAGGAAGTGATGCGCACCGGAACAGCTCGATGGTCGTAGTTGAACCTTGGTTAAAGTCAAGCGATCCCGACCCGTCGTCCCGCGCTCACGGGAAAGTTCGCCGCCCGGCCCCACAGGGACCGGGCGGGACTGCGACGCGCTTGTTCCACGGGTCAGATATGAAGGGCCGTGGCCCGGGTGTTGAGACAGGCCAGCAGTGTGCGGGCCTGCACGTTGACGTAATGGCTCCGCTGCGCGAGGGAGTTCAGCCGCGCGGGCGTGAGCCAGCAGTATCCGGGTGGCGGGTCCAGCGGGGCCTCCGACTCGTCCGCTTCGGCGATGAGGTAGCGGCTCTGCGCGTCGAGAAAGCGTCCGCCCTACTCGGAGTGCACGGCCTCGTAGCGGATCCGCCCGGAGGCGTTCAGGACCCGGCCGGGAAGCGGTGGGAGGAAACGGGTTGATCTTCCCGGACGAACACGGCCGTAGCCCGTCCCACCGTCGGGACCGGGCCGAGTGGAAGGAACTCCTCACGGAGGCGAAGGTGCGAGACGGACGCCTTCACGACGCCCGCCACACGGCCGCGACGTTCTGCTGATCCGCGGTGTCCCGGAACGGGCGGTCATGGGGCTCATGGGTTGGTCGACGACCGCCATGGCCGCCCGGTACCAGCACATGGTGGACGCGGTGCGGGCCGACGTCGCAAGGAGCACCAAGGCTGTGTTGTGTTCGTTCCTCAGCCTTGAGAGGCAGACGCTCGTTCGAATGAGACGGGAACTGAGACGGCCAACAACAGGGCGGCACCCCGAAAGGGGGCCGCCCTGTTGGTTTTGCCAGGTCAAGGCACTTGAGGCCGTGGCGGGAATCGAACCCGCGTAACTCGCTTTGCAGGCGAGTCCCTAAACCACTCGGGCACACGGCCGTGTGTTGGTGAGACGACCGTAGGGCGGGGCGGGGGAGCGGCTCAAGGGAATCGGCGGGCTGCAATGGGACTGCCACACGCCGTTCATGAACGGACTTCGCGCGCGCCGGGCCGTAAGGCCCCCTGCCCCCTGGTCGTACGACCAAGGTCTCAGACGCGGGCCTTCCTTTGACAGGGGTCAAGTCGGGACTTGGGCCTTACGCTGGCGGTCATGAGTGCCCTGGAACCTCGTGACACCGGTGTCACGGACGAAGTCGATTCCCACTGTCGTGTCGAGGGTGACGAGACCGTGATGGGGCGGGCGTATCGGGCGCTCAGTGTCGGGATCGTCTCCGTCGTGCTGCTGATCGCGTTCGAGGCGACGGCCGTGGGGACGGCGATGCCCGTCGCGGCACGGGAGTTGGACGGGGTGGCGTTGTACGCCTTCGCGTTCTCGGGGTACTTCACGACCAGTCTGTTCGGGATGGTGCTCGCCGGTCAGTGGTCGGACCGGCGCGGGCCGCTCGGGGCGTTGACCACCGGGATCGGTTGCTTCGCCGCCGGGTTGGTGCTCGCCGGGACGGCCGGTGCGATGTGGTTGTTCATCGTCGGGCGGGCCGTGCAGGGGCTCGGCGGAGGGCTGGTGATCGTCGCGTTGTACGTCGTCGTGGGGCGGGCGTATCCGGAGCGGCTGCGGCCGGCCATCATGGCGGCGTTCGCCGCGAGCTGGGTCGTGCCGTCGATCGTCGGGCCGCTCGCCTCGGGCGCGGTGACCGAGCATCTCGGCTGGCGGTGGGTGTTCCTCGGCATACCGGCGCTGGTCGTGTTCCCGCTGGCGCTCGCACTGCCGCAGATACAGCGGCGGGCGGGCGGCCCCGTGGGCGGGGGAGAGGAAGGGGAAGCGGAGGGGGCGCCGGCCGCCTCCTTCGACCGGCGCCGGATCCGGCTCGCGCTCGGGATATCGCTCGGTGCGGGGCTGCTGCAGTACGCCGCCCAGGACCTGCGGTGGGTATCGCTGGTCCCCGGGGTCGTGGGGGCCGTGCTGCTCGTACCGGCGGCACTGGGGCTGCTTCCCCGCGGCACCTACCGGGCAGCGCGCGGGCTGCCCTCCGTCGTGCTGCTGCGCGGGGTCGCCGCCGGGTCCTTCGTCGCGGCCGAGTCCTTCGTGCCGCTGATGCTGGTCACTCAGCGCGGCTTGTCCCCGACGCTGGCCGGGTTCTCGCTCGCGGCGGGCGGCGTTACGTGGGCGATGGCCTCGTGGGTGCAGTCGCGGCCGCGGATGGAGCCGTACCGGGACCGGCTGATGACGGTGGGGATGGTGCTGGTCGCCGCCGCGATCGCCACCGCGCCCAGTGTGCTGATCCAGTCCGTGCCGGCCTGGACGGTCGCCGTCGCCTGGGGATTCGGGTGCTTCGGGATGGGGCTGGTGATCTCCTCCACCAGCGTGCTCCTGCTCCAGCTCTCCGCCCCGGAGGAGGCCGGCAGCAACTCCGCCGCGCTCCAGATCTCCGACGGCCTGTCCAACGTGATCCTGCTGTCCGCGGGTGGCGCGGCCTTCGCGGCGCTGGGCGGCGGCGCGGTGAGCCATGCGGCCACGGATGCGTCCGGCGCGCATCCGGGTGCCTTCGTCGCGGTGTTCCTGCCGATGGCGGGGGTGGCGGTGGTGGGGGCCTGGGTGACGACGAGGCTGCGGTCCGCCTAGGGCCCTTCTGATGGATCTCCGCGGCGTCGCGACGCCCGGCACGCACGCTCACCGCTCAGCTCGGCCGTGCGTCGTCCCCAATCCCAGATGTTCGGCGTCGAGGCCTACACGGACCTGTTCGAGAAGGCCGCCGCCCTGCTCCAGTCGCTCGCCGTCAACCGCCCTCTGATGGACGGCAACAAGCGCATGGCGTGGATGTCCACGGTCGTGTTCCTCGACTTCAACGGCACCGAAATGGTCGGCGTCGACCAGGACGAGGCGTACAAGCTCGTCATCGAAGGGGCGTCAGGCGGCCTGGACGATCTGGGACTGATCGTCCGGCGCCCGAGAGCTCTCCACGAGTCCATGTGACGTGAGTCCCACCTGCGGGCCACCCGGCCTCGTCCGAGCATGAACGCCACCGGGCCGCCGGTAGGGTGGCCCGGTTGTCATACCCAGCCGAGCCGCCCGCCCGTCGCCCACCACCGCCGTACCTGACGCGCCGCGCGGCCCCTCCCATTCGACCCCCTAACGGAGACCGTGACTACCACCGCCGCCTCCACGTCCCACCACCTCTCTCCCGCGTTCCCCGGCCGCGCCCCCTGGGGCACCGCCAGCAAGCTGCGCGCCTGGCAGCAAGGAGCGATGGAGAAGTACATCCAGGAGCAGCCGCGTGACTTCCTCGCCGTCGCCACGCCCGGCGCCGGAAAGACCACGTTCGCGCTGACGCTGGCGTCCTGGATGCTGCACCACCATGTCGTGCAGCAGGTCACCGTGGTCGCGCCGACCGAGCACCTGAAGAAGCAGTGGGCGGAAGCGGCGGCGCGGGTGGGGATCAAGCTGGACCCGGAGTACAGCGCGGGCCCGCTCGGCAAGGACTACCAGGGCGTCGCGGTCACCTACGCCGGTGTCGGCGTACGGCCCATGCTGCACCGCAACCGTGTCGAGCAGCGCAAGACCCTCGTCATCCTCGACGAGATCCACCACGCCGGCGACTCGAAGTCCTGGGGCGAGGCGTGCCTGGAGGCCTTCGAGCCGGCCACGCGGCGGCTCGCGCTCACCGGTACGCCCTTCCGGTCCGACACCAACCCCATCCCCTTCGTCACGTACGAGGAGGGGAACGACGGGATCCGGCGGTCCTCCGCCGACTACACCTACGGGTACGGGTCCGCGCTGTCCGACGGAGTCGTCCGCCCCGTCATATTCCTTTCCTACAGCGGCCAGATGCGGTGGCGGACCAAGGCCGGCGACGAGATCGCCGCCCGGCTCGGCGAGCCGATGACCAAGGACGCGATCAGCCAGGCGTGGCGTACGGCGCTGGATCCGCGCGGCGAGTGGATGCCCAGCGTGCTGCGCGCCGCCGACCAGCGGCTGACCGAGGTCCGCAAGGCCATCCCGGACGCGGGGGCGCTGGTCATCGCCTCCGACCAGGACTCCGCACGCGCCTACGCCAAGCTCATCCGTGAGATCACCGGCAACAAGGCCACCCTCGTGCTGTCCGACGACGCCGGCGCGTCCGCGCGGATCGACGAGTTCAGCGGCAGCAACGACCGCTGGATGGTGGCCGTCCGGATGGTGTCCGAGGGTGTCGACGTCCCCCGGCTCGCCGTCGGGGTGTACGCGACCACCATCTCCACCCCCCTCTTCTTCGCGCAGGCCGTCGGGCGTTTCGTACGGTCCCGGCGGCGCGGCGAGACCGCCTCGGTCTTCCTGCCGACCGTGCCCGACCTGCTCACCTTCGCCAACGAGATGGAGGTGGAACGGGACCACGCCCTCGACAAGCCGAAGAAGGAGGGCGAGGAGGACCCGTACGCCGAGTCCGAGAAGGAGATGGAGGAGGCGAACAAGGAGCAGGACGAGGACACCGGCGAGCAGGAGCAGTTCGCCTTCGAGGCGCTGGAGTCGGAGGCCGTCTTCGACCGCGTCCTCTACGACGGTGCCGAGTTCGGCATGCAGGCCCACCCGGGGAGCGAGGAGGAGCAGGACTACCTCGGCATCCCCGGCCTCCTCGAACCCGACCAGGTTCAGCTGCTCCTCCAGAAGCGGCAGGCCCGGCAGATCGCGCACAGCCGCAAGAAGCCGGACGAGGAGGCCGACCTGCTGGAGCTGCCCGCCGAGCGGCGGCCCGTCGTCTCGCACAAGGAGATGATGGAGCTGCGCAAGCAGCTCAACACGATGGTCGGCGCGTACGTCCATCAGAGCGGCAAGCCGCACGGCGTCATCCACACCGAGCTGCGGCGGGTGTGCGGTGGCCCGCCGAGCGCCGAGGCCACGGCCGGGCAGTTGCGACAGCGGATCGCCAAGGTGCAGGAGTGGGCCACCCGGATGCGGTGACGCCCGGATGCGGTGACGCCCGGATGTGGTGACGCCCGGATGTGGTGACGCCCGCCTGTGAACTGGGGTGTGTGCGCAGTGTGCGAGCGGCGTGCACGCTCCGTGTGCGCGCCGTACGTATCCGGACAAACAGGGCTACTCCGTCCCGGTCACTGCCCGGATTCTGGACGGAGACTTCCGCTCAGCGAACCCGCTTCGCTACTGTCCCGCTACGCACACGCCCCGTGGCAGCGCCGCCGCGGAGCGCAGCCGTGAAGCGACGCGGCCCGGACAGGCCGGGCCGCCGGCCGATCGGCGGCCTCTGAAGCGCGTCGCTGACGGGACTCGGCGACGCATCCGCCGCGAGGGGGCTGCCGACTCACCACTTAAGGAGTGGGCGTCGTGACCGCGGAGACTTCTCAGACGCTCGATCGGGGCCTCAAGGTCCTCAAGCTGCTGGCCGACACGGACCACGGGCTGACCGTCACCGAACTTTCCCACAAACTGGGCGTGAACCGGACCGTCGTGTACCGGTTGCTCGCCACACTGGAGCAGCACGCGCTCGTACGGCGTGACCTGGGCGGACGGGCCAGGGTCGGGCTCGGCGTACTGCGGCTGGGACGCCAGGTGCACCCCCTGGTGCGGGAGGCCGCGCTGCCGGCGTTGCGGTCCCTGGCCGAGGACATCGGAGCGACGGCCCACCTGACCCTGGTCGACGGGGCGGAGGCGCTGGCCGTGGCGGTCGTCGAGCCCACGTGGACGGAGTACCACGTCGCCTACCGGGCCGGGTTCCGGCATCCGTTGGACCGGGGGGCCGCCGGACGGGCGATCCTCGCCGCGCGCCAACAGATGGTGGCGGAGCCGGGATACACCTTGACGCACGGGGAGTTGGAAGCCGGGGCGTGCGGGGCGGCGGCTCCGCTGGTCGGCGTCACGGGGGTCGAGGGCAGTGTGGGGGTCGTGATGCTGGCGGACGCGGTGCCGGAGCGGGTCGGGCCGCGGGTGTTGGACGCGGCGCGGGAGGTCGCGGAGGCGCTGCGCTGACGTTCGGGTGTCGTTCGGCTGAGGTTCGTGAGCGGGCGCGGATTGCGGGGCGCGGGGCGGGAGGCCCTGGGCGCAGGGCCCAGGGCAGAGGCTTTCCGCCAGGGGGCGTGGGTGCCCGCGACCCACGCCGTCAGCCCCGCGCGACCTGCCCCTGGCCGGAACCCGCCCCCGCGTTAGATTGATCTCGTGCTCTCTCGTCTCTCGCGCCCCAGGGCCGTCGCCGTCTGTGCTCTGCCCGTCGTGGCTCTGATCGCCACGGCGGTCTTCGCGCCGCTGCCGTTCTCGCTCACGCAGCCCGGCCTGACGGCGAACGTGCTCGGTGACAACAAGGGCACCCCGGTGATCACGATCTCCGGTGCGCCGACCCGCGACACCAAGGGCCAGCTGCGGATGACGACCATCGAGGCGACCAACCCGGACACCCGCGTCTCGCTCGGCGACGTGATCGACAGCTGGTTCCGCACCGACCAGGCGGTCATGCCCCGCGACGCGGTCTACCCGAGCGGGCAGAGCGTCAAGGAGATCGAGCAGCACAACACCGAGGCGATGACGCAGTCCCAGGACGCCGCGACCCGGGCCGCGCTGAAGTACCTGAATCTCAGCGACAAGAAGGTCAAGGTCACGCTGAAGCTCGCCGACGTCGGCGGCCCCAGCGCCGGTCTCCTCTTCACCCTCGGCATCATCGACAAGCTGGGCGGCGACGGCAGCGGCGGCGACCTCACGGGTGGCCGCACCATCGCCGGTACCGGAACCATCGACGCCGACGGCGACGTGGGCGCGGTCGGGGGAGTGGCCCTGAAGACCCAGGCGGCCCATCGGGACGGGGCGGCCGTCTTCCTGGTGCCCGAGGCGGAGTGCTCCGACGCGAAGGCCGAGCTGCCGAAGGGGTTGCGGCTGATTCCCGTGACCACGCTGAAGAGCGCCGTGAGCTCGCTGACCGCGCTGGCGAGCGGGAAGGGGTCCGTCCCCGCCTGCTAGGACCTGCTAGGACCTGCTAGGACCGGCTAGGACGGCTAGGACGGCTAGGACCGGCTAGGACCGGGGACGAGCGCCGGCTTCGGGGTCGCGAGACGCAGGCCCACTTCTACGAGGGTCCAGCCCAGGCGGGTACGGAGGCCGGGCGTCGGCGCGGCGGGGTCGGGGAGGCGGGGAGCGTGGGCGTGGGCCCGGGTCTGCGCCCGGGCTTGAGCGCCCAGGCGGTACGCCTCCGCTTCGGCGCGGAGTTCGGCGGTGCGGAAATGGTGCTGGGCGAGATGGGCGTCGGGGTTCATCGGGTGGCTTCTCCGTCCTTGGTGATCGGGAAGGCGTGCGTGTGGATGCGTACGAGCTCGGCGTCCGGGGCGTCCGCCGCGGGCAGGTCGCGGTAGCTCTCGATGACGGCATGCAGCTTCTCGATGAGTTCGCGAGCGAGTTCCGGTGTGAGCCGGAGGTTCATGTCGCTCATGTCGCTGCCGTGCGCCCATTGCTCGGGCCAGGTGTGCCGGTTGCCGAGCCAGGTGGACAGTTCCCGGGTGTGCTTGGTCGCGATCTCGTGCATGACCATGTCGATGGCGCCGCGCACGCTGGGGTTGGCGTCCACGAACAGGGCGTCGTCGAACATCAGCCCCTCATGGGCGGCCTTCCACCAGCGCTCCCGGCCCTTGCCGTGCTCCGGGGCGTCCACCACGAAGCCGTGTGCCGCCAGCTGACGCAGGTGGTAGCTGGTGGCGCCGCTCGACTCGCCCAGCCGCTCGGCGAGTTGGGACGCGGTGGCGGGGCCGCCGAAGCGCAGGGCGTCCAGCAGCTGCATGCGCAGCGGGTGGGCGAGGCCGCGCAGGGAGCGGGCGTCGAGGTGATGGATCCGGCGTTCTTCGGGCTGGGGCTCGGGCATGCGTACAAAGATAGTGTTGCAAAACTTCCTTTGCAACGGGCTTTTTGCATCAACTTCTTTGCAAGCCCTCGCCACCCGACTCCAACCCCCGGGGTCGCAGCAGCAGTTCGGCGAGCGAGGCGAGCCAGTCCAGCAGCAGAGCGAGGGAGACGGTGAGGACCGAGCCGAGCACCAGCACGGGCATGCGCTGACTGGTGATGCCGGTGGCGATGAGGACGCCCAGGCCGCCGCCTCCGCCGAAGGCCGCCAGGGTCGCCGTACCCACGTCGAGGACCAGGGCCGTACGGACACCGGCGAGGATCAGGGGGACCGCCAGGGGCAGTTCGACTCGCCTGAGCACGTCCCACGGTGACATGCCGATGCCGCGCGCCGCCTCCAGCAGCGTCGGGTCGTTCGCCTTCAGGCCCGCGATCGTGTTCGACAGGACCGGGAGGGCGGCGTAGAGGGTGATGCCGATCAGGGGCGCCTTCAGGCCGGGGCCGAGCCAGATCACCAACAGCGCCAGCAGGCCGATCGCCGGGGTCGCCCGGCCCATGTGGGCGAACGCCATCGTCACCGGGGTCACCCTCCGGCAGGCCTGGCGGGTCAGCAGGATCCCCAGCGGGATCGCGAGGACGAGGACGAAGAACGTCGAGACCGCCGTGAGTTCGATCTGCCGCCACAGCGCCTTCGTTACCTGGCCGTTCGACAGCGCGTGCTCGGAGAGCGGGTCGAGGTCGGCCTGCCGGAACCACAGCCAGGTCGCCAGCAGCACCGCCACCAGCGCCGCGGGCAGGAACGTCAGCTTCTGCCAGGTGACGCGCGGCCTCAGCCGGCTCGGGGGCGGCGGAACTCCGTCGGCCTCCTCGCGCTCGTCGAGCCGGGGACTGCTCACGCCTTCGGCTCCCCTCCGACGCCCTCCTGCTCGGCGTGCGTCTGCGCGGCCCGCAGTTCCTCCAGGTCGTGCCGGTGGGCCCGCGCCTCCAGCCGGTCGGCCTCCAGCAGTTCGTGCACGGAGTTCACCAGCGTCTCCACATCGACCACTCCCGTGTACTCGCCGCGCCCCCCGGTCACCGCCACCCGCCCCGCGCTGTCCGTGAGCACCGCCTCCAGCGCGTCCCGCACAGTCGCCTCCCGGGTCACCGTGTCGCTCACCAGCGTCCCGGCGCGCGCCAGCGACCCCTTGGCACGCATCAGGTCCCCGCGCCGGAGCCACTTGTAGGGCCGGCCGCGCTTGTCGAGCAGCAGGATCTCGTTGGTGAGGCTGGCGCGGAGCTTGCTGAAGATGTCCTGGAGGGGGGCGTCGACGGTGACCGTCGGACAGTCGGAGATCTCGACGTCCCGTACGCGGGTGAGGTCGAGCCGCTTGAGCGCGGCGCCCGCGCCCACGAACCCGGCCACGAAGTCGTCCGCCGGGTGGGTGAGGATCGCCTCCGGGGTGTCGAACTGGGCGATGTGCGACCGCTCCCGCAGGACCGCGATCCGGTCGCCCAGCTTGATCGCCTCGTCGAAGTCGTCGGTGGCGAGGACGATCGTCTTGCGCAACCGGTGCTGGAGCCGGACCAACTCGTCCTGGAGGTGGTCCCGGGTGACCGGGTCGACCGCGCCGAACGGCTCGTCCATGAGCAGCACCGGGGGATCGGCGGCCAGTGCCCGGGCCATCGCCACCCGTTGCCGCCGGCCGCCGGACAGCTCGCCGGGATAGCGGCCGCGGAACTCGCCGGGGTCGAGCCCGACGAGGTCGAGCATCTCCTCGACCCGCTCCCGGATCCGCGCCCTCGGCCAGCCGGTCATCCTCGGTACGAGGGCGATGTTCTGGGCGACGGTCATGTGCGGGAAGAGACCGGATGCCTGGACGACGTACCCGATCTCGCGGCGCAGCCGGACCGGATCCATGTGGGTGACGTCCTCGCCGTTGATCCGGATGCGACCACCGGACGGCTCGATCAACCTGTTGATCATCTTGAGCGTCGTCGACTTGCCGCAGCCCGACGGGCCGACGAAGACGACGACCTCGCCCCCCTTGAGCTCCAAGGTGACGTTGTCGACGGCGGGAGCGGCGCTTCCCGGATACCGCTTGGTGAGGTGATCCAACTCGATGGACGCACCGAACGCGGCCGCACCAGCCGCCCCCGCCGCCGATGCCCCTGCCTCAGCCACGGATCCCCCTGGAAACGGTCACCCGTCCGAGCAGGACGTACGCGGCGTCGAACAGCAGGGCCAGCACGATGATCCCGAGCGTGCCCGCGAGCACCTGGTTGAGCGCGTTCCCACTGCCTCGGGAGGCGAGACCGCGGAAGATCACCTTGCCGAGGCCGGGCCCGGAGGCGTACGCCGCGATCGCCGCGATGCCCATCAGCATCCGCGTCGAGACCCGGATCCCGGTCAGGATCGGCGGCCAGGCCAGCGGCAGTTCGACCCGCACCAGACGCATCGGCCCGGACATCCCGATGCCCTTGGCCGCGTCCACCAGCGAGGGGTCCACCGCGCGCAGGCCGGCGATCGCGGTGCGCACGACCGGCATCAGCCCGAACAGCGTCAACGCGATCACGGTGGGCGGGACGCCCAGGCCCACGACCGGGACGAGCAGACCGATCACGGCGAGCGAGGGAACGGCCAGGACGGTCGAGGCGGTCGTGGTGGCGAGGGCGCCGGCCCACTCGGTGCGGTAGGTGATCACGCCGATCGACACTCCGGCCAACGTGGCCACGACCACGCACAGGAAGACGACTCCGGCGTGCTGGTACGCGTCCGTCAGCAACTGCTGGTGGCGGTTGCCGAGGTACTCCCAGAAGCTCACTCCGCTCACCCCCAGGTCGGCTAGGTTCCCTCCGTGTCCCCCGCCGCCTGCTCCACCAGCGGGATGATCCGCAGCGGAACGGGGTTCTCCATGACGATCGCGGTGGAGGCCCGGACAATGCCATCAAAGCCGACAACCCGGTCGATGACCCGTTGGAGATCGGCGTTGGAACGGGCCACCAGCCGGCACATCATGTCGCCGGTGCCGGTGGTGGTGTGCAGCTCCAGCACCTCCGGCACGGTCGCCAAGTGGGCCCGTACGTCCGCCCCTTGCCCCTGCCGGATCTGCAGTGTCGCGAACGCGGTGACCGGATAGCCGAGTGCCGCCGGATCCACCTCGGGACCGAACCCGCGGATGACTCCGTTCGACTGAAGCCGGTCCAGCCGCGCCTGCACGGTCCCGCGGGCCACCCCCAGCCGCCGGGACATCTCCAGCACCCCGATCCGCGGCTCCCGCGCCAGCAGCACGATGATCCGCCCGTCCAGCTGATCGATCCCCACGACGGCCCTCCCGGCACTGGAAGCCACTGGTCATCCTGTACAGAAAGCCCGCCGAGGCGGGCGGGGCACTGGTCAGATTGCCCAGCGAAAACGCGAACTATTGCGCACCTTGCAGCCACAGGTGACGCTTCCCCTATGACGCAGACCACACACCACACTCCCGACACCGCCCGGCAGGCCGACCCCTTCCCGGTCAAGGGAATGGACGCGGTCGTCTTCGCCGTGGGCAACGCGAAGCAGGCGGCGCACTACTACTCCACCGCCTTCGGCATGAAGCTGGTCGCCTACCGCGGACCGGAGAACGGCAGCCGCGAGACCGCCTCGTACGTGCTCGAGAACGGCTCCGCCCGCTTCGTGTTCACCTCCGTCATCAAGCCCGCCACCGACTGGGGCCACTTCCTCGCCCAGCACGTGGCCGAGCACGGCGACGGCGTCATCGACCTGGCCATCGAGGTCCCGGACGCGCGCGCCGCGTACGCCTACGCCGTCGAGCACGGCGCCCGCTCCGTCGCCGAGCCGTACGACGTCAAGGACGAGCACGGCACGGTCGTCCTCGCCGCGATCGCCACGTACGGCGAGACCCGCCACACCCTCGTCGAGCGCACCGGCTACGACGGCCCCTACCTCCCCGGCTTCGTGGCCGCGAACCCGATCGTCGAGCCCCCCGCCCACCGCACCTTCCAGGCCGTCGACCACTGCGTCGGCAACGTCGAACTCGGCCGGATGGACGAATGGGTCGGCTTCTACAACAAGGTTCTCGGCTTCACGAACATGAAGGAGTTCGTGGGCGACGACATCGCCACCGAGTACAGCGCGCTGATGTCCAAGGTCGTCGCCGACGGCACGCTCAAGGTCAAGTTCCCGATCAACGAGCCCGCCCTCGCCAAGAAGAAGTCCCAGATCGACGAGTACCTGGAGTTCTACGGCGGCGCCGGCGTCCAGCACATCGCGCTCAACACCAACGACATCGTGCGGACGGTACGGACCATGCGGGCGGCCGGAGTCCAGTTCCTGGACACCCCCGACTCGTACTACGACACCCTCGGCGAGTGGGTCGGCGACACCCGCGTCCCCGTGGAGACCCTGCGCGAGCTGAAGATCCTCGCCGACCGCGACGAGGACGGCTACCTCCTGCAGATCTTCACCAAGCCGGTCCAGGACCGCCCGACCGTGTTCTTCGAGATCATCGAACGCCATGGCTCGATGGGCTTCGGCAAGGGCAACTTCAAGGCCCTGTTCGAGGCGATCGAGCGGGAGCAGGCCAAGAGGGGCAACCTGTAGTCACCCCTTCGCGTCCATCGCCGGCACGTCCGCCACGGACGGCTCGCCCAGCTCCGCCAGCGCAGCCCGGGCCGTCCGCGCGTGCACCGGGGAGAAGTACGGGTTGATCCGCAGCGCCTCCTGCAGATGCCTGCGGGCCGGCCCGTACCGCTGCAGCCCCCGCTCGATCATGCCCCGGTGGTAGGCGTACGGAGCACTCCGTACGCCGCCTCCCTTCGCCTGGTCCGTCGCCACCGTCGCGAACCGCAGCGCCTCCTCGTCCCGCCCCGCCCGGTGCAGCGCCCACCCCAGCGCGTCGGCCACGGCGATCCCCGGCTGCCGGTCCCACTCGGCCCGCAGCCGCCGTACGGCGACGGACGCATCCCCGTGGTCCGCCTCGAACTGCCCGAGCACCAGCTCCTCGTCCGCTCCGCCCTCGGCGGCGACGCGCACCCGCGCCCGCAGCAGGTCGTACCGCACCCGGGCGGCCTGTCCGAACCCCAGCGACTCGTACAACTCGCCCAGCTCCAGCGCGTACTGCGGACACGGCTGCTCGGCGAGCGCGACCCGGTAGGCGTTCAGCGCCTCCGTCGTCCGGCCCAGCGCCGCCAGCACCCGGCCCTGCCCGGCCTGCGCGGCCCGCTGGTCGGGATCGAGCCGCACCGCCTCCCGGAAGTACCGCAGCGCGTCCTCCCGCTCGCCGCGCTCCCAGGCCAGCTGCCCGGACCGCTCCAGATAGGCCGCCCGCTCGGCCGGCGCCCGGGCTCCCGCCGCCGCGTCGGACAACGCGGCCGCCGCGTCCTCCCGCCGGCCCCGGTCCCGGTAGACGGCCGCGGCCCGCGCCAGCACGTCCGGCCCGGAGCGCAGTTTCATCAGCCGGTCCAGCGCGTCGCCGGCCGCCTGCTGGTCGCCGAGGCCGGTGTAGGCGTCGATCAGCAGCGGATACGTCGTCCAGCGCCGGGGCCGCGCCGCCCGGGCCGCCTCCGCCCAGGCCTTCGCCGCCCGGAAGTCCCGGCGCGCGTTCGCCAGGGCCGCCAGCCCGCCGAGCGCCTCCGCGTTCCCCTTCCCGCGCACCTTCAACGACGTACGCAGCGCGGCCTCGGCCCTCGGGTAGTAGGCGGGGTCCGCCGCCCGCCGCCCCTGCTCCACATAGGCCGTCCCCAGCACCGCCCACGACCCGGAGTCCTCGGGGTGCGCCCGCACCCGGGCCTCACGCTCACCGATCAACGCCGCCAGACCGGGCAGGGCGGCCGGCACCCCGGCGACGACCGCCCTGTGCGCCTGCGCCCCCGGTGCCGGAGCGGGCGCCCGGGTATGGGTCCGCTCCGGGGGCAGCAGCATCAGCGCCCCGCCGAGCACGGCACACCCGGCGACCGAGGCGATCAGCAGCCGTCCGCCGGCGCCCCGGACCGGCGCGGGAGCCTCCTCGTCGTTCTCCATGGCGCTCACTGTGCGGCAGCACGACGAGCGCATAACGGCTTGGCGCAGCTGCCGCAATCGGGGTTCACACCGATGGCCCCCGGTGCGAACCTGTGATCATGAGCCGTATCGAAGCGCCCCGCGACGAAGACACAGCAGCGACCGGCACCCTCCTCGGCCGCCTGCGGGGCGGTCTGCCGGCTGACGCCGTCCTCACCGACCCGGACGTCACGGCCTCCTACGCCAACGACATGGCGAGCTTCTGCCCGGCCGGCACCCCGGCGGTGGTCGTGCTGCCGCGCACCGTCGAACAGGTCCAGCACGTCATGCGCACCGCCACCGAGCTGCGCGTCCCGGTGGTCCCGCAGGGCGCCCGCACGGGCCTGTCGGGCGCGGCCAACGCCTCCGACGGCTGCATCGTGCTGTCCCTGATCAAGATGGACCGGATCCTGGAGATCAACCCGGTCGACCGCATCGCCGTCGTCGAACCGGGCGTCATCAACGCGACCCTCTCCCGAGCGGTCGGCGAACACGGCCTCTGCTACCCGCCGGACCCCTCCAGCTGGGAGATGTGCACCATCGGCGGCAACATCGGCACCGCGTCCGGCGGCCTGTGCTGCGTGAAGTACGGGGTGACGGCCGAGTACGTCCTCGGCCTCGACGTCGTCCTGGCCGACGGGCGGCTGATGTCCACCGGCCGCCGTACGGCGAAGGGCGTCGCCGGATACGACCTCACCCGCCTCTTCGTCGGCTCCGAGGGCTCGCTCGGCATCGTCGTCAAGGCGACCCTGGCCCTCAGGCCCCAGCCGCCCGAGCAGCTGGTGCTGGCGGCCGAGTTCCCGTCCGGGGCCGCCGCCTGCGACGCCGTGTGCCGGATCATGGCGGGCGGACACGTGCCGTCCCTCCTCGAACTGATGGACCGTACGACGGTGAAGGCCGTCAACGACCTCGCGCACATGGGACTCCCGGAGAGCACGGAAGCCCTGCTGCTGGCCGCCTTCGACACCGCCGACCCGGCCGCCGACCTCGCCGCCCTCGGCGCGCTGTGCGAGGCCGCCGGCGCCACCCAGGTCGTCCCGGCCGACGACGCGGCCGAGTCCGAACTGCTCCTCCAGGCACGACGTCTGTCCCTCACGGCGCTCGACGCGGTCAAGGGCACCACGATGATCGACGACGTGTGCGTGCCCCGCTCCAAGCTCGCCGAGATGCTCGAAGGAACCGAGCGGATCGCCGAAAAATACCAGCTCACCATCGGTGTCGTCGCCCACGCCGGCGACGGCAACACCCATCCCACCGTCTGCTTCGACGCGTCGGACCCCGACGAGTCCCGGCGCGCCCGTGAGTCCTTCGACGAGATCATGGCGCTCGGCCTGGAACTCGGCGGCACGATCACCGGGGAGCACGGCGTGGGCGTCCTGAAGAAGGAGTGGCTGGCGCGCGAGATCGGGCCGGTCGGGGTGGAGATGCAGCAGCAGATCAAACAGGTATTCGACCCGCTGGGCATCCTCAACCCCGGCAAGCTCTTCTGAATCCCGGTTCCGAACCCGCGTGGTGCTGAACCCGCGTGGTGCTGAACCCGCGTGGTGCTGAACCCGCCCTCCGGCAGGGTCACCGGGCGAGCAATTGATCGAGCGCGTCGCCGATGCCTATCTGCTCGCCCTCGGTCCCCGGGGGCACCGCCCGCAACGTGCGCTCCAGCCAGGCGGACACCTGGGCGGCGGGGGCCTCCAGGAGGGCGTCCCCGGCAGGTGAACTCAGCGCCATCAGCACGACACCGCGGCCGTCCACCTTGGCCGGCCACGCCCGCACGTCCCCGTCCCCGCACGCCCGGAACACCCCCTCCACCAGCAGTTCGCGGGCGAACGTCCAGTTCACCGGGTGGTCGGAGGTGATGTGGAAGGTGACGTGCACGGCGTACGGGTCGTCGGAGCGGTAGCTCAGCCGGGCCGGGACCGGGAAGCTGCGCTCCGGGGACAGGATGAGTCTGAGCTCCAGTTCGCGCTCGACAACGGTGTGGTGCATGGCGGGGGTCCTCTCTCGCGCCGTCTCGGACCACGGGCCGGCCCGTCGTGGCGGGTCCGGCCTGGGTCCGTGGTGGTTCCGTGGTGGTTCCGTACGAGGGAGAGGGGGAGAGGGCGCGAGCATTACGCGGGTTCGGCGAATCTTTTTCCGGCAGGGCGTCGGCGGGCCCTTCTCAAAAGTGTGGGTCCGGCGGGACTGGCGGTGGGGGTTGCGTCGGTCTGATAGATGTGGAGGCCCTCATTTGGCCCCCGAGCAGATTCCGGACGACGGACATGAGCGCCCCAACCCCGGCCCCCGGTGATGACAGGCCCCGCGAAGGGTTTTACCCGGACCCGTCCATTCCTGGATATGTCCGGTACTGGAACGGTGCCGCCTGGGTACCGGGCACCAGCCGACCGGCCCCGACGGACGGCGAACCGCTCGCCCCACCGTCCGACGACGGCCCGGCAGGCGGGACCACCCCGGCCGCCCAGGCTGCCTCTGCGGCCCCGGCGGCCTCGGTGGAGGAGACGGGCCCGTACTTCTTCGACGAGGACCCGGTCGACGGACCCGGTCCGTCCGGCGGGTCCGGCGGGGCTGCCCCGTCCTCGCGCACGGCCGCCCAGCACGGTGGCCCTCCCGCCCCCGCGACCGGCTGGGGCGCCGACCGCTCCCACCAGTCGGGCTTCGGAGGGGACCAGGACCGCCGGGTGTCGTGGGGGGCGCCCCAGGGTGCCCAGCCGGGAGGCCCCCAAGGTGGGCGGGAGGGGGCTGATCCGCGGGTTCCGCGGGCGGCGGGGGCCGGCGACGGGCCGTCCCAGCCCGACGGTCGTTCCGCCCGTACGGACGGCACCGCGATGATCCCTCCCGCCGAGCCGGACGATGCCGACGCGGGCAACACGTTCATCTTCCGCAGGCCCACGGCCGGACGCGGGGGAGCGGCGGCCGGCGCCGGAGCTCCCGGT
The DNA here is from genome assembly GCA_000720805.1 of Streptomyces violaceoruber. GTDB lineage: Bacteria > Actinomycetota > Actinomycetes > Streptomycetales > Streptomycetaceae > Streptomyces > Streptomyces cellulosae_A. The sequence continues at coordinate 58,354 of JODI01000028.1, forward strand.
GTCCCGGGTCCCGGTGGCCCCCCTGCCGACGAGGGCACGGTGACCTTCCGCGCGCTTTCCCCGCGCACGGCCCAGCAGAATCGGGCGGCCGGGGCGCACCAGGGGAGCACGGGCACACCGGGCCCCGGATCCGCCCAGTCCGCGTCCGGCGCGGCGCCCGGAGCGTTCGGCGCCCAGTTCTCCGGGGGCGGCGGTACGGGTACGGGAGGTCCGGCAGGGGCGGCCGGGGGAGCCGGTGGGTCCGGAACGCCCGGTTCCGCCGACCCACGGGCACCCCACGCCACCGGCCACCCCGGCACCGGCGCCCAAGCCGCGTCCCCGGGCGCCTCCGCGTACTCCGGCACGCCCGGCACTCCCGCGGTCCCCGGCACCCAGGAAGCCCCCGGCTTCGGTGCCGGAAAGGCCGCGGCCGCCCGGGCCGCCGCAGCGCAGCCCCAGGCGGGCACCGGAGCCGGGGCAGCCGCCCAGGCCCCCTCGGCGCCCCCCGCCGCCCTCTCCGGCCCGCAGGCGACCCCTGCGGCCGGCCCGAGCGTGCCCCACCAGTCCGGCGGTCCTCAGCCGACCGGCCCCCGGCCCAGCTCAGGCACCCCCGCCTCCGCCCCCATGACCTCCGCCCCCATGGCACCCGGCGCCGGTGGCGGCCAGCCCTCCTGGGCGCAGCAGGTGCACCGGCTGGCAGGGGCGGACGACGGCGAGCAGCCGGTCCCGCCCTGGAAGCCGCCCGTCGACGACATCTTCCAGGCGGCCGCGCGGCGTCAGGCGTCGGCCCGTCCCGCGGGGCTCGGCAAGCGACTGGGCGCCCGGCTCGTCGACACGGTGGTGCTCGCGGGTGTCACCGCCGTGGCCGCCGTACCGCTCGGCACCAAGGCGATCGACCACGTCAACGAGAAGATCGACGCGGCCAAGCTGTCCGGTGAGACCGTCACGGTGTGGCTCCTCGACGGCACGACGTCGACGTATCTCGGCATCGTGCTGGCCGTCCTCCTCGTCTTCGGCGCTCTTTACGAGGCGCTGCCCACCGCCAGGTGGGGCCGCACCCTCGGCAAGAAGATGTTCGGGCTGGACGTGCGGGACATCGAGGGCCACGAGGCCCCGTCCTTCGGCGCGGCGCTGCGCCGCTGGCTGGTCTACAGCGTGCCCGGACTGCTCGTCGTGGGAGTCGTGGGCGTCCTGTGGTGCCTGATCGACCGGCCGTGGCACCAGTGCTGGCACGACAAGGCCGCACATACGTTCGTCGCCGGCTGACCGGATCCACGGCACAAGCGCCGGAGGATCCGGTACTCCGGACGGCCGCTCGCCGGATGCGAAGCCGGAGGGTTCGCGGTCGACTCGGGCCATGAGCACCGAACCTCCCGGCTCCGGTCAGCCGCCGGAAGACGACCCGTTCAGGAAGCAGCCCCCGCCTGACGAGGGCTCCGGTTCGCCGTACGACGCCCAGCCCCCGTACGGCAGCGGGGCCCAGCCTCCGCCGGGCGGTGATCCCTACGGGTCCGGCGGTCGTCAAGGGGGCGACCCTTACGGTTCCGGCGGTCCTCAGGGCGGTGATCCCTACGGGTCCGGCGGCCACTACCCCGGCGATCCGCTGGCCGGCATGCCGCCGCTGGCCCCGAGCGGCAAGCGCACCCTCGCCCGGATCATCGACATGATCATGGTCGGCATCGTGGTCTGGCTGCTCACCCTGGCCTTCAACGTGCACGAGTACAGCATCGACGACAACAACATCGAGTTCGGCAAGTCGTTCGGGCAGTCGTTGATCGCCGCCGTGCTCTACATCGCCTACGACACCGTCATGATCAGCAGGACGGGCCAGACCCTCGGCAAGAAGTGGCTGGGGATGCGGGTCGCCGGCCTCGACGACGGCTCCACGCCCTCCGTACAGACCACGCTGATCCGCTCGGCGGTGCTGTGGATCCCGTTCGCGTTCTGCTGCGCCTGCATCTGGACCGCGATCTCGGGCGGCTGGAGCTACTTCGACAAGCCCTACAAGCAGGGCCTGCACGACAAGGCGGCCAAGACGGTCGTCGTCAGCACCGACTGACCGCCTCGGTACGTCCTCGGTGCGCTCTCAGCCGTCGGTCAGGAAGCAGCGCGCTCGTGCACCGGACGCTCGGACGCCGCCGCGGCGATCGAGGCCGTCGCCGACGCGGTCTCCGGCTGCGTCTGCGGGGTCTGCGTCTGCGCGGTCTGCGTCGCGGGCCGGTTCACCGCGACCACGCGGGACCTGGGCATCGGGATCGTCATGGCGACCAGCAGACCGAGGGCGAGTGCCGCGAGGGCGATGATCACGATCCCCACGCCCGAACTCGTCTCTGACAGCAGCAGCATGGCGAGCGTCGAGCAGATCACGGTGCACGAACCGTAGGCGAGCTGTGCGGCCGTCGGGCGAGGCGTGACAGTCGGACGAGGCATGGCAATCGTGTCCTCGGAAGTGGGGGTCCACGGGGGCGTCGGCCTGGCTTTCCGCCGATTTCAGGGCGTTCCGCCAATCGACTCTAATCGCCTGCATGCCCGAGCGGAACGACAGGTAAGCGTGACCTGACCAACAGGGCCGGAGCACAGGGGGCGCACGGGTTCATGGCGTCCAGCAAGTGGACAGAACCGCGCGCCCGTTCGAGAGGGGCGTCGTCGCCCTCCGTGAGCACGCGCGCGGTGGCCCGGCGTTCGCAAAGCGGACGCCAACTTCGCATAGTGCAATTGACCTGCTCAAGTCAAGGTCTGTCTTTTCTTCCCAACCTCTAGTCAAATGTCGTCACTTGACTACACGCGTTGAACAGCGCGCGCGGACCCACCAGGCCCAGGACCCCCCTCCTTCCGCGCGCCCGGACGCGGGGGAGGAACTCAAGTGACCAGCAGATCCTGGCAGTTCAGAACGGCGGCGACAGTCGTCGCGTTCGCCGCGGCCACGGCGACCTTCTCGGCCTTCTCGGTGGCCCAGGCCGACTCGACCGCGGCACCCCGGGCCGTGGACGGGCACGACCCGCAGCCGGCCAAGATGAAGGGACATGACCTGGACGGTCCGCTGTCCAAGACCCAGGAGGCCCAGCGCGAAGAGGCGCTCAACCAGGTCATATCCGGCTCCGCCAAGGTGCGGGACCGCAACGGCTCCAAGGTCGTCAAGCTCAAGGGCGACGACAAGTACGTCGAACTCGGCCGCGAGCAGACCGACAAGATCTTCACGATCCTGGTCGAGTTCGGCGACCAGGTCGACAGCCGCTACGGCGGCACCCCCGGCCCGCTGCACAACCAGATAGCCCAGCCGGACCGCGCGCAGAACAACAGCACCGCGTGGCAGGCGGACTACAACCAGAAGCACTTCCAGGACCTCTACTTCGGCACCGGCAAGAACACCGAGTCGCTGAAGAAGTACTACGAGAAGCAGTCCTCGGGCCGCTACTCCGTCGACGGTGAGGTCACCGACTGGGTCAAGGTCCCCTACAACGAGGCCCGTTACGGCTCCAACGAGGCGTCCACCGGCGCCTGGTACGCCGTGCAGGACGGCGTCAACGCCTGGGTCGCCGAGCGCGAGGCCGCCGGTGACACCGCCGCCGAGATCAAGGCGGAGCTGGCCGAGTTCGACCAGTGGGACCGCTACGACTTCGACGGCGACGGCGACTTCAACGAGCCCGACGGCTACATCGACCACTTCCAGATCGTGCACGCCGGCGAGGACGAGTCCGCGGGTGGCGGCGCCCAGGGCGAGGACGCCATCTGGGCCCACCGCTGGTACGCCTTCGGCACCGACGCCGGATCCACCGGCCCGGACACCAACAAGCTCGGCGGCACGCAGATCGGTGACACCGGCATCTGGGTCGGCGACTACACCATCCAGCCGGAGAACGGCGGCCTGGGCGTCTTCGCCCACGAGTACGGCCACGACCTGGGCCTGCCCGACGAGTACGACACCGCCGGCGGCGAGAACTCCACCGGCTTCTGGACGCTGATGTCCTCCGGTTCCTGGCTCGGCACCGGCAAGGACGCCATCGGCGACCTGCCCGGCGACATGAACGCCTGGGACAAGCTGCAACTGGGCTGGCTCGACTACGACATCGCCCAGGCGGGCGTGAAGTCGAACCACACCCTCGGTGTCGCGGAGTACAACACCAAGAACCCGCAGGGCCTCGTGGTCCAGCTGCCCGACAAGACGGTCACCACCGAGGTCGTCGCCCCGGCGCAGGGCAGCAAGCAGTGGTGGAGCGGCAGCGGCAACGACCTGCGCAACTCCCTCGCCCGCACGGTCGACCTGACCGGCAAGTCGTCCGCGAGCCTCACCCTCGACGGCTGGTGGGACATCGAGGCGGACTACGACTACCTCTACACCGAGGTCTCCACGGACGGCGGCACCAACTGGACGCCCGTCGACGGCAAGCTGGCCGACGGCAGCGCCATCCCGCGTGACGGCAGCGGCAAGCCCGCCCTCACCGGCACGGTGGACGCGTACCAGAAGCTGACGTTCCCGCTGGACGCCTACGCCGGCCAGAAGATCGGCCTGCGCTTCCGCTACCAGACCGACGGCGGAGTGGCCCTGAAGGGCTTCGCGGCCGACGAGATCACCGTGACCGCCGACGGCGCCGCCCTGTTCTCCGACAACGCCGAGTCCACGGACGCGGCCTGGACGCCGAGCGGCTTCTCCCGCATCGGCGCGGCCATCACGGACGACTACCCGCAGTACTACATCGCCGAGAACCGCCAGTACGTGTCCTACGACAAGGTCCTCAAGGTCGGCCCGTACAACTACGGCTTCTCGACGACCCGTCCGGACTGGGTGGAGCACTACCCGTACCAGAACGGCCTGCTGATCTGGAAGTGGGACACCTCCCAGGCCGACGACAACACCAGCCAGCACGCCGGCACGGGTCTGATCCTGCCGATCGACTCCCACCCGACCCCGCTGAAGTGGTCCGACGGCACGCTGATGCGCAACCGCATCCAGGCCTTCGACTCGACCTTCACCCGGCAGCAGACGGACGCGCTCACGCTGCACAAGGCGGACGTCCCGACCAAGATCAAGTCGCGGGTCGGCGTCCCGGTCTTCGACGACGGCACGTCGAGCTACTACGACACCTCGAACCCGTTCGCGGGCGTCAAGGTCACTGACACCGACACCCGGATCAAGATCACCAAGGAGCCGGCGGACGGCTCGACGATCTCGGTCCAGGTTGGACCGTCCGCGAAGTAGACAGCATCTTCGCAGGTCAGAAGCGTATCGGCGGCAACCCCCTGGCGGGTTGCCGCCGATCGTGTTTAGGTGCGTCCTGTGGCTCCCTTATTGACACAGGCTTCGACGACGACTCGCACGGGGGTGTGACCGCATGGCCGCAGGAGGTTTCTGCAAGCTGCCGACCGGCAGCGTGGTGGTGGCATTGAACCTGCCCAGCCCCACCGCCGAGGGAACGGGCTCCGTCCGCTTCCTCGTCCACGCCCAGAACCGTGCGCGCGCCCTGACCAGGCTGCGCAACCTGGGTATGCGCGCGGTCTACCTGCGGGGCAACGCGGCCCCGCCGACCCCGGACGAGATCACCGCGGTCCTGCACCATCCGGACGGCCTGATATGGCGTACGGCCCCTGACAACGGTGTCGGCGGCCCGGAACTCGTCCAGGAGCTGTGGCACCCCGTCCGGGCACTGCTCAGACGCCCGGCGACACCCACGGGGCCGACCGTGACGTAGCGCCGCGGGAGACCCGTCGGGAGCTCCCCGGACGAAAGAGCACCTAGGCGACCACGGGCTTCCCGGACAGCTCCACGCCCGCCTCCCGCAGCTCCTCCAGCGCCCGCTCGGTCGTGGCCTCGGCCACCCCGGCGGTCAGGTCCAGCAGCACCTGGGTACGGAAGCCCTCCCGGGCGGCGTCCAGGGCGGTGGCGCGGACGCAGTGGTCGGTCGCGATGCCGACCACGTCCACCTCCTCGACCTCCCGGGCGCGCAGCCAGTCGGCCAGCGTCATGCCGTTCTCGTCGGCGCCCTCGAAGCCGCTGTAGGCCGCCGCGTACGCTCCCTTGTCGAAGACGGCGTCGACCGCGCCGGAGGCGACCGCGGGGGCGAAGTTCGGGTGGAAGCCCACGCCCTCGGTGCCGGCGACGCAGTGGGCGGGCCAGGAGTGGGCGTAGTCCGGGTTGTCGGCGAAGTGGCCGCCGGGGGCGATGTGGTGGTCGCGGGTGGCCACGACGTGCTGGTACCCGGAGCCGGCCGCCTGACCGATCAGCTCGGTGACGGCGGCGGCGACATCGGCACCCCCGGCCACCGCGAGACTGCCCCCCTCGCAGAAGTCGTTCTGCACGTCAACGACGATCAAGGCGCGGCGCATGGTCGGTGTCCTTCGGTTATGGACGACTGGGTCATGGAAGGGATGAGGGCCCGGCCGGTGAACTTCCGAGCCTATTGACTCCAAGGGCCGCGCGGGAGGGGGCGTTACGGGCGTTTCCCGGCACACCCGCCTTAGCTACCCGTGCGCCCGTGCGCGTACTCCGTCGGAATGACCGGTTCCCCGCGCGACAGCTGGGTCGCCGACAGGGGCAGGCTGCCGCGGGCGGTCGCGTGCCGGTCGCGTACGACGTCCAGGGGCTCGCGGGCCACGACATCGCCGCCCTTGACCAGCTCGACCAGCAGCTGCCGCTCGGCCAGCTCGGCCGGCACCGGCCCGGTGCCGACGACCTCGGCCTCCGCGATCCCGTGCTCGTCCAGGCGCCGCGCGGCCCACTTGCGGCCGCCGACGGAGGTCTTGCCGCCGGTGGACTTCTTCGCCACCGGGACCAGCGGGGCCTTCGGGTCGGCGGTCTCGGCGCGGGCGACCAGCTTGTAGACCATCGAGGCCGTGGGGTGTCCGGAGCCGGTCACCAGCTGGGTGCCGACGCCGTACGCGTCCACGGGCGCCGCCGCCAGCGAGGCGATGGCGTACTCGTCCAGGTCCGAGGTCACGATGATCTTCGTGTCGGTGGCGCCCAGCTCGTCCAGCTGCTGCCGTACGCGATGCGCGACCAGCAGCAGGTCCCCGGAGTCGATCCGCACCGCGCCCAGCTCGGGCCCGGCGACCTCGACGGCCGTCCGGACGGCCTCGGTGACGTCGTAGGTGTCCACGAGCAGGGTCGTGCCCCGGCCCAGCGAGTTCACCTGGGCCTGGAAGGCGTCCCGCTCCTGGTCGTGCAGGAGGGTGAAGGCGTGGGCGGACGTGCCCACGGTGGGGATGCCGTAGCGGAAGCCGGCCGCGAGGTCGGAGGTGGTGGTGAAGCCGCCGACGTACGCGGCGCGCGCGGCGGCGACCGCGGCCAGTTCGTGGGTGCGGCGGGCACCCATCTCGATCAGCGGCCGCCCGCCGGCTGCGGAGGCCATCCGCGAGGCGGCCGCGGCGATCGCCGAGTCGTGGTTGAGGATGGACAGGATGACGGTCTCCAGGAGCACGCACTCGGCGAAGGACCCCTCGACCCGCATGATCGGCGAGCCCGGGAAGTACACCTCGCCCTCCGGATAGCCCCAGACGTCACCCGAGAAGCGGTACGAGGCGAGCCACTCCAGGGTCTCCTCGTCGACGATCGAGTGCTCCCGCAGGAAGCCGAGGACGTCCGCGTCGAACCGGAAGTTCTCGACGGCGTCCAGGACACGCCCGGTGCCCGCGACGACACCGTACCTGCGACCTTCCGGCAACCGCCGGGTGAAGACTTCGAACACGCTGCGCCGTTCGGCGGTACCCGCCTTCAGCGCCGCCTGCAGCATTGTCAGCTCGTACTGGTCCGTGAAGAGCGCCGTAGAGGGAACGTCCACCGGCAGCCCAAGGTCCGCTGTGTTCATGGCAAGAGATCGTACCCCCATTTCGTCAGTGTGACGATTTACGGGGGGCGTGGCAGCATGGGCCTTGTGACGTCACCCGCTCCCCTTGAGACCGAACGCACCGAGTCGGCGGAAGAGGTCTTCGCCGTCCCGGAACCCGACGTCCCCTGGGTCACCATCGTTCACAACGACCCGGTCAACCTCATGAGCTACGTGACGTACGTCTTTCAGACGTACTTCGGCTACTCGAAGGACAAGGCCACCAAGCTCATGCTCGATGTCCACCACAAGGGCCGGGCGGTCGTCTCCAGCGGCAGTCGCGAGGAGATGGAACGCGACGTGCAGGCCATGCACGGCTACGGTCTGTGGGCCACCCTCCAGCAGGACCGGAAGTAGCGAACTCCCTTCATGCCAGGACACTTCGAACCGCTCCCCGGCGGCGGCGCGGCCGTCGCCCTCGACGACGTCGAGATCTCCATCATCCGGTCGCTGGCCGTCCAGCTCCTGGAACTCATCGGCCCCGGCCCCGCCGAGGACACCCCCGACGATCCGCTCGCCGAGCTGTTCGCGGAGGGTCCCAGCGAGCCCCCCGCCGACCCGGTCCTCAGACGGCTCTTCCCCGACGCCTACAGCGACCCGGAGGGCGCCCCCGGACCGAAGCAGGCCGAGGAGGAGCGGGCGTACTCCGCGGAGTTCCGCCGCTACACCGAGAACGATCTGCGGGCCGGCAAACGGGAGAACGCCCTCGCGGTGGTCCGCTCCCTGGACGCGCTCGACTCGGGCGGCAAGGAGGCGGCGGTGCTCAAGCTGTCGCCCGGCGAGTCCCAGCAGTGGCTGAGCGCCCTCAACGACCTGCGGCTGGCGATCGGCTCCCGGCTGGAGATCACCGACGAGGACGACAGCGACCTCCTCTACCACCTGCCGGACGAGGACCCGCGCAAGCCGATGGTGATGGCCTACCTGTGGCTGGGCGGGCTCCAGGAGACACTCGTCAGCACGCTCATGCCCTGACTTGTGCACAGTTGCGCAGGTCTTGTGTTCGCTCAGCGGACGCTCAAATCCGGATAACGATCACATCACCGTGACGGGCACCTATGCCCGCGAGAGGTCGCTTTTGTCTGCCTCTCCCTGTGTGCTGCGCCACATCTCGCCCGGGTGATCAATGTGGCGGCCGTGATAAATCTTCACGACCGCCCGGCGAACACCACCCATGTATTCGCCCGGGTGCGCCACCGAGCCGACGGACCGTCGGCCAGGCATGAGTGGGCTCGGGGAGGATCGAGCCCGCTCACACTCCATCATCCAGGGGGGATCGAGACCCGGTCCGAGGCCGACGAAGGCCCGGGTCGGCATGGAGAAAGGCGCACCACATGACCTCAGCGCAGGCCGACACGGAGAAGACCCCTGAGGGAGAGGGGTACGAACGCGGGCTCGGCAGCCGCCAGGTCCAGATGATCGCGATCGGCGGCGCCATCGGCGTCGGCCTCTTCCTGGGAGCCGGGGCGAACATCGCCAAGGCCGGACCCAGCCTCATCTTCATGTACGCCCTCGCGGGCGTGATCATCTTCTTCATCATGCGGGCGCTCGGCGAGCTCCTGCTCTACCGCCCCGTCTCGGGCTCGTTCGCGGAGTACTCACGCGAGTTCCTCGGCCCGTTCTTCGGCTACTTCACCGGCTGGACGTACTGGCTGATGTGGGTGGTCACCGGCATGGCCGAGCTGACCGCCGCCGCGATCTACGTCAACTACTGGTTCCCGGACATCCCGCAGTGGGTGACGGCCCTGGTCTTCCTGGTGATCCTCTTCGGGGTGAACCTGATCTCCGTGAAGCTCTTCGGCGAGCTGGAGTTCTGGTTCTCGATGGTCAAGGTCACCGCCCTGATCGGCATGATCGTGATCGGCCTGGGCGTGCTCACCTTCGGCTTCAGCTCCGCCGGCGACACCGCCGCCGTCTCCAACCTCTGGCAGTACGACGGCTTCTTCCCCAAGGGCATCGGCTCGTCCCTGATGACCCTGCAGGGCGTCATGTTCGCCTACCTCGCCGTGGAACTGGTCGGCGTCACCGCCGGCGAGTCCGAGGACCCGGAGAAGACCCTCCCCAAGGCGATCAACACCCTGCCCTGGCGCATCGCCCTCTTCTACGTCGGCGCCCTCACCGTCATCCTGTGCGTCGTCAAGTGGACCGAGTTCACCGACGGGGTGAGCCCCTTCGTGGAGGCCTTCGCGAAGATCGGCATCCCGGCGGGCGCGGGCATCGTGAACTTCGTGGTCCTCACCGCCGCCCTGTCCTCCTGCAACTCCGGCATGTACTCCACCGGCCGCATGCTGCGGAACCTGGCCGACAGCGGTGAGGCCCCCGCGGTCTTCAAGAAGCTGTCCTCGACCAAGACGCCGGCCTTCGGCATCACGGTCTCGGTGCTCTTCATGGGCATCGGCGTGATCCTCAACTACATCGTCCCCGAGAAGGCGTTCGGCTACGTCACCTCGGTGGCCACCGCCGCCGGCATCTGGACCTGGCTGATGATCCTGATCAGCCACGTCCTCTACCGCCGCGCCGTCGACGCGGGCCGCCTGCCCGCCTCGTCCTTCCCGGCCCCCGGCGGCGCGAAGTGCAGCTACGTCGCCATCGCCTTCCTGCTCTTCGTCACCGGCCTCATCGCGTACGACGCCGACGCCCGCGTCTGTCTCTACGTGATGGCCGTGTGGGCCGCCGCCCTGGCCATCGGCTGGGCGGTCCTCAAGAGCCGCAACCCGCAGATCGCCGCACGCGGCGACTCGGAGCTGGAGAAGGTCGGCTGACCTCTCCGCTCACGATGTGGGCCGCCCCGTACCACCCCTCGGTACAGGGCGGCCCTTCTGCTTATCCTGACGAACATGCTGACCATCACCCAGGCCCTGTTCGACCAGATCGTCGCGCACGCGCGCAAGGACCACCCCGACGAGGCGTGCGGCGTCATCGCGGGCCCGGCGGGCTCGGACCGCCCCGAGCGGTTCATCCCCATGCTGAACGCGGCCATGTCGCCCACCTTCTACGAGTTCGACTCCGGCGACCTGCTCAAGCTCTACCGGGAGATGGACGACCGGGACGAGGAACCGGTGGTCATCTACCACTCCCACACGGCGACCGAGGCCTACCCCTCCCGCACCGACATCTCCTACGCCAACGAGCCCGGCGCCCACTACGTCCTCGTCTCCACCGCCGACACCGACGCCGCCGGCCCGTTCCAGTTCCGCTCCTTCCGGATCGTCGAGGGCGAGGTGACGGAGGAGGAGGTGAAGGTCGTGGAGGCATACTGAGCGTCGTAGGCCACCGGACAACTCGCCGTATCGGAGAAGGTGTTGACGCAACCGACGCGCACACGGCGCCCCACGCTGGAGGACGTCGCCCGGCGGTCGGGAGTCTCCAAGTCCACCGTGTCACGGGTGATCAACGGCGAGCCCAGGGTCCGCGCCGAGGTCGTCGACCGCGTCCGCGAGGTGATCGCCGGACTCGGCTACGTCCCCAACCAGGCCGCCCGGCAACTGGTCACCCACCGCACCGGAGCCGTCGCGGTCGTCGCGACCCAGCCGGAGAACCGGCTCTTCCTCGACCCCTTCTTCGACCGCCACCTGCGCGGCATCCGCCGCGAACTCGCCCGGCACGGCGCGCAGGCCGTCCTGCTGTTCCTGGACGAACCCGACGACTACGCGCGCGTGGCCGACTACCTCGGCGGCGGCCATGTCGACGGCGCCCTGCTGTTCTCCCTGCGCCCCGGCGACCGGCTGCCCGAGATGATCGACCGCCTCGGCCTGCCCGCCGTCTTCGGCGGCCGCCCGCTCCTGCGCGACGGCGACCTGGTGCGCGGCCAGGCCTACGTCGACGGCGACAACCGCGGCGGCGCCCGCCAGGCCGTGCGGCACCTGGTCTCGCTCGGCCGCACCCGGATCGCGACCGTCACCGGACCCTACGACCAGGAGAACTCCGCCGCCGACCGGCTCGCCGGCTACCAGGACGTCGTACCGGACGCCTCCGCCCAGCTGATCGAGAGGGCCGACTACACCCAGCGGGGCGGCGCCGACGCCATGGCCGCGCTGCTCGACCGGTGCCCCGGCCTGGACGCCGTCTTCGTCGCCTCCGACCTCATGGCGTCCGGCGCCCTGCAGACACTGCGGGAACGCGGCCGGCGGGTGCCGCAGGACGTGGCGGTGGTCGGATTCGACGACCTGAGGGAGATCGCCGAGGCCACCGAACCGCCGCTGACCACGGTCCACCAGGACGTCGAGGAGATGGGCCGCCTGATGGCCCGGCTGCTGTTCGACCGTACGGAGCACCCCGGCGCCCCGGCCCTGCCCTCCGCCGTCGTCCCCACCCGCCTGGTGCTCAGAAAGTCCGCCTGAAGGCGCCCAGGACCTCCGCCGACCCGGTGCTGAACTGTGCGGTCTCACTCTCCGGCCGGAATCCGTCCGGAATGTGGGACCACACTCCGGGATCCGGACCGGGAATCGATACGATGAGCCCATGGTTCTTGACGACGTGAGCGAGAAGACGCCGGGCACGCTGCTCGTGGCGCGGCTGCACGTCGACCTGTGCAGGCTCGCCAGCGCCATCTGTTGACGCCGGTCCCGCCGCCGTACGGCCGTGAGCCGCGGCGCCCGACACGCACCACCCGCTGTTGTACTGCGCTGCCGCGCGCCCACCGACCAGACTTCTTCCGACAGGAGCCCGCAACCATGGCCATCGAGGTCCGCATCCCGACCATCCTCCGCCAGTACACCGACGGCCAGAAGGCTGTGGAGGGCAAGGGAGACACCCTCGCCGAGCTCTTCACCGACCTGGAGACCCGCCACGCGGGCATCCAGGCCCGCATCGTGGACGATGGCCAGCTGCGCCGCTTCGTCAACGTCTACCTCAACGACGAGGACGTCCGCTTCCTGGACGGCATCAACACCAAGCTCGCCGACGGCGACAACGTCACGATCCTGCCGGCCGTGGCCGGCGGCATGGTCTAAGGCTCGCTGACCACTCATGCGTTACGACTCCCCGCTGGCCGCGGTGGGCAACACCCCTCTGGTGCGCCTGCCGCGGCTGTCGCCGTCCGCCGACGTCCGCATCTGGGCGAAGCTGGAGGACCGCAATCCCACCGGCTCGGTCAAGGACCGCCCCGCCCTGCACATGATCGAGCAGGCGGAGAAGGACGGCCGCCTGACCCCCGGCTGCACGATCCTGGAGCCCACCTCCGGCAACACCGGCATCTCGCTCGCGATGGCCGCCAAGCTCAAGGGCTACCGCATGGTGTGCGTGATGCCGGAGAACACCTCACAGGAACGGCGCGAACTGCTCGGCATGTGGGGCGCGGAGATCATCCCCTCGCCCGCCGCGGGCGGCTCCAACACCGCCGTACGCGTCGCCAAGGAGCTCTCCGCCGAGCACCCCGACTGGGTGATGCTCTACCAGTACGGCAACCCCGACAACGCGGGCGCCCACTACGCCACGACCGGCCCGGAGATCCTCGCCGACCTCCCCTCGGTCACCCACTTCGTCGCGGGCCTGGGCACCACCGGCACCCTGATGGGCGTCGGCCGCTTCCTGCGCGAGCACAAGCCGGACGTGAAGATCGTCGCCGCCGAACCGCGCTACGACGACCTGGTGTACGGCCTGCGCAACCTCGACGAGGGCTTCGTACCGGAGCTGTACGACGCCTCCGTCCTCACCACCCGCTTCTCGGTCGGCTCCGCCGACGCGGTCACCCGCACCCGGGAACTCCTCCAGCAGGAGGGCATCTTCGCGGGAGTCTCCACCGGCGCCGCCCTGCACGCGGCGATCGGCGTCGGGAACAAGGCGCTGAAGGCGGGCGAGAGCGCGGACATCGTGTTCGTCGTCGCCGACGGCGGATGGAAGTACCTCTCGACGGGCGTCTACACGGCGGCGACGACGGAGGAAGCGATCGAGACCCTCCAGGGCCAACTCTGGGCCTGAGCCCCGCTGGGCAGCCGCCCGTTACGTAGCCAGGTGACGGACCTGGTCCCACAGGACCGGGTCCACCACCCCGGCCCGTCGGCGGAAGTCCTCCACGTGCACCTCGCGCAGCTCGTCCGTCTCCAGGAAGCTCGCGCGCCCGCGCGCGTCGCCCACCGAGCCCGGCGGCAACGGGATCACCCCGGGCCGCTCGGCGTGGTGCCTGCTGGTGATCTTCGCGACCATCGCCCGGTCCCCGTGCACCACCAGCACCAGACAGGGCCGGTCCTTCTCGCCGGGCCCGTCCTCGTACGGCACGTTCGCCCACCAGATCTCCGCGGGCCGCGGACGGACGCCGCGCTTCCCGGGACGGCCGGGCGGCCGGGTCCGGCGAGCGGAGGGCCGATGCCCCCGCCCCCATCCGTCGACGAGCACGGCGACCAGCGCCAGCAGTACCACCGCGGCGAGCGCGAGCCACCAGGACGTGTCCATACCGGTGACGTTACCGGCGCGCGATCGCGTCCGCGCGCCCTCTCCAAAGTCTCACGCGCCCTCGGTCCAGCCGAACCGGTGACAGCACAGGTGAGTTCGCCCACAACAGCCCTTGGCGGAGGAGCGACCGGGGGTTTTGCGCCTTACGCTCGATCCACCGCACGACCCCCGACGCCACCACTCTCTTCGTTCCCGCCAGCGGAGGTTTCTGCTTTATGAAGCTCACCGTCGTCGGCTGCTCGGGGTCGTTCCCGTCCGCGGAATCGGCCTGCTCGAGCTACCTCCTCGAGGCCGACGGCTTCCGGCTGCTCCTCGACATGGGCAACGGTGCCCTGGGCGAGCTGCAGCGCCACTGCGGTCTCTACGACCTCGACGCGATCTTCCTCAGCCATCTGCACGCCGATCACTGCATCGACATGTGCGCGTACTTCGTCGCGCGCTACTACCGTCACGACGGCGGCCGCTGCGACCCGATCCCCGTCTACGGACCCGAGGGTACGGAACACCGCCTCACCACGGCCTACGCGGACACCCCCACCGCCTCCTCGATGAGCGAGGTCTTCGACTTCCACACGGTCAAGCCGTCCACCTTCGACATCGGCCCGTTCACCGTCCACACGGAACGCGTGGCGCACCCGGTCGAGGCGTACGGCATCCGCGTCGAGCACGGCGGCAAGTCCCTGACGTACTCCGGTGACACGGGCGTCACCCCGGCGCTGGACGAACTCGCCCGGGACACCGACCTGTTCCTGTGCGAGGCCGCGTTCACGCACGGCAAGGAGAACATCCCCGACCTGCACCTCAACGGCCGCGAGGCGGGAGAGACGGCGGCCCGGGCAGGCGCCCGCCGCCTGGTCCTCACCCACATCCCCCCGTGGACCGACCCGCGGGCCAACCTCGCCGACGCGCGCGCGGTGTTCGACGGCCCGGTGGAGCTGGCGACGCCGAGGGTGTCGTACGAGATCTGATCCCCATGCGTACGAGGGGCCCCGGAACCTTCCCGGTTCCGGGGCCCCTCGTCATGCGGTACGGCCGAGCCTCACGCCTTGGTGAGGTCCTCGACCTCCTCCTCGGGCTCGCGGCCCGGGGTGGGGAGGTTCCACTTGGTGATGGCGAAGCGGAAGACGGTGTAGTAGATGGCGCCGAAGACCAGGCCGATCGGGATGATCAGCCAGGGCTTGGTGGCGAGGTTCCAGTTCAGGGCGTAGTCGATGAAGCCGGCGGAGAAGGTGAAGCCCGCGTGGACGCCGAGCGCCCAGGTGACCGCCATCGAGACGGCCGTGAGAACCGCGTGGATCGCGTACAGCACCGGGGCGATGAACATGAACGAGAACTCGATCGGCTCGGTCACACCGGTCACGAAAGAGGTCAGCGCCAGCGAGATCATCATGCCCATCACGGCCTTGCGGCGCTCGGGACGTGCCGAGTGGGCGATGGCGATCGCGGCGGCCGGCAGACCGAACATCATGATCGGGAAGAAGCCCGACATGAACTGCCCGGCCGTCGGGTCACCGGCGAAGAAGCGGTTCAGGTCACCGTGGACGATCGCGCCCGTGGCGTCCTTGAAGTCACCGAGCTGGAACCACGAGACGGTGTTCACGAACTGGTGCATGCCGATGGGGATCAGCGCGCGGTTGATGAGGCCGAACAGCGCCGCACCGAAGGCGCCGAGACCCGTCATCCACTCGCCGAAGTCGGAGATGACCTCGCCGATCGGCTCCCAGACCAGGCCGAAGAAGACACCCATGACCGTGCCGACGAACGCCATGATGATCGGCACCAGACGGCGGCCGTTGAAGAAGCCGAGCCAGTCCACCAGCCTGGTGCGGTGGAAGCGCTGCCACAGCACCGCGGACAGCAGACCCATGATGATGCCGCCGAGGACACCGGGGTTGTTGTAGGTCGCGGCTATGTCCGCGCCCGCCTGGACCTTCGCCTCGGTGACCGGGAACGCCTTCAGGACGTTGCTGTACACCAGGAAGCCGACCAGGCCGGCCAGCGCGGTCGAGCCGTCCGACTTCTTCGCGAAGCCGATCGCGACACCGATGCAGAACAGCATCGGCAGGTTGTCGAAGATCGCGCCGCCGGCCGTGGCGAACACGGCCGTGACCTTGTCCGGCAGGTTCAGCTTGTCGTGGACGTCCTGCTGGCCGAACCGGAGCAGGAGGCCCGCCGCCGGCAACACGGCGATCGGGAGCTGCAGGCTGCGGCCGACCTTCTGCAGGCCCTGGAACAGACCGGAACCCCGCTTCTTCGCGGGGGCCTCCGGTGTCGCGGTGGCGGAGCTCATACTTCCTCCATCGGGTGGTGGTCTACACCACTCAGTGGTGTAGACCATGTTGTAGCACGATGAAGGTGAGATAAGGAACCCACGCATTTCATCATGGGTTGGCGACCGCCCCGCGGGTGGTGTAGACCAGCTACGCACGATGTCGGTATCACGATGTCGGTGCACGACTTCGGTTCGGAGCAGGGAGAAGGAACATGGCCACCAAGGCTGAGAAGATCGTCGCCGGGCTCGGCGGCATCGACAACATCGAAGAGGTCGAGGGCTGCATCACCCGCCTGCGGACCGAGGTCGTCGACGCCGCCAAGGTCGACGACGCCGCCCTGAAGGCCGCCGGCGCCCACGGCGTCGTCAAGATGGGCACCGCCATCCAGGTCGTCATCGGCACCGACGCCGACCCGATCGCGGCGGAGATCGAAGACATGATGTGAAGCGCGGGAATCGTCCCCGGTTTCACCCCCTGAAGGAGCCCCTCTCCCCACACCGCGAGAGGGGCCACCTGCGCAGGTACGGCTAGGCTCAGCGGCATGTCTCGAATCGACGGCCGCACCCCCGAACAACTCCGCCCGGTCACCATCGAACGCGGCTGGAGCAAGCACGCCGAGGGCTCCGTCCTCGTCTCCTTCGGCGACACGAAGGTCTTCTGCACCGCCTCCGTCACCGAAGGCGTCCCCCGCTGGCGCAAGGGCAGCGGCGAGGGCTGGGTCACCGCCGAGTACTCCATGCTGCCCCGCGCCACCAACACCCGCGGCGACCGCGAATCCGTCCGCGGCAGGATCGGCGGCCGCACCCACGAGATCAGCCGGCTCATCGGCCGCTCCCTGCGCGCGGTCATCGACTACAAGGCCCTCGGCGAGAACACCATCGTCCTCGACTGTGACGTCCTGCAGGCCGACGGCGGCACCCGCACCGCCGCCATCACCGGCGCGTACGTGGCACTCGCCGACGCCGTCGCCTGGGCCCAGGGCAAGAAACTGATCAAGGCCGGCCGCCAGCCGCTGACGGGGACGGTGAGCGCGGTTTCGGTCGGCATCGTGGGAGGGGTGCCGTTGCTGGACCTCTGCTACGAGGAGGACGTCCGCGCCGAGACCGACATGAACGTCGTCTGCACCGGCGACGGCCGCTTCGTCGAGGTCCAGGGCACCGCCGAGGCCGAACCCTTCGCCCGCGACGAACTCAACTCCCTCCTCGACCTCGCCGTCGCCGGCTGCACCGACCTCGCGGCCCTGCAGCGCAAGGCACTTGATACGGCCCTCGAAAAGTAAAGGGCCCACCAAGAAGGACGGTCGCGCCGGGCAACCGCGGCGACCGTCCTCGCGTCACTACGGGTACGGGCGCACGGCCCACCACCGTGCGCCCGGCCACACGGGGGGCCCGCTGGGGGCCTGACCAACGGGAGGACCAGACCCATGGGCGCGAGCCGACGCCGCCGTAGTCGCCGTACCGTCATCGCCGCCGCCGTCGCGGCCGTCGGACTGACGCTCGGCCTCACCACCGGCTGCGACGCCGTCAACAAGGCCCTGGACTGCGTCCAGACCGCCGACGCCATCGCCGACAGTGTCACCGACCTCCAACAGGCCGTGGAGAACGCGTCGAACGACCCGGCACAGTTGGAGGAGTCCCTCGACTCCATCGACAAGAACCTCGACGACATCGGCGACAAGACCGACAACGCCGACGTCAACAAGGCGGTCGACAGCCTCGCCGACGCCGTCGGCAACGTCCGTACGGCCGTCAAGAACGGCGACGCGACCCCCGACCTCAGCCCGGTCACGGACGCGGCGGGCGAACTGACGAAGGTCTGCACGCCGTAGCCCCGCCGGTGCGGCCGGGATACTGGTGGGCATGACCCGCCTGATCCTCGCCACCCGCAACGCCGGAAAGATCACCGAACTCAGGGCGATCCTCGCCGACGCAGGCCTGCCGCACGAACTCGTGGGCGCCGACGCCTATCCCGACGTCCCCGACGTCAAGGAAACCGGCGTCACGTTCGCCGAGAACGCCCTGCTCAAGGCCCACGCCCTCGCCCGGGCCACGGGCCTGCCCGCCGTGGCCGACGACTCCGGCCTCTGCGTCGACGTCCTGAACGGCGCCCCCGGCATCTTCTCGGCCCGCTGGGCAGGACGCCACGGAGACGACAAGGCCAACCTGAACCTGCTCCTGGCCCAGCTGTCCGACATCGCGGACGAACACCGGGGCGCCCACTTCGCCTGCGCGGCGGCCCTCGCCCTGCCGGACGGCACGGAGCGCGTGGTCGAGGGCCGGTTGAGGGGAGCGCTGCGGCACGCCCCCCTCGGCACGAACGGCTTCGGCTACGACCCGATCCTCCAGCCGGAGGGCGACACACGGACGTGCGCGCAACTGACGGCTGAGGAGAAGAACGCGATCAGCCATCGGGGGCAGGCGTTCCGGGCGTTGGTGCCGGTGGTGCGGGAGCTGCTGGGCTGAGCTTCACACAGAGACGGCCTGCGCATCGATCTTTCGATTCGCAGGCCGTTCGTGTGCGGCGGAAGGGATTCGAACCCTCAAGCCCGGTCAAGGGCCACAGATCCTAAGTCTGCTGCGTCGCCATTGCGCCACCGCCGCTAGCTGTCTGTCATCGTACCCGGGAGTCGTCCGGCGCCTTCGTCCTCCCCTGCGGCTCGCAACTCGCCGCAAAGGCAGTTGATATGCTTACCGGTGAGGCCTTCCCAGTGCGGACGCTTGTCCGCTCGGGAGGCTTTTTTCATGACCTCAGAACTGATCGTCCGACCAGCCCGCCCCGCCGATCGCCCCGCCGTCGAACGCCTCTGGCTGCTGTTCCGGCATGACCTGTCCGAGTTCGGTGGCCAACTGCCCAACCCGGACGGGACGTTCCGCGGTGAGTGGCTGGAGGCTGCCTTCTCCGGGGACCCGGACCGGGCGCCGTATCTGTTCGGCCTCGGGGAGCATCCCGTCGGGTTCGCGTTCGTGCGGGGGCTCGGTGAGGCTGCTCGGGTGGTCAACAGCTTCTTTGTCGTGCGGGGGGTGCGGAGGAGCGGGGTGGGGCTCCGGGCCGTACGGGAGGTGGTGGGCCGGCATCCGGGGAACTGGGAGATTCCGTTTCAGGACGAGAACACCGGTGCCGCCCGCTTCTGGCGGCGGGTCGCGACCGAGCTCGCCGGGGACGCGTGGACCGAGGAGGCCAGGGCGGTACCGGATCGGCCCGACCTGGCTCCCGACGTGTGGATCTCGTTCCGATACCCGGGTCTCAGATACCCAAATCCTTGATGATCTTCGCTACGTGGCCCGTGGCCCGGACGTTGTACAGGGCCCGTTCGACCTTGCCCTCCTCGTCCACGATGACCGTGGAGCGGATGACGCCCATGTACGTCTTGCCGTAGTTCTTCTTCTCGCCGTAGGCGGCGTAGGCCTCGGTGGTCGTTTTCTCGGGGTCTGCCAGGAGGGTGACCTTGAGGTTCTCCTTCTCGCGGAACTTCGCCAGTTTTTCGGGCTTGTCCGGGGAGATGCCGATGACGTCGTAGCCGGCGGTGGCCAGGACGTCGAGGTTGTCCGTGAAGTCGCAGGCCTGCTTCGTGCAGCCGGGGGTCAGGGCGGCCGGGTAGAAGTAGACGATGACCTTGCGGCCCTGGTAGTCCGACAGGGAGACGTCTTTTCCGTCGGCGTCGGGGAGGGTGAAGGCGGGGGCTACGTCCCCGGGCTGGAGTCGCTCGCTCATCGGGCCAGCGTAACCGTGGGTCCACATCGTGCGACCCGGCGCGGAGCTGACAGACTGTCCAGAACAAGCGGCAGCAACAGGTATCACCTGACTTCGGAGGCCCCACGGTGGCGGACACGTCGGACACGAGAACCCCGGCGCAGATCGAGGCGGACATCAAGCGCCGCCGCGAGGTACTGGCCGAGACGCTTGACGAGCTCGGGGTGCGCGTGCACCCGAAGACGATCGTCGGAGACGCGAAGGCCAAGGTCGTCTCCCATGTCGACCACACACTGGGCCGAGCCTACGTCGGGGTCAACCGCGTGGTGAGCGACGTCAAGGCGCAGCTCGTCGACGAGGCGGGCGCGCCCCGGCTGGAGCGGGTCGTGCCGGTCGCGCTCGTGCTGGTCGGGGTCGTGGGGCTGCTGGCCCTGGGAACCCGGCGTCGCAGGGGCTGAGCGGGGCGACCCACCGGCTTACGGTCGCGGCGAAGGCA
This sequence comes from Streptomyces violaceoruber, assembly GCA_000720805.1. Lineage (GTDB taxonomy): Bacteria > Actinomycetota > Actinomycetes > Streptomycetales > Streptomycetaceae > Streptomyces > Streptomyces cellulosae_A. The sequence goes on from JODI01000028.1 coordinate 78,996, forward strand.
GGTAGGTTCAGTGGTGTGAGCGCCAACAGAGACGAGCAGAGCACCCAGCACGACAAGCTGCCCATCCGGATGCTGCACGACCGTGTACTCGTGCGGCAGGACGCCGGCGAGGGCGAGCGGCGTTCCGGTGGCGGAATCCTGATTCCGGCCACCGCGGCCGTCGGGCGCCGGCTGGCGTGGGCCGAGGTCGTGGCCGTGGGGCAGAACGTACGGACCGTCGAGCCGGGTGACCGGGTGCTGTTCGACCCGGAGGACCGGGCCGAGGTGGAGGTGCGGGGCATCCCGTACTCGCTCATGCGTGAGCGGGATCTGCACGCCGTGGCCGCGGACCGGTTCGAGGGGTCGGAGGACTCGACGGGTCTGTACCTCTGAGGCAGTACCTCTGATACAGGGTTCGAAAGGGCTGGTGACCGTCGTCACCAGCCCTTTTGGTTTTGTGTCCCCTTGCTACTGGCGGCGCGTGGTCGTCAGTCCAGGCCCCACTGTCGTGCCTGCATTGCCGCCCCCCGGTGTTCCTCCGGGGTCGCCGCCGGCTCCCTCCGTGATGCCGCCGCCTGTCGGGGTGCCGCCGTCGGTTCCGTCGGTGGTGCCGCCGTCGGTGGTGGGGGTGCCGCCGGTGGTGGTGGGGGTGCCGCCGCCTGTCGGGGTGCCGCCGTCGGTTCCGACGGTGGTGCCGCCGTCGGTGGTGGGGGTGCCGCCGGTGGTGGTGGGGGTGCCGCCGCCTGTCGGGGTACCGCCGTCGGTTCCGTTCGTGGTGCCGCCGTCGTTCTGGCCGCCGGTGGTCGGGTCGGTGGGCACGTCGGTGCTCGGGGCCTGGGATGCTTCGGAGCCCGGCTGGAGGTCGAGGTCGAAGTCGGTGATCGGTTTGCCCTTGAGGGCGTTCTTGGTGAACTGCGCCCAGATCTCGGTGGGGGCGCCGCCGCCGTTGATCCGGTTCAGGCCCATCGCGCCGTAGAGCGGCTCGTGCTTGGCGGTCACCGGGTCCTGGCCCATCACGGAGACGACGGTGGCGAGGTCGGGGGTGTAGCCGGCGAACCAGGCGGCGGTGTCCTTCTCGGCGGTGCCGGTCTTGCCGGCGGCGGGGCGGCCGGCGGCCTGGGCGGCGGTGGCGGTGCCGTTCTCGACGACGGACTGCAGGATGGACGTCGTGGTGTCGGCGGCTTCGCGGCTGACGGCCTGGCTGGTCTTCTTGCGGGGCAGTTCGACCTCGTCGCTGCCGTCCTTGGTGATCTTCTCGATCATCGTGTACGTGCCGTGCCGGCCGTGGTTGGCGAGGGTGGCGTACGCCTGGGCCATGTCGAGGACGCTGGCGGTGGAGGTGCCCAGCGCGATGGAGGGGGACGCGGTCAGGTCGGGCGTGTTGGCGGGGATGCCGAGGTCGACCGCGGTCTCCTTGACCTTGCCGGAGCCGACGTCCACGGCCATCTGCGCGTACACCGCGTTGACGGACTTGTCGGTGGCCTCGCGCACGGTGATGTCGCCGTAGGAGGTCTGGTCCTCGTTCTCGGGGGCGTAGGTGCCGCCGTCCCAGCCGACGACGGGGCGTTCGTTGGTGCCGTCGTAGACGGTGTTCGGGGTGATGACGCGGCCGTCCTGCGTCTCGGAGTCGTTCTGGACGGCGGAGGTGAACACGAACGGCTTGAAGGTGGAGCCGACCTGGAAGTCGCCGCGGGTGGCGTTGTTGGTGTACTGCTTCACGTAGTCGATGCCGCCGTACATGGCGATCACCTTGCCGGTCTTCGGGTCGACGGCGGCGCCGCCCGCGCGGACGTACCTGTCGACCTTGCGGTTCTTCTTGTCGAGCTTGGCCATCAGCTGGTCGTTGACGGCGTCGACGAAGGCGTCCTGCTTGCTCTTCTGCAGGGTGGTGGTGATGCGGTAGCCGCCGGCGTCGAGCTGGTCCGCGGTGAGGATCTTGTTCTCGGTGAGGTAGTCCTTGATCGCGTCCCGGACGTAGCCGCGCTGCCCGGACATGCTGGTGGAGACGGTGGTTTCCTTCGGCATCGGGAACTTCATGCCGGCCCGCTCGGACGCGCTCAGCCAGCCCTTGGTGACCATGCCGTTCAGGACGTAGTTCCAGCGGGCCTCGGCGGCGGCCCTGTTCTCCGGGTGGGCGACGACGTCGTACTCGCTGGGCGCGTTCAGCAGCGCGGCGAGGTAGGCGCCCTTTGCGGCGTCCAGGTCGATGGCGTCGACGCCGTAGTAGGCCTGGGCGGCGGACTGCATGCCGTAGGCGTTGCGGCCGAAGTAGCTGGTGTTGAGGTAGCCCTGGAGGATCTGGTCCTTGGACTCGGTGCGGTCCAGCTTGATCGAGATGAAGAACTCCTTCACCTTGCGGGTGACGGTCTGTTCCTGGGCCAGGTAGTAGTTCTTCACGTACTGCTGGGTGATCGTGGAGCCGGACTGCTTGCCCTTGCCGGTGGCGGTGTTCCAGGCGGCGCGGACCATGGCCTTGGGGTCGACCGCGGACTCGGTGTAGAAGTCGCGGTCCTCGGCGGCCAGGACGGAGTGCTGGGCGGCCTTGGAGATCTTGCCGAGGGAGACGTTCTCCCGGTTGACCTGGCCGTCACGGGCGAGCTGGCTGCCGTCGGCGTACAGGTAGACGTTGCTCTGTTTCATGGCGGCCGCGTTGGCCGACGGGATCTTGACCATGGAGTAGCCGAGGAAGAACAGGCCGGTCAGCAGCAGGATGCCGATGATGAACGTGCCGAGCACGATGCGCCAGGTGGGGATGATCCGCCGCCAGCCGGTCCGCTTGGGCCGCTTCGGCTTCTTCCCCGTCTGGCCGCCGGACCCGGGCCCTCCGGCCGCTTCCGGCTGTGTCGATGCCCAGCCCGGATTCGGCTGCTGCGGCTGCGGCTCGTCGCTCATGTCGTGCACGGACTCCTGTTTCGCGTCGTACGTTCCCGTACGCCTCGTACGCCTTCTGCGTCCCCTGTTGAAGACTCTCGCACCGGGCGTTCCGTTCCCGGCAATCGGCACGTGTCCCACTCGAAAATGCCTGGCACACCGCGTCACCGGCGCACTAGGCTCCTGCGCTTCGGTGTCTCGCGGCGAGGAGGGCGACAGCGGTGGGTGCGGCGCGGTTGTACGTTGCCGTCGCGGCGGGGGGATTCAGACGGTACGCGACGTATCGGGCGGCTACGGCCGCGGGGGTGTTCACGAACACCGTTTTCGGGGTGATCCTCGTCCACACGTATCTGGCGCTGTGGGACGAGCGGCCGCATCTCGGGGGGTACGACCAGGCGCAGGCGGTCACCTATGTGTGGCTGGGGCAGGCGTTGCTGGCGGGGCTGGCCATCCAGGGCGGGGGCTTCGAGAACGAGCTCATGGAACGTATCCGCACGGGTGATGTGGCGATCGACCTCTATCGGCCCGCCGATCTTCAGATGTGGTGGCTGGCGAGCGATCTGGGGCGGTCGCTGTTCCAGTTGCTGGGCCGGGGCGTGGTCCCCTTCGTGGTCGGGGCGCTGTTCTTCCCGGTGGCTCTGCCGGACGATCCGCTGATCTGGCTGGCGTTCGGTGTCGCGGTCGTGCTGGGGGCGGTGGTCAGCTTCGGGATCCGCTACCTGGTGGCGTTGAGTGCCTTCTGGCTGCTGGACGGCAAGGGCATGCTGCAGCTCCTGATGATCACCGGGGTGTTCTGTTCGGGGATGACACTGCCGCTGAACGTCTTCCCGGGGGTGCTCGGCGAGGCCGTACGGGCCCTGCCGTGGTCGGCGTTGCTGCAGTTGCCCGCGGACGTTCTGATGGGGAAGGCCGATCCGCTGGGTGCCTACGTCTTCGCGGCGGCCTGGGCGGTGGTGCTGCTGGTGGGCGGGCGGCTGCTGGAGTCGGCGGCGACGCGCCGGGTGGTGGTCCAGGGTGGGTGAGCCGAGCCGTCCGGTGGGGGCGAGTGGTCCGGTGGAGTCGAGCCGTCCGGTGGGGGCGAGTGGTCCGGTGGAGTCGAGCCGTCCGGTGGGCGGGCTGCGTGCCTACGGGCTGATCGCCGGGATGTGGATCCGCTCCAGCCTGGCCTACCGCGCCTCCTTCGCCATGACCGTGCTCGGCAATCTGCTGCTGTCCGGGCTCGACTTCGTCGCGATCTTGCTGATGTTCTCGCAGGTCGACGCCCTCGGTGGCTATCCCCTGCCGGAGGTCGCGCTCCTGTACGGCCTGTCCGTCACGTCCTTCGGTCTCACGGACCTGATGTGCAACTCGCTGGGCCAGCTGGGGCAGCGGGTGCGTGACGGCACGCTCGACACGCTGCTGGTGCGGCCGGCGCCGGTGCTCGCGCAGGCCGCGGCGGACCGGTTCGCGCTGCGCCGTGTCGCCCGCCTCACGCAGGGGATGCTGGTGCTGGGCTACGCGCTCGTCGCGGTCGACGTCGACTGGACCCCGCTGAAGGTGTTGCTGCTGCCGGTCATGCTGGTCAGCGGCGCGGCGATCTTCGGCGCGGTGTTCGTCGCGGGCGCGTCCTTCCAGATTCTGGTGCAGGACGCGGCGGAGGTGCAGAGCGCGTTCACGTACGGCGGCACGACGTTGCTGCAGTATCCGCCCACCGTGTTCGGGAAGGAGCTGGTGCGTGGGGTGACCTTCGTGCTGCCGCTGGCCTTCGTCAACTGGGTGCCCGCCGCCTATGTGCTGGGGCGGCCGTATCCGCTGGGCCTGCCGGAGTGGGCGGCGTTCGCGCCGCCGCTGGTGGCGGTGGGCTGCTGTGCGCTGGCCGGGTTGGCGTGGCGGGTGGGGTTGCGGTCGTATCGGAGTACGGGAAGCTGAGGGCTGATGGATACGGTGTTCATCGAACTGGACGGCGTCGAGAAGGTCTTCGACGTGCGGAGGAAGACCGGGTTCCTGAAGCGGGAGCGGCGGCAGGTGCGGGCGGTGGACTCGCTCTCCTTCACCGTGCCGCGCGGCGAGATGGTCGGTTACATCGGGCCGAACGGTGCCGGGAAGTCGACGACGATCAAGATGCTCACCGGCATTCTGACGCCGAGCGGTGGCCGGCTGCGGGTCGCCGGCATCGACCCGTCCCGTGAGCGTGCCCGGCTCGCGCGTCGCATCGGAGTGGTGTTCGGGCAGCGTACGACGCTGTGGTGGGACCTGCCGCTGATCGACTCGTACAAGCTGATGCACCGCATGTACCGGATCCCGGACGCCCGTTACCGCGAGAACCTCGACCGCTGCGTCGAACTCCTCGAACTGGCCGACCTGTTGGAGGTGCCGGTACGTCAGCTCTCCCTCGGCCAGCGGATGCGCGGCGACATCGCGGCGGCGCTGCTGCACGATCCGGAGGTGCTGTACCTCGACGAGCCGACGATCGGGCTGGACGTCATCTCCAAGGCCAAGGTGCGGGAGTTCCTGCGGGAGTTGAACACCGAGCGCGGCACGACCGTCCTGCTGACCACCCACGATCTGCAGGACATCGAGCAGTTGTGCTCGCGGGTGATGGTCATCGACCACGGGCGGCTGATGTACGACGGTCCGCTGGCCGGCCTGCACGAGGTCGGCGAGAGCGAACGGACGCTGGTGGTGGACCTGGAGCGGGAGCTGCCGCCGATCGATGTGGCGCCCGCGCGGGTGGTGAAGGTGGAGGGGCCCCGGCAGTGGCTGGCGTTCCCGGCGCACGAGTCGGCGGCGGCGCTGGTGGCGCGGGTCGCGGCGGAGTATCCGCTGGTGGACCTCTCCGTGCGGGAGCCGGACATCGAGGCGGTGATCGCGAAGATGTACGCGGGGGCGTCCGGTGAGGCGCAGCGGGTGGTCCCGTAGCGGCCCGGCAGCGGCGGCCCCGTCGTGGGTGGCGGGGCGGCCGCTCGGCCGCGTCCACGGCGGCTTGTGGCGTCTCGTAGCCGAGGGCCGGGGGAACTCGTACGCTGCTGTCCATGACCGACGACGCAGTCCCGGAACTTCGCGCATCCGACGCAGATCGTGAACGAGTCGCCGAGATCCTGCGGGACGCCCTCGCGGAGGGCCGTCTCGACATGGAGGAGTTCGGGGAGCGGCTGGACGCGACGTACAAGGCGCGCACGTACGGCGAACTCGCGCCGATCACCCGGGACCTGCCGGCCGCCGCGGGCACCGACTCCGCTCCTCGGGTGTCGATGACCAAGGAGACCGCACCGGACGGGAGTTGGGCGGGGCGGATCACCGGCGACGGGGGGCCGCCGGCCTGGGCGGTCGCCGTGATGTCGGGCTTCCAGCGCAAGGGCCGCTGGACGGTGCCCAGGCGGTTCAACGCCTTCGCCTTCTGGGGCGGCGGCGAGATCGATCTGCGCGACGCCGACTTCGCGGCCGGTGAGGTCGAGATCAACTGCATCGCGATCATGGGCGGGGTGCAGGTGATCGTTCCGCCCGGCGTCGAGGTCGTCGTCCGCGGGATCGGCGTCATGGGCGGCTTCGACCACCGCGAGGAGGGCGTGCTGGGCGACCCGGGCGCCCCGCGGGTGATCGTGACGGGCTTCGCCTTCTGGGGCGGTGTCGGCGTCGAACGCAAGCTCCCCCGCGCCGAGCGGCAGCGCCTGAAGGAGGAGCGCCGCCAGGAGAAGCTGGAGCGCAAGCAGTCCCGGCGGGAGCTGGGCACGTCGTTCCGCGACGACGCGCGGGGGGCCCACGGGGCCCACCTCGGCATGCTCGACGACCACCACGAGCTGATGCGTGAGCGGCGGCGTGAGCGCCGGGAGGACCGGGAGGGACGCCGGGAGGAGCGGCACCAGCGCCGCGAGGAGCGGGAGAGGCGACGGGACCGGGAGTACTGAGCCCGCGCGGGCACGGCTCGGCGGGTTCGGGTTCCCGCGCGGGTGCGCCTTCCACACGGGTACGCACCCGCGCGGGCGGAAGCTGGAGGCCGCACGGGGCCCCGCTCGGATGCGGTCTCCTGACCGCCGGGTACTGACCCGCTGCGGTACGACTCCGCTCGGATATGGGCCGCCGCCCGGACAGGGGACCCCACACGCGTACGGATCCCCACACGCGTACGGAGCCTCGCCCGCGTACGACCCGCACGCGCACCCCTACAGCCGTGTCGGCGCCGACCCCTTCAGGGCGTTCAGGTCCAACGCCTGGGCCATCCGTTCGTACCCCAGGTCGCTGGGGTGGAGGTGGTCGCCGGAGTCGTAGTCGGGGCGGAACCGGCGTGGGTCGTAGGGGTCCCGGACGGCCTTGTCGAAGTCGACGACGGCGTCGTAGACGCGGCCCGCGCGGATCTCGGCGTTGATGGCCTGGCGGACGTTCTCGCGGGCCTCGGAGTAGCCGCGATGGCCGCCGAAGGGCATGAGCGTCGCGCCGATGACCTTGATGCCGCGGGCGTGGGCCTGGCGGACCAGGGTGCGCAGGCCGGCGAGGACCTGGTCGGGGTCGGCCAGCCGCGGGTTGCGCAGGATGTCGTTGATGCCGAGGTCGACGACGACGACCTTGACGTTGGTCCGGCCGAGCACGTCCCGGGCGAAGCGGCTCACGCCGGCCTGGTTCTCGGCGGGCCGGCCGAGGCCGTCGGCGAGGACCTGGTTGCCGCCGATGCCCTGGTTGACGACGCTGTAGCGGGGCACGTCCTGGCCCGAGTGGAGTGCCGCGTGCAGCCGGTCGGACAGGAGGTCGGGCCAGCGGCGGTTGGCGTTCTCGGTGGAGCCGACGCCGTCGGTGAGCGAGTCGCCGAAGGCGACGACGGTGCCCGCGGCTTCGTCGCTGAGCACGTCCAGCGCCGTCAGATAGCGCCAGTACTCGGTCCGTTCGGTGAAGGCGGTGGCGGTCGGGTCCTCGGTGCGGTCGCCCCGGGCGGCGTACGAGATCTGGCGGGCGTGCGGGTGGTAGGTGACCGGGCCGGACGGGGTGGGGGAGTAGGTGGTGACCAGGATGTCGCTGTCCGCGGGGACGCGGAGGGCCACGGTGTCGCTGAGCACCTGCTGTCCGGCCGGGATGACGACGACGGTGTTGCCGCCGAAGGTGAGGCGCCGCATGGTGGCCACGACCGCCTCGGCGCTGCCGGTGCCCGCCGCGACGGCGATCGATGCGTGGGTGACGGTCAGCGGCGACTGGCCGTACAGATTGGACAGCGTGATACGGGCACTCGTACCCCCGATGGCCGTGTGGACGACGTTGCGCAGCGAGCGGCCGGCCAGGCCGGCGGTCTCCGTGCCGGGTTCGCCGCCCACGGGGGAGGCGGACCAGCTGCCGACCCAGACTCCGGTGGAGGCCGGGGCGGCGGAGTTGTGCGGGGCGCGGGGCCCGGAAAGGCTGTTCTTGCTGCTCTCGCCGCTGCCGTTGTCGGAGGCGACCCCGACGTATATGGCGGCGGACAGTACGGCGATCAGGGCGACGATCGCGCTGAGCAAGGCATAACCGTGACGCCTGGTCATGCGGTTGCGTGTCTCCTTGGAGATGGGAGCCCGAGGCTCCGGTGTGATCACCTCATGATGCGTCATGAAGTCCGGGGTGGTGGACCAGGACCCCCCATTGGGCCGCCGGAGTGCTCCATGAACTCCCCCTTCCGACAGACGCGGGGAACTCTTGTTTCGTTCCGGGAGTCGGTCAGGAAGGGACAATGTGTGCAGGGGATCACGAACGGGTGGAGTGGATGGAACGTACGGAACAGGATCAAAAGGGATCGGGCAGGGCGCCTGACGCGGGCCGGCCCGGCCGGCCGGCCGTGACCGCCGACCGTGCGGCCGCCGCCGTCCCCGCTCCGGCCGCACGCGGAGTGCCCGCGGCGGCCGCGCGCGCCATGAACACGTTCAGCGAGGCGGACAGGGAGAAGCAGCGCGGAGTCCGCCGTATGAAGATCACCGCGACCAGCCTGCTGCTGTTCGTAGCGGTGGTGTACATCCTGGCGAAGTGGGCCTCGAACGAGGGTGCCGGCGCCTGGGCGGGCTATGTCGCCGCGGCCGCCGAGGCCGGCATGGTCGGCGCGCTCGCCGACTGGTTCGCGGTCACCGCCCTCTTCCGCCACCCCCTGGGCCTGCCCATCCCGCACACCGCGATCATCCCCACCAAGAAGGATCAGCTCGGCGTCTCGCTGGGCGAGTTCGTCGGCGAGAACTTCCTCTCCGAGGACGTCGTACGGCAGCGGCTGCGCGCGGTCGGCATAGGGAGCCGGCTCGGCGCCTGGCTCGCGGACCCCGAGCACGCGGACCGGGTGACGGCGGAACTGTCGGCCGCCCTGCGCGGGACCCTGACCGTCCTGCGCGACTCCGACGTCCAGGCGGTGGTCGGCGAGGCGATCACGCGGCGGGCCGACGCCCAGGAGATCGCCCCCGGGATCGGCAAGCTGCTGGAGAAGATCGTCGCGGACGGCGGCCACCGGCGGGCCGTCGAACTGATCGTCGCCCGCGCGCACGACTGGCTGGTGCTGCACAGCGACTCCGTGATGGACGCCGTCCAGGGCGGCGCACCCGGCTGGACCCCCCGGTTCGTCGACAAGAAGGTCGGCGAGCGGGTCTACAAGGAACTCCTGCGCTTCTGCGCCGAGATGCGGGACATGCCCTCCCATCCGGCCCGCGGCGCCCTCGACCGCTTCCTCACCGACTTCGCCGCCGACCTCCAGTCCGACACCGAGACGCGCGCGCGGGTCGAGCGGCTCAAGGGCGAGGTGCTGGGCCGCGGCGAGGTCCAGGACCTCATCGCCTCCGCGTGGACCGCCGTCCGATCCATGATCGTCTCGGCCGCCGAGGACGAACGCAGCGAGCTGCGGCTGCGCGTCCGCGCCTCCCTGCTGTCGCTGGGCTCCCGCATGGCCGTCGACGAGAAGGTGCAGGGCAAGGTCGACGGCTGGGTCGAGGGCGCGGCGGTCTACGTCGTCACCACCTACCGCCGCGAGATCACCTCCCTCATCACGGACACGGTCGCCGGCTGGGACGCGGAACACACGACACGGAAGATCGAGGCACACATCGGCCGCGACCTGCAGTTCATCCGGATCAACGGCACGGTGGTGGGGTCGTTGGCGGGGTTGCTGATCTATACGGTGTCGCGGGTGCTGGGGGCGTAGGCGGGGCGCGGGCGGAGCCGAGGGGCACGGGCCAGGGGGGTCCCGGGCGCGGTCCCGGCGGACCCGCACGGACACCCGGTGCCCCACCGCGCGGGGCGTAGAGCGGCAGCGTGAGGGCACCCGATCGAGGTTCCGCTCGCTGAGGAGGGAGCCCATGACCACCGCGCAGGCCGCGACCGGCCGAACCGTCACCACCAACATCCCCGCCCGCCTGGACCGCCTTCCCTGGTCCCGCTGGCACTGGACGATCGTCTTCGGTCTCGGCACCGTATGGATCCTCGACGGCCTCGAAGTGACCGTCGTGGGCAACATCGCCAGCCGTCTCTCGGAGCCCGGCAGCGGCCTCCCGATCAGCTCCGGCCAGGTCACCGGTATCGCCGCCGCGCTCTACGTCGCCGGTGCCTGTGCGGGCGCCCTGTTCTGGGGCCGACTGACCGACAAGTGGGGCCGCAAGAAGCTCTTCATGATCACCCTCGCGGTGTATCTGGTGGCCACCGCCCTCACCTCGGTCGCCTTCGACACCTGGTGGTTCTTCGCCTTCCGCTTCCTCACGGGCTTCGGCATCGGCGGCGAGTACGCGGCCATCAACTCCGCGATCGACGAGCTGATCCCGGCCAAGTACCGGGGCCGCGTCGACCTCATGATCAACGGCAGCTTCTGGCTGGGCGCGGTCGGCGGTTCGCTGCTGTCGATCCTCGCGCTGAACACCGACATCTTCCCGGCGAACGTCGGCTGGCGGCTGACCTTCGCGCTGGGCGCGGTGCTCGCCCTGGTGATCCTTCTCGTACGGCGTCACGTCCCGGAGAGCCCGCGGTGGCTGCTGATCCACGGCAGGGACGAGGAGGCGGAACGGATCGTCACCTCGATCGAGAAGCGGGTCGAGTCGGAGAACGGCGAGGGACTGGGCCGCCCCGAGGGCGAGATCACCATCCACCAGCGCCGCAGCGTCACCTTCATGGAGATCGCCCGTACCGTGTTCTCCGACTACCGCCGGCGCGCGATCCTCGGCTTCTCCCTCTTCATCGGCCAGGCGTTCCTCTACAACGCGATCACCTTCGGCTTCGGCGCGATCCTGACGACGTTCTACGATGTCCCGGCCGGTGACACCGGCTACTACTTCGCCGTCATCGCGCTCGGCAACTTCTGCGGCCCGCTGCTGCTCGGCAAGCTGTTCGACACGGTCGGCCGCAAGGTGATGATCTCGGGTACCTACCTGCTCTCCGGCCTGTTCCTGTTCGGCACGGCCTGGCTGTTCGACCGCGGTTCGCTCAGCGCGACCACGCTGACGGCCTGCTGGTGCGTGGTCCTGTTCTTCGCCTCCGCCGGCGCCTCCAGCGCGTACCTCACGGTCTCCGAGATCTTCCCGATGGAGACCCGCGCGATGTCCATCGCCTTCTTCTACGCCCTCGGCACCGCCGCCGGCGGCATCAGCGGCCCCCTGCTCTTCGCCGACCTCACCGGCACGGGCAAGGTCGGCGACACGGTCCTCGCCTTCCAGATCGGCGCGACCCTCATGTGCCTGGCCGGCGTGGTGGCCGCGGTTCTCGCCGTACGAGCGGAACGCCGCTCCCTGGAAGACATCGCCACGCCCCTGACAGCAGCGGACTCCACAGAGTCGGCCCCGGCGAAGGACCCCAACGCCTCGACCTCAGGCTCCCGAACGGCAACGGCGTAGCGCTACGCCCAAGCCGGTGGACAGTTCAGCGACCGTGGCTTGGCCTGGCCTGTTTGGCTTGGGGCGGCTGCCTCGGCTTGGTTGAGGGTGGGTGGGTGGCCCGGCCTGGTCGCGGGCGGGTGGCCTGGGCTTGATCGCGGGTTGGCCGCCCTCGCTCGGGCACAACAGCCAACGCCGCTCACCCGCCGGGGTGGCCGCCCCTGTCGGACTGTGGGCGGCTGCCCCGGTCTGGGTGGGGGCAGTCGCTCGGCTCAGGTGCAATCCGCCGCCTCCAGCCGCCGGGGTCGCCGCCCCTGTCGGAGTGTGGGCGGCTGCCCCGGTCTGGGTGGGGACAGCCGCTCAGCCCGGCTACACCCCGCCGCCCCCTCCCAGCCGCACGGGCGGCTGCCTCCGCCGGGCTGCGGGCGGCAGCAACCCCGTCCAGTCGTGGGCGGTCGTGTCCCCTGGGGCGGTGCGGGTGGGCGCGGGCGGCGACCGGTCGGCGCGGGGCTGCGCGACACGCCTCCGCTCAGCCCCGGTCCACGGCAGCTGCTCGTCGACACCCCGTGCGGCCCGCTCCCCCTACTGACCGGCGGTGCCGCGCCGCCCCCGGTCCCGCCTGCGCAGGAACAGCAGCCCTCCGGCAACCGCCGTGATCCCGGCCGCGGCCGTCCAGCCGACGATGTCGTCGGATCCGGTCGCGGCGAGGTCACCCCCGGCCCGCGGGGACGCGGACGCGGCGGCGGAAGCCGTCGTCCGAGGCCGGGCGCCCGAGCCGGTCCCGGCCCCGGTGCCCCCGTCGGAGTCCGCCCCTCCGGTCCCGGCCGACCCGCCCGCACCCGAGGTACCCCCCGTAGCGACCGCCCCCGCCCCGCGATCCCGCGTGAACGCCAACGTCCCGAACCCCAGCTGGTCGTACCCCCCGCTGTTGGGTCCGTAGTCCCCGCCGCCCCCCTCAGGGGCGGCCTGTGCCGCGGCCCGGGTGACATACGTGGCCGACAGCCCCCGCCGCTTGGTGTAGTGGTTGGCGATCATCGCCCAGATCGGCCGTCGCATACCCGGGTCCACGCCCGCCGCGTCGGCGGCGGTCTCAGCGCCGGACCACCCGTTGATCGCCCCCTTGGCCCGGGTGTTGGCGGTGTAGGACACGTCCCCGCCCAGGCTCCACTTGGCCACGTACTGGGCGCCCTTGAGGAAACGGCTGTCGTCGTAGCCGTACAGGTCGATCCCCTGGTTCCAGGCCATCTCGCACACCGTGCCCATGAGCCCCACGCCGAGCAGCGCGTGCCCCTGGTCGCGGCCGGCCTCCAGCCATTCGCCGAGCCCGTCGCCGTACACGACGGGTATGGCGTGCTTGACGGAACCGAGCCCCGCCCCGTTCTTGAAGTAGTCGACGGCCCGGCCCACTTGGGCCTTGTCGTCGCAGAAGATGCCCGTGGCGAGCACGCAGGCCATCGCGGTGAGGTCCCAGTTGGTCCAGTAGTTCGTGATGACGGCGCCGTTGTGATGGACCAGGAAGTCGTCGCTGAGCGGCGCGAACACGGAGCTCAGCATGGACTGGAACCGCCCGAGGTCGAAGTCGGGGTGGTCACGGACGAGTTCGGCGGCGTTGGCGAACTGGTAGCCGTAGAGCCCGGCGGCGAGGAACCGGTCGGCGCTGCCTTCGAGGCTGGTCAGCCTGGCCGACCAGGCGTTCAGGATGGCGACCGCGGTGTCGAGGTGCGCGCTGTCGCCGCTGACGTGTCCGCGCAGGGCGTTCTGGTAGGCGGCGTGGATGTCGTTGTAGAGGACCTGGTAGTTCTGCGGGCTGCCCGCACCCCGGTACACGGTCGCCTGCGGGTTCGCCGTCCAGCCGCTTTGCGCATGCCGGTTGGCGGTCAGCTTGGCGAAACCGGCGGTGTGGGGCGCGGCGCCCGCCTTCACCTTGGCCGCCATACGGTCCAGGTCGGCGCGGGTGTGCAGCAGACCGGGGTGGGCGAGGGCCGGGCCGGCCGCGTGGGCGGGGGCCGACGCGAGCCCCGTACCGACGGCGAGGGCTCCGGCGGCCGCACCCGTGGCCTTCAGCATGCTCCGGCGGCTGAACTGTCGTATCACGTGCTCACACCTCAACGTCTCGACGTCTCTGCGTCGTAAGTCGCGTTCCTGGCGGGGACGGTGAGGAGACGTGCGGGAACGGCGGCGATAACGAAAACTGGTGTGAGCCGATCGCGATGAGCCGTGCCGGAGGACCGCTGAGCGGTTGCAGACCGCTCAGCCGTTCCGGTCCGCTCAGCCGTTCCGGTCCGCCACCGCCCACGACGCCAGGGCCACCGCCCCGGCCACCCCGAACACGGCCGGCCAGGCGCCGACCTTCTTGGCCAGGGGGTGGGACCCGGCGAAGGCGGCGACGTACGCCGCCGTCAGCGCGCCCGCGGCCTTCCCGCCCGCCCGCTGCCGCCACTGCTGCGCGGCCGTGGCTCCGGCGACGACCAGCACGGCCCCGCCCAGCTGCCGCTTCTTCGTCCACCGGGCCACGCCGTACCCGCCGACGATCCCGCCCGCCGCGACCACCGCGCTGGGAACCTTCGCCATGCCTGCCTCCTGCTCACCTGCGTGTTCGGCCGATGTCTCTTGTGCCGAGGCTAACGCTCACGCGACCCGCCGCCTCTAACCTGAGCCTGAGCTTGTCAAGTTTCCTCCTCCGAGCTATATAAGAAGGCGTAGGGCATCGCACAGAAACGCCTGAAGAAGGGAGTGAACTGTGATGCTCATGCGAACGGATCCCTTCCACGAATTCGACCGGCTCGCGCAGCAGGTCCTCGGCTCCACGACCCGCCCGTCGGCGATGGCCATGGACGCCTACCGGTCCGGTGACGACTTCGTCGTCCACTTCGACCTCCCCGGCGTCGACCCCGAGTCGATCGAGCTGGACGTCGAACGCAACGTCCTGAACGTCCGCGCCGAGCGCCGTTCCCCCGCCCCCGAGGACGCGGAACTGCTCGTCGCCGAGCGCCCCACGGGTGCCTTCACCCGGCAGCTCTTCCTCGGCGAGACCCTCGACACGGAACGGATCGACGCCTCGTACGACGCCGGTGTCCTGACCCTGCGCATCCCGGTGGCCGAACAGGCCAAGCCGCGCCGCATCCAGATCACGGGCGGCGACAGCGACCGCAAGCAGCTCAACAGCTGACCGACGGCAACCGGAGACAACCGGAGAGAACCCGAAGTCAACCAACGAGAACCCGAAGTCAACCAACGAGAACCGAAGCCAACCGACGAGAACCGAAGACAGGTACACGCGACAAGAGGCGCCCCGCGGGCATCCCCCACCCGCGGGCCGCGCCGAGCCCCCCAGCCGGAGCATTCCGGCAATCCCGCGATCCAGAGAAGGAGCCCCCACGTGACCGTGCTGAGCGTGCAGCCGGCGCCCCGGCAGAACGACACCGCGCAGGACCGGCCCAGATGGACCGACCTGGTCGAAGCGGTACGGGAGGCCGGCCAGTACCCGACCACGGCGGAGACGGAACGCGTCATCCGCATCGTCCTGTCGGCACTCGGCGGTCATGTGATCGGAGACGAACGGGTCGACCTGGCCCGCGCCCTGCCCGAAGAGGCGGCCCGGGTGGTCGCGTCCCAGATCCCGGCGACCCGCCCCCTGACCGCCGCGGAGTTCGTCGACACCATCGCGGCCCGCATCGAGGACGCCACCCCGGCCACGGCCCGCTGGGACGTCAGCTCGGTCCTGAGCGTCCTCCCGCCCTTGCTCGGCGACGACCTGGTGGACCGCATCCTCACCCAACTCCCGCCGGGTTACGCCCTTTTGTTCGGCCGCCCGCAACTGATGCCCACGGCGCGACCCCGTACGGTGTGATCCCCACGAGGTGACTCCGACAAGGCTTCGCTCCGGCCCGCTCGGACGCACACCCCGAGCAGACGGCACCCCCGGCAGGGGCCGGGGCGAAGCCCGGTCCGTCGGCGTGTCGGGTTTCTGCCGACGCCGTTGGCCAAGGACACAGAATTCGTTGCCTTCGGGGGCCTCGGCAGACGTTTCGGAATCGTGACAAGTGCCGGCTTCCCCTCCCTCACCTGCACGGCCGTACGCCCCGCGACCAGCTATACACCTGGCGTATACATGCGACGTATACACGGTGTGTAGAGTGTGCTCATGTCCATCGGTCACACCCTTTTGGGGCTCCTGGAGTCCGGTCCGCGCCACGGTTACGACCTGAAGCGGGCCTTCGACGAGACGTTCGGTCACGACCGGCCGCTGCACTACGGCCAGGTCTACTCGACGATGTCCCGGCTGCTGAAGAACGGCCTCGTCGAGGTCGACGGGGTCGAGGCCGGCGGCGGCCCGGAGCGCAAGCGCTACGCGATCACCGACGCCGGCGTCACCGACGTGGAGCAGTGGCTCGCGACCCCGCAGAAGCCGGAGGAGTACCTCCAGTCGGCCCTCTACACCAAAGTCGTCCTCGCGCTGCTCACCCACCGGGACGCCGCCGACATCCTGGACACCCAACGCTCCGAGCACCTGCGCTGCATGCGCATCCTGACCGACCGCAAGCGCAAGGGCGATCTGGCGGACCAGCTGATCTGCGACCACGCCCTCTTCCACCTGGAGGCGGACCTGCGCTGGCTGGAACTGACCGCCGCCCGACTCGACAAACTCCGTGAGGCTGTAGCCCGATGACGACTTCTCCCCCTGGTTCCCTGCTCACCGCGCGGGACCTGCGCAAGACCTACGGGCACACCCACGCCCTCGACGGTGCCGAGTTCTCCATCCACCCCGGCGAGGTCGTCGCCATCATGGGTCCCTCCGGCTCCGGCAAGTCGACGCTGCTGCACTGCCTCGCGGGCATCCTGCCGCCCGACTCCGGGTCGATCACCTACAACGAGCGTGAGGTGACGACGATGAGCGACGCCCAGCGCAGCGCGCTGCGTCGCTCCGAGTTCGGCTTCGTGTTCCAGTTCGGGCAGCTCGTGCCCGAACTGACCTGCGTGGAGAACGTCGCCCTGCCCCTCAGGCTGAACGGCACCTCTCGCAAGGAGGCCGAGCGGGCGGCGCTCGGCTGGATGGAACGCCTGGAGGTCGACGACCTGTCGGGCAAGCGGCCCGGCGAGGTCTCCGGCGGCCAAGGCCAGCGCGTCGCCGTGGCACGCGCACTGGTCACCGGCCCCCGGGTGCTGTTCGCCGACGAACCGACCGGCGCGCTCGACTCCTACAACGGCGAGCGCGTGATGGAACTGCTCACCGACGCGGCCCGCTCCACCAACGCGGCCGTCGTCCTCGTCACCCACGAGACACGGGTGGCCGCCTACTCCGACCGCGAGGTCGTCGTACGCGACGGCAAGTCCCGGGACATGGAGCGCGCCGTATGAGTGCGCGCAGGGGGCACCTCCCGCGCGAGCGGAGCCGAGCGTGGGGGAGGGCCACGGACCTGGCCATGGGAGCCCGGTTCGCCGTCACCGGAGGCCGCGAGGGCTGGGTCCGGATGACGCTGACAGCGGTCGGCGTCGGCCTCGGCGTGGCCCTGCTCCTGTTGTGCACCGCGATGCCCAACGTGCTCGCCTCCCGCGACAAGGTGGAGGACGCCCGCTACGCCGACGTGTACTCCCGGAAGATCCCGCCCAAGGCCGACAACACTCTCCTGATCGCCGACGTCGGCACCACCTGGCACGACGACGACATCCAGGGCCGGCTCGTCGAACCCGAGGGCCGGCGGGCGCCGCTGCCCCCGGGGGTCGACCGCTTCCCGGGCAAGGGCGAGATGGTGGTCTCCCCCGCGCTCAAGGACCTGCTGGACTCGGACGACGCGAAACTGCTGCGGGAGCGCCTGCCCTACAAGATCACCGGCACGATAGGCGAGAGCGGACTGATCGGCTCGCACGAACTGGCTTACTACGCGGGCGCCTCGGGGTTGAAGCTCGCGGACACCTCCCTGGTGACGCGGCTGACCAAGTTCGGCAAGCCGGACACGCCGCCCGAGAAGACCGACCCGGTGCTGCTGCTCATGGTCCTGGTCGTGTTCGTGGTGCTGCTGACGCCGGTCGCCGTGTTCATCGCGGCCGCCGTCCGCTTCGGCGGCGAACGCCGCGACCGCCGCCTCGCCGCGCTGCGCCTGGTCGGCTCCGACCGGGGCATGACCCGGCGGATCGCGGCGGGCGAGGCGCTGGCCGGAGCCCTGCTCGGCCTGGCCGTGGGCACCGGCTTCTTCTTGCTCGGCCGCCAGAAGCTGGGCACCGGCGAGTTGCTGGGCGTGAGCGTCTGGCCCAGCTACCTCGACCCCACTCCCGCGCTCGCCGCGCTGGTCGCGGTGGCGGTGCCGGTCGCCGCGGTGCTGGTCACGCTGCTCGCGATGCGCGGCGTGGTCGTCGAACCCCTTGGTGTCGTGCGCGCGGCCAAGCAGCGGCGCCGCCGGCTGTGGTGGCGGCTGCTGCCGCCGCTGGCCGGCCTCGGGATGCTCTACCCGATGATCGGCCAGGGCCACAAGAACGGTGACTTCAACCAGTACCTCGTCATCGGCGGCGTCCTGATGCTGCTGATCGGCGTCACCGCCCTGCTGCCCTGGGTCGTGGAGGCGGTCGTCGTCCGGCTCGGCAAGGGCCCGTTGTCCTGGCAGCTGGCCGTGCGCCGGCTGCAGCTGAGCAGTGGCACCGCCGCCCGCATGGTCAACGGCATCGCCGTGGCGGTGGCCGGGGCCATCGCGCTGCAGATGCTCTTCACGGGAACGCAGAGCCAGTACACCAAGAGCACCGGCCAGGACCCCAGCCGGGTCCAGATGCAGGTCATCTTCAGCGGCCCCAAGCCGCTGTCCGGCATCGAGCGCGAATTCACCGGCACCAAGGGTGTCCGGGCCGCGGTGGCCCTGGCCCGCTCCGAGTACGGTGCCACACGTCGCAATCCGGAGAACAGCAACAGCCTGGCCGTGGGGAACTGCGCCGCCCTGCGTGAACTCGCCACCTTGCCCTCCTGCAAGGACGGTGACGTGTTCATCACGCGCACGCGGAGCGGCTACTCGGACCCCAGCAACGCGTCCGAGATCGCCCTGGTGAAGCCCGGTCGGCAGCTCTACATCGACCCGTCGTACGACGGCGGCGACCGCGGCCTCGAGTTGCCCTGGACCGTTCCGGCGAACATTCGGGAGGTGGACGCGCGCAAGGACTCACTGCAGGACTACACCAGTCTGCTGGTCACCCCCGCCGCCCTGCCCCGCAAGGCCGCGCCCGCGGTGTTCTCCGACGGTGTCTACCTGCGTCTGGACCCCTCGGTGCCGGACTCACGGGAGTACGTACGCAACGTCGCCGCCCGCGTCGACCCCCTGGCACAGACCTTCGGCTGGTCGGCCTCCCAGGAGGACGCCACGTACACCTCCATCCGCACCGGCCTGTTCGTCGGCTCCGCCTTCGTCCTGGCACTGATCGGGGCGAGCCTGCTGGTCTCCCAGCTGGAACAGCTGCGCGAACGCAGGAAGCTGCTCTCCGCGCTGGTCGCCTTCGGTACCCGGCGCCACACGCTCAGCCTGTCCGTCCTGTGGCAGACAGCACTCCCGGTCGGACTCGGTCTCGTACTGGCGACGACGGTGGGCGTCACCCTCGGCGTGGTGCTGCTGAAGATGACCCGTACGCCGGTGACCATGGACTGGGCGAGCGTGCTCACCATGACCGGCGTGGGCGCGGCCGTGGTCGGCGTGGTCACGCTGCTCAGCCTGCCGCCGCTGCTGCGCATGATGCGCCCGGCGGGCCTGCGCACGGAATAGCCCCTCGCACATCCCATGAAGTGGGCTCCTCCTGCCGGGAGGAGCCCACCTCTGCATGGGGCCCGGGGGAAACCCTTGGCAGGCCCTGTATGAGGCGATCAGGTCATATTCGAAGTCAGTCGCCTGAAATGTTTCGCATGAGACAACCTTTGCAAGAGCCTGAACGTCCAAAGAACAACAAGGAGACGCATCGTCTCCGTTGGGGGGAGCGTTCATGCTCAAGGTCAGCATCGTGGTGCCCGTCTACAACGCGGGCCGGTACATCGACATGTGTGCGCCGTCACTCTTGCACCAGACCCTGGGTGAGGACGCGTACGAAGTCATCTACGTCGACGACGGCTCGACCGACGACTCCGCGCAGCGCCTGGACGAGCTGGCAGGCAGGCACGCTCATGTGCGCGTGATCCACCAGGAGAACTCCGGCTGGCCCGGCAAACCCCGCAACGTCGGCGTCCGGGAGGCCCGTGGCGAGTACGTCCAATTCGTCGACCAGGACGACGAGTTGACCCCGGCGGCCCTCGAACACCTGCACGGACTGGCCACCCGCAACGGCTCCGACATCGTCCTGGGCAAGGTCGTCGGCACCATGCAGGGCCCCAGCAACGTCTTCAAACGCACCGTGGAGCGCTGCACGGTGGAGGACGCGCCCCTCATCGAGAGCCTCACACCGCACAAGATGTTCCGCAGGGAGTTCCTGCTCGCCCACGACCTCAGGTTCCCCGAGGGCCCGGTGCGACTGGAGGACCAACTCTTCATGGTCCGCGCCTACTTACGCGCCAAGACGGTCTCGATCCTCGCCGACCACCCCTGCTACGTGTGGAAACGCCGGGACGACGGCGGCAACACCAGCAGCCGCGGCACCACCCCGGAGGACTACTACGGTCACCTCCGCACGGTCGTCGAGGCCATCAAGCAGGACACCCGACCGGGCCCCCTTCAGGACCACTTGCTCCGCCGCTCCTACCGCGTCGAGCTCCTCCGCCCGGTGGGCGAACCCGGCGTCCTCAAGCGCAGCGGCAAGAACCTCGAGCGCTACTTCGACGTCGTACGCCACATGGCCGTCGAGGCCTACCCGCCCGGCGTCCGCGACGGCCTCCCCGCCCTCACCAGGCTGCGGGCGCACCTGCTGGAGGAGGGCCACCTGGACTCCCTCGTCGAACTCGCACGCCGCACCAAGGGCATCAAGCCCGACGTCACCGTCGACGACATCCGCTGGCGCGACGGAAAGCTCCACGTCACCACCACGATCGGCATGCGCCGCGCCGACGGTGAACCCCTCGCCCTCGTCGAACGCTACGGCCGTATGCTCCTCGACCCCGACCTGCTGGCCGGCATCAAGGGCGCCGAGGGCTGGGAGGCCCCGCACCCCCTCGGCCACGCCCACGGCGAACTGCTCGTCCACGACACCGCCCAGGACCTGTGGTGGTACCCGGACGCCGACCTGACCCCGCGCACACAACCGCTCGGCGGCGGCCGCCACCGCGTCGTGCTCACCGGCGAAACGGCCATCGACCCCCTCACCCTGGCCGGCGGCCGGCCGATGGAACCCGGCACCCACGTGGTGTGGGCCAGCGCCCAACTCCTCGGCGTGGGCCGCAGGGCGCGGGTGACGCGGAGCGACGCGGCGACGGGCAGCGCCGGAACAGGTGTCGGTTCCGGCCGGGGCCCAGGATTCGGGATCGGTGGTGGTATCGGGATCGGCGGGGGTGTCACCGGCGGTCTCGGCTTCGGCTCGGTGAGCGTCGGTACTCCGCCCCACCTGGTGATCCCGGCCTGGGGCGGCCCGGCCGACCAACTCCGCCTCTCCGTCCGCCCGCCGGGCCGGGACACGCTCCCGCACCGCATCCTCCTGCGCACCACATCGGCCCCGCACATCCGCCGAGCGGCCCGCACGGTCCTCCACCGCCTGCCACCGGACGTACGCCGCCGTGCGAAGAAGCTGGCGCGCAGGGCGGACCCCTGGAGCGGCGGCTGAGGAGAGGGCGGCTGAGGAGAGGGCGGCTGAGGAGAGGAGCCGGCACCCGGTCAGAACTTCTGGAAGGCGACCTTCTTGCCCTGCTCGTCCAACGGTTGCGGCGTGCTCAGGACCGTTCCGTCGGCCTTGCTCGGCCATCCCGGTGGTTCGATGACAAACCAGTAGCGGGCGGCCGGCAGGCCGCTGCCGTGGGGGAACGGGATCGTCCTGACCACGGTGTGGCTTGTCACTCTGATCGCGGTGGCATTGTCCGGGAGCGGTCCGTACACGACGAAGCCGTTGTCGTCGCCGGGCTCCTGTCCGCCTGACCAGTAGCCGCCCGAGGGGCTGTTGTCGAAGCCGCAGCCTCCGGACGACCGGTCTCCGCTGACTTCCGGCCCCCTGGGGCCGTCCACCGTCAGACACAGCCCCTCATCGCTCAGGAAGGCGTCCAACTGCCAGCGCACGCCATGGGTCGCGTGTTCGGACAGCACGACGTAGTCGGGGAGGTGAGGGCCCTGTGCCGCACAGCCGGCCAGAAACACACAGGCCAGCAAGGTGACCGGTCCCGTGGCGGGGAAACGTCTCATGGCCCCGACCTTGTCAGAGTCACGGCGTCAGCACGATCCTCCCGAACACCTCACCGGCGTCCATCTTCCGGTGCGCCAGCGCGGCGTGCTCCAGCGGCAGCACCTCGTGCACCACCGTCCGCAGTCCGCCGCCACGACTCGCGGCGGCGAACTGCTCGGTCCGCACGGCACGTCGATCGGGTTCGCGCACGGTGTCGGCGCTGAAGGTGGCGAACGACAGCGACTTCCGGAACGCGGCGATCATGCTCATGCCGAAGTCCGTCGGCGGTCGGCCTGCGACGATGCCGACTGCCACCATGCGGCCGTTGGGATTGAGCCGGTCGAAGAACGACGGCAGGTCCGCACCGGCGACGATGTCGATGATGACGTCGTAGCCCGCGGGTGCGTCCTCGCCTCCCTCGCCGGAGCGGTCCAGCACATGAGTCGCGCCGAGCTCGCGCAGGCGGTCGCCACGCTCGGCCGACGACGTCGTGACCGCCACCGCCCCTGCACCACCACGCGCCGCGAGCTGGACCGTCATGATCCCGATGCCGCCGGCCGCGCCGCGCACCAGCACCGACTCGCCAGGGGCGAAGCGGCCGTGGGAGAGGCCGAAGTGGGCCACCACTCCGGAGCTCCCGAGCGTCACCGCGTCGGCGGGCGACAGGTTCGCGGGGAGGGGGAGGACCTCCTCGACCGGGGCGATGGCCTGTTCCGCGTAGCCGCCGCCCAGGCCGGTGAACGCCCATACACGCCGACCGATCCACGACGTGTCGACCCCGTCGCCGACCGCTGCCACGGTCCCGGCCACCTCGCTGCCGAGGACATGGCCTTCCTTGAAACCGTAGGCGGCGGCGAGAGCGCCGTCACGCCGGATCACGGCGTCGACTCCACCGACACCTATCGCCTCGGTGTCGATCAGCACCTGTCCACCGGCGGGAATCGGGGCCGGGAGGTCGATGACCGCCAGACCTCCGGGGCTTTTGAACGTCTGGATGGCGACTGCCTTCAATGCCGTCTCCTGGTTCCGGGACCGATAGGGTCCCCACGCGTGTCCTGCCACCGGACGCTAACGGACGCCACCGTCCGTTTGGCTAAAGTGAGAGCGGTGACCGACCGTTTGCCTCACGCCCTGCGCTCCGACGCCCGGGACAACCGTGAACGCATCATCGACGCGGCCCGCGCGCTGTTCGCCACCGAGGGCCTGAACGTTCCGATGCGCGAGATCGCCCGGCACGCCGGGGTGGGCCCCGCCACCCTGTACCGCCGTTTCCCGACCAAGCAGACGCTGGTCACCGAGGTTTTCCAGGACCAGATGCGGGTGTGCCACACCATCGTCGACGAGGGGCTCGCGGATCCGGATCCGTGGCGCGGCTTCCGCCGCGTGGTCGAGCGGACCTGCGAACTGCACGCACACAACCGGGGCTTCACCGAAGCCTTCATGTCGGCTTTCCCGGACGCGGTGGATTTCGCCGCGGACCGTGCGTACGCGATCAACGCGATCGCCGAACTGGCCCGTCGCGCCAAGGACGCCGGCCGCCTGCGCCCCGACTTCGTCCTGGACGACCTGATACTCATGCTCATGGCCCACCGGGGCATCCACGTACCGTCGACGGCCGCCCGGGTCACGGCTTCCCGCCGCTTCGCCGCGCTGGTGATCCAGGCGTTCCAGGTCTCCGCGACCCACGAGCCGCTACCGCCGGTGCCACGTCTGGCTCCCGCATACCCGTGAAGACCAGTCCTCGGTGGTTCGCCCTGCCGTGATGTGCCGCCCACTTCCTGCGCTACCTGCGCTGTCGCCGTGGCCTCTCCGAGGATGTTGCCCCGCGGAACCGCGGTGGCCTCACTCCTGCTGAGACGAGTGTGGCGGGGTCGGTGGGGAGGTCGTGGCCGGTTGACGCAGCAGTTGTTCGATGAGGCGTTCCTTGGCCAGGGCGAGGTGGCGCCGGTAGGTGCCGTAGGGCACCCCCAGTCGCCGGGCGGCGGCTTTGTGGGTGCGGGAGGCCGAGATGTAGGCGGCGGTGAGGGCCTCGTGGGCTTTGACGCCCGTGGCGTCGACCTGTATCGCGTCGAGGGCAGTGGTGATGGCGCCGCGCAGGTCCGCGGCCGGATCGGGTGAGCCCGGCGTCACGAGATGGGAGTGCAGCAGGACGCTGGTCGCGAATTCGCGCGGGGTGTGCCAGGTGCGCAGCGCATCGAGTACGCCTTCCTCGAACGCGGCGCGCGGCAGCTGGTCGCCCGGGCCCCTCGTGGAGGCGGTTGCAGACCATGTCGCTACGGGCGTGACCGCGGTGCGAGCCCGGTGTTGCACCCACTGTTCCACTGTCTGCCGTCGCCAGTCCCGGCCGAAGACGTGCTGTCGCAGGCCGCCGACGTCCACGGCCGCGACCTCGGGCAGCCCGGCTTCGGCGAGGTAGCGTCCCCACCGGTCGGCGTCTTCGAAGACGGTGAAGGTCACCGCGCGTCCGTGGCTCCTCATCTCCTCGGCGATGGTGCGCCGGCTG
>JODI01000029.1 GCA_000720805.1 Streptomyces violaceoruber
TCTGGTAGACGCGGGAGAAACGGATCTTCTTGTCCAGCTGCACGGCCAGGAACAGGCCGAACGGCGTCGGGATCAGGATGAGAACGACGAACCAGATGACATTGTGTTCGACGGCGGGCCAGAACTGCGGGTTGTCGCTGAACAACTGCCGGAAGTTGTCCAGCCCCACCCACTTGATGGAGCCGAAGCCGATGCCGTCCCAGCTGGTGAAGGCCAGGGCAATCGAGGCGGCGGCGGTGATCCAGACGAGGGCCACGTGCAGGATGGTGGGCACGCCGGCCATCAGGCCGAGCGTGATGCGGTCACGGCGGGTCAGCAGGCGCCTGTGGCCCTGCGGGACCCGCTTCTTCTCAGGCGCGGGGCCCGGAGGCGGCACGGCGGCCGCCTCCGGGATCTTCGTGGTCGTTTCGGAGCTCATGGTGTCGGTGTTCATCCGCTTCAGAAGGGGGGGCGGTCTCAGCCGGACGCGAAGATCGTCTTCTTCTGGCGCTCGATCGAGGACAGCAGGCTGTCGATCCCCTTGGGGTCGCGGACGAACTTCTGCAGCGCGGGCTGCATCACCGTCGAGGTGAAGTCCGGCCGGCTGTCACGGTCCATGAACTGCGTGAGGTGCTTCGCGCCGCTGATCATTTCGTACGCCTTCTTCTGAAGGGCGCTGTAGGCGGAGGTGTCGGCCTTCGAGGAGGCGGCGATGAGGCTCGGGTCGGCCTTCAGGTATGTCTCCTCGGCCCGCGGGGTGCCAAGGAACTCGAGCAGTTTGACGGAACCGGCGTGATTCTTGGGCTTCTTGCTGAGCATGATGCCGTCGGTCGGCGCTTCGACGGTGTCCTGCCCGTACGCCGGGTCGATCTCGGGGAAGGCGAAGAAGTCGAGGTCGTCCAGGTCCGCCTTGTTGGTGAACTGCTGGGCCACGAACATGCCGAGCATATACATGCCGGCTTTCTTCGCCACCAGCGTCTGGGCGGCGTCCTGCCAGGTACGACCGACCGCGCCCTCCTGGTGGTAGGGGAGGGTCTCGGCCCAGGTGTCGAAGACCTGGCGGACCTTGGCATCGGTCCACGAAGCCTTGCCCGCCATCAGCTCGACATGGAAGTCGTAGCCGTTGAGGCGGAAGTTGATCTGGTCGAAGGAGCCCATCGCTGGCCAGGCGTCCTTGTCGCCGTACGCGATCGGGACGAGGCCGTCCTTCTTCATCTGCTTGCACAGGGCGACGTACGCGTCCCACGTGGTGGGGACCTCGTAGCCGTACTTCTCGAAGACGCTCTTGCGGTAGAAGACCGCCCACGGCGACGTGGTCAGGGGCACCAGGTAGTACTTGCCGTCCTGACCCTTGCTCAGATCGTGCATCGCCGACGGGAAGTTGGCGCCGATCGTCTTCCACGCGTCGTCGATCGGGGTGGCCAGACCCTTGGCCGCGAAGAACTGCATCCGGTAGCCGGCGAACCACTGGAACACGTCGTCCGGGGTGCCCTGGAGGTAGGAGTTGATCTGCTCCTGGAAGGTGTTGTGGTCCTTGGTGTTGATGGCGACCTGGATCCCGGACTGCTTCGTGAAGGCCGCGTAGACGTCGCCGTACGCCTTCTTCGGGACAGCGTCGGACGCGTTGGAGCCTACGGTGACGGTCTTGGTTTCCGACGAGGCGGAACTGCCGGCGCAGGCGCTCAGCAGGGGGATGCCGGCACCCAGTACCGCGGCTCCGCCGAGTCCGCGGAGCACGGTGCGGCGGCTGGTTCCAGGCATGGACTGACCGGGGGAGGAACGGTGCATTTCGGCTCCTACTGGGCTGGCGGTGCCCAGGTATGGCACGTCAGCCGGACGGGGGTATGACGGAGAGTGGGTCGTCGAGGGACCACGTGAGGGTCGGTCGAGGACCAGAATCCAACACGACCAAACAAACGCGATCGTCGGACGCCAGGAAGCGTGAACGCTCCGTGGACTCGCTGTCAAGACTTTCCGTCCGGGAATCCATGACGGACCAGGTCCGGCCAGAAGTCCCGATTGTCGGCAGTTGGGCCGGACGGAGAGGGCTGACATGGCCGGCCATCGAATCGTCACGGTCCCACTAAGTGGCGCTTGAGCTGCAGGAATGCATGCCGGGCCCGCCTTCCTCGGGAGCCTCCTGCACCTCGCTCCGCCAGGCCGCGGGTCTCGGCGTCCGTCGCGCCGGCGGCAAGTGGCATTGCGCGAACCCTTGACGCGCGCTCGGTGGGTGCGTACACATTGACCGCGCGGTCAGACCGCGCGGTCATGTAAATGACCTCGTTCGATGGAGAACGCACGGCCATGGGGAGACTTCATGACAACAGGGCTGGAGCGCGGTGCGGGCTCCTCCGCGCCGCGTAGTGAGGACGTGGCCAGGCTGGCCGGCGTCTCACGCAAGACGGTCTCCCGGGTCCTCAACAACGAGCCGTACGTCTCCGACGAGTCCCGCCGACGCGTTCTGGCGGCCGCCGAGGAACTCGGCTACCGGCTGAACCACGCCGCCAGGGCACTGGCCTCCGGCCGCACCCGGTCCATCGGCGTGGTCGCTCTGGCAACAGCCGGGTACGGAACCGCCTCCCTGCTCGTGGGCATCGAACAGGCCGTACGGGACGCCGGTTACGCGCTGCGCGTGGTCAACACCCCGGACGGCGACCCGCACAGCATCGCCGGCGCGCTGGAATCACTCCTGGAGCAGGGCGTGGACGGCATCGTCGTCTCCGTACCCATCGTCGAGGGTGAAGTCCCGCTCGGCGTCGACGTGCCGGTCCTCTTCGTCGGAGCGCCACCCGCCTTCACCGCCGCCCGGACACTGACCGTCGGCGTGGGCGCCCATCAACTGGCTCGCGCGGCCACCGAACACCTGCTGGACCTGGGACACGCGACCGTCCATCACCTCGCCGGTCCGCGCCGGTGGTATGCCACCAAGGACCGCATAGAGGGATGGCAGGCGGCGCTGGCGGCCCGGGGCGCCCATGAACCGCCGGTGCTGAACGGCGACTGGTCGGCGGCCTCCGGGTATGCCGCGGGCCTCGGGCTGGCCTCGGACCGCTTGGTGACCGCGGTGTTCGCCGCCGGAGACGAGATGGCCATCGGACTGATCCACGGCCTGCGGGAAAGCGGTCGTCGTGTTCCGGAAGACGTCAGTGTCGTCGGTTTCGACGGCAACCCCGTTTTCGCCTACGTCTCCCCGCCTCTGACCACCGTCCGTCAGCCCTTCGAGGCGGCGTCGAGCGAAGGAATCAGGCTTCTCCTCCACGCCATGGAGAAGCCCGACACCGAACTGCCGCCGGCGAACGACCCACCCGTCGAACTGATCGTCCGCGGTTCCACCGCACCTCCGCCCTCCCTCTGACCCGCCCCCCCCCGTGCCACTGCTCCGGCACACCCCACACGCCGGGGCACCCCACCTCCGCCATTCCGCGCCTGTCGCGCCGCGCCCCCGCGCTCGCGAGCCGCGCCCGGCAGCGTCGCCCGGCTGTCCCCCGGGCGACGCGCCAACGAACTCCGCCGCGTCACTCCGAGCCGTTCCGAGCCGGCGGACACCGGAAGCACACCTTCCCCTGGGAGCCGCAATGTCCCCTGCGCAGACAGGCGCCAGACCCGGCGCCGCTCCGCGTTCCCGTCCCGTCTCCTTCTTGTCCCTGGCCTTCATCCTGCTCGTCGCGGTGATGGCCATGGTCATACCCGCCGGCCGGGCGGACGCCCTGGCTCGTCCCTCGCAGACGATGTACACCCCGCCGTCGGGTGCGCCCTCGCCCGGGTCGCTCTACCCGCGGGCGATGCGGATGCAGCACAACGGTTCCGCCAACGGCACCATCCTCGCGACGTTCGAGCAGTACACCTCCGGCACTCCGGTCCTCCCGATCTACCGCAGTACGGACAACGGAAACTCCTGGTCGAAGATCTCCGAGGTCGCCGACACGCAGAACGGCTGGGGCATGCGCTGGGAGCCCGAGCTGTTCGAACTGCCCACGGCGGTGGGCAACTTCCCGGCCGGCACCATCCTGGCCGCCGGAGCTTCGGTCCCCGCCGACCGCTCGGCCATCAAGATCGATGTCTACGCCAGCACCGACCGCGGTCAGAGCTGGACCTTCGTCAGCAACATCGCCACCGGCGGCCCGGCGTTCGACACGAACGGCAACACTCCCGTCTGGGAGCCGTTCTTCCTCTACGCCAACGGCAAGCTGATCGTCTACTACTCCGACCAGCGTGACCCCGACCACGGCCAGAAGGTCGTGCACCAGGTCACCACGGACCTCCACACCTGGGGTCCGGTCGTCGACGACGTGGCGATGCCCACCTACAGCCAGCGCCCGGGCATGCCCACCGTCGCGAAGCTGCCCAACGGCAACTACGTCATGACGTACGAGTACGGCGGCTCGCCCTCGGGCAACTTCGCCGTCTACTACAAGATCTCCGCCGACCCGGAGGCCTTCAACTCCGTCACGGGCATCCCCCTGCGGTCGACGGACGGCGTGGTCCCCACCAGCACGCCGTACATCACATGGCTGCCCACCGGCGGTCCGAACGGCACACTTGTCGTCAGCGCCTACAGCACCAGCGACCTGTTCCTCAACACCCAGAACGGCGCCGCGAACACCTGGACGCGCATCAGCTCCAACGTCGCCGGCGGCTACAGCCGCGGCATGGTGCCCCTGCCTGACGGCCACAGCCTGCTCGTGCTCAGCGGCGGCAACGGAGGCAGCAACCTCTCCAACCCCGTCACCTACAGCACCATCGACCTGGGCGGCGGCATCTCGGACGGTGCCACCTACACCGTGTCGAACGCGGGCAGCAACCTCATGCTGAGCATCGCGGGCGGCTCCGCCACCAACGGCACCTACGCCACCCAGCAGAACGCCGACAACGCCACCGACCAGCGGTGGCGCTTCGTGCAGCAGTCCTCCGGCTACTTCAAGATCCTCAACGTCGCCACAGGCAAGGTCCTCGGCGTGGAGAACCAGTCCACCGCCGACGGAGCCAAGATCCTCCAGTGGGACGACAACGGCACCCTGGACCACGAGTGGGCCGTCGCCCCGAACCCGGCCGGCGGGTACAGCCTCACCAACCGTGTGACCGGCAAGTACCTGGAGATTCCGAACGCCTCCACGGCCACCGGGACTGCCGCCGGCCAGTGGAGCGGCACCAGTTGCGCCTGCCAGCGCTGGAACGTCACCCAGACCGCTCCGCCGCCGCTGGGCACCGGACAGTACGTCCTCGTCAACAAGAACAGCGGGAAGTACCTGGACATCCCGCAGGGCTCGACCGCCACCGGTACGGCCACCCAGCAGTGGCAGAACTCGGCCTGCTTCTGCCAGCTGTTCACCTTCCAGTCCGCCGCCGGCGGAGCCTGGACCATCAGGAACGTCAACAGCAACCTGAACCTGGACATCCGTAGCGGCTCCACCACTGCCGGAGCCGCCGTCGTCCAGAACACGCCGTCCACCGCGAACTCACAGAAGTGGACCCTCACCGACGCGGGCAACGGCTCCTACGAACTCAAGAACGTGGGCAGCGGCCTCAACGCCGCCGTCGCCCAGTCCTCCACCACCAACGGCGCGGCACTCGTGCAGTGGAACGACCTGAACATCGACGACCAGTTCTGGAAGATCGTCCGCATCAACTGAACGGCTTGACGGAGGGTCTCCTGCCGGCTCGGGATCGCGATGCGAACCGAGTGGCGGGAGGCCCACTTTCCGCGCCCACCTCGCCGAGCGGTGCCGCCGAAGCCGTGAAGGCCCGCGCGGGTGGAGCAGGGGGTGGGTGGAGCGGGTCTGCCACCGGGCGAACACGGCGAGCAGCACGACGCCGCCGACCAGGCAGCCCCACCAGCCACCGACCCTCACGCGGCTCCTCGCCGTGCGCATGTGAGGGTCCGCCCAGGGCCGGCATCCACGGTACGAAACCCCGTTCACCCGGGCCTGGCGAGCGCCCCGTCCCATACGGCCGGGCGCGGATCCTCCGCTCGGCGCGGCACCAGGGCGCTGGGTGAGTGGAGCAGCTCGCCCTGTGCCGGTACTGATAGGCCCGGCCTATACGGGGCATCGATTTTTGGTCGTGGACCCGTCACCGGGGGCCCGGTTCACTGTGGCGAAAGTCGGCGCGTACCGATCGGCCTCGGTGTCGCGCGATCAGGGAGGCTGCAATGACGCGTACCCCGGGCAACGGACGAGCCGAGCAAGCCGCGCGTATCGCGGCGAAGCCGTGGTATCGGCAGTTGTACGTCCAGGTTCTGGTGGCGATCGTGATCGGTATCGCGCTGGGCTGGCGGTGGCCGGATCTGGCCACCGACATGGAGCCGATCGGTACGACGTTCATTACCGCGATGAAGATGCTGATCGGCCCGATCGTCTTCCTGACGATCATCGGTGGCATCGCCGGCGTCGCGGACCTGAAGAAGGTCGGCCGCACCGGGATCAAGGCGCTGACCTACTTCCAGGTCGGCACGATCGTCGCGCTGCTGACGGGTCTGGTGGCGATCAACGTCTTCCGGCTCGGCGACGGCGTGCACGCCGATCCGTCGACGCTGAGGACGTCGGGCGACGCGAGCCAGTACGTCTCGCAGGGGGAGCACCAGCACTGGTGGGAGTTCCTCACCAACATCGTGCCGAACAGTTTCTTCGGCCCGTTCGTGGAAGGGAACATCCTGCAGGTCATCTTCCTGGCCGTCGTCTTCGGCATCGCGATCAAGATGGTGGGGAAGACGGGCGAGCCGATCATCGCGGCCGTGGGGCGGCTGACCGAGGTCGTCTTCAAGGTTCTGTCGTTCGTCATGAAGGCCGCCCCGCTGGGCGCCTTCGGCGCGATGTCGTACGCCATCGGGAAGTTCGGCCTGTCCACCCTGACCAGCCTCGGCTCGCTGATCGTCCTCTTCTACGTCACCTCCGCCCTGTTCGTCGTGGTCGTGCTCGGTGGAGTGCTCGCCCTGTACATGCGGCTGAACATCTTCCAGCTCTTCCGCTACTTCAAGGAGGAGTTCTGGCTGATCCTCGGCACCTCGACCGCCGAGCCCGCCCTTCCCGGACTGATACGCAAGCTGCAGTTCATGGGCGCGGAGCGGTCCACGGTCGGCCTGGTCGTACCGACCGGCTACAGCTTCAACCTCGACGGCGCGGCGATCTACCTCTCGCTGGCCACCCTCTACATAGCCCAGGCCACCGACACCTCCCTCTCCGTCGGCCAGCAACTCGGGCTCCTGGCCGTCATGTTGCTGACCTCCAAGGGAGCCGCGGGCGTCGCGGGCGGCGGGTTCATCGCGCTCACCGCGACGCTGTCGACGGTCGGCTCCGTTCCGGCGGCGGGCATCATGCTCATCTTCGGCATCGACAAGTTCATGTCGGAGTGCCGGGCCCTGGTGAACTTCTTCGGCAACGCCGTCGCCACTCTGTTCGTCGCCAAGTGGGAGAACGGCCTGGACCTGGAGCGGGCCCGGGCGGTGCTGGCGGGCAAGGCGGGCGAGCCGCTGCTGACAACCGAGGCCGAGGCCGAAAACGTCCGGCCGGTCGCCGCGCCCCCCGCCCCGCAGGCCGCCGAGGCGACAACCTGATGGTGTCCGTACTGATAGCCCCGGACAAGTTCAAGGGCTCCCTCAGCGCCGACGAGGCCGCCCGCGCACTTGAACGCGGCCTACTGGAGGTCGTTCCCCGGATCCAGGTCGACCGACTCGCGCTCGCGGACGGGGGAGAGGGGAGCGTGGCCGCTGCCTGCACGGGCCGGTTCAGCGCTGAGAAGGTCACGGTGACAGGGCCGACCGGTCGGCCCTGTCACGGCCGAGGTCGCGGTGCACGGCCGTACCGTGCTCATCGAGGCGGCGGCCATCCGCGGACTCGGCATGCTGCCGGGCGGCCGCAAGATCCCGCTCACGGCCACGAGCCGGGGCATCGGGCAGGCCCTCCAGTACGGGGCGGACACGATCGTCCTCGCGCTCGGCGGGTCGCCACCACCGACGGCGGCGCGGGCCTGCTGCAGTCCCTCGGTGCGACGCCGGCCGAGGAGGACGGCACGCCGATCGGCCCGGGCGGCGCAGGACTCGCCGCTCTCCGCACGGTCGACCTCGCCGAGGCCCGCGCGGCCTTGGCGGGAGTCGACCTCGTCCTCGCCACCCACGTGGACAACCCGCTGCTCGGGACGGCTGGCACGGCCGCCGTCTACGGTCCCCAGAAGGGGGCGAGCGCGAACGACGTACGGGAACTGGACGGCGCGCTCGCCGGTTTCGTACGGCGGCGGGAGGCGGCGGGCGTCCCGGAGGCAGCGGGTCTTGCCGATGCCCCCGGTGCCGGGGCGGCCGGTGGGCTGGGGTACGCCGGGATGCTGCTGGGCGGCCGGGTGTGCTCGGGGGCCGAGTACTTCCTCAGCCTGCTCGGTGCCGACGAACTGCCGGCCCGGAGCGACTTCGTCGTCACCGGCGAAGGCAGCCTCGACGAGCAGTCCTTGTCGGGCAAGTTGCCGGTCGCGCTCGCCCGGCGGGTCCGCCGACTGGGCGTGCCGGTGCACGCGGTGGCAGGTCGCTGCACTCTTCCCGCCTACAGCACCGCTGCCTGCTTTCGCACCGTCCAGGCCCTGACGGACCTGACCGACCGGGACTGCGCGAGGGACAGCGCCCTGTCCGCGCACCTGCTCGCGCAGTGCGGGCGGACCCTCGCCGACCGCTGGATCGGACGCGGAGGAACGGAAACCGACAGGTAGGCTCGCTCCGCCTGTCGTACCAGCACAGAGCGGAGAGACGCCGTGGACGCCCGGCAGTTGGAGTACTTCCTCGCCATCGTCGAACACGGCGGTTTCAGCAAGGCCGCCGCCGCCCTCCACGTGGCCCAGCCGTCGCTGTCCCAGGCGATGGCGAACCTGGAGGCCGATCTCGGGGTGTCCCTCTTCCACCGGGTGGGGCGGGGCGTCGTACTGAGCGAGGCCGGTGCGGAACTGCTGGAGCCGAGCCGTCGCGTGCTGCGGGACCTGACAGCCGTACGGGACACCGCGGCCGCGCTCGCCGGGCTGCACGGCGGCACCGTCGAGGTCGCCACCATGCCCTCGCCCGGAATCGAACCGCTCTCCACCCTCGTCCACCACTTCGCCGAGGTGCACGAGTCGGTGACGGTGAGCACCCAGGCCGCCTTCACCCCGGACGAGGTCATATCCCTGGTCCGCAGCGGCGCCTGCGAACTGGGCCTGCTGGGCAGCGCCGCCCCCGTGCACCCGTCCGGGCTCGACGTCCTGCACGTCGAGGACCAGCCCTTCGTGGTCGTCGCCGCACCCGGCGGGGCGATCGAGGACGACGTCACGATCCGCCCCGAGGACCTCGCCGGCCAGAAGCTCATCGCCTCCCGAACCGGCAGCCTGATGCGCGACATCGTCGACGACATCACCGCGGGCGGCACCGGCACGGAGATCGTGACGGTCGTCGACCACCGCACGTCGATCCTGCCGCTGGTCCTCACCGGGGTCGGCGTCGCTGTGCTGCCCTCCTCCTGGACCCGGCTGGCCCGCCGCTGCGGCGCGGTGGTCGCGCCCATCGAGCCGACCGCCCACCTCCACGTGGCGATGGTCAGCCTGCCCGCCCACCTCACACCGGCCGCGCGGGCGTTCCTCGCTCTCACGAGGTCGCTGGCGCGACGGCGGGCACACGACGCCTGACGCAGGACCGATCGGCCACGCCTATACGCCGTATCGACAGCAGGTCTTGGACGTGCCGTGACGTCGGTTGTTGACTCGAATCCGACCGCACGACAGCGAGCCGGAGGCACCCATGACAGCCGCACCCCGCACGTTCCGCATCGCCGCCATCCCCGCCGACGGGGTGGGCAAGGAGGTCGTCGCCGCCGGGCGAGCCGTGCTGGACGCCCTGGCCGAGACCTCCAAGAGCTCCGGGGCCCCGTTCGCCTTCGTCTGGGAGGAGTTCCCCTGGGGCTGCGAGTTCTACGAGCGCACCGGCAAGATGATGGACGACGACGGCCTGGAACAGCTCAAGGGTTTCGATGCGATCTATTTCGGCGCGGTCGGCTGGCCCACCGTCCCCGACCACGTCAGCCTGTGGGGCCTGCGTCTGAAGATCTGCCAGAACTTCGACCAGTGGGCCAACGTCCGCCCTGTGCACTTCCTGCCCGGCGTCCAGAGCCCCCTGCGCAAGGCCGACAACACGGAGCTGGACTGGGTCGTCGTCCGTGAGAACAGCGAGGGCGAGTACGCGGGCCTCGGCGGCCGCAACCTCTCCGCCCGCGGACACGGCGGTGAAGTCGCCGTCCAGTCGGCCCTGTTCACCGAGGTCGGCTGCGAACGCATCATGCGGTTCGCCTTCGACCTGGCCCGTACCCGGGCCCACAAGAAGGTCTCCTCCGTCACCAAGAGCAACGCCCAGCAGTACGGCATGGTCCTGTGGGACGACGTCTTCAAGCGCGTCGCCGCCGACTACCCGGACGTCGAGACGGAGAGTGTGCTCGTGGACGCGATGTCGGCGAAGTTCGTGCTGAAGCCGGAGGACCTCTCGGTCGTCGTCGCCTCCAACCTCAACGCCGACATCCTCTCCGACCTCGGCAGCGCCCTGGCCGGCAGCCTGGGCCTGGCCGCCAGTGCCAACCTCAACCCCGAGCGCCGCTTCCCCAGCATGTTCGAGCCGGTGCACGGCTCCGCGCCGGACATCGCGGGCCAGGGGCTGGCCAACCCGGTCGGCGCGGTCGGCAGCGCAGCCCTGATGCTGGACCACTTCGGTCTGCCCGACCAGGCCGCCCGCCTGAACAAGGCGATCGAGGCCACGACCGCCGCGGGCATCCTCACCCGCGACGTCGGCGGCACGGCCACGACGGAGGACGTCGTCAAGGCCCTGATCGACGCACTCAACGCCTGACGGTCCGAAAGCGAGCTTCGATCGTCGTCGCGGGTCCCATGAACGCCATACCCTTCGAGGGCGAGCAGGGACGTGACCTTGGCTGCGGATCCCAGCTTCGGCGTCGGTATCCGCTCCCCGGCGCCGTCCGGTCCGCGCTCCACTCGCCGGGGGCCGGCTGCGTTTCGTCGTCCGCGCGAGCGAAGGCGGGATCGGCGACCCCGGCCGGTGGGGCCGTCGGGGACGGGAATGGTACGGAGGTCGATGTCCTGCCCCCGTCATCTTCTTCGCGGCTCCCCCCCCCGCCGCACCCCGACTGCCACATCGTCCAGGCAGCGGGCCCGGAGTTGTTCGCAGAATACGAGAAGCTGGATGTCGACTGCGTGCTGTTCTCCACAAGCGGCACCTCGGGTAACACCGCCGTCCAAGCCCAGGGCCACGCCGCGGTCAACAGCTACTGGGTCAGCTTGTCGGTGCCCACAGAGCACAGCGCCACCGCACCTGCGCCCGGTTGACCCTGCCCGGCCGGTTTCGACGCACCACGTTGTGCGACACCCGCAGCGGGATGCCAGCTCGATGTTGCCGCCGAGCTGCTGGTGGGCGGCGCCAGCAACGAGGCGAAGTCCCTCTCCCGGAAGCCCTTCTTCGCGCCTTTGCGGCCGGGGTGGACCAGCATCCCGAAGGACCAGCCGGGTGCGCTGACCGGCCTTGCGGCAGACCAGGCCCGCCATGGAACCGCGGCCCGAGCCTGCCGCGCGGACCGTGACCAGGGGCGGACGGCCACGGTGGGACCAGGCGCACGCCTTCGGCGGACGCAACGGCTGCCCTGCCTCGTCCGCGAGACACAGCCAGACGTCCTGGTCCCTCACCGCCTTTCCGCGCGCGGCCATGTCTCCTTGATCCACGTGACCATGACCTCCTCGTCACGCTCGGCGGCCCGCCGCACCGACGCCTGCACCGGAAAGCCCATCCGTGCAGAATGCGCCAGGTTTGCGCCGGATGGACGTCCGCAGCCCCGCCGGCGCCACGCCCGGCCGGAGCCGCTCAAGTGGTCTCAAGGCCTGGGGGGCAGGCCCAGTTGGGCGAGGGGCAAGGCAACAGCCGACCAGGCACCCAGGCAACGGACGTATCGGGAAGAGACGGGACAGCTCAGGCGGTGGCCCCGCCGCGGCTCCGCGTGCGAGCGATCAGCCACATCAGATACGGCGCGCCGACCGCCGCGGTCAGCACGCCGACCGGCAGTTCGGTGGGGGAGAGCATGCGCCGGGCCAGCAGATCCGCCGTGGTCACGATCAGGGCACCCGTCAACGCCGAGCAGAGCAGTGGGATCTGCGCGGTGCGGGTGAGGCGACGGGCGATCTGGGGCGCCAGCAGCGCAACGAAGTCGACGGGCCCCGCCGCCCCCGTCGCAACGGATGCCAGCACCACGCCGAGGGCGGTCAGACCCAGCCGTACGCGACCCAGCGGAACGCCCAAGGCGGTGGCAGTGTCGTCGTCCAGGGACACCGTCCGCTGGGCCCGGGCAGCCCACAGCAGCGGCGGAAGCAGGACGAGCATGGTCAGGGCGAGTGGCGCCGCTTGGTCGTAACCGCGTCCGTTGAGTGAGCCGGTGAGCCACACCTTGGCCTGTTGGGCCATCAGATAGTCGCCCTTGGTCAGGAACAGCCGGGTCAGTGAGCCCAGCGCGATCGAGACACCGATCCCGACGAGCACGAACCGCGTGGCGTGCAGGCCCTTGCGCCAGGCGAAGGCGTAGACGAGCACGGCGGCGGACAGCCCGCCGACGATCGCGACGTACGGCAGGGTGGCGGGGGACGTGACGCCGAAGGTCATCGCGGTCACGGTCGCCGCGCCGGCGCCGTGCGTGACGCCGATGACGTCCGGACTCGCCAAGGAGTTACGGGCGACGGTCTGGACCAGCGCCCCCGCGATCCCGAAGGCGGCGCCGACCAGCAGACCCGTCACCAGGCGGGGCAGGCGCAGCGTGCCGACGACCAGCTCGTCGGGGCTCGGCTTCCCAAGGAGTACGCGGACGACCTCGGTGGGGGAGACGATGGATTCGCCGATGCAGAGCGAGGCGACGACGGTCACTGCCAGCGCGACCGTGAGGACGGCGGCGATCACGACGGCCCTGCGGTGCAACAGGAAGCTGTTGTCGCGCGCGCGGACGACGGAGTAGCCGACGGGGCGGGCCGTCGCCGTGTCGGTCCGGTCGAGTTGCGTCATACCGCCACCGTCGCCTTCCGCCGTACCAGCGCGACCAGGAACGGCACGCCCAACAAGGCCGTCATCACGGCCACCGGGACCTCCGAGGGCGGGAAGAGGACACGCCCGAGCACGTCCGGGACCAGGATCACCGAGGGCCCCAGTACGGCGGCCATGGGCAGGACCCAGCGATGACCGGAGCCCACCAGAGCTCGGGCGATGTGCGGCACGGCGAGCCCGACGAAGGCGATGGGACCGGCCGCGGCCACCGCGGCACCGGTCAGCACGGTCGCGGCGAGAGCACCCAGGATCCGCACCCGTAGGACGTGATGGCCGAGTCCCCGGGCCACGTCGTCACCCAGCGCGAGTGCGTCCAGGCCGGGGACCGTGATGGCGACCAGCAGCAGTCCCGCGACCAGGAACGGCCACGTATGCGTGACGACAGAGCCGTCCCGTCCGCTGACAGAGCCGACGTCCCAGAAGCGGAACTCGTCCAGGACCTCGGCATCGGTAGTGACGATTCCGGACACCACCGAGGCGAGGAAGGCGTTCATCGCGGCACCGGCCAGGGCCAGTTTCACCGGGGAGGCGCCGCCGCGTCCTCCGCTGGCGACCGCGTACGCGGCCACCGCCGCGAGCCCTGCTCCGACGAAGGCGAACCAGACGTATCCGTTGAGCGTGTGCACCCCGAAGAACGCGATCGCGCAGACCACGCCGAGCGAGGCGCCCTGGCTGACGCCGAGGACGCCGGGCTCGGCGATCGGATTGCGGGTGAGGCCCTGCATGACCACGCCGGCGACCGCCAGGGCGAGGCCGACCATCGCACCGATGAGCGTGCGGGGCACCCGCAGGGCCCGCACGACTTGGGCGTTGTCGCTGGTCCCACCGTGCAGCAGGGCGTCGAACACCTCGGTGGGGGCGATCTGGCGGCTGCCGACCGCGAGACTGAGCAGGACGGCGAGAAGCAGCAGGAGCACGCCCGCGGCCAGCCGGACGAGTCGGCGCCGGATGGCATGGGACATGCGCTACCTCTTCATGTGATGCAAAACGGACGGACGAGCCACCACGCCGGGGCCGAGCCCCCGTCGCCTACTTGGTCAGGTACTTGTCCAGGTCCGCGACGACCTGCTCGGCCGCGGTGACACCGAGCCCGAGGTACCAGGTCTCGTCCGGTACGTCATAGGCGTGCCCGGCCTTGACCGCCTTGAGGTTCTTCCACAGCGGGTTGCCCTGCGCACGGGACTTGTCCGTGGCCTTCGCGTCGCCGTAGACGCCGGTGAAGATGTAGTCGGCGTCCGCCTGGTCGATGTTCTCGGCGCTGACCTCGGCGGCCAGGTCCTCGATGTCCTGGTTCTTCGGGCGGGGAATGCCGGCGTCCTTGAGGATGGTGCCGATGAACGAGGCGTTCGCGTAGAGGCGGATCAGGCCGTTGGGCAGATACCGCACCATCGAGACCGTCGGCTTGTCGGCGCCGACTTCGGTGCCGAGTGCCTTGACCTTGACGTCGTACGCGGCGAGCTTCGACTTGGCCTCTGCCGTCTTGTCGAGGGCCGACGCGTTGAGGAGGTAGTTCTCCTTCCACGTGAAGCCGGGCCGGATGGAGAAGACGGTCGGGGCGATCTTCGACAACTCGTCGTACTTGTCCGCGGCGCGCAGCTGGCTGCCCAGGATGAGGTCCGGCTTGAGACCGGCGATCGCTTCGAGGTTGAGGTTGTTGATGGTGCCGATGTTCTTCGGCGTGCCGGCGTCCTTCTTCAGGTACGACGGCAGCTCGGGGGAGCCCTCGGTGGGGGCGATCCCGACCGGTTCGACGCCCAGCGACACCACGTTGTCCAGCTCGCCGACGTCCAGGACCACCACGCGCTTGGGCTGGGCCTCGATCACGGTCTTGCCCATCGCGTGCCGTACGGTGCGCGGCCACTGGCCCGGCTTGGCGTCCGTGCCCATCGCCGCGGTCTTCTGCGCGGCGGACCCGAAGTCCTCACCGCCCTGCGCCACGGCCTTCTTGTCACCGCCCCCCGATTCCGTGTCCTTGCCGTCGTCGGCGGAACTGCCACACGCCCCGAGGATCAGCGCCGCGGCGACGGCGAAAGCGAGGGCGGACGGGCCGCGACGCCGAGGGAACATGACAGAACTCCTTTGGGACACCACTCTTTGGCCATTAGGCAAGGCTCACCTTATCTGGGCGCTCGTCATGGTCGACAAGGGGTCCTGTGTGGTTCCTGTCACCGCCACACCCGGCCAAGTGGTGCAGCCTGCTTGGGGCATGGGGGAGTTGTGGGCGCACATGAAGTGAACCGGGCGCGGGCGAAGTCGGCGATCCAGTACCGCCCAGACTTGGTCGACGGCTGCCTCGTGGAGACGGGTCCAGCGCCGCCTGACTCTGCCTGATCCACTCATCTCGGGAGCTACTGTTGCAGGGATACCGCGAGTTTCCCGACCTCCTGAAGCTGGCTCTGGGTCAGACGGCGAACGTCCCAGATGAGTTCGGCCACGCCAACAGCGGTCGGCTTCGCCTCTGACGAGGCGCCCGGCAGTGCGACGCCGGTCACCGCCGCCAGAACATCGGAAGGAATATCGAGAACGGCGCAGAAGTCGGCGAGCAACTCCGGGGTCAGCGCAGTGGTGCCATGCCCCACCCCTCCGTAGGTGGCAGCAGACCAGTAGCGGCCCGTGACTAGCAGGAGCGTCTGGGCTACTGCTGCCCAGCCGAGGTTGCGGTTTCGTGCCAGGCCCATGACCACAGCGCCGGGACCATCCGGGTACTGCTCAGAAGCGGGCTCTCGGAACGGGCTGCGCATGCACCTCCTGCGGCAGCGACGCCGCGAATCCTCGCAAGATGTTCCGCTGCTCCTGCGACAGGGCAACGGCGTTCCGGATGAGATAAGGCACCCACGAGCCAGCCTTGGAGTCAACGGGAGCGAGATCATCGGTTACTTCTACACCTGCGATTACGAAGAGGTCTGGCGTGTGCAGCCCGAGGGCGGGCGCGAGCCGCCGCAGCAGGGACGGGCTCGGCCCGCCATCCCGGAGCAGGCTCAGCAGTTCGGATCCGCGCACATCGGCCGATCGAGCCAGGGCGTCGAGGTCCAACTCAGGACAGCGCGCTGTC
Source organism: Streptomyces violaceoruber (assembly GCA_000720805.1). Taxonomy (GTDB): domain Bacteria; phylum Actinomycetota; class Actinomycetes; order Streptomycetales; family Streptomycetaceae; genus Streptomyces; species Streptomyces cellulosae_A. Next base: position 16,113 of record JODI01000029.1, read on the forward strand.
GTAGCGTGTCCTGGAAGAGGTCGCTGTCGCTGTCGTGGCAGCGACGACTCGCTTCGCCGCGCATCAGGTGGCGCAACGCCCGGCGCCACCGGCGGCCCGCGCAGCGACTGGCAGGGATTCAGGTGGCAGAGGGCGGCTGGACAGGATCGATGATCTGTTCCGCCCAGATCGTCTTGCCCGTGGGGGTGGGGCGGGTCCCCCAGCGTTGGGTCAGTTGGGCGACCAGGAGCAGGCCGCGGCCTCCTTCGTCGTAGGCGCGGGCTCGGCGCATGTGGGGGGCCGTGTTGCTGGCATCCGAAACCTCGCAGATGAGGCTCGTGTCGTGGATGAGGCGTAGTTGGATGGGCGGCGTGGCGTGTCGGATGGCGTTGGTGACCAGTTCGCTGACGACCAGTTCCGTGGCGAAGACGGCGTCGGACAGACCCCAGGAGGCCAGCTGTCCGACCGCGTTCTTGCGGGCCTCGGCGACGGCGGAAGGGGCGGCGGGGACGTCCCAGGCGGCGACGCGGTCGGCGTCGAGTGCCCGGGGGCGGGCGATGAGCAGGGCGACGTCGTCGGTGGGCCGTTGGGGGAGTACGGCTCCCAGTACGGTGTCGCACAGGGCGTCCAGGGATGCGGCGGGAGCCGCGAGAGCCAGACACAACCGGGAGAGGCCGACGTCGATGTCGTCGTCCCGGGATTCGACCAGGCCGTCGGTGTAGAGAGCGAGCAGGCTGCCTTCCTGCAGCTCGATCTCGACCGACTCGAAGGGGAGTCCGCCCAGGCCCAGTGGCGGTCCCGCCGGAAGGTCGAGGAGTTCGACGGTGCCGTCCGGGCTTACTACGGCTGGCAGCGGGTGCCCGGCGCGGGCGAGGGTGCAGCGGCGGGAGACGGGGTCGTACACGGCGTAGAGACATGTCGCTCCGACGTCACCCGTGGTTTCGCCGGCCCCGGCGTTGGGCTCCGTGCCTTCCGCTTCGGTGGCCAGGCGAGCCACCAGGTCGTCGAGGTGGGTGAGCAGTTCATCGGGGGGCAGATCGATGTCGGCCAAAGTGCGTACGGCGGTCCGCAGCCGTCCCATGGTCGCGGAGGCGTGGAGGCCGTGTCCCACGACGTCGCCCACCACCAGCGCCACCCTGGCGCCGGACAGCGGGATCACGTCGAACCAGTCTCCGCCCACGCCTGCCCGGGCGCCCGCTGGCCGGTAGCGGGAGGCCACCTCCACCGCGGCCTGCTCGGGTAGCCGCTGTGGCAGCAGGCTGCGCTGCAAGGTGACGGCCGTGGCGCGTTCGCGGGTGTAGCGCAGGGCGTTGTCGATGCAGACCGCCGCCCGGGCCGCCAGTTCCTCGGCCAGTACCAGATCGTCCTGCTGGAACGCATCGGGGTGCCGGTGACGGGCGAAGACGGCGACGCCCAGGGTGGTTCCGCGCGCCGAGAGAGGCACGGCCATCATCGAGTGGAAGCCGAAATCACGGATACGGGAGCTCCGGAGCGGATCCCGGGCCACCCAGCCTGCGATCGCGGGCTCGGTCACCCGGCGCAGCACGGCGCGTCCCGAGCGCAGACTCTCCACCGGCGGGGAGCCGTCCGGGTACTCGTCCACCTCGCCTGGCGTTACGACCGCCTCGGGACTGTCCGGATACACGGACTGGTGGGCGATGCGCCGCAGTGCCAAGGAGCTGCCCGACGCCGGCATTGCCGGGAACTCCTCCTGCAGCCCGTCGAGGGACGCCAGCAAGTCGATGCTGATGAAGTCGGCGAGGTCCGGGACCGCCACGTCCGCCAGTTCCTGCGCGGTCCGCCTGACGTCAAGGGTGCTGCCGATGCGCTTGCCGGCCTCGGCGATCAGCTGGAGGCGTGTGCGGGCCCAGTACTGCTCCGTCATGTCGTGCCCGGTGGAGGCCACGCCCAGGACGCGGCCGTCCGGGTCCTCCAGGCGGTAGAGATGGACCGCCCAGGCGTGCTCACGGGTCTCACCGGGGGCACGCGCGTGGTTTTCCATGTACTGCGGCTCGCCGGTCTCCATCGCCCGCAGCATCAGCCGCTCGACCTCCCCGACCATGGGGTCGTCCAGCACGTCGGACAGCCGCAGCCCGCGCATGTGGTCGTCGCTCAGGCCCAGTGCACCCAGCGCGGACCGGTTCGACCGCCGGAAGCGCAGGTCCGTGTCGTGCACCGACGTCGCGCAGAACGGGGACAGAAGGAAACCTTGCTTCATGAGCGCGTCGTCGTCCGGGTGAGGCTGCGACCCGGTCACGGCGGAGACCAGGAGCCAGTCGGGGGTCCCCGCGTCCGGCGACCTGTGATGGGCCACGACCTTGGCCTCGATGCGGTGGCCGTCACGGTGACGGAGAGCGAGCGTGCCGTGCCACCTCGGCAACTCCGGGAAGGGCGGGAGATCACTCGCCGTAGGCTCATCGGCGAGAAGTGATCTGGCCGGCCGGCCCAGGATCTGCGCCGCCACGTACCCGAGCAGGTGTTCGGCACCGTCGCTCCAGCCGGTCACGTTGCCGTGCTCGTCGAGGGTGGCGCGCGCGGTGAGCGCATCAGGGGCAACACCCAGGCCGGCGATCATTCCCGGGCCGTTGACGTCATGCCGCTCCATGACCGCTCATCTCGCTCTCGCTGAGCTCCAGGCCACACCCATTCCATCCTGTTTCACTGTATTCCGCCGCCGATGCCCGAGCATCAGGCATGCAGGTTGCGCTCGCAGGTCACGTCGCCTCGTGAGCATGGCCATGACCAGCCCACCGTCTCACGAGGCGCATGTGGCCTGGTGACCCGAGCTGACCGGCGGGTCACCCGCTTGCGGCCCTGCGCCGACCGGCCACCTGAAGCGCGACAGACCCTGCCCACCAAAGACCCGAAGAACCTGGACACCCGACCCAAGCGTCCGGCTACAGCCCAGCCCGCACGGCGACCGGCAACCGACATCACGAAACACCAGCCGAAGGCGAGCCGGCTCCCCCCCCCACACGATCATCTCGCCGTTCATGCGGCTGACCACACCTGTCTCAACAGCCGCCATCTGCCGGCAGATCACCGGCGTGAGTGGTTTCGAGGCGGTGTGCAAGGTGGAGCAGATCTGCCAGGTGCAGCACCCGTCCGTCGAATCCTGGGAGGGGGACGTGGAGCGGCTGGGTCCAGTGGGCGGGGATTGCATCCAGCCCGTAGTACGCCCCCGCGAGGCCTCCGGTCACCGCGGCGACGGTGTCCGTGTCACCGCCGAGGTCGATCGCCGCGCGTATGGCGTCTTCGAAGCTGGTGGTGGTGCGCAGGGCCCAGACGGCGGAGCCCAGGCAGGGCCAGACGGCACCGTTGAACTCGGTCGCCTGATCGGGGTGCCAGCCGGGCGCGAGGACGGTGGCGTAGCGCCCGCGGTGGTCGGCGTGGACAAGAGCCAGGATGTCCGGGAGCGCGGCGAGGGGGTCGGTGTCCTCGAACGTGACGCGGATGAGTTCGTGGAAGATCGCGGTGCCTTCCCAGGCCGCGCGGTCGCCGTGGGTGAGGGCGGCGATGCGACGGGCCGCGTCCATGGTGGCTTCTTGGCCGGCGGCCGCGAAGTGGACCGCGGAGGTCGACGCCCGCATCAAGGAGCCGTTTCCGGCTGCTCGCTGGTTGACCTGGAAATGGATCGCTGCGGCGAGGTCCCAGGGCATGCCGTTGGTCAGGACGTCTTCGGTCTGCAGGCCGATGTCCTTGGGGTCTGAGGCTGCCCACCGCTGGAAGCGGGCGAAGACGTCCGGCAGATCCAGCCCGCCCCGCTCCAGCAGCGACTCCGCGACCAGGACGGCCATCTGCGTGTCGTCAGTGGCCTCGCCGGGGTCCCAGCCACCGCCTCCGCACATCTCGCCACCGGCACCAGGCGCGGGGAACCGCGCGGAGAACGCTCCCTGGGGACCGAACTCGAAGGGGCCGCCCAGGGCGTCACCCACCGCTGAGCCGACGACCGCGCCGGCGGCCCGCTGAATCCGCTTCATTCGCGCAGGTTATCCGTGCCGCGCCGACGGCCGAGCGAACCATTCCTTCTTCAGCTCCCCGAACCGTCGGCGCCGAACGCGTCTCGTCTACGGAGGTGCGTCACCTGAGACACCTTGGGTCTGAGACACCCGTACAGGTCACATACTGATCTCGGCCCTTCAGGGTGAACGGGTGCGAACAGTTGCAGTACAGGCGGGTGCGAATAGTCGCAGTACAGGAAGTGCGGCTGAGATTGATCATGGTCGGCTGGGCGGTGTGCCGCCTTTCCGCGCTCCGGCGATCACCCGACGAAGGCGGTGCGGAGAATGCCGGGTGATCGGGGCTGGTGTCGCTGCACGATGGGGGCATGGATGACACGACCTTGGTATCCCGTTTCCTCCGCGACGGCTTCGTGAAGCTGGAGGGCGCTGTCGCGCCGCGCGTAGCCGCGGACTGCGCGCGGCTGCTGTGGCGAGAGACGGGCTGGGACCCGGACGACCGGTCCCACACCAGGATGATCGGCGCCTTGACGAGCTGGTGGGCGCCGTCGATCAGCGCGATGAAGTCGCGCTCGCTCATGCTGCGGCGCTTGCCCTTGCTCGCCGGGTGAGATACCAACCGGCGGCACAGGCGGGTCCGCGAGTCGGGCCGCATCGCGACCAGCCCGGCCGCCGACAGGCGTCCCGAGCGCCGTCCGCTGACGGGTCACAACCGGCGTGATGCCGCGCCGGCCCCAGGTGCGGGCCCTGGGCGGACGTCGGGTGAAACCCACCTCGTCCTCGAAGCGGATGTAGCCCCCGCAGGCCGCCCGGGCTCTTTTACCTCCGCCCAGGTCGCCTCCTTCACACCTTCACGGCATGCTCGTCCCGCTCGGCCACCCGCCGCGCGGGCACCTGCGGGCTGAAGCCGAGCCGGCGCATCAACCGAGTAGCACCCAAGACGCTGTAGGTGACGTGGAACTTCCTGCCGATCAGCGTGGCCACCCGCGCCGCGGGCCACACCTGGTCCTCCACCCGGCCGTGCACGGCCGGGCCCCTGCTCCAGGTACGCGGCAAGCTTCTTCAGGCAGCGTGGCGACAGACGGCACCGTGACCCTCTCACGCCACGCGAGACCAGGGACCGCACGCCGCCGTCCCGCAACACCTGCTGCCACTGGTGGTCCGATTTCCGGCTCACCCGCAGCCGCCGCGCGACCTCCGGCGGCTTGACCTTCTGCTTGAACAACTCGGCCGCCTGCATCCGTACCGTCTCGCGGCGTTGACGCCCCGTCGCAGTCAGCCCGCCCCCATCCGCATACCTCACACACCACGGACTACTACCAACACCCCTGCCACATCAGCGACTTCCATAAAGATCACTCTGGCGAGCCGAGGTCGGTAACGCCGTCCAACGCAGTCGCGTCCGACAGCTGCCCGGCCCTGGCCGCGAAGGACTCGGCGACGCCCCTGAACGCTCTTCCCCTCAACAACGCAACCGTGCCGAACCACCTGGCCGGAACCCTCGAGGAGGCGGTCTGCGGCAAGCGGCCCTCATTAGGTGAATGGTGATTCACTCAGTATGGTGAATCACCATTCACTTGAAAACAGGATCTCTGGAGCGGCCATGGCGTCCGTGCCGATACCCGACCGGGCGACGCCCGCCGGGCCCGCCGGGCGTCTGCGTGAACGCCTGACCGTGCCGGTGCTCGCCTTCGGCGGGATACTGATGGCCTTTACGCAGACCGTGGTGGTGCCGCTGTTGCCGGACCTGCCGCGGCTGACCGGCGCCTCGGCGGGCACGGTGTCCTGGATGGTGACCGCGACACTGCTCACGGGTGCGGTGCTGACCCCCGTCCTGGGGCAGGCCGGGGACATGTACGGCAAGCGGCGCGTGCTGCTGATCACCTTCGGGCTGATGACTGCCGGCTCGGTGACCTGCGCCCTCACCTCCGACATACGGGTACTCATCGCGGCTCGGGCGCTGCAGGGCGCGGCGTTGGCCGTCGTACCGCTGTCGGTCAGCATCCTGCGCGACGAACTCCCACCGGAACGTACCGGATCGGCCGTCGCCCTGATGAGTTCGACCGTCGGCATCGGCGCCGCTCTGGGCCTGCCGCTGGCCGCGCTGATCGTCCAGTACGCCGACTGGCACACCATGTTCTGGGTCACCAGTGCCCTCGGCGCCTCGGGCCTCGCTCTCGCCTGGTGGACGGTACGCGAATCCCCGGTGAAGCAGCACGGACGCTTCGACACGCTCGGCGCACTCGGCCTGGCCGCCGGACTGGTCTGTCTGCTACTCGGTGTCTCGCAGGGCGGCCAGTGGGGCTGGACCAGCCCGCGGATCACCGGACTGTTCCTCGGCTGCGCGGCCGTCCTCGCTCTGTGGTGGTGGCAGCAACTGCGCGCCGCGCGGCCCCTGGTCGACCTGCGCCTGGCGACCAGCCGCCGGGTAGCGCTGCCGCACCTGACCGCCTTCCTCGTCGGCTTCGGCTTCTACGCCAACATCCTGGTGACGGCCCAGCTGGTGCAGGCGCCTCGGGAGACCGGCTACGGCCTCGGACTGAGCATCGTGGCGACCGGCCTTTGCCTGCTGCCGGGTGGAGTCACCATGCTGCTGTTCTCGCCGGTATCGGCGCGCATCTCCATGGCCCGCGGCCCGCGGGTGACGCTGGCCCTCGGAGCGGCCGTCATTGTCCTCGGATACGTCGTGCGCATCGTGGACAGCCGCCACCTGGGGGTGATAGTCCTCGGCACCACCGTCGTGTCGACGGGCACTACCCTCGCCTACTCGGCGTTGCCCACCCTGATCCTGCGCGCCGTCCCGGCCGGACAGACCGGGTCCGCGAACGGCGTGAACGTCCTGATGCGCACCATCGGCCAGGCCGTGTGCAGCGCTGCCGTCGCCGCCGTCCTGGTCCGCCACACCAGCAGCGTCGGCTCGGCCCGGATCCCCACCCTGCACGGGTATCAACTGGCCTTCGCGATGGCGGGTATGGTCACCCTGGTGGCCTGCGCCGCCGCCCTGGCCATCCCGGGGGACCGCGCCGTCACGCACCAGCGCAGGGCAGGCCGGCAGTCCGCCCGGGACATGGAATCGGAAGGAGTATGAACCCCATGCCCCCCGCCCCGACCACCCCGCGGACCATCTCCGGGCGCCGCGACGCAGAGGCGACCAAAGCGGCGATTCTGCGCGCCGCCCGCCATTTCCTCGCACACCACGCGCACGCCGACATCACGCTCAAGGCCGTCGCTGAACGGGCCGGAGTGAGCGCGCCTCTGATCCTCAAGTACTTCGGGAACAAGGAGGCCCTCTTTGCCCGTGTGATGTCCTTCGAAACGGACGCCGACGCCCTGCTGGACGCCCCGCTCGACCAGCTGGGCCGGCACATGGTCCGGCATGTGCTGACCAGTCAGCGCGACCGGGGCGTCGATCCGATCCTGCGCATCGTCTTCGCCCCCTTCCACGGCGAACAGGGCGACATCCTGCGCGCCAACTTCCGCACCCAGGTGAGCCAACGGCTCACCGAACGCCTCACCGGCCCTGATGCGCCCCTGCGCGCGGAACTCGCGACCAGCATCCTGCTCGGCCTCGGCGTGATGTACGGCATCGCCCGCGGCACGCAGGTGCGCTCGACCAACGTCGAGGAGATCGTCGACCGTTGCGCACCCGCGGTGCAGGCCCAGCTCACGCCATCGTGAGCAGCCAGTGTGAGGTGGTGTCGGCGGCCGGGGCAGTGGCCGGGAGCGTCCGCGGCCCGAACCGCAGAAGCCGTCACGAGGGAAGGCCGTCACGGGGCACACGCCCCCGTCGCCACGTATAGCCGGGCATGTTCGCGCCGCGCCGTCGGCCATCCCTGGCGCGGCGCCTTCCTGGTGTGCACGCCGGCCCGGCTGCCCGTGACCTGGACCCTGGCCCACCCGATGATCGACGAAGACCAGGTCTGGCCGCCGTGATCGACGACGAACCGCATCTGGCAGCCGCCCGCCCGGGCCTGCTGATCCTGGCTGACGAGGGCTACATCACAGCCGAACTCGACCGCTTCCTCACCGTCCACGGCATCAGCCTGCTGCGGTCCTCCTACCGTAACCGCGGCACCTCACGGCCCGGAGAACCCTGCTCAAGGACGGTGCGGCAGCTACTCGAGCGGCCTACGACACCCTCAAAGGCCAACTCGGTCTGGGCCGGCACGGCGGACGCACCATCGAGGGCGTCGGTGTCCGTGCGGCCCAGCGGATCCTGGCAATGACCTGTGCGCTCTGGCACAACTGCAACACCAGCACACCGGTCACCAGGTCACTCATCGCCTACGACCACTCGGTAAGGGGACACGAGTCAAAGGTTTCGTCGTGCTGCCCTCGATCGTTGGAAGTGGAGGGGACCATCGGCTGGTGGATGAACGCCCGCCGCAACGAACGCGACTACGAACAGCTGCCCCAGCACTCCGAAGCCCACCTGAACTGGGCACTCATCACCACGATGACCCGGCGCCTCACCCGCAAACCCCCGCACCGGCCAGTGGGCGAAGTCCGGGTGACCGAGGCCCAATGGGCATCGCTCAGTCGGCCGCGTCGACGTAGCCCATCTTCCGGTTCATGGCAATCGCGCTCGCGTTGGCCGGATGATGAAAGGTGCGGACCTTGCTCGCTCCGCACTGCTCGGCGAAGGTCATCCCGAACGTCTTCATGGCGATGGAGACGCCCTGACCTCGATACGCGGCTCTCACGCCAGTCATCTCGTTGAACATGAAGTCCTCATGCCTCGACGTCGCCGCCATACCGACCCAGGCCTCGCCGTCCAAGGCGATCACGACACCTCGCGGGTCGTAGGAGGCCACCTCAAAGCGCTGCTCGACATACTCGTCAAAGGAGTAGAACTCTCCTCTTTCCGGTATGTCGGCAGCACACTCCTTGTTGAGCTCGTACAGCGCCCGACGATGCTCCGGCGTGTCTCCCAGATCGGCGAGAGTCGTAAAGCGCAATCCCTGGTACTGGCACTTCGTCACATACCTCTCGAAGTGGTGCTGATTGAACTCGGCAACGTCAAGTTCGAGTTTGACCCAATGACCAGCCACACGTGCCTGCCTTCCGCTGAGCTCTGCCATGCCCATCCTCCTGGCAGTCTTCAAGCTGCACAAGATCACCGACCCTTGGCCGTGTCCCTTGTCAGGATCGCTTCTCGGCTCCGGATCGACACACCTACTGAGAGGTCGCTTTCGTCTCTAGTGCGGCCGTAATCCGCTGTTGCACCCGCTGAAGAATCGGCGCTGATGGGGCGGCCGGGGTGGTCTTGCTTCCTGAGGCGGATGGTGTGACCTCTGGGGCACGAGTCGGCTTGCGCCTGTCTCATTCCAGGATGCCCGTGTCCGTTCCGTGCTTCCGTCAGGCACGAGGCACGCCTGGCCCACGCCCCCGACCGGCGGTACGTCCAGGACATGGCCGACCGTCGTGCGTATCCGAGTGATCTGTCCGATGCCCGCTGGGAGTTGATTGAGCCGGCGCTGCCCGCGTGCCGCTTCGAGCGTCGGGGCCGTGCCTTGGACTTCGGTCGGCCGCCCGAGCATGACCGGCGCGAGGTCCTGGACGCGATCCTGTACGTGGGCCGCGCCGGGGGCATTGGCGCTACCTGCCTCACGGCGTCCCGAACTGGCACACGGTCTACGGCTACTTCGCCAAGTGGCAGTCCGACGGCATCTTCGCCGTCGTCGAGCACCCCGCCACCCTCGGCATCGACTTGGAAAGCGCCGCCCGTACCCCCGGGACCAGAGGCTTCACCGCGATCCCGAAGCGGCGGACGGTCGAGCGGACCTACGGCTGGCCGATGCTGCACCGCCGCCTGACGCGAGACAACGAAACCTTCCCTGCCCGCTCCGAAGCCATGATCCACCTTGCTATGGCCGACCTCATGGTCCGTCGCCTCGCCGGCGAGGCCACCATCTCCTGGAGCGAACCGACATCATCGAACCAATACCGGATATCGGGATGAAACAACGGGAGAAAACGACCTCTCACCGCCGCCCTGAAGGAGCCCATTCACCAGGGGTCGCGATCACCCTGACAACACGCCGCCTTGCTCGCCAGAACAACAGCCTGACCATCACTCCACCCCCACAGACAAAAACTGCCTGACCAGCCCGGTCACAACAGGCGGCCCACCAGGTCCCCGCCGGGATCGTCGGCCAGCACGATCGCGGCCTTCACGCACTTGCCCACCGGCTCGCGCCGGACCTCGAAGCTGCGGCACACCGCCATGGCGATCTCCAGACCGTGCTGTCCCACCCGCCCCGGATCCGTCGGGCAGGCCGCCGGCAACGTCGGATCGGTGTCCCACACGCTGATCTCCACGGCACCGTCGGCTATCTCCAGGTCCAGCAGGCACGGTCCGGGCGCGAATTTATAGGCATTGGTCACCAACTCACTCACCACCAGCTCGGCCAGGCCCATCGCACGCTTCGACACCGGGAGACCGTGAACGGCCTGAACAGCGGTCATGAAACGGCGGGCAGCATGCCGGGCCTCAGCGATCGGCTCACTCCCCTCGAAAGCAACAGTCGCCAGGATCGGGCGTCCGGCCAGCAGCTGATACTCGTTTTCGCGCATGGCTCAGCCACACCGCCACCCTTGTCCTGAGTTCTACGGTCAGATCGCGGATACCCCTGAATCGCTGCCGCACACCAGGCGTGCTCTCATGGCCGCAGAACGCGGTGACCTGAGCGGTCGGCGATCGGCCCGCCGCGTCCGGCCCCATGGCGGGGTCACCCACGCAGCGAGAGAGTTCGCCTCACCTGCCCGTGGTTCAGGCTCTGCGTGGAACTCGCCACCGGAGGCACGACCTGTGAGGGAGGAGAATCACGCCAGGGCCCACGACCAGCCGAAATCAAGATGGCGGAGGTTCCGTGAAGCGAGTCTGCGATCGTAGGCGTTGTGTGCAGCGTAGGGACGGTTCGTCCAACGTCTCGGGTCGTCACGGACGGAAGCCGTCGGCGTTGTCCCGCGCCCATTGCGCGAAGGTCTGGGCCGGACTGCCGGTCAGCTTCTCGATGATGAGCCCTGACGTGTCCGGGACCTTGTCGACGCCCGCCTGCCACGCGCCCATGTGCGTCACGACCCTGGTCGCGGGCACCCTCTTGGCCAGCTCGGCCCGCGCTTCCTCCGGTGTCACCTCTTCGACCGGGATCTTCCTGCCGATGGCGGCGCCGATGTGATCGACTTGCTCGCGCAGGCTGAGCGCATGCGGCCCGTACAGGGTGTACGCCTGCCGCGAGTGTCCCGGCTCGGTCAGCGCGGTCACCGCGACCGCGGCCATGTCCCGCTCGCTGATGGGAGCCGTCAGCGAGTCCGGGTACGGCAACAGCACGGGCTTCCCGGCCTTGATCGTCTCCCCCCACCACCGCAGGGCGTTGCTCGAGAACATCCCGGGCCGCAGGAACGTCCAGGACAACCCGGACTCCATGAGGGCCGACTCCACGACCTTGTGGTCCCGTCCGACCGGCTGGTGGTCGGCGCCAGGCAGGACGACGCCCGCGGACGAGAGCAACACGACATGCCGCACTCCGGCCGAACGCGCGGCCTCGACGAACGCGTAGATGCCTGCCGACTTGCTGTACAGAAAGACCTGCTCCGCGCCCTCCAGTGCGGCGGGCAGCGATTCCGGCGCTTCCAGATCCGCCGGCACGTGAGAGGCGTCCGGCGTCCGGCTCGTGCGCCGGACCGGTACGTCCAAGGCCGTGAGACGTGCGGCGACATGGCGGCCGACGTTTCCTCGAGCGCCGAATACAACTGTGACCATCGGGTAGGGCTCCTCTGATTCTTTTGATCCTCTGTGAGCACGTCGACAAGTCGGGTGCGCGGGGGTACTGCTGGGCGGGTGACACCGGGCTGTGTTGCCCTGAGCGCTGACGGCGCCCACGACCGCTTGACCTCTTGCCAGACATGTGGCGGATCTTGACGCAGTTCGCAAATGTGCGCGCTGTAAGTCGCTGAGCAGCGATGATGCCCGTTGGTGGCTACTGCCTGCCGCATGAAGTCGTTACGGAGCGCGCGCTGCCCTCATATCGGGGGATCCGCAGTCCACCGTGAGTCACTTGGTTGCGCCTCGCGTGACGCGTGCCTCATCTTGCCGACGGCGTTTGACGCCGGTCAGTACCGCCGCCCGTGCGGCGCGTCCGCACTCCCGAGCGGATCGCGGCGACGATCTTCTACCTCGTCCTACCCGCGGTGCCTACGTCACTGGCAAGACCATCGAGGTCGACGGCGGGAGTCAGGTCTCTCCCTGCCACGGCCGACTGCTGGATCTGTGACGGGCCATTGATGCAAGGGCGGAGGGAGCCCCGGCCTGTCCGGGCCGCCCGTCGCCGGTCCCCGAGCGCGCTTACGGCGTGTGAAGAACTCGCCGTCACATGGGCTGCGGCGCTGATGCCTCTCAGACGGGGAACGTGACCCCGGTCAGTTCCTCCGAGACGGTCCACAGGCGGCGCTGGGCGGCCGGGTCGTGGGATTGCTCGCTGGATTCGACAGGCTTCGGGTAGCCCTTGTACTGCTGGAATCCGCCAGGGCCGTAGTACTGGCCGCCGATCACGTCGGGGTCGGTCGCGGCGCGCAGCGTGGGCAGGGCACCCATCGCAGGCTTCTGTGTCATGACCGGTGCGAGGAGGCTGTTGATCGCGCGCAGGGGCGCGGGCGAGTTGCGCGTCAGCTCGGTGTCGGCGAAGCCCGGGTGGGCGGCGGCCGCGATGGTGGTGCCCGAGGTGGTCAGGCGGCGCTGCAACTCGTAGGTGAACATCAGGTTCGCCAGTTTGGACCGGCTGTAGGCGGCCGTGCGGCTGTACGAGCGTTCCCACTGCAGGTCGTCGAAGTCGATGCTGGTCCCGCGGTGGGTGAGGCTGCTGACCGTCACCACGCGGGAGCCTGGTACCGGCAGCATGTGCTCGATCAGCAGCCCGGTGAGCGCGAAGTGACCGAGGTGGTTGATGCCGAACTGCAGCTCGAACCCGTCGCGGGTGAGCTGCTTGGGCGGGTACATCACCCCGGCGTTGTTGATCAGCAGGTCGATTCTCTGGTGCTTGACCCGCAGGGCGTCCGCGGCGGCGCGGATGGACTCCAGGGAAGCCAGGTCGAGGCGCTGGACCATGACGTCCGCGCCCGGGGCTGTGTCGGCGATCCGGGTGGCGGCCTGCTTGCCCCTTTCCACGTCCCGCACCGCCAGTACCACGGATGCGCCGCGTGCCGCGAGGACGCGGGCGGTCTCAAATCCGAGGCCGGTGTTCGCGCCGGTGACCACGGCGAGTCGGCCGTCCTGCGCCGACACGTCGCCGCTCGTCCACTTTTCGTTCATGACCCCTCCGGTGCCAGACCTGCGGCCTGGTGTTGCAGGCGTTCCCCTACTCCGAGGAGAACCGGTGAGATCCATTGCATCGCTCAAGCAGTGGGCAGGCTAGAACTATCCTCGCTGCTTCTTGCACAATCCTCCTCCGCGGCCCCCTGTTCAGGGCAGGAGCCCCTCCGGGACTCGTACGGTGTTCCGCAGACCGGCCGCGTCCCGGCTCGGAGGGACGCCGAACTGGCGGCGGTACTCCCTGCTGAACTGCGAGGGGTTGTCGTAGCCGACGCGCTGGGCGACCCCGGTGACGTCGCGGGGGTGGGTGGCGAGCAGCAGCCGGGCCTGCTGCAGACGGATCTGCTTCTGGAACTGGATGGGGCTCATCGCGGTCACTGCCTGGAAGTTGCGGTAGAAGGCGGACACGCCCATGCCGGACATGCGTGCCACATCCTCGACGCGGAAAGGCTGCGCGTAGTGCTCGCGGATCCAGCGCACGGCCCGGGAGATGTGGCTGAGGCTGCTGTCGGCCAGGCCGAGCTGGCGCACCGTAGCACCCTGCTCGCCGGTGATCAGCCGCCACAGGATCTCGCGTTTGACCAGCGGCGCAAGCGCGCGTCGGTCGCCTGGTTCGTCAAGCAGGCGCAGCAGTCTGACCACCGCATCGAGGAGCGCGGCGGGAGCGTCGCTGACGGCGATTGCCGATGGCACGCCTACGCCGGTGTGCGGGATATCCCCAGGGCCGGCCTCCAGCAGCAGTTCGGCGACGGCGGACGCCTCCAGCGTGAGAAGGAAGCCGAGGGCGGGCTGGTCGGGCTCGGCCTGCAGGAGCTGCCCCGTGACGGGCAGATCGACAGACGCGATCAGATACCGCCCGGGGCCGTACTCGTAGACCCGGTCGCCCAGCGCGAGGCGTTTGGCGCCCTGGGCGATGAGCCCGAGCACCGTGCCGGACATGAAAGGCGCCGGAGGATCCGGCCGGTCGACTTTCGAGAGGAAGACGCCGTCGATGGCCGTGGTCCAGTCAGAGCGGGCGTGCCGGGCTACCAAGGCGCGGAACTCTTCGAGGCACATGCGCCCATTGCAGCACGGTTCCGCACCATGGCTCCGATATTCGCGAGCATCGTGCAAGTACAGCCTGCAGCCCGTTCAGTAGACCGGGCTGTTGTCTGCTCGCCCTGTCGTGGGCCGCTGGCCAGTCGCCTCATGCCGCCGATGGCGCTCAGCTCTCGTCGAGCCTTCAAGGTCAAAGTCGCTTGAAGTACTGCTGCATCACGCCCGGCAAGCGGGCGCAATCTTGCGGCCACTTCTCCTTGATCCACGCCTCGACGTCGTCTTTGCGCCACACCCTGCCTTGGATTAATAGGTCATCTCGGTTGGGGCCATCCTTGCCAGTGAGTGCCGGCGCCTCACATGCCGCGGTCTGGGCCGTACCGAGGCTCGGGGCGTTCGTCGGCAGACATCGGGAGGTGCTGCAGTTTCACAGGGCCTGGATAGAAAGCTGAGCTGTTGGGGCCAGTCATGTCTTCGCCAATCAGGTAGCGATAGAGCCATTCGGTGAAGCTCATGCGGTGCTCTGCCCAGGTTTCGTCATAGTTGACCACGAGCCTGGTGGCATCGGCGGCTGCGTCAAGGAAGATCGTCTCTCCTCGGTCGGTGCTCGCGATCGGCCACAGGCCGTTGCGGGTGCCGAAGCTCAACTCCTCGAGTCCGAAGAGCTGGCGGGGGTCCTCGTCCGCGTCGATGTCGAGCTCGTCCCAGGGCACTTCTGACCACGCCTGGATGGTGCCCCGGATCCACTGGACCAGGTTCCAGCGCTCGGTCGCGGGGTGGGACAAGTACAGGTGGCCGTTGAGCTGGATCGGGGCGTAGGCGTCGATGATCACCCGGTAGTCAGGCGGCAGCCGTATGCCGAGATCGGCGTGGAGGCGCTCCCATGCCGACGGCTCTGCATAGCGGTTCTGGGGCGGTCCGAGCATCGCCATGGTGGCAGCCAGATAGTCGGTCATGGGATACCTCGTTGGTATGGATTGACGCTGAGCAACAGGCCAGCCGCAGGGCGGGGTCCGAATGCGTTACGGATCATGCCAGTTTGCCGTCCTCGCCGGTCAGGCCACCATCCTGCGGTAGCAGATCAGGGCGGCGGCGATCCCGGCGAAGGCCAGGAAGTGGTCAGCCTTGCGTTCGTAGCGACGGTGAAGGCGACGGCACCCGGCCAGCCACGCCACCGTCCGCTCCACGGTCCAACGGTGGCGGCCCAGCCGCTGGGAGGACTCGATGCCCTTGCGAGCGATGCGCGCGACGATGCGTCGGGTGCGGAGCCATCGGCGCAGATGGTCGTAGTCGTAGCCCTTGTCGGCCTGGAGCTTGGCGGGCCGCCGACGGCGCGGTCCGCGGCGGGAGCGGATCGGCGGGATACCCCGCACCAAGGGTTCCAGGCCCTGGCTGTCATGCGTGTTCGCTGCGGAGATACCGATGGAGAGGGTCAGACCGGTCCGCTCGGTGATCAAGTGGATCTTTGAGCCCTTCTTTCCGCGATCTACGGGATTCGGGCCCGTCAGGTCCCCCCTTTCATCGCCCGCATGTTCACCGAGTCGATCGCGCACCGCGACCAGTCCAACTCGCCGCGGGCGCCGAGTTCGTCCAGCACCAGGCGGTGGAGCTTGCCCCACACCCGGGCCCGGCTCCACTCGGTGAATCGTCAGTGCGCGGTGGGTCCGGGCGGGCCGAAATCCGTCGGTAGCTGGCGCCATGTACAGGCCGTAGTGGCCACGAAGATGATGGCCGCCAGCACCTCCCGGTGCCCGTACCTGCGCCGGTCTCCGCCCTGCGGCCGAATCGGAGCGGCTGGTACCACCCGCTGGAACAACTTCCACAACCCGTCCGGCACCAGACGCTCCACCATCGCTATCACGGCCGTCAGCCTAGTGATCGAGCCAGTTGAGACGATCCCTAAGTCGTCGTACGACGGGGGAAGTCGGGGCGGGAAGTGAGCTGGTAGACGCGCTGCAGGCTGATTCCGCCGAGGCGCTGGCGGATCTCGGCAGCGCCCATCCGACGGCTTGTCATGGAGCACTGGTACATGAGACTAGAGATCTGGTGAAGGAGAGCGACGCGGACGTCAGCGGAGCCGTTACGCCGCCTTCGTGATCATGGCTGGCCTCTGGCGGAAGCGGGAGGGGCTGGCACCACCGGGTGCCCGATGGTCGGCGAACCAGGCACACCCCACGGCCTACGGCTGTGGGCAACGTCACCGACCTGGGCTTCCTCGGCGTGGACAAGCCCGATGATCCCGACGACCTGGTCATCGTCACCGGCTTCAAGGCCACCCGCTACCGCAAGCTGACCGCCGGGCAGAAGGAGGCCAACCGCGCCCTGGCCGCCGGACGCGCCCCCGTCGAACACGGCTTCGCCCACCTCAAGAACTGGCGGAACCTCACCAAACTCCGCACCGACCCCGCCCGCGCGACCGCACTCCTCCGCGCCCTGCTCGCCTCACGAACCTCGAAGTCGCCCGCCAGCCAGATGATCTACATGCTGGACACTGCCCCACCACCAGCCCGAGCAGCCCCACCCACCATCACGCCAGGGCCCGCGACCAGCCGAAATCAAGATGGCGGAGGCTCAGTGACCGACAGCCAGATCACCGCTGAGCCTTTCTCTGCGCCTCCTATTGCCGGCCGCATGAGCAGCGGCGGACTGGCCGACCATGGCGCTCCACATGGCCAACTGTCGCGTTTGCTGGCCCCCTGAAGGGCTCAGTCACACTGAGCAGTGTGCAACGTGAAGTCGCAGGTCACGGGTCTGGCGTGAGTGGAGACCCTGGACACGGCCTCCAACAAGGAAATCGTCAGCCGCATCGAGCGAGCAGTAACCGTGCGCGAGTGGATGGAACGGATGGGCGTCGAAGCAGGTTCGTGACGCCCTTGGCAGCGGTGCAGCCTGCTGGACAGTCTGAGGAAATGACACCGCCCTGAGACGGCCGCCGGCCGACAGGTCGTGAGACTGACGAGGGACGTCCAGGCCACAGCGTCGGGACATGACACCAAGGGCGCGACCCTACAGATCTGTAGGGTCTCGAGTTTCGCGTCGGAATCCCACGCCTGGTGCGGACGGAAGTCGGCGGATCCGACCTGGCGCTGCGACGTGCAGCCGCGCCGGGAACAGCGGGTCCGGTCGGCACTGTTGCATCGACGAGGGACCGGCGCTGCACGGACGGGGAACTCGGACACCACAAGGTCGTCTACCCTGCCAGGATCCGGACCCCCGGGATCGCGGTACACCCGCCGCGCACTCGGACCAAGACGTATTTCTGCAGGAGGACTGCTTGATGACTGGCCGGCCCTTGACGCTCATGGCGGTGCACGCCCACCCCGACGACGAGGCCACCGGAACCGGAGGGGTCCTCGCGCAGTACGCGGCCGAAGGCATCCGCACGGTTCTCGTGACGTGTACCGACGGCGGTTGCGGTGACGGACCGGGGGGTGTCAAGCCGGGCGATCCCGGGCACGATCCGGCGGCCGTCGCATTGATGCGCCGTCAAGAACTCAAGGCGAGCTGTGACGTCCTGAACGTCAGCGATCTGGAGATGCTGGACTATGCCGACTCCGGGATGGTGGGCTGGCCGAGCAACGACGCCCCCGGATCCTTCTGGCAGACCCCCGTGGAGGAAGGCGCGGCCCGACTCGCGGAACTCATGCGGCACTACCGACCTGATGTGGTCGTCACCTACGACGAGAACGGCTTCTACGGCCACCCCGACCACATCCAGGCCCACCGCATCACGATGGCGGCGCTGGAGATGACCGCGCTGACACCGAAGGTGTACTGGACCACGATGCCCCGCTCGATGATGCAGCGGTTCGGCGAGATCATGCGCGAGTTTCATCCGGACATGCCGGAGCCGGATCCTGCCGAGGCCGCCGCGATGGCCGAGATCGGCCTTCCCGACGATGAGATCACCACGTGGGTGGACACCACCGCGTTCAGCGGCCAGAAGTTCGACGCGCTGGCCGCGCACGCCAGTCAGGGCGAGAACATCTTCTTCCTCAGGATGGGCAAGGAGAGGTTCGGAGAGTTGATGGGCCTGGAGACCTTCGTACGTGTCCAGGACTCCACCGGCGCGGCCGTACCCGAGAACGATCTCTTCGCCGGACTGCGCTGATGCCGGGCCAGCCGCGTCGAACCCGACGCGATCTACATCCGTGACGGCTCCACCTGCACCTCGGCGGGCGTGACCGCCGGCATCGACCTGGCACTGGCACTGGTCACCTCGACAGCGTGTTCGGCACCCGAGGCTTTGTCGAACGTCGGCGTGCTCGAGCGCAGTGGACCACTGATCCGGGCCCATCTCCCAGCGCCGCACCAACTCCGGTCCCGTAGTGAGGTGTTGCAATACGGTCTGTCCGGCCGCGAGGCCGCCCACCGGAACGCCGGTGCACGGCGGCGGAGGACGAGCCAGCGGACGTTGCGTCGCCGGTGGTGGCGGAGACGGGCACCGGGGACCCGGTGCCCGTGCCTCAGCCGCGGGCGAAGTCCAGCAGATCGGCGTTGAACCGCTCGGCGAACTCCGGGACCATCGAAAGGCCGTGCGGGGCGCCCTGATAGATCTTGTAGACGGCGTCCCCGACCAGCTTGGAGGACTTCTCGCCGGAGGCCACGATCGGCACGATCTGGTCGTCGTCGCCGTGCACGATCAGCGTCGGCACGTCGATCTTCTTCAGGTCCTCGGTGAGGTCCGTCTCGGAGAACGCCTTGACGCAGTCGTGGGCACCCTTGAGGCCCACGGACATCGACCAGAGCCAGAACTGGTCACGGGTGCCCTGGGTGACGTTCGACCCGTCGCGGTTGGCCCCGAAGAAGGGAGCGCTGAGGTCCGCGTAGAACTGCGAGCGGTCCTTCAGGACCCCTTCGCGGATATCGTCGAAGACGTCGATGGGCTGGCCCTCGGGGTTCGCGTCCGTCTTGAGCATCAGCGGGGGAATCGCCCCGAGCAGGACGGCCTTGGCGACCCGGCCGGTACCGTGCCGGCCGATGTAGCGAGTCACCTCGCCGCCGCCCGTCGAGTGGCCCACCAGGATGACGTCCCGGAGGTCGAGGGTCTCGATGACGGCGGCCAGGTCGTCGGCGTACGTGTCCAGGTCGTTCCCGTCCCAGGGCTGGCCGGAGCGCCCGCCGCCGCGCCGGTCGTGGGCGATCGCCCGGAAGCCGTTGTCCGCCATCAGCTTCAGCTGCGGGTCCCAGGCGTCGGCGACGAGCGGCCAGCCGTGGGAGAAGACGACGGGCTGCCCCGATCCCCAGTCTTTGAAGTAGATCTGCGTTCCGTCCGTGGCAGTGGCGAAGGGCATGGTGCGTTCCTTTCGAACCGGTCCTCGGCGGCGTGGCCCCCGTGGAGCTCGGTGCCCGGCCGGGCTGCTACCGCGCCAGCCGGCACTGCCACGTGTGGGACCGCTGGGACGTGGGCGGCCGACGGCGGCCGGAACGAGCACGTCCTCACCCCACGCTACCCGTGGAGCCGCACTTCAGCGCGTCGGCCGAACGAAGGCGACACCGCCCCCCATCCCGGCTGCGCGGTCCCCTGCCTGCGGGCGACGCTGACCCTCCTTGTGCGCTTTGGCCCGGTGGTAGTACAGCGCGAGGTCGATGAGCTGGCCGGACAGCGGTCAGGACCTCCTCAGACCAGTCGCCGTGCCAGGCTCCGGCGGATGAGCCGGCGGGGCAGGTGCTGGGGAGCTGAGCTGGGAGAAACCTGGCACGGGGGCGGGCCGACGACCCTCCCAATCTATCCGGACGGGTTAGTGAAGTGGTTAGGTAAACGGGTTAAAGCTGCCAATGTCTGGGGTCGAGGTAGGCCCATATGGCAACCAGCGAGGAAGAGCTGTTCGCGTCCGTCGACGCCATGCTGGGGGAGGACCCGCAGCTCCCGCCTTCGGCGGAGCGCGCCCGGTTGCGTGAGGCCGCCGGCATCACCCAGGCCCGCCCAGCGACCGCGCTCAACACGTCGACGCAGAGCATCAACACGTGGAGCTGGACCCGGGCCTGCCCTTGCATTTCACGCCGACGGGGGAGCGGCTGACGGGCCCGGCCTGGTACCAGACGCACACCGTCGCCTACGCCCAGGAGCTCGGCTACGACGTCCATCCGATCGAGGCGTACCAACGCCGCGAGACCGGCGCGTACCTGGACCCGTGGCACGACCGCCTCAGGACGACGTACGTCGACACCCTCGCCGACCTCGGCGTCACCCGGGACCTGGACGACTCAGCGTTCCTGGCGGCGACGGAGCGACACAAGGACCTCGACCCGGCCATGGCCGCTCTTTGCTCGCCGCCGTCAAGGCCACGGCCAAGGGCGACCTCGGCAAGCTGCGGGAGCGCCCGCAGGGCCGCCACTACAAGGACGGGGACCGGTGGCCGGCGCTGGAACGCCCGACCTGGCGCGCCGACATCCGGGCCGGCCGTCATCGCCAAGGCGCGGGTGAACATGCACCGCAAGCTCAGCACCATGGCGAAGATGACGGGCCTGTTCCCGCTCGCCGTGCTGTCCGACTGCGTCGTCTATCCCTCGCCGGGGGAGAGCCCGCTGGACTTCCTGCCGTACGCCGCGTCCGGTAAGCCGCAGCCCGGCGGGTTCCGTCTCGGGCCGACGCCGGGTCCGGCGAAGCTGGAGGGCGTCCAGTCGATGCTGTGGGCGGTCGACCTGAGGGAAAAAGGCCTCAACCCGGCCCGCCGCATCAAGGGTGGCGACGCCGTCCTGGACGAAGGGGAGTAAGGCCGTGGGGGAAACCGAGGACGCGATCGAGCGGGCCGACCGGGAAGCGTTCACCCGCCAGCCGCCGAAGACCCTGAAGGCCAGATCGGCTACCTGATCCGGCAGTTGGGCAGCGCGAAGGCAGTCGCGCAGGAGATCGGTGTCACCGCCGACTCCGTCAACCGCTACCGGCGCGGCGCCCGCAAGCACGCCCGGGCCGACGGCGCCGTGAAGATCGAGGACGCCGTACGGCAGCGGTGGCAGGCGCAGGTCCGCAAGCGCCGGCAGCAACAGGCCGCCATCACGACCGGGATCACGGTGGAGACCAGGGCCCGGTTCGGGTACACCACGCCGGTCGGCACGACCGACGACGGACGGATGAGGCGACTGACCGTGCACCTCCCCGGAGTAGGCCCGCCGCCTGTTCGACGCGCCGCGAAGCCGGGGCCAGCGACCAGCAGATGCGCGGGATCATCGCCGAAGGGGTTAATGACGTCTGTTTCCAGGACGGCGGTGGTCGCGCTCGGGGGCTGTCAGACTTGGAAATCAATGACATCGACCACCTGGATCTCGACTACTAACCGGAGCCTTGAGTACCGCTGTCCCAGCAGCCGGTTGAGCCAAGGCACGATAGTTCTCACCAAGGCAGGCGGGTTGTCACCCAGGGCCGTCAGACCGGGGCGCGCCGAGCTAGACGCCTTCTTCGGCTCACCGGTGAGCCGAAGCACGGTATTTGTCACATAGGCAGGCTTGTTGTCACCGTGAGTGGCCGTTGAGAGCGAAACAACGCCAGGTCCCTCCGGCTATGTGACAAGGCGGGCGGTCAGGCTGCGGGGCGGATTCGGCCACCGGTTGCCCGTCGCAATGCGGCTTCCAGCCGGTCGCGGGCCTCGGTCTGGGCGGCGATCCGTTGGTTGAGGACCGCCAGCCGTTCCAGTGCGACCCGCAGGCCCTGGTCCGAGGGCGGTGCGGCGGTCACATCGCCATCCAGACAGGGCAGGAACACCCGCACGTCGTCCAGGGTGAGCCCGGCGGCCAGCAGGTGGCGGATGTTGCGGACCCGCACCACCGCCTGCTCGTCGTAGAAGCGGTAGCCGTTGGAGGTCCGTTCGGCAGAGAGCAGCCCTGCCTGCTCGTAGTGCCGCAGCGCACGAGCGGTCGTCCCAGTTGCCGTGGCCAGCTCACCGATCCGCACCCATCCCACCTCCCGGGCCACTCCTATCACGCCACGACCGCTCCGCCGTCGACCGGGAGTACCACTCCGGTGACGAACGATGCAGCCGGTGCAGCAAGCTGGGTAATCGCCCAGGCCACCTCCTCGGGGCGACCGATCCGGGCCAGCGGGGTGTGCGCCAGTTGCCACTCCCGCACTGCGGCCATCCGCTCCGGCGTCAGGCCCTGGTGCTCGCCGATGGGGGTGTCGATCGCGCCGGGGGCGACCGCCACCACCCGGACCCCGCGGGATGCCAGCTCGACCGCCCAACTGCGGGTCAGCAGTTCCAGAGCGGTCTTGGTCGCCGCATAGACCGAGCTACCCGGCCAGGCTCGCTGTCCCACCGACGTACTGACATTGACGATCACCCCGCCCGACGCCTCCAGGAGCGGCAGCGCTGCCTGAGCCAGCAGGGTGGGGGCGACGAGGTTGGTGGCAAGCTGAGTCTCGATCATCTCCGGTGTCAGCGTGCCGAGGGCGCCACTGCGCACGATGCCGGCGTTGTTGACCAGCACGTCCAGCCGACCGTGCCTCTCCAGCACGTCCTGAAGAATCCGAGAGGACTCGCCCTCGGCGGTGATATCGGCGGTCAGCGCTGTGATCCGGTCGTTCTCGGCAGCGGTCTCCATGAGCGGCTCGGCTCGCCGCCCGATCGCGACCACGTGGGCGCCCTCGGCGGCGAAGGCGCGGGCGGTCGCCCGGCCGATCCCGGTGCCGGCTCCGGTGACAGCGACGATCCTGCTGGTCTGCGGTGCGGTGCTGTTCATGCCGGTCATCGTTCAACCCTGCCGCCAGCGGCAAGGTCAAGCAGCGCCTGGCGAATGGTAGTCACCGCCGGTGGTCGACGCGGACGCAGCGACGCCAAGTTCCTCCAGACTCGGCGGCGAGACTCGCCTCATGGTAGGAGGAGGCAGGATGAACGAGCGTTTGTGACAAGCCGCGTGCCTCACTGGCGACAACCACGTTGCTTCGACCGGTCTCATTCACCAGCTCCACCGGCTCAGCCAGTGACCGGTGACAAGGACCGAGCTTCGGCTCAGCCAGTGAGTCAAAGCGCGATAGTTGTCATAGGCAGGCTTGTGCCGCCGCGAACACCCCACGACAGTTTGGGACTTGAGCCTCTGGTCCGGGGCATACCGCCGATCCGGTCCCGTCGCGGGCCCAGGCGGCGCAGGCCCGCCAGGCTTCGCGCCGACAAGGGCTACGGCTACGACCACCTGCGCCGATGGCTGCGCTCCCGCAACATCACACCGCGTATCGCCCGCCTGGTTTCAAGTCCTCCACCCGCCTGGGGCGGCACCGTTGGACCGTCGAGCGTACGGTGAGTTGGCTGGGCGGCTTTCGCCGCCTGCACCGCCGCTACGAACGTAAGGCCGAGCACTTCCTCGCCTTCGCCGGCATCGCCGCAGCCCTCATCTGCTACCGCCGTCTCGCCAGGTAACCGCACCCGACGTCCCGGGTCAGCGCCACTCGGGCGGAATGTTGGCGAGCTGCTTCAGCAGATCCCAGTCGGCTGGCCGGAACTTCGCATCGTGCCACAAGGCGCCGCTGGCAACCCAGTATCCGCGCAACTCACGAACCTGCGAGACGTTGTCATCGCCGATACCGGACTCGTTGTAGCAGCAAGGACAGATGACGTACTGCGGGACTGAGTACTGGTTGAACACTGCTTCGCCATCGTCGTATCCGCAGATCCGGCAGGCGGTCTCGGTCTTGTCTTCCATGTTCATCTCGACCACAGGCTACCGACCAACGCCAAATGCAACGACGTCTTCACAACTACGAGGCTGGACGCCGGAGTCGGGGGTGTCGGCCGACTCCATGGTGGTGGGGCGGCGTCCGCCGCAGCAGGCCACCACTGCTGTCGCCGTGGAGTTCAGGAAGATCGTGAAGCGGGATGACCTGTCCACCGCGTCGATGGATCCGGTACGAAGCGGCTCTTCCCCGGCTCGCAGAAGGATGTCGACACTGTCGGCCAGGCCATCGATCGTGTGGCCACGCTTCAAGGAGTGGTGCATTCGACTCCGGAAGACGCCCGCGTGCCGGTTGGCCGGGACCAGGCCGTCCCAGACGACGAAGTCAGCCCCGGCGATCACAGCGTCACGTGCAGGCCCGCATGCCGGAGTCTGTTCGCGGAGCATGGCGATGAGGTCGTCGCGAGTCACACTGTGCCCCGGCGACAGGAAGACCAGTGATCGGCTATGTGTGACAACCCCAGCGCCTCTCTGGTGACAGTGCCGCTGCTTCGACCTGGTTTCTGTGCAGCCTATGCGGTGGTGCCGTCGGTGACGACTACCGAGCCTCGGCACAATTGAAGCTGCCGGGGACGAGACGTTCCGCATCATACGGAGCCGGACCGTAGCTCCGCGCGTGTCAACGGATACGAGTTCCTTCCCCGAGTCTGAATGCGCATTTTCTCCTCCTCTCTGCCTGAATTTCCGGGCAGCCTCACGGCTGCCTGCGTACTGGCAGCGGCCAGCTGGTGTGCTCGGAAGTTGCGTGCCCGGAGCCGCACGGCCCGCTACGTCACGGTCCGTGTCCCGTCTCAGTCGATCTGGTCCCTGTCACGGGTGGACTGGTCCGATGCGCTCGTCGTCTCAGGTGAACTCATCCGGCTGGAAGTCCGGCGGTATTGCTTCCGTGGCAGTACGGGTCTGTTGCGCATGATCTCCGAGAGTCGGAGAGGCAGCGGTCCGGCGTGGTGTCGCGGGTGCTGCCTTCCGCTCGAACGAGCCCGGGCGCGAGGCAACCGGGGCGATGGCCGGTTGGCTGCTGTGGCGATCCGCTTGGCAGTTCTCGTGGTGGGACCGCTACGTACGCACCAGTGCCGGCGGCGCCGCGTGCTTCTACAGTGGTCGGGCTGGGCGACACGGTGGTGGGGGGCGGCGTGGCACGGGTGGTCGGTGTGCACGGGGTGGGCAAGCAACTGCTGGGCGAAGAGAGCCTGTTGAAGGACTGGCGTCCGGCGCTGCGCGACGGGCTGCGCCGGGTCGGTGGTCCCGAACTGGCACGCGGTGATCTGGCCATGGGTTTCTACGGGGATCTGTTCCGGCCGCAGGGCCAGACGCTGGCGGTCGGAGATGCCCTGTACAGTGCCGCCGACGTGGAGGACGGGTTCGAACAGGATTTGTTATTCACGTGGTGGCGGGCCGCTGCGGCGGTGGACGAAGGGGTGGTGCCGCCGGACGGGGACACCTTGGCCCGTACACCGCGGTCCGTGCAGGCGGCGCTACGGGCCTTGTCCCAGTCGCGGTTCTTCTCCGGCCTTGCGCTGCGGGCGCTTGTTTTCGATCTGAAGCAGACTCGCCGGTATCTGCTGGAGCCCGGGCTACGGCAGGTGGCCCGGGACCGGGTGTCGACGGCGATCGGTGACGACACCCGGGTGGTGGTGGCCCATTCGCTGGGCTCGGTGGTGGCCTACGAGGCGTTGTGCGCTCTTGACGGGCACGGTGTGCGGGCCCTGGTGACGTTGGGCTCGCCGCTGGGGCTGCGTATGGTCTTCGACCGCCTGCAGCCCGTGCCGTCCCCGACCGGGGCTTGGCCAGGCGGGGGCGCCTTGGTGTGGACGAACCTGGCCGACCACGGAGACGTCGTCGCTTCGGTGAAAGACCTCCGGCCCCTGTTCGGCGAGCGGGTGAGCGGGGTGGTGGTCCACAACGGTTCACATGCCCATGACGTCACCGCCTATCTGACCGACGCCCGCACCGGTGCGGCCATCGCCGGAGGCCTCGATGCCCGCTGAGTCCGCCCCGCGCCGATTGCTGATCGCCACCGCGATAACCCGCTATCCCAAGGCCCCCGCCCATCTGAGATGGGACCGCCCCGGCCTGGCACAGGCCCACGAACGCATCGTAGAGCTCTTCACCGGCCAACTCGGCTACGAGCATGCCCCGGTGCTGGGCCTGGACCTCACGAGCGATCAGCTCACCCAGCGACTGCGTGCGTTCTGCAAGTCCCCCGAACGCCGTCCGGACGACATGATCGCGGTATACATCGCCGGACACGGCGAGATCCTCGACGATGGCGGCGAGCACGTACTGCTCACCGCCGACACCGACCCCGACGACATCGACGACGCTCTGCCAACCCTGTCCCTGGCCCGCAAGATGCTCCTGGGAACCGGCGTCAGGCGGCTGATGTTGCTGTTGGACACCTGTTACTCCGGCCAGGGCGGCAGCGAACTCGCCGCATCCGCACTGGCCCGGATGAACCGCCGGTGGGGCCAGGAGTCCGGATCCGGGTTCGTTGTCGTCGCCTCCGCCCAGTCCAACGAGCAGGCCGCAGCCGGAGTCTTCCCTCACCTGCTCGAACAGGCGGTGGTCAGTCTGGCCACCGCCGGCCACGGACCGCGGGCGCTGCCGCTGGACACCGTGGTCCAGCAGATGAACGACCATCCCGACCGGCCCGGCCACCAGCGCATCGGCCTGGCCCAGATCGCGCTGACCGGAGCGGTGCCCCCGTTTCTGCCCAACCCCCGCCACAATGTCCGCCTGATCGACGTCGACCTGGGCGTCCAGCAGGCCTTCGAGTGGGAGGAGCACGCCGAACGCCGGGAGACCGAGTTCCGCACACGGCTGCTGGTACGGGCCATGGGAAACGCCGTCCCCCACCGCGTCGGGTGGTGGTTCACCGGCCGCCACCAAGCGCTTCTCGAGATCACCCAGTGGCTGGGGCGCGCCGGCCCGGACCCCCTCCGGCCCGCGCTCGCCGTGACCGCGGGCCCCGGCTCCGGCAAGACGGCCGTGCTCGGGCTGATAGCCACACTGACCCACCCGGATCGCCGCCGCACCGTCCCCCTGGACAGCCTCGGTCTGAACCCGCTGATCGTTCCCGCCCAAGACGCCGTCGACGTCACTATCTACGCCCAGAACCTGACAGATGAACAGGTCCTGCACGGCATGGCCGCCGCCGCGCATCTGGGCGCCCATGACACCGTCGACGAACTCCTCCAAGCCCTCGCACCCCGCCTTGCCACGCATGGCAGGCCGCTCACCGTACTGATCGACGCCCTGGACGAGGCCGCCACCCCCGACACCCTGTGCAGGGTCATCCTGCGCCCCCTGATCGACCGCGCCGCCGGCCGCATCCGCCTACTGCTCGGCACCCGCCCGCACCTGCTGGACCGCCTCGGTTTGCCACGCGAACAGCAGATCGACCTCGACGCCGATCGCTACGCGGACTTCGACGCCCTGCTCGCCTACACCGTCCGCAACCTGATCGAGGCCCACCCCGACTCCCCCTACCTCAACTGCCCCGATCCGCTACGGCTGGCCATCGCCCGCCAGGTCGCCGCGGCCGCCGGACGGTCCTTCCTCGTCGCCCGGATCACCGCGGGCTCCCTCGCCGCCGACCCCGAACTGCCTGACCCCGACGACCTCGCATGGCGGGCCGGCCTGCCCCGCCGGCCCGGCGACGCCATGCGCCTCGACCTCACCGAACGCCTCGGTGACAACGCCGCCCGTGCCGCCGACCTGCTGCGCCCCCTGGCCTTCGCCGAAGGCCAGGGCCTGCCCTGGGAAGACCTTTGGGCACCCCTGGCGAGCACCACCTCAGGCCGCCCCTATACCGACGACGACCTGCTGTGGCTACGCAGCGTCGCAGGAGCCTACGTCGTCGAAGCCATCGAGGCCGACCGCTCCGCCTATCGCCTCTACCACCAATCCCTCGCCGAGCACCTCCGGGAAGGCACCGACGCGACCGCCATCCACGCGGCCTTCACCCGCACCCTCCTCGACCGTGTCCCTTACGGCCCCGACGGCCACCGCGACTGGAAACTGGCCCACCCCTACACCCTGCGCCACCTTGCCACCCACGCCACCCACGGTGGCCTCCTCGACGATCTGGTCACCGACCCCGAGTACCTGGTCCACGCCCGCCCCGACGCGCTCATGGTCCACCTGCACACCGTGCGGTCCGAAACCGCCCGACTCCCCGTCGCGATCTACCGCGCCTCCATCGCCACCCACCGCCACGCGAATGTCGACGAACGTCGTCAGATCCTCGCCCTGGACGCCGCCCGCTACAACACCCCACCCCTGCTCGCGGCCTTCAACAGCAGAGCGTCCGGGCATGCGTGGAAACCCCTGAGCGCATCCGGTGGAAGACTGTCCGCCGCGTTGCGCAACACCCTGACCGGCCATACGGGAGCGGTGCGGGCACTCGCATACACGACGCTGGGCGGCCGGCCCGTCGCCGTCACCGGCTCCGACGACCGGACGGTGCGGATCTGGGACCTGACCACCGGCCAACCCGTGGGCCGGCCCATGACCGGGCACACTGACGCCGTGGAGGCGGTGGCGTGCGCGATGCTGGATGGCCGGCCCGTCGCCGTCACCGGCTCCGACGACCGGACGGTGCGGATCTGGGACCTGACCACCGGCCTGCCCGTGGGCCGGCCCATGACCGGGCACATCGCCAGAGTCGAGGCGGTGACCTGCACAGTGCTGAACGGCCGGCCCGTCGCCGTCACCGGCTCCTGGGACGCAACGGTGCGGGTCTGGGACCTGCTCTCCTGCCAACCCATCGGCCTGCTGACCGGCCACACCGCCGGGGTGCACGCGGTGGCGTGCACGGTGCTGAGCGGCCGCCCCATCGCAGTCGCCGGCGACACCCACGCGACGGTGCGGGTCTGGGACCTGCTCTCCGGCCAACCCATCGGCGTGCTGTCCCGCTGCGTCAGCCAGATCGAAGGGAACGGCCGGGTGTTCCCGTGGCCGGTGATGGCGGTGGCCTGTGCGGTGGTCAACGGCCGACCCGTCGCCGTCACCGGCTCCGTCGACGGAACGACGAAGGTATGGGACCTGACCACGGGCCACCTCATCGGCCCGCTGACCGGTAACACCGAGTCGGTGCGTACGGTGACGTGCACCATGCTCGACGGCCAACCCGTCGCCGTCACCGGATCCGACGACGGAGCACTGCGGGTGTGGGACCTGGCCACCGGCCAACCCCTGGGCCAACTGACCGCTCACACCTCCGTGGTGCGTGCGGTGGCGTGCACCCTGCTGGATGATCGGCCCGTCGCGGTCACCAGCTCCGACGACCGGACGGTCCGCGTGTGCGACCTGTTCTTCGGCCAACCCGTGGGCCGGCCCATGACCGGTCACACCGCAATTGTGCGAGCTGTGGCGGCCGCGATGCTGAACGGCCGGTCCATCGCCGTCACCGCCTCCTTCGACCGTTCAGTGCGCATGTGGGATGTGGCCACCGGCCGACCCGTCGGCCGGCTGACCGACCTCGGAGACAGCATCGTCAAAACGGTGGCGTGCACGGTACTGGACGGCCGACCCGTCGTCGTCACCGTCACCGGCACCGTCATCGGCTCCGAAGGCATCGCCAACATCGTGCGGGTCTGGGACCTGGCCACGGGGCACCTCGTCGGTCGGCCGACCGGCCCCGTCGGCGCGGTGTATGCGCTGGCGTGCACGGTGCTGGACGGCCGACCGGTCGCCGTCACCGGCTCCGACGGAACGGCGAAGGTGTGGGACTTGGCCACCGGCCACCCCGTCGGCCGGCTGTCCGGGCCCACCGGCAATGTGCATGCGCTGGCGTGCACGGTGCTGGACGGCCGGCCCGTCGCCGTCACCGGCTCCGACGACGGAACAGCGCGGGTATGGGATCTGACCGCCCACCTGGTCTCCGTCACCGGCTCCGAAAACGGAACAGTGCGGATGTGGGACGACCTCGCCGGCCTGCCCGTCGGCCACATGACTGGCGGCCCCACTGGCGTGGTGTATGCGGTGGCGTGCACGGAGTTGGACGGCCGACCGGTCGCCGTCACCGGCTCCGACGACGGAACAGTGCGGATATTGGATCTGACCACCGGCCTACCCGTCGGCCGGCTCATGACCGGTCACACCGGCGCTGTGTATGCGGTGGTGTGCACGGTGCTGGACGGCCGGCCGGTCGCCGTCACCGGATCCGATGACAGCACAGTGCGGGTATGGGACCTGGCGAAGCACGGCATCATGGGAGTCGTTCACCTTCCGGGACGCTGCCGTGCAGTGGCAGTCACCGAGGAAGACATCCTGGTCTGTGCCTGCGACAACGACATCGCCGTCTTCAGCCGAACACCGGCGGAATAGACGGTTGTGAGGACCCACGACCCGTCAGGGATGAAGCTGCCGGGCCACCGAGCCTCTCCCGTTCGATCCAGACGACGAGAATGCCGATTCGCGGAGAACCCCACTGCTCCAAAAGTGGCGATCATCGCCGATGAACGGACCGCTGAGGCAGCTCGTGAGGCGCTTGAGAGCCGCGCCGCCGAAGCCCGCAGGACCGAGCGTGCGCGGTAAATCCGGCAGGTCGCCGAAGAAGGAAAGGTGAGAACCGCTCCCGGGGCTACCCCTTTAACTGTCGGCCCCGGCCAAGGAGAAGGCAGCTGAGTCCGTAGCGGTCGTCGAGGACGAGACGGCCACTCCGGAAGCCGTGGCCGAAGCGTATGAGGCAGTTCAGTCCCTCCTCGCCGAGACAGCCGCGTCCGATGCGGAGATTACGGCCCGCGAGCGACGTACCCGCTTCACCAAGATTCTCACCAGCACGGTGAGGAGCATCGAGTCCCTCGACCCGGACGATTTGGTCGCCGTCGAGGACGATGACCTGCGCGCCGGCATCACCGCAGCCCAGAAGTGGATCAACAAGCTCGCCGATCTCATCTCCCCGTCAGCGCCAGGCACGACGCCAAACTCATCCCGCTGATGGCACGAAGGCTCCGCACCCGTGGAGCCTTCGGCCTATCGGACGTCAGCGAGATTAGCGGCGCGGACGCAGCCGGGGGGCGAGGCGGCTCAGCCGGTAGCGCGTTGGCAGGGGCCGCCGTCAGCGCGGCGGCGACGTCAGGCGTGGAATGTGGGCAGGGGAGAGATCGGAGGGGGCACGGTGCAGGCGTGCGGGGCGGCGCCACCGGCCGGAGGCGTCACGGGCGACGTCGACTTCACCACCAACTCGGGTTCTACCAGCGTGACGTTCAGCGTCTCCCGGCTGCCCCACCCGGCGGATTCCCTGTCAAGTGCAGCGTGTTGAACTCATACGCACGCGGATCTTGTGGTCAGGGCGGGGCAGATGGCGCACCCAGCGTGAGCCGGCGCAGGCTGCTGATTCCGACCGCAGCCTCATTCGTGCTGGGGGTTGTTCTTGCAGACACCAGCGCCGCCATGAACAAGACGGAGGCGTTCAACCTTCTCCCAGTCGACTGGCCTCGGCAACGGTGCCGTCGTCACCGACAACGACCTGTCGAGCAGGAGGAGGCCGTGTAGTTCAACAGCCTGCTCACAGAAGTGGAGATCATTCACAACGCCCTGGACATCGCCGAGATTGTTCGCCGGCTCCAGAGGGAGGGTCACATGGGCGTGCCCGAGGATCTGGTGCGCGTCTCGCCGTACCTGATCGAGCACATCCGCCGCTTCGGCGACTACTCCGTCCACGAACTCGGCCACGGGGGTCGGGTCAGGAGACAAGCCGGGGTCCTTTAGCTGGTGGTTGCGGGGAGGTGCACTCGGTCCTGGCGGGGCGTCGCCATGGCAGGACCGGCACCCTGGTGCAGTAAACTTCGATCAAGAAGGTTGATCTCAACGGCTGTTCACAGATGCCTCGTTCGAGGCGGTGACCGCATCTGGATCGGTGGCACGTTCCGTCATCACGGAGCCTTTCGCGGGTTCGGACTTCGCCAGCCACAGGCCGGTGAACACGGCGATGGCCAATGTGAGGGCGCCCGCCGCGACGAAGGCACTGTTCAGGCTGGCCCCGAAGGAGGCGCCGCCGGATTGCCGGGTGCGGACGATGGCTCCGAGTACCGCCACGCCGAGCACCGCGCCGATCTGGCGGGTGGTGCTGCTGATGCCGGAGGCGAGGCCGCCTTCTTGCGGACTGACGGCTTGGATGGCGGCGCCGGTCAGTGGGGACAGGGTCAGGGCGAAGCCAGTGCCGGCGAGTGACAGTCGCCACCACACGTTCGCGTAGTCGGTGTCCGCGTGCACCGTGCCGAGCGCCAGCAGTCCCAGGCCGGCCAGGACCAGGCCGGTGGTAACCACGATGCGGAAGCCGTACCGGGCGGCGAGTCGGCCCGCGTACGGGCTGACGATCACCATGGCGAGGGATACCGGCAGCGTCTGCAGGCCGGCGCGCAGGATCGAGCTGCCCTGGACGTACACGAAGAACTGGGAGAAGAAGAACGACGACCCCATGAGCGCGAACCCCACCACGACCATGGCGGTGTTGGACACGGTGAACAGGCGCTGCCCGAACAGCCGCAGCGGCAGCATCGGCGCGGAACGACGCGCTTCGACCGCGACGAAGGCGGCGAGGAAGATCACCGCGGTGGCGAAGCTGCCCAGGATCACCGGCGACGTCCAGCCGCGGGCACCACCCTCGATCAGCCCGTAGGTCAGCACCCCCACCCCCAGAACGGACAGCACCGTCCCCGGGATGTCGATCGCGGGGGCGCTCGGATTGCGGGACTCGCCGAGGTGACGCAGGCCGACCAGCAGCAGGACCAGGCCGATGGGCAGATTGACCAGGAAGACGGCGGGCCAGCCGAAGGCTTCTGTCAGTACGCCGCCGGCCACGGGGCCCGCGGCCAGACCGATCCCGCTCAATCCGGCCCACAGCCCAATCGCCTTCATGCGTTCTTGCGGCATGGGATGGGCGGCGGCGAGCAGGGCGAGCGAGGCAGGGCTCAGCGCCGCGGCCCCGATGCCCTGCAGCACCCGGCCGGCGATCAGCCAGCCGAGCGAGGGCGCGAGGGCGCACACCAGGGACGCGGCGGTGAACACCGCCACGCCGGTCAGGTACACCCGCTTGCGGCCGAACCGGTCGGCGAAGATGCCGCCGGACAGCAGCAGCATGGCGACCAGCAGTACGTACGCGTCGACGATCCATTGCAGACCGGTCAGTTGAGTGTGCAGGCGGTGCTGCATGTCGGGCAGTGCCGCTCCGACGATCGTGTTGTCGAGCAGGACCATGAACTGGCCCAGACAGGTCACCGTGAGTAGCACGGCCCGGTTTGATCGACTGCCTGCGGTCGCGAGCGATGCAGCCATGGGGACCCCCGATCGGTAGTTGCACCCGGCCACGGTCGACGCGGGCGGAGATACGCTTGAGCGCTCTAATGCAGTCGGCGACTGCGTTAGATGACTGTAAGGAGGGTGGCCTATAAACGCAAGTATCGACTGCGTTAAGGTGGAGGCATGAACGAGCGACAGCGAGCCCGCAGGCCCGGCGGGCGAAGTGCCCGCGTCGGCGCGCAGGTGCACCAGGCCGTCACCGAACTGATCAGCGAGCGCGGCTACGGCAACTTCACCGTCGGCGAGGTCGCTGCCCGCGCAGGTGTAGCTGACAGCAGCGTGTACCGTCGGTGGGGCAGCCTGGAAACCCTGCTCAGCGAGGTGGCGCTCACCCGTCTCAATGCGCAGTCGCCGATGCCCGACACCGGGAGCCTCGCCGGCGACCTGCGCACTTACGCTGCCCAAGTGGCCCACGAGATCACCGGACCCGACGGTCCGGCGGTGCTGCACCTGGCCTTCGCCCTGTCGAGCAGCGGTCAGCAGGGCCTGCAGGCGAGCGAGCACCTGCGTGCCGAACGCACCCGGCAACTGCAGTCCATGCTCGATCGCGCCCGCGACCGTGGCGAGCCCGCACTGGACGCGTTCGACGTGCTGGACCACATCCTGGCCCCGATGTACATCCGCGTCCTGTTCGGCATCGTCCCGCTCACCCCGGACTACATCGACGGGCTGGTCGACCGATTGCTGTGACCGCACCCGGCTCCCCATCTGACCACGGAGGTCCCTGACCGGGTACGTCTTTCATCCCGCTGGTCAGCTGCACTCTGCGGAGAAGCCATCACCTGCACCGGACGTAGACAGCGACTCAGTGGCTGCGGCCTGGATGTGGCTGGGTCGGCAATGTCCGGACCGGGGAATCCGGGCTCGATAGGGCGCGGAGCAGCTGCTGGTTGTGCGCCGTCAGTTGGTTCACGACGCGCACCAGCTGCTCGACATCGGCCCGCAGCTCGGCGAGCTCGATGGCGTCCTGGCGCGAATTCCTTGCATTTGACGACCTGTGGACGCAGGCGGATCTCGGAGTCCGGCGTCTGTCCGCGAGCCCTGACCTGCCTATAGAAGTCGTTCTTGAGGTCGAGGTGGCGCTGGGTGAGCGCGTTGCGCGGTACACCGGCTTCCTGGGCCAGGGCGACAACTGTTCCAGGGTGAGATTGTCCCGTCTCGATTCGGTGTTCTATACCCGTCGCCCAGCTTGACGGCCACCGGCTCCGCTTCGCCGTGGACCGTGATCTGTTCGCTGTGGCTGCGCGGGACCGGCCGCCGGCCTTCCCGCTCGACCCACTGGGTGAGGGCGGCAAGGCCGCGCTGGAAGGTCTGCTGTGCCTTGCTCGGGTCTTTCGAACGCGTGGCGGCAGGGGCCGGAGACGGCTCCTCGACGGGCCTCACGCCCAGGTTGGACAGCCGTTCCTGCTGCTCTCCCGACAGCGGTTTCCAGGTGGCCGGCTGTTTCTGGCGCTTCAGCCATCGTCCGATGTCGTCGCCGTCCATGAGTACGCCGGGGGCGATGTCGGGCAGGACACCGCCGGGTTCGTCCTGGGCGAGGTGGGCGAGGACGCGGTAGTGGCGTTGCCAGTCGAGCGGTCAGGGGCAGTTCCAGTACGGGGCAATCGCCGTCAGTTGCTGCGCGCGCTCCGCCGCCCGCTCCGCGTCCTTCCCGAGGCCGCCCTTCCGCCGCAGGTTGGCCATGTGCTGCCCGACCGGCACCATCGCCTCGCCTTCGCCCCACACGGCGTCCTGCCGGGGTGCGAGGTGTCCGGTGGCCCGCCGGTAGGAGCGCGGCGCGGCGAGCTTGTTCTCCCAGGCTTCTTCGCCCGGTTCCCAGACCATGCCGGCCTCCGGGGCGTCCAGCAGGGTATTGCGCCGGTCCTCCAGTTCACCTGCCCGCAGGGCCTTTTGCTGCTGGTGGACCCACCTGCCCAGCGGGAAGTCCTTCGTGACGCCGACTTCGACCTCCGTGTCGCAGGGGACGGCGTAGAGGCGGGTGATGTGGTGCTTCTTCCGCCAGCGGAGGAGGACTTGGTAGCCCTCGACCCAGACCAGGGGTTCAGGCGGTACACCCGGGCGCGGAGGAAGGCCGAGATGGTCGCCGTGTCCCGGGGGAGGAGAGGTGCAGCAGTGCCGACTCGACCGCACCGTCGGTGCCGTCCTCCTGGTCCTCGCCCACCTCGCCGCCGGCCGCGACGATCCGCCCTTCTTCATCGCGCTGGATGTGTACCTTGCGTTTCCCACTGCTCAGGGCACGGGAGGCGAGCTGCGCAACGAGTCGTTCATCATGACTGCGGGGCCCTATATCTGCAGTCCATGCACACCCACCCGAGCTAGGTGACGATCACCCTGGACCTGCACCCGGGAAAGGAAGCCTGCTCGAGGCTGTGCTTCCCGACCGGGGACGTCTACGGGGCATCGCCCGAACTGGCTGAGGCCATCGTGGAACTCCGCAACCGCGGGGGCGCCGTCGATGGCCCCGCTGACGCGCCGTTGCCTGTGGGCGCCATGATCACACCTTCCTCGGGGGTGGCGTGATGACGGCGATCCCGAGGCGTACGAGCCGGTCACCGCCAGTGAGTGGGCTACCGGTTCGTGATCGACACCGCAACCATCTGAGACCGGTCCCGCGAGCGAGGGCCCGGCGGATGATCCGCCGGGGCCCTCACGTGTTGTCGTACGCCCTATCAACCACCGCCGAGGGCGGCACGGCGGTTGCGCGTCATGCCCGATGACCCTGACGTGCGTTCTTTCGGCCTGGTCGAATCTCGTGGACCGCTGGTCGGGTTCCCACGCACTCTTGCTCTCATCACAGGAACCACACACTTCGGGAGAGACGTCATGCGCACCCACCGTTTGGCCCTGTTGTGCAGCACCGTCGTACTCGCCGCCGGCGGGACCCTCGCGGGCGCGACCTCGGCGAGCGCCGTGGCCCCCGCCGAGTCCAACTGCAACTACATCTCCGACTCCTCGCGGCCCACGGTCCGCCCCGGCGACAAGGGCAACGCGGTTCGCCAGGTGCAGTGCCTCATCAACTTCTACAGCGCGTACCCCACCTGGCTCGACGTGGACGGAGACTACGGTCAGAACACGGCGCAGGGCGTCTACTGGGTGCAGACCTGCAACGGCACCACGGGCGGCGCCGACGGCATCGTCGGCTCCAGCACATGGTCCCGTCTCTACAGCCCCAAGGCCGCCTGCGCCATATAGCCGTACAGCCGCACTCCTCCGTTCCACCGGCTGCCCGCTTCCCGACCGACCGAGCGGGCAGCTTCGACCGGCCCGGACAACCCCACAGGAGGAATCACGCGATGACGGTCCCGGACTCGACCTCCGCGGGTTCACCGAACCCGGCCCACACGGCGTCCCCGGTACCACGACGCGTGTTCCTGGGCGCGCTCGGAATCGCCGCCGCGTTGAGCGTGGTGCCCCGGCCCGCGGCGGCCGCCGTCTCCGCCGCGTACACGCTGCTGTCGCGCGGGGACTGGGGCGCGGACGAGACCCTGCGGTACGCCGCCGACGGTACGGAGCTCTGGCCGCCGGCGTACTACCCGGTCCAGACCCTCACCGTGCACCACACCGACGACGGCAGCACCGATCCGGACCCCGCCGCGGTGGTACGCGCCATCTACCGCAACGACACCGTCGGCAAGGGCTACGGCGACATCGGTTACAACTTCCTGATCGACAGGAACGGCCGGGTGTACGAGGGGCGTTGGTCCGGTACCGACGGCACGGCCGCACACGATGCGGCGGGCGGGCTCGTCACCGGCGCGCACGTCCAGGGATACAACACCGGCAACATCGGAATCGCCCTTCTGGGAACGCTGACGACCACGCCCGCGACGGCCGCCGCACGCACCGCACTCATCCAGCTCCTGGCCGAACTGGCCGGGCGTCACGCGATCGCCCCCTTCGGGAAGGTGCTCTACCGCAATCCGGTGAGCGGAGTCAGCCGCGCCGCGCCTGCCATCGGCGGTCACCTCGACTGGGCGGACACCGACTGTCCGGGCACGGTCCACGCCGACCTGCCCGCCATACGCGCAGAGGTGGCCGCGCTGATACAGGCATGACCAACCGGGCGTACACGGCGTCGACCACGCCCTGTACGCCCGAGGAACGTCCGTTTCTGTCATTGCCTTCACAGGGGACGCGCGGCATTCTCTGCTCCATCGGGCAGGAATCACGCATGGGGGGACCGTGCTGCGTATCCATTTCACGCCGGAGGATCTGTCACGAATCCGGCTCGCCGGAGGCCCCGACCCCTTGTGGGAGATCACCGCAAGCCTGCACCGCTTACAGTCCCGGCAGGGGAGATGGGCCCATGCCGCCTGGTACCGCGACGCCCGCGCCACCATCGCCACGAAGAAACTGGGCGCGGTCGTACGCACGCTGCTGTTGCCGCTGCTCCCCCGCGCGGTGTACTTCCCCGACTTCCTCACGCCGGCCGAGGCGGGCCACGGGCTGAAGAGCGGACTCGACGCCATCCTCGACACACCGCCCGCCCGGGTCCGCCACGAGATCGATCTGCTGGCCCAGGTGAGGAACGTACCCACGCTCTTGTACCGCCTGACCGACAGGGACGCCCGCGCCGAACTGGTCACCGCGCTGCGCAGGTACCACAGCGCTGTCATCGCCCCCCGCGGCGACATCATGCAGGCCCACGTCGACGCCGAGTGTGCCCGCCGAGGTCGCGACCTGCTGCACGGCGGAGCGGACGGACTGCTCGGGGGACTGGGCCCCGCCATGCGCTGGAAAGCTCCCGTCCTCGAGGTGGAATACGCGGGCGGCGTCGATCGTGACCTGCGCCTGGGCGGGCGCGGCCTGCTCTTGATCCCCTCGTACTTCTGCTGGCAGAAGCCGGTCTCCTTCGCCGACCCCGACCTGCCGCCCGTCCTCCTGTACCCGCCGGCACCGGCCGACCCCGCGCCCCCGCCCTGCTCCTCGAAGGCGCCGTTGTCGACACTCCTCGGACGCACCCGAGCCGCGGTACTGGTCGCGTTGACGCACGGCGCCACCAATTCGGAGATCGCCCGCGCGGTCTCGGTGTCTCCCGCCAACGCCAGCCACCACACCACGGTGCTGCGCGACTCGGGGCTCATCGCCAGTCACCGCCACGCGAACACCGTCCTGCACACCCTCACCCCGCTCGGAGCCGCACTCCTCCGCCTCCCCGATCAGGACCGCCGGGTCACGTCGCACGACGGCTGAAGGCCACGGCAGTTGTCCGCGGCGCATCCGCGGTTACGCGGTGATCCGCAGTCGTCCGCGACCCAGAGGTCCACTGTCCTGCAGACACCCGTCTGCCTGCCCGGCGACTGCTTGAGCTGCTCACCCGGGACCAGAAGTGAACAAGCCCCGACACGGGCCGTTCTTGCAGAGCACCCGCCACTCAACCTGCGCTGAGAATCGCTCACCTTCAGTGCGACAGGTCAGTGCGCATTCCGGTGCGTCCCCTTTGGCCAAGGGGTGGGCATTGGCCGCACCAGCGCGGCTCACCGTCACCTTGCGTGTGCGCATCGCGGTGCGGTGCGCAGTGCCGGGCGCATGGTGATGCGCACTGGTGCGGCGGCCGGGAGTGAACTGCATCGTCGGTGCGTGCACCGGTGCGCAGGGTGAATTCCATCGTGGAGCGCCTCGGTGCGCACGATGCCGTTCATCGGTGCCGTGCGCACCGCGTCGTTCGGTTCCCGAGCGCTACACAGAGCGCGGCCGTTCCCCCGCCCATGACCATCTGGACGCGCTCGGCCGCACCTGAACGAGTGCAATCGACGAAGCCACCCGGGGCGAGTGGTCTGCGGGGTGCCTGGGGTGGGTGCAGCCTTTGGGCTGAGAGGGTTTGGGGCGTACTGCGGAGGTTGTGCCATGCCCCGAACCATCTGTTCCGGCGCCATCTCGTTCGGCCTGGTCACTTCCCTGAACTAGTAGCTGAGCTGTACGAGCGGCGCTGCTCACCACCATCCGAGCATGCTGGAAGACATCGACCATGTCGGCCTGGTCACCGCCGGAGCCGATTGCTTGCCACCCAACAGGACCCCTCCCTCCTTCCGAGGCAGGCGGCCGCGCCGAAGGTATGCGCTCCACACCTGCTTCACGGCGCCGGTACGGCACCGATCTGCTGCATGACTCCGAGGAGGTCGAACGCATCAGGCGAGAATGGCAACTGCTGAAATGCCCTGGTTCCCTTGCGGATCACGCCAAGCAGCTGCTCTCCGGGCAGCGGGTCACGCTGCCGACTGGTCAGCAGCTCGCTGGCCCGGGCCCCGTTGGACACCCAACGAGCCAGAAGAGCACGGTCGCGGTTGTAACGCAGCGCGGCGAACAGCTCGTTGAAGCAATCGTCGGGCAACCGCCGCGGTAAACGCTCAAGAAGCGACGGCCGGTACCTGCCTCCCGCCGACTGCGGGCCGTCCGGCCGGCTGCCGCCGGCAACCGGCGGCGTTCCCGAGCCGAGGGA
This sequence comes from Streptomyces violaceoruber, assembly GCA_000720805.1. Classification (GTDB taxonomy): domain Bacteria; phylum Actinomycetota; class Actinomycetes; order Streptomycetales; family Streptomycetaceae; genus Streptomyces; species Streptomyces cellulosae_A. The sequence continues at coordinate 55,804 of JODI01000029.1, forward strand.
AACGGGTTGATGATCGGGCCGTTGCCCTCCTCCAAATGGAAGTCGTAGAACGATCTCAGCACCGTCTCGCAGTGCACCCGCGTCGACGCCGAGTACAGCGAGCCCGGCGCGGCCCGCCCCGTGACCGGGTTCGGCACGCCTGCCGCGGGCCGTTTCAACGCCTCCGAAGGTCCCACCGGAGCCCCGGTGGCGCCAATGCACCCGGGAAACCTTCGGCGCGATCTGCACCCACTGGCGACGTCCCGCGCATCCCGCCGACTCGCCCGATCCCACGCGACGCCCCATCCGGACAGGAACCTTCTCTGCACCAAGCAAGACGGCACGCCGAGGAGATCTGTTCAGGAGCTTCCACAGCGTCCTGTCACGGCTACGGCCAGAACGCCCCAACTCCCAGGTGATCGACAGGGTGCGCCGGGCAGCGCCGGCACTCCACCGTGCCTGACGGGGACGAGCGTGGACGGTCTAATCCAGTACCAGACGTCCGTTATGGACTCTGGTCCCGGCCTGCTTGAGGCGATGCAGAACCGGCACGACTTCGACTTGGCGCACGGCGGGGAGCACGCCGACCTTGGTAGTGATGAAGGTGTAGAGGTCCTCGGTGTCCTTGCAGGTGACAGTGACCAGCAGATTGGCCGCGCCGGTGACAGCGGCCGTGAACGTGGTCTCGGGATGCAGCGATAGTGCGGTGCCGGTCGCATCGAGATCGCCCGGGGTGACGGTGAGCCAGAAGTATGCGGTGGCGTGAAAGCCGAACTGGGCCGGCGCGAGGTCCACCGCGATGTGCAGTGCCCCGGAGGACAGCCCTATAGCGACCGGTTGCCGGTGGACCGTTTCACCCGCCCCCGCCCCCGCGCGCCTGACCCGCCGGCGGGGGCCGGTCCTCCGGCTTGACTTCGCGCGCGCTCCAGGTCCTAGCGTCGGTGGCGTTCGTCAGCTCTCGAGGTACCGCCCGGTCCGCCGGGCAGGAGGAGTATCCGCGCATGATCACCCGAACCACGCTCGGCTTGCCCGGTCTCACCGTCAGCGCGATGGGCCTGGGGTGCATGGGGATGAGCGAGAGCTATGGCGCCGCCGACTGGGACGGCGGCCTGGCCACCATCGACCGGGCCCTGGAGCTGGGCATCACGTTCCTGGACACCGCCGACGCCTACGGCACCGGGCACAACGAGGTGCTGGTGGGCCGGGCCATCCACGGCCGCCGGGACCAGGTACAGCTGGCCACCAAGTTCGGCATCGACCGCAGTGCCGGCGACCGGGCACGCCGCATCCGCGGTGCCCGGGACTACGTGCTGCGCTCCTGCGACGCCTCGCTGCTGCGGCTGGGCGTCGAGGTGATCGACCTGTACTACGCCCACCGCCCGCCCCAGGACGTGGAGATCGAGGAGACCGTCGGGGCGATGGCCGAGCTGGTCGAGGCGGGCAAGGTCCGCCATCTGGGCCTGTCGGAGGTCGACGGCGAGCTGCTGCGCCGGGCGCACGCGGTGCACCCGATCACCGCGGTGCAGAGCGAGTACTCGCTGTGGACCCGCGACGTCGAGGCGGTCACCCCGGTGATGGCCGAGCTGAGGGTCGGGCTGGTGCCGTACTCGCCGCTGGGGCGGGGGTTCCTGACCGGCAGCCTGGACCGCTCCACGCTGGGTGAGAAGGACTTCCGGCGCACCAACCCCCGCTTCGCCGGTGAGGCGGGCGAGGCCAACGAGAAGATCGCGCAAACCGTGCGCGAGGTGGCCGACAGGCTGGGTGCCACCCCGGCCCAGGTGGCGCTGGCCTGGGTGTACGCCCAGGCCGAGCGGCTCGGGGTGGCGGTGGCGACCATTCCGGGCACCCGCAGCCCTGCCCGGCTCGAGCAGAACGCGGCCGCGCTGGAGCTGACCCTGGACGCCGAGGCGCTGGCCGCGCTGGACCCGCTGAGCGACCAGGTGATGGGCGAGCGCTACACCCCTGCGCACACCGCTGAGGTCGCTCGGGGCTAGCCGGTGGGCTCGACGCGCACGACGTCCAGCTCGACGACGTCGTTGACGTCGCGCCCACCGGTGACCTCGCCGGTCACGACCAGCCGGGGCCGGGCCGGCGGTGCCCCGTCCTACTCGAAGGCCAGGATCGCGCCCCGGTTGCCGGAGCCCGGGTAGATCTCGCCGTAGGAGACCAGCGCCCGGTACCCGTCCGCGCCCACCGCGAGCACGCCGACGCTCAGCTGAGGTGTCGTCAACCGATCACCTGGCCGCTGAACGCGGCGCGATGCCGGGTATGCCGAGGTCGACCGGCGCGACCCTGGCGAGCCGACGGGTCTGGTCTCGCTTCTGGCACAGGAAGGACAGAGTGAGGTCGATCCCTTCGATCTCACCGAGCCACCCCTCTGCTTCGGCTCGGGCCCGGCGGCCCTGAAGGTCGACTTCAATCTCGTCGAGGCGGGACAGCATCTTCGGATCGATGTTGATCACGGGACATCTCAGACAGGCGTGCTCATGCTGGCAAGGTGTCGAGTAGGGGCGGGCGCATCCTCCCAGCTCGACTTTGCGCTGGTCGAAGTGCTCCTCGAAGCCGAGCCATTCGGGTTCGGTGACCGGCCGGTACTCATCGGTTGGCCTGGCCTGCCGGCGCCGGTCGAGAAATCCCTGGTAGTGCCGGACGACGTCCTCGTTGAACACGGCGACGTATCCACGAGTCGTTTGAAGATTCAAATGTCCGAGTAGGGCTGCTCCGATGTGGATCGGAAGCCCGCTGTTCACCAGCTCCGTGGCCAGGAGTCGGCGAAAATCGTGCGGGGTGAAGCTGGTCGCAAGGAAGCCAGGGTGTTGTTCGGCGAGTTCGGCGCAGTGGCGCTTCAGCATGTTCACCACGGTGGTATCTGACATGACCTCGTGCTTGGTGCCGATCTTGCGTTGGAACAAGAACGGCATGGGTGCGCTGCTCTGCCGTTCCTTCGGGTCGTAACGAGGCAAGAGCGGGATGGTCTGGCCGCCGGTGGTGTGGCGGCGGACGATGGCCGCGACGACGGCGAACAGCTCGGCGGACATGGGGATGACGCGTTCCCGGTCGCTCTTCGAGGGAGCGACCACCAGCAAGGCGATGACCTCGCCGTTGGGCCGTTGATACTGCCGGATGCTGAGATGGGTGAGTTCCAGGGCCTCTTCTATGCGCACGCCTGAATGCCGCAGGACCTCAACGATCGCCCACTCCCAGAAGGCAGCGTCCTCGGCATGCGTGACATTGATGTGCTTGCCGCTCTCCAGATCGAGGACGCGGACGTTCGCCAGCCCTCCGAGCCGGACGCGGCGTTCATCCACCCTGCTCCACAGGCGCTGATAGGTGTGACCCTCCAGCGTGACGGTCTGCCCGCCGGCCATGTCCGCGGCCTGCGCGAGTAGGTCACGGAGGTGGCCGTACCGGTTCTCCAGGTGTTCCAGGAGAGTGTTCAACAGCGGTTGACGTTGCCTGGTGCGGTCGTCCATGCGTTCCTTGACGCGTCGTTTGCGGATCCCATAACCGCGGACCTCGGCGTCGGAGATCGGACAGGGCGCGGCGCCACCCAGATCGCCCACTGGTCGGGCTCCGCTGCTGCCCACGCCTGCAGATCGGCGTAGAAGGCGCGGACGGCCCGCAGGATGGGGTCGAAGTCGCGCTGCCCCTTGCCGTCCACGCGAATCGCGACCCGGTCCCGCCACCCCTGGTAGAGCTCGCCGTCGATGCGCAGGTCGGGCTGGCTGGGGGCGAGTTGCTCGATGGTTGCCCAGAAGTTGTTGGCCAGGTGGCGGGATAGGTTGTCCAGCGTCGAATAGTCCAGTTCGGGCTTGCGTCGTTCCAGGTAGGCGACGAGCAGGTGCCGAACCCCGGTATTGCGGATCTTGTAGCGGTCGACCAGTTCTTTGACCGTCGACCGCCCGTTGAGCAGGGCCACCTTCAGCGTCGCCGGCCCATGGGAGGGGAAGTGGTCCATCGTGTGGAGCACTTGCCAGGCCAGGTGTCCGGGGAACCGGCTGCCGGCTCCGCGTGCCCCCAGGACCAGTCCTTGACGGCGACACTCCCACGCGTAGTGCAGGAAAGCCTCGGGGGTCAGGTCGGCCAGGGCGATGCCCTGCGTGGTGAGGGCGACCGCGATGTCGAACAGCGCGGTCCCGTGGTGAATCGGGTTCACCGGCGTGGCCTGCGTCTCAGCCCAGAACTTCTCCAGCAGCGGGTCGTTCTGGGCGGCGAGGAAGCGCTGCCCGTAGTAGAGGAAGGTGTTCGACCGGAATGCCTCCAGTGAGGGCTGGATGATCCGCAGACACAGCAGGCAGGCAGCGCCGGTACCGATCTGGCTTCTCTCTCTGGGAGCCGATCGCAGGACCGACACGGGGGTGCCGCCCAGGTTGAATCCGCTGGCCTCCCACCGCTCCTGCCAGGTCTCGCCCGGGAACTGGCTCAGGTGCTGCAGGAGGTCCCGGGCGCCGCGGCTCCGGTTCCATCGGTTGTCGGCCGACTTCGTCGGCCAGGTCGTGCGCACCGCCTGCGCGATCTCCTCGACGGAGGCGCGGGTCAGATCGCCTTGGGGACGCGGCGGGACCGCGGGGGCAGGGGCAGGCGCGGCGTTCACGCTGACGAAGCGGCTGACGCCCTTCTTGCTCGTCGGCTGTGTCAGGGTGCCGAGTTCAGCCACCGAACACCGCCTTGATGTCCTCCGGGTCATACCCGGCGGCGAAGGTGCGCTGGGGACGGGGCTTGGTGTAGTGCTCCTGGAGCTTGTCGTGAAGGTCCTCCACGCGGGCCGTCAGGTAGCGGCCAGTAGTGTCGAGGTGGGCGTGCCGCAAGACGGTCTGCACCTCGGCGAGGGTGAGCCGCTCGTCTCCCGCCATCCTGACCGCCGCCGTATGGCGAGCGTCGTGCAAGGTCCAGTTCGTGCCGAGTTTGTCGTTGGCCCGCTGGAGAATGCGGCGTGTCGCCCAATACGTCAACGGGCGCGGATCCCCGCGGCGGGTGCGCCACACCGGTTGGCCTGGGTCGGGCAACCCGTCGGCGGCCAGGTAGTTGCCCAGGTAGCGGAAGGCGTTCGGGGAGGCGGGCACGGGCTGTCGGATCCGGGTGCCCTTGCTGATCACGTATATCAGCTGGCCCGACCAGTCGATGTCGTTCAACCCAACGCCCAACAGTTCGCTCGCCCTGGCCCCGGAGGAGACGTAGAACTCCAGGAGTGCGCGGTCACGGTCGCAGCCCATCCCGGCGAACAACTCATCCCACAGATGGTCGGGGATAGACCGTGGGGCCTGCACCGGCACCTTCTGCCGCAGCCGGCCCCGCCGGAACACCGGCGCCGGCTCCAGCGGAGACCGGTGTGCAAGAGCCTGTCGACGCCCGTGCGAGGCCGGCACCGGATTGACCACCGGACCAACGCCGAACCTCGCATGAAAGGCATAGAACCCGCTGCCCACGCTGAGGTTGTGGTTGATCGTGCTCGGCGCGTACCCCTCCCGGAGCGATGGCTTGCCGGTCTTCAGATTCACCGACCCCGCAGGCGGAGACGCGCTGTCCCGCTTACGGAGCCGCTGCGGGTTGCGCGCTTCCCGCAGCCAGCCAACGAGGGCCGCGACTTCGGCCTCCGTGGCCTTGTCCCAGGAGATCTGCAGGTAGTGGAGTAGCCGGTACCACCGCAACAGTCCGAACCCGTAACTCCGGCAGGTCAGCGGGCTGACGTCCCCCGGCATCAGATCTCGCAGGTAGGCACTGACCGGTTCGACCTCGCAACCGTCAGCATCCACTACAACGAACGGAAGGTCGGGCGTCGCCTCTGCGACCACAGCGCCGACCTCGGGAACCGAGCACTTCCCCTCCATCAGGGCACGTCTCACGTCCTTCACCACACCACACTCCTGAAAAGACCCAGACGATCCGCCTGGGTCACGACTGGGACATGGTGCAGTCAACAGGTCGCCACCACCGCAGCAAGTCCATGCCGTAGGAGCGGATCGTCGTCGCCGGACGCGAGTTGGCCTGGAGCTCCGCGAAGAACACCTCTACCGGGGCGACGACGGCGCCCTCCGTGTCGAGCAGAACGCACGGCCGCAGCGGGTCCGCCGTCTCGATCAGCGCGCTAGTCTCCGGCAGCACGAGCCCGCTAGGTCCCGGGCAGCGTCATCCGTCTCAAGCATGGCCGGGAAGCTAGCAGACAGGGCCTCTGAACAGCCAATATTCCGTTGTTAGTTCGGTCAACGGCACGGTGCCGATCCACGTGGCGAGTGCGACCGAGAATCACAGCATCCAGTTCCACCTTGCCGACATGGGGCGGGTGCGCACGCGGAGGGCCGCTGTCGGCGAGTCCCAGCTGGCGCACCGCCGCGCCCTGCTCGCTGGTGACCAGACGCCGAAGGATCTCGCGTTTGACCAGCGGCCAGTACGGCGCTGTCGCGGGGTTCGTCGAGCAGGCGCAGCAGCCGGATCGTTCCCTCTGGTCCGCTTCCTCTCGGTCGCGCCTGTATGTAATCGGTGCTGATGGCGCTCACGAGAACAGCTGCTAGCGTCCTGCTACGTGGATGACAACGTGTACGTGGGCAACGCAGGCAAGGATGCGGCACTGGACCGGGGTTGGCTCCTGGGGCACTTCAAGGACGTCGGCGATCCGCGTCACTGCGAGGCCGTGGAGATCAAGTGGGGCGTCCATGCCCACGGTGATGAGCGATTGCAGTGGGTGAAGGGTGAGGAACGCACAGCTCTTCTGGTTCTCATCAGCGGGCGCTTCCGCGTTGAACTCCCCGGTCGGAGTGTCCTGCTGACACAGCAAGGTGATTACGTCGTATGGGGGCGCGGAGTCGATCACTCATGGTTCGCAGAGGAGGAGTCAGTGGTGCTGACCGTGCGGTGGCCATCCGTGCCCGGCTACGCGGTGCCGGAACAGGATCAGGTGCCGCTGCAGACCTGAGCATGGTCCGGAGCCGCCAACGCCTGGATCTCAGTCGCCTTCGCCGTGGGCGGCGGCAGCTCGCGGAGCTCGGCGTCCGAGATCGGGACGACGTTGTCCTTCGAACAACTCGTGCCCCTTGCCGATCTCCCCTTGACGGAAAGACGCCGACGGAAAGGGCACCTCGGCGGTGACGCGTGAACAGGGTGCGCGTGCAGGGTGGTGAGGCCGGCCGAAGTCCAACGGGCCGGTCGTGCCGGTGTGTGCACCGGCTGCAGGTCGAGCTGGACGACCTACCGGCCTGCGTGAGGCCCGATTGGGGCAATTCAATGTCGGGATGGGGTCCGTCTCCGCCTGCGGGGCTGGGCAGGAGCGGCGGAGACGGACGGTTCGATGGGACCCCGACGCCGTACGCATCGCGATGGCATGGCGTCAGTTCGGGCTCGGCCGTGACGTCGAGCCGCGGACCACGAGACTGGTGGGAATAACGCACGAGGGCGCCGCCTGCGGCGATCCGCGCACGTGGTCCAGCAGCAGACGCGCCACCGCCTCGCCCATCTCCCGCATGGGCTGGCGGATGATGGTCAACGCCGGATATGTGTACGAGGCCATCTCGACGTCGTCGAAGCCCACCACGGCGACATCCTGGGGAATCGACAGGCCGGCCTCGTGGAGGGCGGTGAGCGCGCCGGCCGCCGCTGGATCGTTGTGCGTGAAGACCGCGTCGAACTCCAGGCCGTCCGCGAGAGCGCGGGCGACCGCGCTCCGGCTGTCTTCGAACTGGAAGTTCCCGCAGATGATGCCGCGTGGGTCGACCTCGATCCCGGCCTGCGCGTAGACGTAGACGAAGCCGCCCAACCGTTCCCGGGTACAGCCGAGCACCTCGGGACCGGTGACTACCAGAGGGCGACGGCGCCCGATTTCCAGGAGTGGATCTGTCGGCAATTGGTGACGTCAGTTGTTCGTGAAAGCTGACGGCACCAGGTGATGGCCCAGAAAGATGTTCGCGAATTCTGACGTCACCATCGGGGTTGCGGTGTCAAGCTGGATGTGCTCAGTAAAGGAGCACCCCCGATGCCGCCTGGCCAGTCGAAGGTCGACTTGTACGCCGCGCTGCGGCGCGACTCCCGCGATGGCATGTCGAACCGGGCGTTGCAGTGCAAGTACGGCGTCACCTGGAGCACGGTCAACAAGGCCCTGACCTCGGCTTGGCCGCAGCCACGCACGACAACCGCTTCGGCCCGGCCGTCGAAGCTGGATCCGTTCACGCTGCTGGAGCGACGAGATCCTGCTCATTGATCTGGACGCGACCAGGGAACAGCGCCACACCGTCACCCCGGATCTACCGCCGTCTGATCGACGAGCACTTCTCGTCCGAGGCGTTGCGTTGACCATTTGAACCGCACCGATGAGAGGGCGCAAGCGTCCTGCGAGCAACCGCGCGGTCCGGCCAGGGTCTGAGAGTCCGGTGTTTATACCTTGCTCGCGACCACCATGTAGTTCTCGGCCTCAAGATCGAACGTGCTCAGTTCCGTTTGGAGTCCGACCCGGTGCAGCTCGACTTCGAGTTCCTCGTACCGGTAGGGCCAGCAGGACAGCAGTTCCGAGCGGACAAGAATCAACCCGGTCGCATCAACTTGCGCGATCGCAATCTCGATGTGGTGCTCCTCCTCCCAATGCGGCGCTATCTCCCAGCGGTAGACCACGACGGCATCGCGACCGTTCCGGCGGACGAGTCGGTCACTGATCTCCAGCCGGGAACCTCTGGCCCTCACGAGTTCCCAAGTGCGGGATGTGAGTACCAAGCGCCCGCCGGGGCGCAGAAGCCGTGACATCGACTCCAGAGCAGCACCCCTGCCTATCGCGCCCGCGGCATGGTGAAGCGAGTTGCCAACGCAGAACACCATGTCGAACGTGTTGTCCTGGAAATGGCCGGGCAACTCTTCCCAGTTCGCCCGTACGGCCCGGACGGATGCCCCGAACTCCTCAGACAACTCTGCAGTCCGACGAACCATCGCCTCGCTGGCGTCAGTTGCGACAACCTGCATGCCACGACCGGCGAGGCCAACCGCCAACTGTCCGGTTCCGCACGAACAGTCGAGGACGTGAGCGTTCGACGGCAGGAGATCGAGGACATCGTCGAACGACGCGGCGAACTCGGCTGGAGGCAACTTTGCATCCGAGATGAGCCATTCGTACACCTCGGCAAGCACGTCATAGCCTGTCACAACCACTACCTCCGTCACGCGGCAGACTCACGGTAGGACGTCAGTCCATCAGCGGAGCAAGCCGGGCACCAATGGTTTTCGCAAGGATGGCTCTGACGGTGTTTGTGGGTTGTCAGTTGTCCGTCTGAGTGGATGTCACCGGCTGGTTAGTACTCCAGCTGTAGATCGTGATCCGAGAGAGGCGCGTCGGCGAGGGACGGCCGTTATTCCAGCCACATTCCGTCGCGCATGATGACTCTCCCGCGTAGTTCCGGCTCGCCGCGCCAAGCGCGCACAGTCATCGGGGCCACGCGTACATACAGAAAGGAACCCTCTTCCACGCGTGGATCCCACCCGAACTTGTCGGCGAAGGCCTCCGCTGCGCTTCCGGGCACTTCCTGGTCCGGGAAGCACTCCGCCTCCCCCTGGAGGAGCACCACGTCGAAGGTGTCCGGTAGCGCCAGGCGCACGCGCGGCTCTTTGCGGACGTTCCGCGCAGTCACGGAAGTGGCGCTGGTGCACATCCACATTGCTCGTCCATCCCACAAGAACCACAGCGGCACCTGGTGCGGCCCGTGATCAGGGTGAGCCGTCGACACCCATACGTCCCGCTCGGTAACGAGCCGCTCCAGAGCGTCGCGCTTACGTTCCGCTGTCTGGCGGCGAACGATTCCCGTGGTCTCCATGCGGACCGACCCTAGCCAGCAGGGGCGAAGCGCGCCTGAGGCGCAGGACCTACTCCCAGCGACCGACGAACCCCTCAGCTTTTGGCTAGGGGCGACCGACTACGGTGCTCAGGGTGGCCAGCTGAAGTACTCAGTCACGCTTGTCTCCGGCAGTGGCTGGCTCGTGATCGCGCCTGGTGGCTGCGTCGCCAGGCGGACCAGCTGAGCCGGTGGGCCGGGCCGTGAGCGGGACGGACAACAACACAGATGAACAGGCGCTGGATCGCGTTACAGATCAGCGGGATCAGGTTGGCCGGCGTGGGGCGGTGTGCGTGTTCGTCGGCGCGGACGACGGCGAGGAACGCATGGGCCAGCATCGCGAGGGTGACCCAGCGGGCCCAGGACGCGTAGCGGCGGACCGGGTGCTCATCCAGTCCGGCCAGCCCCTTCTCACTTTGGAAGGTTTCCTCCACCCGCCATCTGGAACCTGCGACCTTGACCAGGATGGCCAGGGATGCCGACGTGGTGGAGTGACAGCGGTAATAGGCGAGTTCACCGGTGCTGCGGTTGCGGCGGATCAGCAGCTGGTGGTGGCCCGGTGCCGCCTCGGCGAGGTCGATGACGGCCCAGTCGTAGAACCGCTGTCCCTTCGCGCCGCGTTCGGCCGAGAGCTTCTGCCAGGCCCGCTTCGGCACCTTCTTCCCCAGCGCATCGGCGCGGAACGTGCCGGCGCCGGTGGTCATTTGGGCTGAGCAGGCCACTGCGAGGACGTAGCCGATGCCGCGTTTTTCCAGCGCGGATCGCAGTTTCGGGTTGCCGCCGTAGACCTCGTCACCCGTGACCCAGCCGACGCGGTGTCCAGTGTCCAGGAACCGTTCGATCATCACCCGGGCCAGTTCCGGCTTGGTGGCGAAGACGGTGTCCTCGCTGAGCCCCGCGGCCCGGCAGCGGTCCGGGTCGCACGTCCAAGAGCGCGGGATGTACAGCTCCCGATCCACCGCCGCGTGCCCGCGCTCGCCGGCGTAGACGAGGTAGACGGCGACCTGAGAGTTCTCGATCCGCCCGGCGCTGCCGGTGCCTTGGCGCTGGACCCCGGCGGTGCGTGTGCCCTTCTTCACGTCACAACGAGCTGGTCGAGGCCGCCGACGAGAAGATCCTGACCAAGACCATCGCCCGCTACGGCCGCGTCGACCTGCTCTGCATCGACGAACTCGGCTACATGCAACTCGACCGCCGCGGCGCCGAACTCCTCTTCCAGGTCCTCACCGAACGCGAGGAGAAGAACTCCGTCGCCATCGCCTCCAACGACTCCTTCGCCGGCTGGGGCAAGACCTTCACCGACCCCAGACTCTGCGCCGCCATCGTCGACCGGCTCACCTTCGGCGGCAACATCCTCGAGACCGGCACCGAGTCCTACCGCCTCGCTCACAGCCGCGAACTCGCCCGCTAAGCCATCCCCACACCTGCGGACCTTCAGGACGGTGTTCTCGTTGATCTCGCCCTTGCTGTTGAGCACGCGTGAGACCGTCGTTTTGCTGACGCCGGCCCGGGCGGCCACGTCGGCGATGGTGAGTCCCATGCCACCCCCTCTCCTCCATGCAGCGGTGGGAACGTCCTCCCGCACCGAAGGGCCGATCGTACAGAGACTCATGGAACCGATACCCGGAGCGGTTCCGGAACCGGTTTCGGTACCGGTTTCGGTACCGGTTTCGGTACCGGTTCCGGCGGTGAAGCACCGAGCGGCTCAGCCCGTCAAACATCGGAATCAACTCGTTTACAGAGAATTTCCAAGCCTCGCGCACCCCGCCGGCACCGGGGCGCCGTGCCGGAGGCGGTCGTCAACGGTCCTCTGCGGCGGAGATCTCGCCGGAGGCGCGGGCGAGGTAGGAGGTGGGCAGCACGCGGTGGCGGGCGGGGCCGCGCTCGCGGTCGAGACGGTCGAACAGCAGGTCGGCAGCTTCCCGGCCGATCGCGGCGTGATCCTGCGATCACCGAGATGCCCGGTTCGAGCAGACCGGCCCGGGGCAAGTCGTCGAAGCCGATCAGTGCCACCCGGTGCTGCAGGCGGAGCTACTGCAGAGTCATGCAGGCCCCGACGGTCAGGAAGTTCTGGCCGGAGATGAGCGCGGGTCGGTGTACACGTGAACGTCCCCAGCCACGTTCGGAGGATGCGGACAGCTTCTGACGCGCTGACGGGTGTTGCTCGGCCGTCCGCGGCCGGCCGATGCCAGGCGGCGGGCGGCTGTTGGGGAATCGGACCGGCCGCTACGCCCAGTCAACCGCGACCTGCCGAACGTAGAAAAGCCTTCGACCAACCACACGCCGATCCGGCACCCTCTCCGGCATGACCACGCCGTCCTTCATCCCCGGACTGGAACTCTCCCGCCGCTTCTACCTCGAAGCCGTACGGCCCCTGTTGGACGAGGCCGCCCCCGGGATTACGCACTCTGCCGCCCGCCTCGGCAGCGGCTCGGAAGTCCTCGGATTCGACACCGCCCGATCCGCCGACCACGAGTGGGGGCCCCGCCTGCAGGTCTTCCTGCATCCGCAGGACGTCACCCACCACGGAGCGAGGATCACGGCACTGCTCTCCGAACGCCTGCCGAAAACCTTCAGCGGCTACCCGACACACTTCGCCCCCACCGGCGAACCGGGCATCCGGGTCATGCAGACGACCGACGGGCCGGTCCACCACCGAGTCGAAGTCACAGACCCAGGCGCCTGGTTCACCGCGCAACTGGGCTTCGACCCGAGCAAGGACATCACCCTGGCGGACTGGCTGGCCGTCCCCACCCAGCTCCTCGCCGAGGTCACTGCCGGTGCCATCTACCACGACGGACTCGTCCAGCTCGCACCAGCCCGCGCCACCCTCCGCTGGTACCCCCACGACCTCTGGCTCTACCTACTCGCCTGCCAGTGGCAACGCATCTCCCAGGAAGAAGCCTTTGTCGGGCGCTGCGGCGAAGTGGGCGACGAAATCGGCTCCGCCATCGTAGCCGCCCGCCTGGTGCGCGATCTGATGCGACTCTGCCTGCTCATGGACCGCCGCTACCCGCCCTACAGCAAGTGGCTCGGCAGCGCCTTCGCCCGCACCCCCCAGGCCCCAGCCCTCAGCCCGGTCCTCACCGCGGCCCTCGCCGCCACCGACTGGCACACCCGCGAACATCACCTGGCCCACGCCTACGAGGCCGTCGCGGACACACACAACCAACTCGGCCTCACCGACCATGTCGACCCCACCACGCGGCCCTACCACGCCAGGCCCTTTCAGGTCCTGCACGCCGAACGCTTCACCGCGGCGCTGACCACCCGCATCACCGACCCGGCCATCCGCACCCTGTGGACGATCGGCAACGTCGACCAGTTCATCGACAGCACCGACGTCCTCAGCCATCCGGAACTGACACGCGCCGCCACCCGCGCAACGGTCTGCTCTCCTCCCGGGAACTCCGTCTCAAGGCAGTAGAGGAAGAGAGCGAAGCGGCCATACGCCTGGGGACGTTTATCTGTACACGGCTGGGGAGCCAAGACCGTATGCCGACACCAGGCCGTCCGCCAGGGCGCCAACGTCCGCTTCGCCAAGACCAGTCGAGCAGCTCACCGCAGCCCAGGCTGATGACCTCTACGAGCTGGTCAGTGAGAGGCAGGGCCGGTCCCTGATCATCACCAGCAACAGGGCTCCCAGCGACTGGTATCCGCTGTTCCCGACCCCGTCGTTGCCGGGTCACTCCTGGACCGGCTTATCGACTCCAGTCACCAGGTCATCATGAACGGCCACAGCTACCGGCCGAACAAACGCCCCAAGAGCACGACCGGCAAGCCGCCGACCGCTTAGCGTCCGGGCTGGTCAACGTTCCACTCGCGCGGCAGGGCCTCGTCACAAAAGACGCAGACGAAGTCCTCCTCGCGCACGATGTTGAGCTGCAGGCAGGAGGGGCAGCGTCGAAACACCACCTCGTGCGTGAAGCCGGACGGACGAACGATCCCGGCCTGGTCCAGGGCCTCGACGACGGCTGACCACGAGCTGACGTCCGGGCAGTAGCCGGTCGACTGATTGCTGACCTCGTCGACCGCCCACAGCCCGGACTCCTCGCGGAAGCTGATCTCGCCAACACCCAGGACGGCTTCTCCACCAGCACACACCACGTGCTCTCTGCGACGCGGCGCGCGACGCAGGGCCCCAGCTTGATCGACAACGAAAGTGAAGGGCTCGGCCGACTCCTCCACCGTCCGAGCCGAGATCCACTCGTCGAAGTCCGCCGGCGAACGCATCCTCTGACCTTCGCCGTCCGGTCGGACGAGACTCCTCAACTCGGCCAGTCCGACATAGCGATAGCTCCAACCGCGCATGGTCATGCTCGCCAACCTGAACCCGCACTGGGGCGACGACCTGGGGAATTTCGTGACCGCTGACCGCAGACCTAGGGAATTACGTGACGTCCACAACGTCAAGCGAGCGATGTATGGCCGGGGCTCGTTCGAACTCCTACGGACCGGCATCCTCGCCCAGCAATGAGCTTCCGGTATTGCTTCGGTCATCCACCTGAACCTCCAGATGCGGCCACATCAGGGTCAGACGCTTCAACTGGCCCTCCACCGACACTCCCAGCGAACGCAGTGCGGCGTTCGGTCTGAAGTGGATGAGTGTTCCGGTGGTGCCGTCGGGCTCGACGGGCTCCAGGTCAGTAGCCGGGATGCCGCGCTCGTAGCGCTGGGTCCAGGCCCCATTGAGCCGGCGGTTGGTATGGACGAGCCATTCGCTGAGCGCGGCAACCACAGACATGCCCCGGCGCGGATGGCCGTCCTGAAGCAGCTCCGCTTCCGGAAAGTCGAAGAACCGAAGATCCTTTGATGCCATGACCGGCTTCTTGACGATGTGGCCGTGCTCGTCTGTACGGGTATCAGTGCCCCGCCCGTCATCCGCCACGCACAAGGAGCCATCCGGATAGAGGGTGACGAGACAGCGTCCGCCGCCTCTGCTGAATGCTTCGTCAGCGGCGTATGCAAGCACCTCGAGGAGAAGATGCCACGGGCCACCTGGCGCGAACCTCTCCGGAGCTTCTCGGACAGAGACCAGATGGTCCAGGTCGACGACGCTGGACCAATCGTGCGTGGTGTTGACCCAGGAACCCCTAGAGACCTCCATCAGGCCAGTATCCAGGAAGCTCGTGCCGGCCTCGCAGGCAGCCCCACCAAGATCGGTCACTCGCGGAACTGCGGTCAGAGCCTTGAAAACGGCTCTGTCCGCAGTTCCGTGAACGCCGGGTGAGGTTGCCGGTCAGCCCAGCGAGGCGCTCGCTGCACGCAGTTCGTCCAAGGCCACCCGGGTGTACCCGGCGAGCTCGTCCTTGCCGTCACGGTCGCCCTCGGACCATTGGGCGTATCCCCGTTTGAAGGCGAGGACGCCCAGCTCGCCCGCCAGAGCCGCGGTCGGATCGGGTATGCCGCGGGCGACCAGAGCGGTCGTCATCGCGGCCGCGAGGCTGACGCTCTTGAGGGCGTCACGCTCTTGGAGTTCGGCGCTGGCGGCGACGGCCGCCTTCAGGCGAGGCGCGAGCTCGCGGCTCATGGGGCCCATCGCGCTCGAGGCGCGCTCCAGACCGGCGGCGACCGCCTCGAGCGGGCTGGCGTCAGCGGGCGCGTCGGCGATCCCCTCGGACAGCAGCCGGCTCAGCGTCTCCTGTCCGGCCACCAGCAGCTCGCGCTTGTCGGGGAAGTGCCGGAAGAAGGTGCTCTTGGTGACTCCTGCGCGCTCGGCGATCTGCGCGACCGTCGTGGCGTCGTATCCCTGCTCGGTGAACAGGTCAACAGCAGCCACGACGAGGCGTTCGCGTGCGCCTGGTTCCCATCTACCCATGGTCACCATCCTAAGTGATGGGACTCTTGTCCCATCACTGCGATAGAGTGATGGGACAAGAGTCCCATCACTCCTGGGGGAGTTTCCCATGCGCGTTTTCGTCACCGGCGGCACCGGTCTGATCGGTTCCGCTGTCGTCGCCGAACTGCTCGACAACGGCCACACCGTCCTCGCACTCGCTCGCTCCGACGCATCCGCGCAGGCCATAGTGGCGGCCGGCGCCGAGCCCCTCCGGGGAGCCCTCGCCGACCTGAACACGCTTCGTGCCGGCGCCGCGCGGGCCGACGGGGTGATCCACCTCGCGTTCGACCACGCTTTCAGTAGCCCCGACACCCTCGCGAAGTCGGTCGCGGAGGAGGGTGCCGCCCTCGCGGCGCTCGGCGAGGAACTCGTCGGCAGCGACCGCCCCTTCGTCACTGTCTCAGGTACGCCCGCCGTTCCGGGCCGCGCATCCGTCGAGAGTGACGCGGTGCCGACCGACGGGCCGGTCGGCGGTCGCGGTCGTGCGGTCACGTCGGTCCTGGGCCTGTCCTCGCGCGGGGTCCGCAGCAGCGCCGTACGTCTGCCGCGCACGGTTCACAACCAGGGTTCCGGCGGATTCGCCGGCCTGTTGACCGGCATCGCACGCCGGACCGGAGTGTCCGGTTACCCGGGTGACGGCGCCCAGCGCTGGCCGGCCGTGCACGCGCTCGACGCGGCGGTCCTCTTCCGGCTCGCCCTGGAACAGGCGGAAGCGGGTACCTCCTGGCATGCCGTGGCCGACGAGGGAGACAAGGTTCGCGATATCGCCACGGTCATCGGCCGACGGCTGGGCCTGCCGGTCGAGTCGGTACCGGCGGAGACCTTCGGTCCCCTCGGCCAGATCTTCGCGAGCGACCAGCCCTCGTCCAGCGTGTACACCCGGCAGGCGCTCAGCTGGGAGCCCAAGCACCCCAGCCTTCTGGAGGACCTGGAGAACATCCAGCTCTGACGGCGACCGGGACGTTCGGGCAGGTCCCCTGTCGAAGCTATCCCTGTTCCCGGCCCCTGGTCCGTGAATCTCATGGCTGGGTGAGGATGCGGGTCCGGAGGAGTTCGAACGACGCTCGGCCATACATCGCCCTCTTGAGCGTTTTCACTCGGTTCACGTGACCTTCAACGACGCCGGAACTCCATGTGAGGGTGAGGCCGGCGGTGACAGCGTCGAGGTCTTGGCGGAGGGAGCCGGCGAAGCCCTTCATGGGTTTCGGGGCGTCCGGTTCGGCCTGCCGGATCCATTCCAGCAGCAGGTATCCGCGCTGGTGGCGAACCAGGTCGGCGAACGCCCGAGCGAGGTCGCAGGCCCGGGTGATGTCCGGGCAGGCGAGGCGGACTTGGAGGAGCCGCTCGTCCTGGCTGTCGGTGAGCGTCTCCCGGGGCCGCATGATCCACGAGGTGATTTTGCGGGGGCTGGGGATGTCGGCCCGGACCGGTTCGGCGGTGCCCGTGCGGAGGGCGGCGAGGTGTTCGCGGACGACCTGGCGGCTGCCGAGGTAGCCGCTGGCCTGGATCTCCAGGAACAGTCGGGTGCCGCTGACCTGGCCTTGGGCTTCGGTGAAGCGGGCGTTGAGGTATGCCTTGAACGGCTCCAGGACGCCGTTGGGGCGGCGTTCGCGGGCGGAGGCCAGCAGGTGGGCGAGGTCGGTGTCGCGGAAGCGGCGCACCGTCTTGCGGTCCAGGTTCAGCCGGCGGGCGATGGCGCTGATCGTCCAGCGTTTCTCCAGCAGGCGGTGAATGTCCTCGTAGCGGTGGCGGGGTGCGTTCGGTGATCTGGGTGCGGGGCAGTTCCGCGGGCGGAAACAGCATCGGAGGCAGCTCCGGCACCTCGGTCACCGTCTCCTCCTCGGCACGCTTGCGCAGGCAGTCGCGGTGCTGGTGGCAGGTCTTCTCCACCGCAGCGGACAGGTTCTGCAACAGGTGCCAGCGGTCGGCCACTTCGAGGGTGTGAGGAGCGGCTTCCTTGACTGCCTTGGTGTAGGCGGTCGCCCGGTCCCGGCAAATGATCTCGGTGCCGGGATGCGCGGTGAGCCAGGCCGCGAGCGTCTCGGAAGTGCGGTCGGGCAGCACGTCTACGACCCGGCCGGCCTCGACGTCGACCAGCACGGTGCCGTAGGTGCAGCCCTTGCGGAAGGCGAACTCGTCCACCCCCAGAACGCGCGGGGCACGGTCTGGCACCCTCGGCGCCGTCAGCAGCCTGAGCAGTCGGGTCCGGCCCGCGGCCAGCCGCAGGCGGCGGCACAGCCGGGCGGCCGGACGGCCGCCGAGCTCGATCGCGATGGACCGTAGCCAGCCTGTCAGCCCGGTGCTGGAGCGGCGATGCCGCTCGGACAGGCCCGGCACCTGCTCGACGAACGTCCTGCGGGAACAACTCTTCCGGTCACAGAAGTACCGGCGGACCCGCAGCCGGACTATGACCCGGCGAAAGCCCAACGGCCTCTCATCCAGGGCCCGTTGGTACCTGGTGTGTACGCGCTTCGCCTGTTTCCGGCAGTCCGGGCACCGGCCCGGACGAGCGATGGACACCGCCTCCACCACAAGGACGTCGGAGGAGTCGCTGACACGCTCCACTCGCACATCGATCCCGGGAAACAGCACAGCCTCGACCGTCTTGCTCGCCATGGCAGGAAACACTCTGCCGAAACGTTCCCCCGTTCCCCTCGCTCACCTGGGGATTCACGGAACTGCGGACAGAGCCGAGCTCCGGTATGGCTCTATCCGCGTGAACGGTGGAGTGACAAGCAGTTCAGGCTCGGTCCGCAGCATGACGTGCTGCGGGATGCGATCGGCAGCGAACTGGACCAGCTGCGCTCGGAGACCCGACCGTTGCGGGCCAGGTGATCGGTGGCGGTCAGCTGAAGCTCACGGAAGGCGTCTGAGCGGGACGTTGTCGGTGACGCGGTTGGTGATCGTGGGGTGGGCGGCTTCCTGGGCGGCGAGCAGGGCGACGATCGTGCCCGGCTGGTTGAAGGAGGACAGTTCCGGACGGCCGTCGGCGCCAAGGGGTCGAAGGTTCCGGGGGCCGTCGGCCGCGGGGCGGGCGGAAGGGCTCGGGGTGTCCGCCGAGGCGTCGTGCTCGTCCTTCCTCGCGGGTCCGGTTGCGTTGTCTTTCCGACTCGCGACCGCATTCCCGCGAGCAGTGGATCTGGCGGAGTGGAGGTTCGCGGTGAAGATGCCCTCGCAGACCGGGCAGGTGTGGGCAGCCAGGCCGGCGGGAGCCCGTCGGTGGGCGCCGCTCTTGCAGCGGGGAGAGCCATAGATCTGTCTCAGACAGCGCCGCGCAGTTTCGTATTCTTGGCGGCCATGCAGACCCGGAGCCGTCAGCACACCGTGGCGATTCACCTGATCCGGGCCGATCGGACAGCACGCTATGGCCGTCCATCAGGGCTTCGAGGCCCAGATGACTTCGGTCGGTGAGCTGGTTCAGGTGAAGAGGGCGGCAAGGGTGCACCGCGGCCGCGACGGTGATGGCCGCGGCGAAGGCGGTGGCGGCTCGGGTGAGGGCGGCGGGGTAGGTGGCTCCGTCCAGGCGGGCGAGTTTGCCCGCGCCGGCGGCGGCCAGCAGCGCGATGACGAGCACGACTGCGGTGGTGAGGAGGGCGACGGTTGCGGCAAGCTCCCAATTGCGGATGGGGTGTTGTCGTGGCCGAAGGTCGCGGAAATGCTGTTCGACAGGGTCCGCCGGAGGCAGATGCACACTGGCGAACACGGCTTCTCAGGGGGCAGGACAGTGCAGGTTGGGCGCAACGGCGACGGTGCTAATCCGGCGCTGGCCGAGCTGCGCAGCAGGCTGAACGACGGGCTGGCGCGCAGCCGCACGGATAGGAAGGATCTTACCGGCCAGTCGGGACGGGGGCGCACAACCGTGTGGGAGGCGTTTTGAGGATGGTGAGCCGTTGCCGTCGCAGAGAACGGTGGGGGCCCTGGCTCGCGCGCTGAAACTGCCTGCCGAGGAGTTGCTGACGTTCCAGCGATACGCGGCCGGGGGAGGGAGCGGGACGCGGCCGGGGGAGGGAGCGGGACGCGGTCTGCGCCGGGCCGTCCGACCGGGGAGTGGGAGCCGCACGCTCTGGAGGTCCATCCGGCCGGACCCGGCTGCACCGCCCGTCAGCGTGGGGCGTCGTCATCAGGGATGTCCGGAGAAGCGAAGTAGAACGGCACACCAAGGTGAAGGTCCGTTGGTCGCGGATAAGGACCCACAGGACGTCGAGGCGGCGTCGCGCCAGAGCGAGGACGGCTTGCTTGTGCGTTTTCCCCTCGCCGCCTTTGCACTGGTAGAAGGCCTGTGAGGTGAGGCAGTAGCGGGCAGCGACCTGAGGTCGTGGGCCAGGCCAGGCAGCACCGGCGATATCCGCAGCAGCCACCCGGTCGGCCGGTCACGACCTGCACGTTCCCCCATGGCGACGGTACTTGTGGGAGTGGTCGGGGTGACGTAAGAGCAATTGTATGGGTACGGGAGAGCAATGTGCTTTGTCCTCTTGAGAGCGCTCTTCGTGAATCTGCATTGCCTGACAACCTGTTGGGCTGTCGGCTCGTCTCACTCCTCGAACCGCGTCACGCGGAACTGACGAGAATCAGAGGAGTTCCTGATGAGACCCCCCATCCGTCGCCGTGCCCTCCAGCTCGCCGGAGTGGCCGTCGCATCGCTGGCGACCACCGTCGCGACCGCTCTCCCCGCCCACGCCATCAACCGCGTGGACTGTGATGCCTTGGCGGACTTCCTCTACTTCGAGTCCGACGGCACCAATCCCTGCTTCGCCAACGCCGGCACCATCAACGTCGCTATTTACGGTGTGGGATGGATGGACACTGGCAACAACGAGGTGAGCATCAAGTACCGCACGGTCCTGGGCGGCCCTCAGTACGACTCAGGCCGACTCCCCAAGTTCATGGCCTTCGACCTCGGCCGCGCCTCCGGTGCCCCCAGCGGCAAGGTTCACAAGATCGAGCAGATCACCATTTACTGAGGCTCTTCAGCGTTGCTGTTCCAGGGTGAGGACGGCAGCGGAGATTGACGACAAATGAAGCCCCTGTCCGTTGGTGTGCTGAGTGACATCAGCACACCAACGACGAGGGCTTCGCCATGTCACCCACCTGACCAGCCCATTTCTTCCCCAGGGCACCAGATGAATAGAGGCTCAGTAACCGCGCGGGAAGCGCATGCGGAGCGGACCTGGCGCCCCGCACGTTGTTGCGGCGCTCCTCATACGGTGAAGGGCCGCTGCCGCAGGAACGGATCGTTGGCCTTGCCGGTGACGAAAAGGCCGGGGCTCTGGTTGGGCGGCATCCTGCGGAGGATTTCGCGGTGGAACGACTTGTGCCCGCCGGTGAACTTCCCCTCGGCCCACACTTCGCGGAGCGTGCCGGTGAAGAGCCCGTTGTCCCAGCCGTCAGCGGCCAGCTGGTTGTCCGCGCAGGCCGAGATGAGCAGGACGCTTGCCGGCAGGTCGAGGGTGTCCTTCGGCCGCAGGTTGCGCTGGATCGTGTCGTAGAGGGTCCTGTTCCGCTCGTACACCTCGTGCTGTGTGTCCGGCGGCATGACCCGGGAGGTGACCTCGATCTGGTGTGGGTCGCGAGTCTGGTACTGCTCCTCCATCGCGTCCAAGGTGAGGACATTCCGCACCGCTCTGACGGCTGTTTCGCTGTGGCAGCAGTCGAAATAGGCGGAGATGCGGACCCCTTGGGCGAACGCCTCGAATTCCTTGTGCAGCTCGTCATCGATGAACTCGCGGTCGTAGAGGACCAGGGTCTCGTCGAGGCGGTCGGGCTCGTCCTCGGGCCCGTTCCTGTCTGGCACCTGGCCGCCGTGGCCCGAGTAGGTGAGGAGCAGGATGTCGCCGGGAGTCAGGATCCTGGCTGCCTTGCGGAGCTCGGCGGTCACGTTGTCGACTGTGGCCTCTGCCGTGAGCAGCATCGTGCGGTCGTCGAAGCCGGCGTTCCTCGCGATCTGCTCCATGTCGCGGGCGTCGTTTTCGCAGGCGTTGAGCTTGCCGTCCCACCCGCCGTACTTGGCGGGGTCGACCCGGTTGAGTCCGATGTGGAGTGACATGCCGTGGGCCATGGGATGGTCTCCTTCCATGCGGAGCGGAACCCCGAGCCTGCACTAATCACCCATGTAGCCTAATAATACGCAACACTGCCCTATGTGGCTCTTCTTCATGACTTGTAGCGGTACGTCCGACTCCATGGCGCGATAATGAAAGAAACATGCCTATTCCTCCTAAGGGCTCCTCGCTCACTGGCGAGACCGTGAGCCGTCAGTCACTGGCGAACCGCAAGGGCTACGACGAGGACTTCCTTGGCTTCAAGGTGCCTCTGCCCATGCCCGCGCAGAACGCTGTCCAGACGGTCGTCCTGCCCTACACGCACTTCAGCGTCGTCTTCGTCCCGACCGGCGTCTCGCTGCCGCAACCGCGGTCGCCATCGACGGCGTACAGCTGATGAAGATCGGCCGCGACGACGACTTGGCAGTTCGACCCCCGCCTGCCCGAGAGCCAGCAGGCCGGTCACCTGATCTACCAAAACCATCCCCTGGACAAGGGACAGATGGTCCGCCGCCTCGATCCCGTCTGGGGCGACAGGATCCAAGCAGCCACGGCCAACGCGGACACCTTCCACTACACTCACGCCGCCCCGCAGATGGACATCCTCAACCAGGGCAAGAAGCTATGGCTGGGGCTGGAGGACTTCCTCCTGGGCCACGCCAAGCTGTTCGAGCGCAAGCTGTCGCTGTTCACCGGACCGGTACTGGAGGATTCCGATCCCACCTACCGTGGCACCAAGATCCCCCTCCGGTTCTGGAACCCAAAGGTGTCGGCGTCGTCATCCAGGTGCCTAGCACACCTGCATGCCCCTGCGCGACGTCCAGGCCACCGGCGCGACGACGATGACCTCCACGCTCCTCGGCCGGCTGCGCAGCCGCCCGCTCCCGCAGTGAGTTCCTCACCCTGACCGGCCTTCCCCGCTGACCGCACAGCCGAGCGAGACAGGAATGGGCGGTGCGTCGCGAGCCAGGAACTGCTGCACTCGATGTATGGCCCATGACCGAACCGACCCCGCAGAGGGGTTCCCGATGCCACGGCTCGAACTGATCACCTTCGGCCACAGCACCGCAGACCGGGGAACGCTGGCGAAACTCCTCCGGGAAGCCGGCGTTGCCGCCGTCGTGGACGTCAGGACCGCTCCCGGGAGCCGACGTGACCCGAACCTGTCACGGCAGCGGCTCGCCCAGTGGATGCCCGAAGAGGGCATCGCCTACCGCTGGGAACCGCGCCTGGGCGGCTTCCGTAAGACGCCGCCAGGCTCGCCCGACACGGTCTGGCGCAACGCGTCCTTCCGCGGTTACGCCGCTCATACCCGCAGCCCGGAGTTCGTCGCCGCCATGGACGACCTCATGCGCCAAGCGGGTCAGGAGCGCACCGCGGTGATGTGCAGCGAAGCGGTGTGGTGGCGATGTCACCGGCGCCTGATCGCCGACTTCGCCGTCCTGGCCCGCGGGATGCCCGTCCGCCACCTGATGCACGACGGACGCCTCACAGCGCACCATCCCACGCCAGGGGTGCGCCTTCGCGATGATCGCCTTCTTGTGTACGACAACTCCGGCGACGCGCTCTCATGACGGCTCGGCTCGGTCACCCGATGCCCCTCCAGTCGGCGGCCGACGTCCATCGTGGTGGCCACGAGGTTGCTTGCCTGCAGAGCGAGGCCAGGCCGTTGACCAGGACGGGCGGAGCACCGCAACTGCGGTACTGGACCGCTGGCCGGGGAGACGGCGGATCGATCAAGTCGCACGCGATGCCGAACGCCGCTTCGATCAGCTCAGGGCCTCCGTTTTCCGCTCGATCGGCCTCGTCGCCGGCCAGGTGCAGCGCGGTGATGGCCAGGCGGACGCGCAGCGATGCGGCCGGGTCGCCGTCACCGGACAGCGCGCCGGGCCCGGTCAAAAGCTCGAAGAGCGTCATGACGTGCTGCTACCTCGGCCGCGAGCGGTCGGTTGCGCAGCGCCGGCTGGTTGTCCTGCGTGAATCGGGCCGCGGCCGTGATGCCACCGGCTGTCAGCTCGGCGTAGCGGAGCAGGAGTTCGCGCTGGGTCTCGGCTCCTGCGGGCTGTTGCTTGCCCCAGTCGGTGATTTCGGCTACCGCGGCGGAGAAGTCGGCTAGTACGGCGGCGAGGATCTCCTCCTTCGACTGGTAGTGGTAGTAGAGGGCCGCCTTGGTGATGTTCAGCTGCTCCGCGATCATGCGCAGCGACGTCGACCACACCACGCAGCGGTGGCCGGAGAGGACGCGTCCCGTATCAATCTGGTCGCCGCTTGGCATGAGCCGACGGTGTTCACCGAGGTCGAACGCGCCGCACGGGCGCTCACCGAAGAAGGCACCCGACCCGCCGCCACCCATCCTGGTGGGTCGGACGAGACCTGGCCCGGGTTCGCGAGCACACGACGACGACCAGATCGCCGCACCAGTACCCCTGATCGCCGTGATCAACACCAACACCGAGCTCAACGTGATCATGTCAATCCGGGCGGCTCCTGACCAGCCCGGCATGGTCGTGCCACCGCAGGCGCCTCGGGCCGCAGCAACGAGTCCACGCGGTCCGCAGCCCGGCCTGGATGCCCGTCGGCCAGGGCGCGGGCGAAGCGCTCGAAGTCGCCCGGTCCGTCGCCAGCCCATGGAGTTCGGCGGTCTCGCGGAAGATGACCGGTTCCGTGATGCCGTCGATCTTCGCCTGCTGCCGCATGGGCTGACCGGGAGTCTGCTCGAAGGTTGCAGCGGACAGTTCGCCTCCCACCCCGCGGGTGTCGATCAGCGCCGAACGGTTCGAACACCGGTCGTGGACCTCCACGTTGGTCGCCGAGGCTAGCCTCGGGTGAATCATCGGCCCCAACAGGCCTGAAGCCACTGTCCGTTGAGCCTCGGCCGCAGACGTGAGCACACCTGCCCGGGACAGCGGCGAGACCGTCCCGGGCAGGTGGGTACAGGGAGTTACAGGGTGGTCAGGTAGGCCCTTTCTATCGTCTGGGTGAGGGTGTTGCCCGCCCGGTCCGTCAGCTCCGCGCGCAGGGAGACTGAGCCTGCCGTCGCCGGATGCTTCAGCGACAGGTGCGTGCCGCCAAGGTACTTGGCGGACTGCCAGGTCTTCCCCTCGTCGTAGGACACCTGGAAGGCGAGCTTCGCCGGGCGCTGTCCCGCCGCCGCGCCCTCGACGGTGAAGGGCACCTCGAAGCGCTTGCCCGCCTTCGCCGTGCCGGCCAGGGTCAGGTCGGGGCTGAAGCGGACGGTCGAAACCGGCAGTGCGGTGAACTCGTCGTCCGGGGTCTTCGCCGAGCGGAAGGTCCACTCCGCGCGGACGCGGGTGCTGACCGGATACACGGCCGGGTCGCGGGAGTTGTCCACGGTCAGCTTGTACGTGGTGTCCTCTGCCGGAACCGTGTACTCGGTGAGGCGGTCGGTCGGAGGGATGCCGTAGTCGTCGGCGATCTCCTTGCCGTCCGCCTCCAGCCTGGTCGTCACCGCGGTGGTCTCGCTGGTGCCCCAGTGTCCGGCGCCGTCGCCGAACAGCGGGACGTACGCCCTGACGGTGTTCCCCATGCGGGCGACGCCGGGGAAGCCCCTGGCCGGTCCGAGCTGTCCGGTGCCGGCCAGTGCCGGGCCGAAGACGCCGACGTTGAAGCGCTCCTGGTAGCTGTGGCCGGCCTTCCAGGTCCGCGGCATCCTCATGAGGAAGTTCTCGAAGACCGACTCCCGGCCCTCGCCCGAGAGCTGCCAGGTGCGCAGGGACCACTTCACACCGTTGTCGAGGATGTACTCGGTGCTCCGGAACGGCAGGTCGCCCCGCATATCGGTGAAGCCGAACACCAGTTCGCCGTCGGGCAGGTGCGGGCTCACCTCGGCCTGGACGCGTCGGCCGTCGACCGCCTCGCCCACCTGGAGGTCGACCTTCGCCAACTGCTTCCGCTCGACCTTCGCGGTGAAGCCGTCGAGGCTGCCCTCCCGGAACCAGGCCGCGTGGTAGTTGACCCGGTCGCCGTCCGCCCCCCGGCCGCTCCAGCCGCCGGAGTACAGGGCGTTGAGACCATCCACGGGCTCCCCGCCGCCCAGGCGCCCGAAGCGCGAGCCCTTGAAGCTCGGCATCAGGTACTGGAGTGAACCGTCACGCTTGCCCTCGCCGCGCCCGAAGCCGATCAGGACGGTGGCGTCGGTGTTCTCGGCCGCCGGGTCCGGCACGGTGATGTCCACCGGCTTCGCCTGCCGGGCGTCCACGGTGACGGTCTTGTCGCCGTCCAGCCGGAACCTCGGCTCCACCAGCACGGCCTGGCTGGGCGACGAGGTCTCCGGGTGGATGACCCCGCTGAGGATGTAGTCGCCCTTGGGCAGCCGTACCGTCAGCTCGCCGTCCTGCTCGTCGGCGTACTCGGCGTAGAAGTCGCCGTCGAAATCGGCGACGGCGGTGGCGGCGTCCCCGGTCGGCAGGCCGTTCTCGTCGAGGTGCTTGAGCGTCAGGCTGTACGACTCCACCTCGCGCGCCGCGCCTATGGCGGACCGCACCTGGACCTTGCCGTCGGCCGACGTGGCCTGCACCGAACCGCCGAAGCTGCCGTCGGCGCTCCCCGCGCGGGTGTCCGCTGTGACCTCGGCGCTCGCGGTGCCGCCCGCCGGGACGGTGATCCGCTGCGGGGACACGCTGAACATGCCCTCGGCGGCGGGCTTGCCGTCCACCGCGAAGGCGTCGACGGACAGGTCGAGGGTGACCGGCTCGGTGCCGAGGTTGCGGTAGGTGAGCTGCTTGGTGGACGGCTTGTCGTCGTCGTGCGGCCACTGCTGCTCGCCGAAGTCGAGCGGGCCCTGCTCGGTGACGACGTTCTGCTCCAGCGCCCGGACCAGATCGGTACGGCCGGTGCCCTGCTGGAAGGAGCTGTACGTCCCCGGCTTCGCGGAGCCGGTGAGGACCGCCTTGAGTCGCTCGCCGCTCCAGTCGGGGTGCTGCTGGGCGAGGAGGGCGGCGGCGCCCGCGACATGCGGGGTCGCCATGGACGTACCGTCGAGGGTGGCGTAGCCGGGGACGCCGGAGGGGTACTCCTTCTCGATGAGGCTGCCGGCCGCCGCCGCTGCAGTGATCTCGACACCGGGCGCGGTCAGGTCCGGCTTGACGCCGCTGTCCCCGACCCGCGGGCCGCGACTGGAGAAGTCGGCGAGCGCGTCGGACTTGTCGACCGCGCCCACGGTGAGCGCGGCATCCGCGCTGCCGGGCGAGCCGACCGTGCCCTCGCCGAACTCGCCCTCGTTCCCGGCCGCTATGACGAAGAGCGTGTCGGATTCGGCGGAGAGCCGGTCCACGGCCTCCTCCATCGGGTCGGTGCCCGGCAGGTCGGTGCCGCCGAGGCTGAGGTTGACCACGTCCGCCTTCTGGGCCACCGCCCACTCCATGCCGGCGATGATCCCGGAGTCCGAGCCGAAGCCGGTGTCGTCCAGGACCTTGCCGTTGAGGATCTTCGCGCCCGGCGCGACCCCCTTGTACTTGCCCCCGGACTTGGCGCCGGTGCCGGCCACGATGGACGCCACGTGCGTACCGTGTCCGAACTTGTCGCCGGTACCGTCGGAGCCAGAGAAGTCCTTCTCCTCGACCACCTGGTCCGCCAGATCGGGATGGGAGGTGTCGACTCCGGTGTCCAGGACGGCGACCTTCACCCCGCTGCCGTCGTACCCGGCGGCCCACGCGGCAGGTGCGCCGATCTGCGGGACGCTCCTGTCGAGCGAGGCCTTGCGCCGGCCGTCCAGCCAGACCTTCTCGACAGTCCCGGACTCGTCAGCGGTGACGGTGTCCCAGAAGTCGGCCGTCCGCTTCTTGACGGAACGCATCGACTTGCCGTTGACCACCGGCAGCGCACGGCCCATCCGGGCCCCGGCCTCGGTGAACGGGCTCAACGAGGGCGTCTTTTTGCCCTTGAACGTGACGATCAGCGGTACGTCGGACCGGCCCGCGTCGTCGTAACCGTCCTTGAGCAGCTGGGTCACGTCGAACAGCCTCGCGTCCAACTTGCCCTGCGCGAGCAGCAGTTCGGCGTCACCGGGAACGACCCGGGTGTGCCCGGCGACCTCCCGGACCGAGAACGGCACGTCCTTTCGGCCCGGTGCCCGCTCCACTCCGGAGACCTGCCCCTTGTCGCCGACCAGGACCCGGTCGCCGGTGACCAGCGTGACCGTCCGTACCGCGGCGGCCGTACGGCCGCCCGCGGTGCCGACGGCTCCCGCGCCGGCCGGCAGACCGGCGAGGACCAGCGTCACGGAAGCCACTACCGCGGCTATGGCCGCATGTCTGTGGCGTACGCGTAACTCCATCTGAACTCCTGACAGTTGGGGGATATCAGTGCGTCACGGGACGGAGGGGCCCGTGAGGAGACGGCCGTCGCTGTCGTACGGCCAGACATTGGGGACGCAGCCGAGCAGGCCCTTGATCTGCTGCATCATCGCGGGGGCCGGCTGCCCCTTGCCGGGGCAGGTCACATGGCCGTGGCCGAGGAAGTGGCCCACTTCGTGGTTGATGATCAGCGAGCGGTACCCGACGACGTCCTTCGTGTAGAACTCGGTCGCCAGCACCCAGCGTCTGAGGTTGACCATCACGTTGTGGTTGACGCTGCAGTTGACCTTGCCGCCGGTGTCGAGACCGCCCTCGGCGCAGACCTTGTCGACGGTCGCCGGGGTGGCGAGCCGGACCCGGAAGTCGGTGGGGCCACTGGACACCCGCTGGAACGCCGAGTGGCCGTCGGCCGTCCAGCCGCGCGGGTCCGCCAGGGTCCGCTCCACCTGCTCGGCGACGTCCTCGGGGGAGATCGTGATGCCCTTCTCCACCTCGACCCGGTAGCGCAGGGGCGTGCCCTTGCCGACCCGCCCGCTCCCGCCGGGCGCGGTGACGAAGGTCCCCGGACCGCTCTGCGGGAGGGGAGTCGTGGAGGGGCTGGGAGGCGGGCCGGACTCTTCCGGTTCCGGTGACTCAGGTGTCCTTCGGGATTCCGGACTCGCCACGGGTGAGGGCGCCGCGGATGTTCCACTCGCGTCGGACGGCAGCCACGCAACCACTGCGCCACCGACGGCCGCGAAGGCCACCAACGCGGCCAGGCCGCCCATCAGTTGGCTCTTCACACTCCGCTCGGAGTGCTTCCGGCGACGTCGGCCGACGGGGTTTCGCTTGTGGGCTGTCACGGTGGTTCACGATGTGATCGCCATGTGATCGGACCTGGCCCGGGGGGTAACGAACCGATAACCCTCCTCGTGGTCCTGATCGTGTGGATACTGTGCGCATGTCACGTGTACTCCTGATCGAAGACGATCCCGCCGCGCGGGAGGGCGTGGCCCTGGCCCTGCGCCGCCAGAACCATGACGCCGCCGCCACCGCGACCGGCGAGGAGGGGATGGACCGGCTGCGGGCCTTCCGGCCGGACATCGTCGTCCTCGATCTGATGCTCCCGGCATGACCGGCCTGGACGTGTGCCGGGACATACGGGCCGTCGACCAGACCCTGCCGATCATCATGGCGACCGCAGGGGCGACGAAGTGGACATCGTCGTCGGCCTGGAGGCGGGCGCCGACGACTACGTCGTCAAGCCCGTCCTGGCCCGTGTGCTCGACGCGCGCATACGCGCGGTCCTGCGCCGGGCGGCCGGAAGCACACCCGGCGCCGAGGGCCTGCCGAAGACCGACACCTACGGCGACCTGGCCGTCGACCGGGCCGGCCTGACGGTCGCACTGAACGGCGAGCCGATCGCCCTCGCCCCCTCCGAGCTACGGCTCCTGCTCACCCTCCCCGACTCGCCGGGCCAGGCGTTCAGCTGCCAGCAACTCCTGGAGGCGGTCTGGGAACACCACTACCAGGCGACGCCCGCCTGGTGGACGCCTGCGTCAAACGACTGCGCACCAAGATGACCGAGCCGCCCCGCGCACCCCGCTACATCCACACCGTGCGCGGTTTCGGCTACCGCTTCGCGGCGCCGTGAGGAAGCGCCGACTGCGGGGCCTGCGCGCCCGTCTGGTGGTGGCCTTCGGGCTCGTCGCCGCCATCGCGACCGAGGCCCTGACTTTCCGCGAGGCGCGCACCGGCGTACCCCAGCAGAGCCAGGACGCCACCATCAGACAACTGAGGGCCCAGCTCAACCAGCACGCCGGCGAACTCACCCCGCCACCCGACGAATCGGCGCCGCGCAAGTTCGCACAGCGGCCGCTCCCGCCTCGTACGGTGCGGCGCCGGGGCGAGGGCCTGTTGCACCGTGGTGATCTGCGGGTGGAGGCCGGAGAAGTCGAACCTTGGCTGGCAGCCAGCTGTCGAGCCACGCTCTGGTAGGCAGCCATGGTCGCCGTATCGGTTTTGGGCAACGACACAAGAAGCTGAGCTGCTGCGCTGGACGCAGCCGAATCAGAGGCACCCCGGGCGCCGGTGACGCCGCCGGTCACCCGAGTTGCCAGCCGCGCAGCTCTCTCCCTGAAGCGTCGCGTTCCTCATCGGCGGCCCACTCCTTGGTGAAGTACAGGCGCCGGCCGATAAGGCGGTGCCCGGCGGACGAGGCGAAGGTCAGGTGCACCGCGACCTGGCACAGAGCCACACCGCCGCCCGAGCCGGAGTACTGGCGAGCCGCGCCCACCGCGTCGGTCGAGGGCTTCGCGTCCCCCGTCTCGTCCGCGATCAGGATCCCGTCGCCGTCAGCCGGACAACGAAGCCAACAGGCCCCCGAACGCCATCTCGTGGCCTTCGTGGTCCACCGTGGCCGAAGCGGCCGTCTCGTTCTGATGTTGCGTCACACCACGTCATGATCAAGGCGGCCACTCTCATGCTCACGCCCGCCCCATCACGCCGATGAACAGCAGCGACGAGCACCGGCAGACCTATCTACAGCTGCCGTACGAATGAGTTCCATGAACGCGTACGACCGGCGTCCAAGTCGCGTCGCAGTCCCGTCGCAGTGACCGTGTGGATATCCGGGCCGTCGCGGGCCCAGCCGGCCCGGGGCCGTACTCGAGCCGGATGATCAAAGGCGGATTCTTCATCCGGCGGTCCCGGGCCCCGATCCAGAACACGCTCCGGCATCCTGCCTGTGCGGTCAGCAGCCTTTGAAGTGCTGGTCCGCGGACCAGCTGGTGTTGGCCCAGGCCTGCGCGGTCGGAGGGGTGAAGCCGGGGAACTGCTTCGCCAGCTGGGCGAGCAGCCAGTCGGTGAAGCGGGCGGCACCCTGCGGGCAGGTGTGGATGCCATCGGCGCTGCGGTCGGCCCGGCCGTCCTTGACGCGCTGGTAGGTACTTCCCCACACCGCACCGGAGTCGATCATGATCGCCTGGCCGGAGGAACCCGCTGCGACCGCTCGGGCGACGCCAGGGGCGCGGTCCAGGTCAGTCATGTGCGGCCGGTAGAAGTCGTCGGGCTTGATCGGTGGCGCGGTGACGAAGACCAGTTTCGCGCCGGTGCCGGTCACCGTGGTCAGCAACTTTTCGTAGGCGGCCTGCTGCTCCTTTCGGCTGCCCCAGTCGTAGGTGGTGAGCTGGTAGACGACCACGGTGGGTTTAGCAGAGGTGATCTTCTTGGGCAGCGTCTTCCAGTTCTTGTCGGAGAACGGTCCGACGACGTTCCCGCCGCCGTCGGAGGCGATTGACTGGAACCCGACGCCGCCGGCCTTGAACGCGGCGGCCAGGGGCAGCGCCTCGCCCACCGCGACGGAGTCGCCCATGAAGAGCACCTCTGACAGACCCGGCCCGGCGGACTGCCCCCCTCTGGCTGACACGTCGGACGCCGGCCGGCCGGAACCGGTGGACTGGCCGGAACAGGCGGCGGTCATCAGGAGCAGCCCGGTCAGGCCGAAGAAGAGATTTCGTGTCTTGGTCATGGCCTCGACGGTGCCGCCGCTGTGTCCCGTCGCTTCCGCCGTCATGTCGCGGTTGTGTCGCAGAAACCGCCACCACAGACGGCCGGGCCGGGCGCTGCCGATACTGCAGGGGTGGCGGAGATTCTTATCATCGAGGATGATCCTTTGGTCCGGCGCGGGCTCCAGCTCGCGCTCGGTCGACATGGCCATGATGTCCGCACGGCGGACACCGGCGAGGACGGGCTGCGTGACTTGCATACGTCCTTACCGGACCTGGTCGTGCTCGACCTGATGCTGCCGGGCATCGACGGATTCGAAGTGTGCCGTCGTATCCGGGCGGCATGCGAAACACCCGTGATCATGCTCACCGCGCGTGGCGACGACTTCGACGTCGTGAGCGGTCTGGCGGCGGGCGCGGACGACTACGTCGTCAAGCCGGCCCAGCCCACCGTGCTCGACGCGCGGATCCGCGCGGTGCTGCGCCGCGCCCCCGGCGCCCCCGACGACCTACGGGTCCACCGCGACCTGCACATCGACACCATGACGCTGACGGTGTCGTTGCACGGCACGCCGGTGATGCTGACCCCGACCGAGCTACGGCTGCTGCTGACCCTGTCCCGGACTCCCGGCCGGGTGTTCAGCCGACAGCAACTGCTGCAGGAGGTGTGGGAGCACGACTACCTCGGTGACTCCCGGCTGGTCGACAACTGCGTACAGCGGCTGCGGGCGAAGATCGAGGCCGATCCTGCGACCCCCGAGTATGTGCAGACCGTACGAGGGTTCGGCTACCGGTTCGGACCGGTATGAACCGACGACTGTGGCCACGCGGGCTACGTGCCCGGCAGCTGATCGCCTTCACGCTGGTGACCGTGCTCGGTGCCGCCGCGGCGGCCTGGTCGAGTGCCAGAACAGCAAGCACCGCGCTGGTCACCTCGACTCAGGCACGGCTCACCGAGACCATCGTCAGCCAGATCGGCGCGACCACTCCCCAGCTGGCCTATCCGCCGGACCA
This sequence comes from Streptomyces violaceoruber, assembly GCA_000720805.1. Classification (GTDB taxonomy): domain Bacteria; phylum Actinomycetota; class Actinomycetes; order Streptomycetales; family Streptomycetaceae; genus Streptomyces; species Streptomyces cellulosae_A. Next base: position 88,273 of record JODI01000029.1, read on the forward strand.
GGGTTCACTGGACCGGCTGCGCGCGTCCGTCGGCGCGAACACCCTGGTGACCTACCGGAACCTGAGGTCCGTGGACGGCGGTGCCGGCGAACTGGTCACCGATGCGCTGCGCGACGCCGTGCGTACCCGGAAACGGCTCGTCACCCAGCGCATCATTGCCCGTGGCAGGCCGTGGCTCCTGGTCGGCACGCCCGTCACGATCACGGCGACGGACGGTACCCGCACCCCGTCGGGCATCGAGGTGTACAGCGTGCGCGACCTGACCGGTGTCGAGGAGCAGATCGACGGTCTCGCCAGGTCCGCGGCCGGCACGGCCGCGTTGGCGCTGCCGCCGGCGCTGCTACTGGCGCTGTTGGCCGCGGGCAGCGTGCTGCGCCCGGTGCGTGAACTGCGCGACACCGCACGCAGGTTGGCCGCGGGCGACCTCGAGGCGCGGTCGCCGCCCCAGGGCGCCGACGAATTGGCCGAACTGACCGTCACCATCAACGAGATGGCGGAGTCGGTGCAGACGTCGATGGCCGCGATGCGGCGGATGCAGGCCGACGCAAGGAGATTCGCCGCCGATGTCTCCCACGAACTGCGCACCCCGCTGAGCACGCTGACGGCGGTGGTGGAGGTGCTGGCCACCACGGCCGACGGGATGGAGGCGGACGCCCGGGAGTCCGCGCAGTTGGCGATCACCGAAACCCACCGGCTGGTCCGGCTCGTCGAGGAGCTGATGGAGGTGTCCCGCTTCGACGCCGGCACCGCCCAGCTGCGGGTGGAAGAGGTCGAAGTGGCCGGTGCCGTACGGGACTGCCTGCGCGCCCGGGACTGGCTGGACCGGGTCGAACTGGTGGCACCGCACGGGATCCTGCCGCGGGTGGACCGGCGTCGACTGGACGTCATCGTGGCCAACCTGGTCGGCAACGCACTGCGGCACGGCGAACCGCCGGTGCGCGTGCACGTCCAGGCCTCCCCCGAGCATGTGTGGATCGAGGTCACCGACAGCGGACCGGGCCTGCCCGAGCACGTGTTGCCGTACGTGTTCGACCGCTTCTACAAGGTCGACGCCGCTCGCACCCGTACTCCGGGCAGTGGGCTCGGGCTGGCGATCGCGCAGGAGAACGCCCGTCTGCACGGCGGCGGCCTCACTGCGGGCAACGCCGAAGGAGGCGGTGCGCGATTCGTGTTGTGGCTGCCGCGGGACGTGGAGGAGCTGTGAAGCGGATCTGGTGGGCGATGGCCACTGCGCTGCTCGCGGGCTGTGGAGTCCAGCCCTCCAGGGTGACCGACGGGGGTGAGCCCCCGACCGGCCTGGCGCGCGGGGCGACGCTGTACTTCGTCGACGCGCACGACGAACTGCGGCCGCGGCTGCGGCGAACCGGCCGCCTGGGCACGATCTCCGAGGCGCTGGCACTGCTGTTTTCCGGGCCCGGCGACTCGGGCCTGCGCACGGAGATCGCGTCGGACGCGACGACACGGACCGTGGTGACCACCGCACCGGGGGTGATGCAGCTGATGGTGCCGATCACGATCCACGATGTGACCCCGCTGGGCATCGACCAGATCGTGTGCACGGCTCTCGGCGTCCATGTGCAGGGCGGCGGATCGAAGAGCATGAAGGTACGGGTCAGCTTCATACAGCCCACCCCGGAGTCGGACGAGCGGCGGACCTGCCCACTGATCAGATGACGAGGTGGTCAGGTGATCAGCGCAGTTCGGTGATGTCGATGGTGGGCGGGGCCGGGGCGGGCAGCGCGAGCCACAGCATGGTGAGGCCGGCCATGAGCGCTGCGAACGCGAGCAACCCGCCACGCCCCCTGGCCCATTCGGCGCGGAACCGGATCGGGTCTTCGACCAGATACTTCGACAGCGCCGCCAGACCGATCGACACGGCACACACCACGAGCGTCCAGGACCATCCGCCGAGTCCCGTCCGCTGCGGGGAGAGCAGTACGAAGACGGGCCAGTGCCACAGGTACAGGCTGTAGGAGATCAGTCCCAGCCACCGCAGTGGCAGCCGGGCGAGGACCGTGGCGACCGGCCCCCGCGGAGCCCGCACGACCAGCCCGACCAGCAGCGCGGCGGCCAGGGAGTGCGCGAACAGTCCGCCGGTGAACAGTCCTGACGAGTCCACGCCGTCCACGAGCAACCACATCGCGCCGATCCCGGCCGCCAACAGCGCCGACACCGCACCCGCCCATCGGCCGGCCGCACGCGCCGGCACGGCACGCACTGGTGGGGTGGCGACCACGGCGCCCAGCAGCAGCGAGAAGGCCCGGGTGTCGGTGCCGGTGTAGACCCGGGTCGGGTCCGCCGGGTCGACGAGAGCGACCATCAGCACCAGCGACACGGCGGAGGCCACCGCCGCTGTCACCGCGACCCGGCGGCCCACGTCCGGCCGCTGCCCGCACCGGGCGACGATCAGTACGATCACCGGCCACACCAGGTAGAACTGTTCCTCGACCGCGATGCTCCACAAGTGCTCGAACACCCGGTCCGAGCCGAATCGGTCCCAGTAGCTGGCCGACTCCGCAAGCAGATGCCAGTTGACCAGATTCAACTGCACCCACGGACCGTCCGCGAGCGTGGTCCGCACGATGTCCGATGGCCCCACCGCCCAGACCAGCACAGTGACAGAAGCGAGCATGGTCACCAGCGCGGGCAGCAGACGCCGGATCCGCCGCCCCCAGAAGGCGCCCAGCGACAGGGCTCCGGTCGCTTCGATCTCCCGCAGCAGCAGATCGGTGATGAGGTAACCGGACAGGGCGAAGAAGAGATCCACCCCGAGGAAACCACCGGAAAGGTGGCCCGTGTGGAACAGCAGAACGCCGAGGATCGCGATGCCGCGCAATCCGTCCAATGCGGGCACATACGGCCGGCGCCCGGCGGTCGACGAGGCGGCTCTGGGCAGTTGAATGTGCGTCATGGGGCCGACTGTGCTGTGCCCGCGTCGAATTGACGTCCCGGTCGGGTCGCAGTCATGTCGTAGCTGACTTGCGGGTCCGCCTACCGGCACCGCTACACCCGCACCGTGTCCTACTACCGCTGCTTCGCCCCCCGGGCCGGTGACCCTGGCGCGGCTGGTGTCACTGGTGTGTCTCAGGTGGCGGGTGGAGGACGACTTCCAGGACGCGAAGGAGATCTGCCACCTCGACAAAGGCCAGGTCACCTGCTGGAATTCCTGGTACCGCTGGAGCGTGATCGCCCTGGTCGCCTACCCGTTCCTGGCCACCGCGGCCGCCCTCGAACGCACCGCACAGGCCACCCGCGACGATCCCTGCAAGGCCGACCTCGTCCCCCTCAGCAGCCACGAACTCCTCCGCGTGCTGCGGGCCTTGATCCTTCCGCCGCCCAGACGAGACCGCGACCACCTGCTGTGGTGGTCCACCTGGCGCCGACGACATCAACACCGCGCCCGCCTCTGCCGCCGCCGCTGGTGCGGTACGCCGACACCACACCATGATCGGAAAGGTTCACCAACGGCTGTCTACAGCTGCCGTAGCAGAGCACTCGCTTGTACCTCTCCGATAGCAGGGGACTGAAAACGGGAGCGGGGCTGAGGCCGGTGTCGGCCTCAGCCCCGCTGAGGGCAGGGGCGCGGGGGTGCGGTTGTCAGGGGGCATCGCGAACGATGGACAGCTTCGGCCTCGCCGTCAGGCCGACGGCTACCGCCCCGTGTGTGTCGGCGTGGTCCTTCAGGAGGTGACTGTACGTTCGCCGAAGCTCCTCGACGGCCGGGATGTGGCGATCGGCGTGCGTCGCGGGACGCACGCCGACGCGCCGCCTATTCGGTGAACGCGGTGAAGGACAGCGCCTTGTCGAATCGACCGGCGGCGAGGTCGTCGTGGCGGATCAGGAAACGCGCGAGGTAGACATCTTCCGGAGCGAACTGGGCAAGTGGCACCCACTCGCGCATCACCCGAAGAGCCTCTTCCTCCAGGCGCAGAGCCCACTCGTCCGGCGGGACGACGAGTTCGCCGGCCTTTTCGCGTGCCGCAAGAATGTCCTCCGCCATCGTGGTCTCCGGCGTGGTGTACATGTTGTCGGTGGCAAGCTCGCCGATGCCCGTGGAGTACCCGCCGAGATAGATGTCGGCGCCGTTGCCTTCTGGCCAGAGCTCTCCGACTAGAGCGCAGAGTTCCTTTCTGTGCGCCAGGTTGCGAGCCAGGTGCTCCTGGTTGTCGGACCGCGAAGCCTCATCGTCGCCCTCGAACCAGCTGGGCAGTTCGGCGCTGACCGTGGCGAAGAGGTCGTACTCCCGGCCGACGAAGTCGAGCGTCATGTCGCAGAACATGTCCTCGTCGTGGTCGGGCTCCTCCGCTGTTGCGGTGTCGGTGCCGGCCGGTACGTACACAACCCGCGCGAACTCCTGCTCGTTGGCGACGGAATAGGTGTCGTGGGCCCACTCGTGGTGCAAGAAGAGGAGCAGCGATCCGTCCGCAGGCAGGGCGAGGCCGTCGACTCTGGGAAGCGCCGCACAGTCGAAGGAGGCGACGTACGGCAGCGGCCCGAGCTCGGAGGACGGCCACTCCATGCCCACCGGCAGCCGGGGTAACCCGCCGCTACGCCCGACCGGAACGCCGTTGGGGCGCTCGCTTGCCCAGATCGCGAATCGCAGGAACTCGGCGAACTTGCTGACCTCATCCTCCGGGATGCCCCGTTCGGTCGCCTCGCGATGGAATTGGCGGTGATAGTCCATGGCACGGCATGGTATCTACCCGCAGACGGCACGCGCCGCCGGCCAACCGAACTCGCGCCGCCCACCTGGGTCGCGCAGGGCCACATGCCTCGTCCGGGAGCGGTACCGGACCGATGACCTCCGGGCCCCACCAGGCCAGACGCAGCCTGCCGGTCGGGGTCAGCGGGGCATTACGGTGGGACAACGAGGGCCTCCCGGGCGCGTTGATGGAGATTGCCGGGATGCCGCACGAGCTGATCCGCTGGACCTCCCGGCGCAGCGACCAGATCGCCGCCTGCCTGGCAGAGCTGGAGCACGAGTACGTGACCGCCGTCAACGACGACGGCGAGCCGAAGTTTCTGCCCGTGGTCTCCGAGCGGGCCCGCGCCAAGCTGAACGGGATCGCCGCGAAGATGACGCGCCCGCCGAAGCAGAGGGCCCGGCCCCTCGCGCAGCTGCGCAAGGAGTGGAAGGAGAGCACGAGCCGCCCCTCCAAGGTGGCCGTCGACGTCAGCAACTCCCTCCTCGAGTACGCCCGTGCCGCAGCTGCGGCGATCCGGGCCTGGATCGCCGTCGTGGTCGACGTCGCCCTGGCGGCCGTCGACGTCGCCGCGACGGTGTTCGTGATGAACGACGGCGGCCGGTTTCACCGCCGACACCTGCTCGCCGAAGCCCGCCGCCACCTCGCCCTCGTCCTGCGCGGCCGCCGCCGCGACCCCGGCCCGGACGACAGAATCGTGGCCGCCGCCATCTCCACGTACTGCTTGGACATCAGCGAACCGAAGACGGTGCGCGGCCTGGAGGCTGGCTACCGCCTCTACACCGCCTGGCGGGCACTGTCCGACCTCACCGCCCGCCGTCGCCCACCAACTCCCGCACCCGACCCGGACGAACAACCCCTGGCCGATCCCGGCGAGCCAGCTGCGCCCCGGTCCTCGGGCCAGGATGCGGGGGAGTGGGAGGTACCCCGCATCCCGCTGCAGTACGAGCGAGCCGTCCTTGCCGGCGCGGTGGTGCGGGAGAAGCTGCGCACCACCACCGCCACCCGCTTGCGGGGCCGGGCGAATGACGTCGTCCCGCACCAGCAGGCGGCGATGCCCGAGCAGCTGCTCGCGCCCCCGGCCGCCGACCCCGAACGGGACGACCAGGAGCCGGAGGCCGGACGCCGGGAGGTGATCGACCTGACGGCGCTGAGGGCCTTGAGGGAGTCGCGCACGGACGTGGAAGCCCTCGATCTCACGGACGAGCGGCTGTGCCACCTCCAGGAGGCGTTCTCCAAGGCGGCCGACGCCTCCCGCACCCGCGCGGACCGCTATGCCGAACAGGACGATGCCGATGGAGCGCAACCGGTGCGCCAGGACGACCAGCGGGCGCACCGCCCGCAGGAGCCCGAACCGCACCGCGGCCGGGAGGCCGGCCCCTGAGTGGACCCGATGCCGCGTACCCGATGCCGTGGTGCGCACCGACGATGCCCGGCATCCCGCTCAACCGAGTGGAGTCCACCCGCCGGGAGTGGACGCCATAGACGGGGACGATGCCGTGCATCCACCCGGTGCGCACCCGCCGCGTTTCTCCTTGACCACGGCCCGTGTCAAGGAGAAACGCGCCGCCCTCAACCGGACCGCTCCACGGGCTACCGACGAAATGCGGTTCGCGAGGTGACGGAATGCCTCCCGGCCGCTGACGCCCTGCCACGCCGGGGCGGCGGCGTCAGCGGCCGCCCTGTGGCCGCGACCTCCGCGCCGCCAGGAACACCAGCGCGCCGCCCGCCACCAGCAGGACGGCGGTGCCCGCCCGCAGCAGGACTCCGTCCGCACCCGTGGCGGCGAGACTGCCGCCAGTCGTCGTCCCGCTCCTGGTTCCCGCCCCGGAGCCGGACGGGCTCGCGGTGGCCGTGGCCGACGGGGACGCGGAGGCGCTGGGTGACGGACTGGACGTCGCCGAGCCGGTGGCCTTCACCGCGATCGCCGCGGTGTCGTTCGCCCCGTCGTCGTCACGAGTGGGGTACTCAGGGTTCTCGACCGCCCGCACGCTGCCCCGCGCGTCGGGGACGACCCGGTCGATCCGCACCGTGAACTCCTGGGTCACAAAGTCGCCCGGCCGGAAGTCCGTGCTGCCGATGTCGCAGGCGTAGCTCTTCGCGCCGGCCTCGCCCGGTGTGCAGTTCCACAGCGGGCCGGGGTCTCCCTGCTCGCCGGGGCCGGGGGCGCCGGTGATGGTGGTGCCGGCGGGCGGGGTCACCACGAACGTGCCGGAGTTGTCGGCGTCCATCCACCGGAAGCCCATCCGGCCCGGCCCGTTGTTCCGCACGCCCACGGTGATGCTCACCGTCTCGCCGACCTTGCCCACGACCGTGCCACCGAGCGCCTGGTAGTCGGCGTGCTGGGTGGTGGCAAAGATGCCGTACCCGGAGCCGGTGAATCCGGAGCCGGAGGCGACGGACTTCAGGCCGAGCGGCGCGCCGGTTCCGGTCCCGGGGAAGTCGGACGGGTCGAAGGAGTCGGGCGCGGTGCCGCCGACCGGCCACACGACGTAGGTGTTGTAGCCGTACATCGTTTCCTTGGAGGCGGTGTAGCGCAGCGGCGCGTCCGTCTTGTAGGCCGCGCCGGGCGCGACCGGGGTGTCGAACCGGCACCAGGCGCCGACGTCGGGCTGGTCCGAGTAGTGGCAGTTGGAGTGGTCACGGGCAAGAGAGACGCCTTCCGAGTCCTGCACCAGCAGCATGACGCCCTTGTCGGCGGGGGCTGTGCCGGTGTTGGCGAAGGCCGGGGTGCGCTCGAAGACGGCGCCGGGCGCGATGCCCTTCAGCGCCGGGTAGGGGCGGGGGACGAGCTTCGGCCCGCCGACCAGGACGTCCGTCTTCCCCGTCACGGTGGCCGCGTCGGAGGCGGTGGCGGTGTAGGTGATGGCACCGGTGTCGCCCGCCTTGGCGGCCGCGGTGGGCTTCAGGAAGAACGGGTCGATCGACTCCCCGCCCGACAGCGGGCCCACGTCGCACCTCACCTTCAGGGTGCCGGTGCTCACGCAGTCCCCCGTGACCACCATCGTCGCCTTGCCGGCGAGGGACGACGCGTCGACCGCGACCGAGACGTCATGGGCGTCCCCGCCCGAGGCGGTGATGCCGAGGTCCAGGTTCGGGCCCTCGCCCTCGGCGGGGAGGTAGTAGTTCTCCTGGGCGTCCAGGACGAGCGTCGTTCCGGCGGCGTTCGCGGCCGGGGTTGCAACCGCCATAACGGCGGCCGCGAAAGCGGCGGCCGCCGCTGTCCGCCATGTTCTACGTATCGTCAGCACACTACGTGGACACGCCAGAACACCGGAAGGTTGCGCCCGAGCGGCCGTCAGCTGACGGACGGGTTCCACTCTGGGAACCTGTCCAGAACACCCGAACCAGCGACAGCCAACGGAATGCTGCATCTGCCTGAGGCAGATGCAGCATTCCGAGCTCTCGCCGCCTACACCGAGCGCATCCCGATCGCGGACAACTGCTCCACCCGCTCCGGTGTCAGCGTCGCGGCTCCGCTCCGCTGATTCCGCCAGCCCTACCGCTACACCGGCACCTACCTCGACCCGTCCGGTCTGTACAAGATGGGCGCCCGCTACTACGACCCCCAGCTCGGCCGCTTCACCCAGTGCTGGGGCCGGAGTGGTAGCGGTCTTTACCTCGGAGAATCAAGCGGGCAGCGCCACCTTGGTAGTGATCGGCGGGCTGTTTTTGCTGATGGCTCTGAGCGGCCGCACCATCGAAGGCATACGATTCGGCGACTGGTAGATCAGGATGGCGGAGGAATTGCGCAGGCAAGCGGCCGAACCAACCGAGCAGGCTCACGCCGCGTTCAACGTCCTCGAACAATTGAATCCGGCGTCAGGTCAGGACCCGGAGCCCCGAGCCGTGGAGCTCTCGGTCTTCGAAAACCGAGTCGGCGAGGCCGTCGAGGCCGCACGCTCCGAGGGCGAGCAGGTGGAACACCACCCCAACGCCAGTTTGGGCGAGCCACTAGCACACGCATATGTCGATGTCCTTGGGGAGTAGCGCTGGTTCGCCGACTCCCGGCCGGGCGGGTGAAGCGGCAGCACGGCATCGTACGCGCCGACCGGAGCGGGTGATAAGTCGCCACCTCCCGTGACGCTGCCGGTGGCGACGATTCTGGTGCACTCGCGCACTCAATATGCCGCTTGGGTGTTCCGGCCGCATAGATCCCGCACGCCCTTGCCGGGTCACAAGGGGGCAGGGCGAGGCAGGCGGTCCAGGGATGCAGGCGGATCCGCACACTGCGTCATGGTCGGCCACTTTGGCGGCGAGTTCGCGTCGGCGATCCGGTCGCCGCTGACCGGTGCGGCGCCTGCGGCACGGACACCTTGTCGTCTCAGCGGCCGTGGGTGTCGTCGATTCCTTCGACGATGAAGACGCGGTAGTCGGCCCCGGCTTGGCGGTGGGGCAGTGCTGCCTGGTAGGCCGGGCTCTCGTACCAGGCCCGGGCGTCCGCAGCGCTTTCGAAGCGGTGGATGAGCACCCCGTCGAACGCCGTGCCCTCCAGGGTTTCGATCGCCCCGTATCGCACGATCGGCGTCACCTGTGGCCTGCCCGGGCCGAGCTGGCGTAGAGGGCCAGCTCGGCCGGGTCGGTCACGCGCTCGCGGAGCATGACGACGTAGGCGCTCATCGGCCGGCCTTGGTGACCAGCTCGATCAGGGCGTCGGCTGCGGGGGCGGAGGAGGCGGGGTTCTGCCCGGTGATCAGCAGACCGTCCGTAAGGACGTAGGGCTGCCAGTCGCCGGTCTTGGAGTAGACGCCGCCGAGCTTGATGAGTTCGTCCTCGACCAGGAAGGGGACGATGTCGGTGAGCTGGACGGCCTCCTCCTCGGAGTTGGCGAATCCGGTGACCTTCTTGCCCGCCACCAGCGGGGTGCCGTCCTCGTTGACGGTGTGCCGCAGCACGCCGGGCGCGTGGCACACCAGTCCGACCGGCTTGCCGGAGCGCAGGGTGGTTTCGATCAGCCGGGCGGAGTCGGTGTCCTCAGCCAGGTCCCACAGGGGGCCGTGCCCTCCGGGATAGAAGACCGTGTCGAAGTCGCCGGCCGAGACGGAGTCCAGGCGCACGGTGTTGGCCAGTGCCTTGGTTGCCTCCGGGTCGGCCTCGAAGCGCCGGGTGTCGTCGGTCTGGAAGCCGGGCTCGTTGCTCTTGGGGTCCAGCGGCGGCTGCCCGCCCTTGGGCGAGGCGAGCGTGATCTCCCAGCCGGCCTCCTTGAAGCGGTAGTACGGGGCCGCCAGCTCCTCCAGCCAGAACCCGGTCTTGCGGCCGGTGTTGCCCAGCTCGTCGTGCGAGGTGAGAACGATCAGAACCTTCATGACACTCCTTAAGAGGACAGTAGACCAGTCTACTATTGAGAGGTGAAAAGGGGTCCCCATGACCGGATCGGGCATGGGGCGTGGGTCTTCTACAGGTGCAGCAGCTTGCGGGTCACCGCTGTGACGGTATCGAGCGGGGCCAGGCTGCGATGGATCTTGGCCATGACGCTCGCCCCGAGCCACAGGTCGTACAGGGCCTGCGCCATGTCCCGGGGATCACCGTCGACCGAGAGAGATCCCTCCTCCAGGCCGTCGGCGATGGTGCGCTCGATGCGGTCGACGATGGCGCTCGTCCCCTCTTTCAGGGCCAGGCGCATCGATTCCGACAGGTCGGCGACCTCGGCGCCGAGTTTCACGGTCAGGCACTTGCCCTGGCACTCCTCGACGCTCTGCGTCTCCCGCCACTGCTGCCAGTAAGCCATCAGCCGCTCGGCCGCCGACTGACCCGAGGGGGCGAGCGTACGGTCCATGTCCGTGAGGTAGTCCGCGAAATAGCTCTTCAGGATCGCTTCACCGAAGGCGTCCTTCGAGGCGAAGTAGTGATAGAAGGATCCCTTCGGTACGCCGGCCTCCGTGAGCACCTCATTGATACCGACAGCTGAGTAACCCTTGCGGGCCATGATCCGCTGGGCGGTGTCGAGGATGATCCGACGGGTGTCCGTCTGGCGCGTGGTGACCGGCATGCATGAACCGTAGCAACCGAGTAGACCAGTCGTCTAGTTGTCCAGGCGGACCGATTGCCCGGCTACTTATTCGGACCCTGCAGTATTCCCTTGACGTTGTCATCGGGCCTTCGGCCGGAGAGACACTTCGCCCAAGGCCCTGCACGCCCCCCGAGATCTCGAAGGGTGCCGCGCCAGGGCTGGCACCCGCGAGGGTGAACGTCGCCCGACCCAGCGGCACGGTGCTCGCCCACGTCACGCTGCTGGCCAGGCCGCCGAGAACACTGCTCAACGCCGGGCTGTACGTTCTCGGCTCCGTCCAACCGTCCTGTGAGCCGATCCGCGTGCGCGTCCAGGCGCTCGGCTTGGGTTCGCCCTGCAGGGATTTGCCGCATGAAAAGAGCACCGACGAAGCTCCTGGCTTTGCGGGTGCAGGTCAGCAACCCACGCCCTGCCAGGAGCTTCGTCGTGCGTGACGGGCCGTCCACATCATGTCGGGACAGCAACCCGCCTCGCCTGAAACCGCTGCAATCCAGGTCGGATTGACCTGACTAGCGGGCGTGGCGGATGGGGGTGTTCAGTGCGTTCCTCCGTTGAACCAGGCGGAGACGGATCCGTCCGGGTTGACGTTGAGGTAGTCGGCCTTGCCGTCGCCGGTGAGGTCGGCGAACTGGATCTGGCTGCCGGGTGCCCCGACGCCGGTTGCCACTGTGCCCTGGGGTATCCAGAGCCAGCCGTCCGTGGCGGCGGCGTTGGCTCCGCCGTTCTGCCATGTCTGCACGGAGCTGTCCGGGTTGACGGCGAGGTAGTCGGCGCGGCCGGTGCCGTACAGGTCGGCGAGGCGGATCTGGTTGCCGGGAGCGGTGCCGGTGGCGATCTCCCCGTGCGGGATCCAGACGGGCAGCCCGTTGGAGCCGATGCCGGCGTTGGACCAGTCCTTGACAGCGCCGGTGGTGGGGTCGACGGTGAGGTAGTCGGCGCGGCCGGTGCCCCAGAGGTCGGCGAAGCGGACCTCGCTTCCCGGTGCGCCCACGCCGGTGGCGATGACGCCCTTAGGACCTGTTCCAGGTTCGGATCATGTTGGTCGGAGACTGCGGATCCAGATCACGGCACCGCGTAAGTGGAGTCCGGCGAGGTAGCTGGTGGCAGTTTTGTCG
>JODI01000030.1 GCA_000720805.1 Streptomyces violaceoruber
GGTTACATTTCGAACCCGGAAGCTAAGCCTTACAGCGCCGATGGTACTGCAGGGGGGACCCTGTGGGAGAGTAGGACGCCGCCGAACAATCATTCAAAGAGAAAAGGCCCACGCCTCACGGCGTGGGCCTTTTTGTTTTTCCGGTTTTTTCCGGCTTGTTTGTCTCAGGACGGACTCACCAATTTCGCGTCGTACGCCAGGATCACCGCCTGGATGCGGTCCCTGGAGCCCGTCTTCGCGAGGATGCGGCCCACGTGGGTCTTCACCGTCGATTCCGCCAGGTGGAGGCGGGTGGCTATCTCGGTGTTGGTCCAGCCCCTGCCGATGACCGTGAGGATCTCCCGTTCGCGGTCCGTGAGGGTGGCGAGGCGGGCGTCCTGCTGTTCCTGTTCCTGTTCCTGTCCTTGTTCCTGGTCGTCTGTGAGGGGCCTCGACAGCGGAAGACGGTGGGCGTACGCATCCAGGAGGCGGCGGGTGAGGCTGGGGGCCACCACCGCGTCGCCCGTCGCGACCGAGCGGATGCCCGAGAGCAGTTCCTCGGGCTGGGCGTCCTTGACGAGGAAACCGGAGGCGCCGGCCCGCAGGCCCGCGTAGGCGTACTCGTCGAGGTCGAAGGTCGTGAGGATCAGGACGCGGGTGCGGTCGCCGGCGGCGGTGATGCGGCGGGTTGCCTCGATGCCGTCCAGGCCTGGCATGCGGACGTCCATCAGGACGACATCGGGGTGGAGGTCGGCCGACAGGCGGACCGCCTCGGTGCCGTTCGTCGCCTCGGACAGCACCGTCATGTCGTCCTGGCTCTCCAGCAGCATGCGGAAGCCGAAGCGCTGGAGGGGCTGGTCGTCGGCGATGAGGACCGTGGTCACTGCGGGGACTCCTCCGGGAGGTGAAGGTGGACACGCCAGCCCTGATCGGGGGCCTGGCGGGGGCCGGCTTCCAGTGTGCCGTCGTACAGGGACGTTCGTTCACGCATGCCGGGGATGCCGCGGCCAGCGGTGCCGCCGGCGGGGCCGCCGCGGCCGGTGTCGGTCACCGTGACGCTCACGGCGCCCTGACCCTCGTAGGAGAGGGTGATGTGTGAGGTGGCGCCGGGGCCCGCGTGTTTCAGGGTGTTGGTGAGGGCTTCCTGGATGACCCGGTAGACGGTGAGCTGGCGGCCCGGGGCGAGGGCCGGGGTGCCGTGGACGGTGGTGCGGACGGGGAGGCCCGCGGAACGTACGCCGGCTATGAGGTGGTCGAGGTCGGTGAGGGTGGGTTGAGGGGCCAGGTCGGGGGCCTGGTGTTTCTCCTCGTCCCGTAGGACGTCCAGGAGGCGGCGGAGTTCGGTCAGGGCCTGGCGGCTGGTGGTGGAGATGGCGTTGAGGGCCTGAGCGGCGCGTTCGGGGGACTTGGTGGCGGCGTAGCGGCCGCCGTCGGCGAGGCCGGTGATGACGGAGAGGTTGTGGCCGATGATGTCGTGCATCTCGCGGGCGATCCGGGCGCGTTCGGCGGCGGCGGCGAGGCGGGCCTGCTGGTCGCGTTCGATCTCCAGGCGGCGCGCGCGGTCCTCCAGGGCCTCGGTGTAGTTGCGGCGGGTGCGGACCGTGATGCCGATCGCCGCCGCCACGGCGATCGACATCAGCATCGGGACGATGTCCTGGTCCGCGCCTCCGCGCGAGTGGCGCGCGGCCATGACGGCGGCGGGGGTGATGGTCACGGCCGTCGCCCACCACAGGGTGCGCGGTGGTCGGCGCATGGCGAGGTGGAAGACGACCAGCAGTTGGAGCAGCGAGGCCTGGAGGGCGGCTCCGGTCCAGGCGTTGACCAGGGCGGCCGGGGCCATGGCGAGGAGTACGGCGGGGGGATGGGTGCGGCGCAGGACAAGTGGGAGGGAAAGCGCCAGGGTCAGGGTGAGGAGCAGCCAGCCGGGTGCGTCGGCGTTGCGGGTGACGTTGCGCCAGCCGCCGCCGACGTAGTCGATCAGGGCCGCCACTGCCCAGAAGCCGGTGAGGTGGAGGTCCCAGACGAGGGGATGGCGGCGGTCGAAGGCGCGGACGCGCCGACTGACGCGCTGGACCCAGTCGGTGAGGGGTTCTGCCGGGCGTTCCTGCGGCGCCTGCCGCTGTGCTGTGTGTGCTTGTGCCACCGGGTCCCGCGTCGCCAGTTCTTCCGCCACGGAGTCCATCGTGGCGGGGTGGTCGTCGTTGGCACAGGTGCCGGGGGCGTATTTGACGTGAGGGGCGTAGTACCGGGGTACTAGCGTGGCGCGCATGAGTAGCTATGTGATCCGGTCCGTCCGTGCTGATGAGTGGCCTGCCGTGAAGGAGTTGCGGCTCGCGGCGCTGCGGGATCCGGTCGCGCATCTCGCTTTTCTGGAGACGTACGAGGAGGCCGCGGCCAAGCCGGACTCCTTCTGGAAGGAGCGGACCGCCGGTGGTGCCGAGGGCGCTCTCGGGGTGCAGCAGATCATCGCCGAGGGCCCCGACGGGCAGTGGGTCGGGACGCTGACCGTGCTGGTGGAGGAGCCCGGGACGCGGGACTGGGCCGGGTTCCCGGTGGAGCGGAGGCAGGGGCACATCGTCGGGGTGTTCGTACGGCCCGAGGAGCGTGGGAACGGGCTGACCGAGGTGCTGTTCGACGCCGGCCTGGAGTGGGCCTGGGGACGTGGGGCGGAGCGGGTGCGGCTGATCGTGCACGAGGAGAACGGGCGGGCCCAGCGGTTCTATCGCAAGGTCGGGTTCGTGCCGAGTGGGCGCACCGTTCCGCTGGCGGCGGCGCCGGGGGAGACCGAGTTGGAGTTCGTGCTGGAGCGCGGGCGGGACTGAGAGGGCCGCCTATACCGGGAGTTCGGCGTTCGGCCAGCGGGTGCGGGCCTGTTCCCGGGAGCGGAGGAGGGCCAGCGTCGGCAGGCCGCGGTCCGCTCCGGTGGCCAGCAGCTCGGGGAGCTGGGGAAGCGGAGCCACGGCGGCGACGTCGTCCAGGACGAGGGTGAGTGGTGGGTCGAGGCGACCGGAGGATGACCGTTCGGCCATGTGCCGGCCGCGCTCGACCACGCTTGAGGTGAGGGCCGTGAGGAGGGGCATCGCGCCCGGGTTGGTGCGGGGGTCCTCGATGGATTCACCCACCACGTAAAGCGTGCCCCCTTCGTCCATGAAGGAATCCAAGGCGAGGGCATCAGTTCGGTTGGGAGTGCATGCCTCGCGGATGTTGACCGTGGAGAGGGCGGCGAGGGCTCGGGCGGCCAGCTCCTGGGCGATGTCCCGGCGTTCGGGGTGGGCGGTGAGGGCGGCCTCGAGTTCGCCGGCGGAGCCGGGGGCGGCCTTGGGGTTCGTACGGAGGGTGCGTACGGCGTCCTGGACCTGGGCGCCCTGGGACCAGCGGTGGACGTGGCGGACGGTGCGGCCGTCGATGGCGGCGGCGTGCAGGTAGCTGCGCAGGAGTGTCTCGGCCACATCGGTGACGGCCTGGTCGATCTTCGCGGTGGGGCGGATGGGGGCGAGCAGGGCGGTGGCTCTGGCCGCCGCGGTCTGCTTGTTCTCGCAGCCCGTCGTGGGGGACCAGTGGAGGCGGGCCGGGGTGTCGCAGAGGTGCGTGGGGTCGTAGACGTGGACCGGGCCGAGTTTGGCGCGGGCGTCCTTGGTGTCCAGCCAGAGGGCGGGGTTCGAGGTGAGGACGAGCGCGGGGCCCTCCGCGTCGTGTACGGCCTGGGCGGCGACCGGGTGGCGGGTCGCCGGGGAGCCGTAGTGGACCGCGGGGGTTTCCCAACCGGCCGGTTGCTGCAGAGGCTGCGGCAATGACTGCGTCAGTGGCTGCGGCTGCGTCAGTGGCTGCGGCTGCGGCTGCGGCTGAGCGTAGGGCGGCTGTGCGAGCGCCGGCTGTTGCGCGAACGGCGGCTGTTGCTCCAGCGGGGGCTGCACCGGGGCCTGGCCAGGAGTCGGTCTCGGGGAGGGGACCTCGTACGTCGGTGCGGGTGTGGCGGGTGCGGGCATGGCGGCTGGTGTGGCGGCTGTCGGCCGGTACTCGGTGCCCGTCGGTTCGGCGGCGGGTGTTCCCCGGCCTGCCCCGGCCTCGGTCTTCCTCCGTGCCCGTACCGCTCTCCAGCGGGCCACGGTGCCCAGGATGAACACCGTCAGGACGACCAGGATCATCAGCTGGCCGATGAACAGGCCCCAGAAGAGGCCGTAGCCGGAGAGGGCGGTGGCGTCGGCGTCGGGCCAGGCGCCGGGGAGGTCGTGGGGTCGGGCGATCAGCCGGCGCATGGCCAGGGGGGTGCGGGTGAAGGTGACGCCGTCCGGCCAGGAACCGTGGCTGAACACGGCGGCCAGGCCGGTGGCCGTCCAGACCAGGACCGTCATGCCGAGCAGGAAGGCGAGTATGCCGACCAGCAGGCCGTCGGGGATGCCTCCCTGGCCTCCCTGGCCGTGCGGCCGGCGGTCGCGTTCGTCACCCGGTCTCATGGTTCCTGCTCCCCGCTCTCCCCTTACGCCCTACGCCCTTGCCTATCGACTAACGCTTAACGACCAACGCTCAACGACTAACGCTTAACGACTAACGCTCAACGACTAACGACTTACGCCACCGTCGACTCGGAGTCGCCGAGGTGCTGTTCCACGAACGCGGCCGCCCGTTCCTCCGCCTCCAGCTCGGCGGCGCGCAGGGCGTCGTCGGTCAGCTGGTGGTCCACGGACGACTCGGTCATCGCGCGGTCGGTGAAGACGAGTGGCCGTTCCGTCTCCGTGACCAGGTGTTTGACGACCTGGACGTTGCCGTTGACGTCCCACACCGCGATGCCGGGTGTGAGGGACGGGATGATCTCCACGGCCCAGCGGGGCAGACCGAGCACCCGGCCGGTGGCACGCGCCTCGTCCGCCTTCTGGGCGTAGATCGTCCGTGTGGACGCCATCTTCAGGATCGCGGCCGCTTCCTTCGCCGCCGCTCCGTCCACGACATCCGACAGGTGGTGGACCACCGCCACGAAGGACAGGCCCAGGCGGCGGCCGAACTTCAGCAGCCGCTGGAAGAGCTGGGCGACGAAGGGGCTGTTGATGATGTGCCAGGCCTCCTCGACCAGGAAGATGCGCTTCTTCCGGTCGGGGCGGATCCAGGTGTGCTCCAGCCAGACGCCGACGATCGCCATGAGGATGGGCATGGCGATGGAGTTGCGGTCGATGTGGGACAGGTCGAAGACGATCAGGGGGGCGTCGAGGTCGATGCCGACCGTCGTGGGGCCGTCGAACATGCCGCGCAGGTCACCGTCGACCAGGCGGTCCAGGACGAGGGCGACGTCCAGGCCCCATGCCCGTACGTCGTCCAGGTCGACGTTCATCGCCTCGGCGGACTCCGGCTCGGGGTGCCGTAGCTGCTCGACGATGTCCATCAGGACGGGCTGGCGTTCGACGATCGTCTCGTTGACGTAGGCGTGGGCGACCTTGAGGGCGAAGCCGGAGCGTTCGTCCAGGCCGTGGCCCATCGCCACTTCGATGATCGTGCGCAGGAGCGCGAGCTGGCCCGTGGTGGTGATCGCGGGGTCGAGCGGGTTGAGCCGGATACCCATGTCGAGGGCCGCCATCGGGTCCAGCCGGATGGGAGTTATGCCCAGCTCCTGCGCGATGAGGTTCCATTCGCCGAACCCGTCCTCGCCCTGGGCGTCGAGGACGACGACCTGGCGGTCCCGGAAGCGCAGCTGGCGCAGGACGTACGTCTTCTCCAGCGCCGACTTGCCGTTGCCGGACTCGCCGAGGACCAGCCAGTGCGGGGCCGGGAGCTGTTGGCCGTACAGCTGGAAGGGGTCGTAGATGTACCCCTTCCCGGAGTAGACCTCGCGGCCGATGATGACGCCCGAGTCGCCGAGGCCGGGGGCGGCGGTCGGGAGGTAGACCGCCTGCGCCTGGCCCGTGGAGGTGCGTACCGGCAGGCGGGTCGTCTCGACCTTTCCGAAGAGGAAGGACGTGAAGGCGTCGGTGATGATGGACATCGGATCCCGCATGCGGCAGCCCCTACCTTCGAATGCCGGTGGCGAACGGAAGGGTGTTCACGAAGGCGCGATGGTGCTCGCGGTCGCACCACTCCAGTTTCAGGTACGACTTTCCGGCCGACGCCCGGATGGTCCGCTTGTCGCGGGCCAGGGCCTCGGGGTTACGGGAGGAGACGGTGATGTAGCCGACCAGGTTGACGCCGGCCGCGCCGCTCGCGAGGTCCTCGCCGCGCTGGTCCAGGCGGTTGTGGGAGGCGACGTCGCGGGGGTCGACGGTGCGGTTCATCTTGGCGGCACGGGAGGCCTCGGCCTCGTCGTTGGTCTTCTCTGTCAACATGCGTTCGATGGCTACCTCGGTGGGCTCGAGATCCATCGTCACGGCGACCGTTCGGATGACGTCCGGGGTGTGGACGAGGAGCGGCGCGAGGAAGTTGACGCCCACCGGGGTCATCGGCCATTCCTTCACCCAGGCGGTGGCGTGGCACCAGGGCGCGCGGGTGGACGACTCCCTCGTCTTGGCCTGGAGGTACGTCGGCTCCATGGCGTCCAGCTCGGCCGGCCAGGCGTTGCGCTTGGTCATCGCCTGGATGTGGTCGATGGGGTGGTCCGGGTCGTACATGGAGTGGATGAGGGAGGCGAGACGGCCCTGGCCCAGCGGCTGCCGGACGCGGATGTCCGCCTCCTGGAGACGGGAGCAGATGTCCGTCAGCTCGCGGGCCATGACGACGGCGAGACCGGCGTCCCGGTCCAGCCTGCGGCCGTTGTGCGGCCGCGCCGCCCGCGCCATGGCGTGCGCCTCGGCGGCGAGCTCGCGAGTGAAGTGCATACAGGCGACGAGGTACGCGCGGTGCTGCTCGCTGCTGGTCGACACCATCGACTGCAGCTGGTCGTACGACTCCTGCAGCCAGGGCAGCGCCTTCTCGTCCCCGCGGACGGCGACGTCCTTGGCGTGGGCGTCGGGGTCGGCGGGCAGGGTGCGGGCGAGCATCTGCAGGCGGGTGACGAAGCCGTCGCCGTTGGCCACGTGCTTGAGGAGCGTGCCGAAGCGGTCGACGAGGGCTTCCTGGTCCTCGCTGTCGCGCAGGCCGACGCCGGGTCCCTCGATCTCGATGGCCGCGGTGACGGTTCTGCGGTCCGCGTGCAGGAGTACGGCGATCTCGTCGGGGCCGAACGGCGCGGCGAGCCAGTTGATGCGGCCGATCCCCGGGGGCGGGCCGATCTCGACCTCTCGCCCGTCGAGGCGGACGCCGGCCTCGATGACACCGGAACGGTAGGTGGCGTTCTGCTTGAGGGTGCGCTTGTAGCTGCGGTTGATCTCGAACCACTTGTAGAACGTGCGGCGCTTGTACGGCACGTAGACCGCGGCCAGCGCCACCATGGGGAAGCCCATCAGCAGGACGATGCGCAGGGACAGCACCGGGACGAGGAGCCCGCACATCATGCCGAGGAACGCGCCGCCGATGATGAGCGCGATCTCGCCGGTCTCACGATTCCTGCCGACGATCGCGTTCGGCCGGGCGCGGCCGATCAGATATGTACGGCGGGGCGTGACCGTATGGGACACGTGGGACTCGGTCGTCAACGCCCTTCACCTCCCGTGCTGTTGGTACTGCTGTTGCGGGTGTTGCTGGCGTGAGGGGTGTTCACCGGGCTGCCCGCGCGGGGAACGGGGGCCGCGGAGGGGACAGAACCGCCGCCTCCGTTCGGGGAGCGCGTGCTGTGCGCGGCGACACCGCCGGACGCCGGATTGCTCGGACGGGCACCGCCGCCCGAGCCGCCCTGGCCCGCGCCGCCGTTGTTGTCGGCGCGGGTGCTGTGCGTCTTGATGCCCTGGGCGACCAGGGTCGCGGGTGAGGTCATGACGGCCGCGGCCTTGCCCTCGGCGCCCTGCATGATGCGGTTGCTGCGGGAGTTGGCGATCTCGTCGCCGAAGCCGGGGACGAAGCGGTAGATCATGCCGCTGGCGAAGATCGCGAGCAGGATGATGGCGAGGCCGGAGACGATCGCGGCGACCGAGTCGGGGCCGCCGTCGGAGGCGAGGGCCCCGGCGAGGCCGAGGACGATCACGATCACCGGCTTGACCAGGATCACCGCGATCATCACGCCCGCCCAGCGGCGGACGTGGCCCCAGAGGTTCTTGTCGACGAGGCCGGCGTAGACGACGACGCCGAGCAGGGCGCCGACGTAGAGCAGGACGGCCCTCAGGTACAGCTCCAGGTAGAGGACACCTGCCGCGACGATCGACACCAGCGACACCAGCATCAGCATGATCGGGCCGCCGCCGATGTCGTCGCCCTTGTTGAGGGCCTCCGAGAACGTGCCGAAGAACGTGTCCGTCTGATTGCCCGTCGTCTTCGCGAGGACATCGCTGATGCTGTCCGTCGCGGAGACGACGGTGTACAGGATCAGCGGGGTGAAGGCGGAGGCGAGCACGGTGAGCCAGAGGAAGCCGACCGCTTCGCTGATGGCGGTGGTCAGCGGCACGCCGCGCACGGCCCGCTTGGCGACGGCCAGCAGCCACAGCAGCAGCGTGAGGATCGCGGACGCGGCGAAGACGATGGCGTACTGCTGGAGGAACTTCTGGTTGGTGAAGTCGACGTTGGCGGTCTCCTTCACGGCCTTGCTGAGCTGGTCGACGGTCCAGGACGCGGCGTCGGCACAGCCCCTTGCCAGGGAGGAGAGGGGGTCGAGGGTGTCGGGGAGGGGGGTGGTGCCGCGGCGGGCTCCGCCGGTGGAGCCGCTGCCTTGTTCGCAGTAGTCCTTGGCGGGGCCGCGGATGAGATCGCAGGGGTTGCTGCTCCCCGTCGGCGTGGGAGTGGGGGTGGGAGCGGCGAAGGCACTGGTGGCCAGTAGCACCGCCGTGGCCTGGACTGCGGCGACGGCGGTCGTGACTTTGAGGAAACGGTGGTTAGCGCGCATACGTGAAGCCTCCGTACTCCTCGACAGCCCTGGTCATGTCGTCGGCGGTGGAGGCCCTCTGGTCGCGCCCGACCGGCACGGGGCCGTCCTTCTGCTGGAAGTCGGTGACCTTCCAGTCGCTGTTGGCCCACTTCAGCTGGTAGGTGGTGGTGTACCAGCTTTCCGACACCGGGTTGGTGGAACTCTCGCCGGACAGGCCGAAGAGCGACGTGTACCAGACCTCGACGGCCGCGGTGCTCGCGTTGGACGACGTGACCTTGGTGCCCACTGGGATGACCCGCGAGACGAAAGTCTGGCCGGTGGGCGCGGCGCCGTCCTTGGCGAGGCCGATGTTGGTCAGGAACGACTCGCTGGAGTACGCGTTGTCCAGGTCGGCCAGCCGGGCGGCGGCGACGTCGGGGGCGTAGACGGTGTTGACGATCTCGTGCCGTTTGGCCTTGTTGAACATATCGGCCGAGCCGAGTGCCACAGAGTAGTTGGCTGCCGCACTCGCCGCGCCTTGCGCGTCATGCGCGTACCCAGTGGGAATCCCGCCCGACTTCGACTGGACCGGTTTTTCACCGCTCGCCGCCGTTGAACCAGCCTCCGGCTGGGCACCCGCAGCCGTACCCGGAGACGACGACGTGTTGTCGGGGTCGTCGCCGCCGCGGTTCGCGAAGGCGATGGCGGCGATGAGGAGGACGATGACGCCGACCACCGTGACCAGGCTTCTGGAGGAGCCGCGGCCTCTGCGGGCGCCGCCGTACACGTCGCCGGCCCGGTCGGGCAGGCGGGTGGTCCGGGTGTGGCCCGTACCGCCGTACCCTCCGGAGGTCTCGTGGTCGTCCCCGAGAGTCATGCCGCGTACGCCCCCTCGACGTCGTGCGGAAACGCGTAGGAAAACGCGTACGAGTACGACGGTAGCCGTGCTGGTTCCCGCGCGGGCGCGGTGTGGTGACTCGACATCAGGGAAACGCAACCTCAGCCGGTGGGCACGACGGACGGATGGGGGTGGAGGGGGAACCGGGCGGACGCGCCCCGCACGGGTCGTGGTCGCCCGCCTACACGGCCATGCCGTACACGATGGTGAACAGCGTGCCGAGTGAGCCGATGATGAAGACTCCCGTCAGGCCCGCGATGATGAGGCCCTTGCCTTGCTCCGCGCTGAAGGTGTCGCGCAGGGCCGTGGCACCGATGCGCTGCTTGGCGGCGCCCCAGATGGCGATGCCGAGGCAGAGCAGGATGGCCACCGCCATCACGACCTCGATCATCACCTTCGCCTCGTTGCCCAGGCTGCCGAAGGGGCCCCAGTCCGGAGCGATCCCGCCGATGATGGTGTTGATGTCTCCCTTGTCGGCCGCAAAGAGCATGTAAGTCACCGCCCCTGGTGGGTAGTTCCGCTTCCCCTGCCTTGGCGCAGAGGTCAGCCCTCATTCTCGCCGACAATGACGCTGGCGTATGTCGACTTGGCGTCATTGATTGGCGGGTTTCGTACTCATACCTTGCCACCGGTCCGCGTCGGTCCTCCGGGTTTCTGTCGAACAGACGTTGGGCGGTATGCGAGGAGTCGTATCGTCACTCTGTGTATCACGGCAGGTCACGCCGGGCAATGAGGCCGGAGCGGAACCTGACGGCGGTTCCGTCGTTGACCCCTTTTCATCACCTGTGATGGCGTCCTGCGCTGAACGTGTGTCTACGACCGTTGTTCTTCGGGTGAAGGCTAACCCGGGCACGGCGAACGGGCCGCGGCTGGGTGCCACGGCCCGTGGGCGCTAAACGCGATTGACGGAGAGTCAGCCGCTGAGGACGGTGAGGGTCAGCCCGTGAAGGCGCTCACACCCGAGGGGGTGCCCCAGCCGGTGGGACCGTCGTAGCCGGCCCGGGCGGTGCAGAAGTAGCTCGTGGAGCACGTGCCGTTGTTGCCGGAGGTCACGTCGTTGAGGGCCGAGGTGTGCGCGTAGGGGAACGCGGCCGGGTAGGAGCCGCTGGAGGGGGTGCCGGCGAGGGCGTAGACGGCCGCGATGATGGGCGAGGAGGCGCTGGTGCCGCCGAACGTGTACCAGCCGGCGGTGACGCCGTAGGAGTCGTAGACCGAGACGCCGGTCGCCGGGTCGGCGACGGCGGAGACGTCCGCGATCATGCGCTTGGCGCAGCCGGTGTCGGTCTGCCAGCTGGGCTTGGCGTCGTACGAGGAGCAGCCGGAGCCGGTGCCCTCGGTGCTGCTGGTCTTCCAGACGCTCTCGGTCCAGCCGCGGCTGGTGGAGGAGGCGGAGAGCTTGGTGCCGCCGACCGAGGTGACGTACTTGGAGGCGGCCGGGTATTCGGCGCCGTAGGCGGAGTCGCCGGCGCTGACGGTGATGGCGACGCCGGGGTGGTTGAAGTACGAGGAGTCGTACGAGGTGTCGGAGGAGGACTCCGAGCCGCCGTAGCTGTTGGAGACGGCCGTGGCGCCCAGACTGACCGCCTCGTTCACCGCGATGCCGAGGTTGGCCATGCTGGAGGACTTGGCCTCCACCAGCAGGATCTTGCAGTTCGGGCAGGTCGCGCTCGCCATGTCGAGGTCCAGCGACTCCTCCTCGGCCCAGCCGCTGTCGGCGGTGGGCAGGGAGGTGGTGGAGCCGGTCTGGCTGACCTTCTTGAAGCAGCCGTTGGCGGTGGTGCAGGAGGACAGGCCGTAGTACGAGCGGTACTTCGCGAGGTCGGCGGCGGCGTTCGGGTCGTCGTACGCGTCGACGATGGCGATGGTCTTGCCGGAACCGCTGCTCGCCGCAGCGGCGGTGAGGCCGTAGGCGTCCTGGAGGTCGGAGGGGCCGTAACCGGAGGGGGTCGAGGCGTCCGCGGCCTTGGGCGTGACGCCGTCGACGGCGGCCCGGTGCTTCTGGAAGGCGGTGAGGCCGCCGGTGACACGGAGGGAGTTGCAGGCCAGGTCGCCCTTGTGCTTGGGCGTGGCGCAGGGGGTGGCCGCCCACGTCACCTTCGACGAGACCGCGGTGGCGGTGGTGGCGGTCTGGGAGGTTGCCTGGGGGAGGGCGCTCGCTGAGGCGGCCGCGGTGCCGAGTCCGGCGAACACGAGCGCGGCGGTGGCTGCGGCAGTGGAACCGATACGGGCGATACGGGTCCATCTGGCGCGTATGGGGCGGGGGTTGTGGGGGTTCGTACGCAACGGACAGCCTCCTGGGAGTGGTTGACAGGGGCGGTGCGGGTGGTGATGCCACCGGTACGTGGTCCCCGGAGGCGGGCGGCGGCCCGCCGAAACTGTCGCTTGTTGAGTACGTGACAACAAGGGAAGTGCGGAATCCTGACTTCCGCCTTACGGAAGGGGGTTGGGGGATTGCTGATCGATGGCTGCCCGATGGGCGGGGGATGGCCCCGGCTTGACCGCGCTCACAGAGGGCGCACAGGCGTGGTGAGGTGACGCCCGGTCACGCCGGGAGCTTGTGGCTGCTTCTGGTGGCCCTCGGGTGCCCCGGGCGTGCTCAGCGGGGCGCGAGGCCGTGGAGCAGGTGGTGGATCGCGTCGTCGATCATGCCGAGGGCCGTGGGTGCGTCGATCATGCCGCTCGCGGTGAAGCTGGCGAGGCCGTGGACGGTGGCGCCGGCGAGAAGGGTGAGGCGTTCCGGATCGTCCTCGACGATCTCGCCGCGCTGCTGTGCGTCTGCGATCACCCGCTCCAGACCGCCCACTGTCCGGTCGACTCCGGCGGCCATCTGCTCGGTGGCCTCGGGGTCGTGTTTGCGGGCGTACATGAGGTCCATGAGCTCCGCGTTGTCGGTGGCGAAGCCGAGGTAGGCGCGGGCCAGGGCGGTGAGGCGGGGTTCGAGGGGGAGCGCGGGGTCGTCGGCGGCGTCCAGGGCGCGGGCGAGCCGGTCGTAGCCGGTCAGGGCGAGGGCGTTGAGCAGGGCCTGCTTGTCCTTGAAGTGCCGGCCGGGGGCGGCGTGGCTGACGCCGACGTCCCGGGCCAGTTCGCGCAGCGAGAGCGAGCCGACCCCCTTCTCCCGAAGGGTGCGCTCGGCGCTCTCGAGGAGGGCGGCGCGCAGGTCACCGTGGTGGTAGGGGCGGCTTTCGGGCATGTGGGCCATCGTAACCGGATGTTGTCGCCGCCATCTTTGTGGACACCGCCACCTTTGTAGGCGTTGCCATCATTGTTGTCGGCGTCTACATTGGAGGCATGGCAGCTGACAAGAACGACCGATGGAACACGACCCGCCTCCCCGACCTCGCCGGACGCACGGCAGTCGTCACGGGCGCCAACAGCGGAATCGGGCTGAGGGCCGCGGACGCGCTGGCCCGGGCGGGCGCGCATGTGGTGTTCGCCGTACGGGACGTGGAGCGGGGCCGCGCGGCGGCGGCGACGGTGAACGGCAGCACGGAGGTACGCCGGCTGGACCTGGCGGACCTGTCCTCCGTACGGCAGTTCGCGGACGGCTGGGAGGGCCGCCCGCTGGATCTGCTGATCAACAACGCGGGCGTGATGATGGTCCCGCAGCAGCGGACGCGGGACGGCTTCGAGATGCAGTTCGGCACGAACCACCTCGGGCACTTCGCGCTGACGAACCTGCTCCTGCCGTACGTCACGGACCGGGTCGTCACCGTCTCCTCCGGCGCCCATCGCTGGGGTGACGCGAGGATCAACTTCGACGACCTCGACATGGCCTCCGCCTACAACCCGCGCGACGCCTACGCCCAGTCCAAACTGGCGAACCTGCTCTTCACCCTGGAACTCCAGCGCCGTCTGACGTCGGCCGGCTCCCCGGTCCGCGCCCTGGCCGCCCACCCCGGCTACTCGGCGACCAACCTGCAGAGCCACGCGGCGAGTCCCGTGGCCCGCGCGTTCATGCGGCTCGGCAACAAGCTCTTCGCCCAGGACGACCGCGCGGGCGCCCTGCCCACCCTGTACGCGGCGACCCAGGACCTTCCCGGCGCGAGCTACGTGGGCCCGGACGGGACGGGCGAGATGCGGGGCGGGCCGACGCTGGTGGGCCGTTCGGCGGCGGCGAGTGACCCGGAGGTGGCCCGGCGGCTGTGGACGGTGTCGGAGGAGCTGACGGGGGTGGCCTTCCCTCTGGTTCCGGAGGCGGTGGCAGTCAAGGAGTGATGGCGGCGGCGGCTCGACGCCCTCGGCGCTTGGCCGCGTCCAGTTGTCCCGTTCAGGAAGGCGCTGGATCGTCGGGCGCATCCCGCCTTACGTTGGCGCCATGAGCGATCACTCCGAAGCGCCTGTCGCGCCCGTCCAGGCGTATGACCCCCCTTACTACGTGGCTGTCTTCACCACGGTGCGAACACAGGACCAGAGCGGCTACAGCGAGACCAGCGCACGCATGGAAGACCTGGTGAAGGACGTCCCCGGGTATCTGGGGATGGACCACGCGCAGACTCCTGGCGGGCTGGGCATCACCGTCGGCTACTTCCGTGACGCCGACGCCCTCACGGAGTGGCGGACCAACGCCGAGCACCGCGCGGCGCAGAAGCGCGGACAAGGCGCGTCGGTGGTGGCATTCCGTTCTTTCCCCAGCGCGAGCGCCGGGTGGATCTCGACCTCGTCGATACCCACACCTTCAAGTCGAGAGTCGTCTATCTCCGGTTACCGCGTGGCGCGCTAGCCGGCTTGTTCCCACTCGCTCAGTGCATGGCCCGCGGGCTCCCGGCTCCAGGAGCGCTTCTCAGCGGCCCGCGCGATTGCCTGCCCACACTGGGGGAATTCGGCCCGCCCACGGGCTTGCCTGTTCGAGTTGGCCGGCGAGGCGGAAGAGGCGGCTTTCGAGGCCGTATCCGGCGGCGAACTGCATACCGATCGGGAGCCCCGTCTCGGCATCGGCCGTCATCGGCACGGACATGGCGGGCGTGCCCGCCGTGTTGAACGGCATGGTGAACGGCGAGCTGTCGAAGACGCGGTCGATCCAGCCGAGGCCGTCCAGCGTCTGTACGCTCTCGGCAAGGGTGCCCAGGGGCATGGGAAGCTCCGGCAAGGTCGGGGTGAGCAGTATGTCGTGGGCGTCGAAGTACTGTGCCAGGCTGCGGGCGACCCGGTTGCGGATCGTGAGAGCGGTGACGAACTGGGCGCCGCTGACTCGCTGCCCATAGTGGTAGCCGGCAAGGGTCACCGGTTCGAGGGTGGAGGAGTCGATGGGCCGGTCGAAGGCGGTAGCCAGCTCGTCGATCGAGGCCGCGAGGTTCGCCGTGAACAGACGGGCGTTGGCCAGCACGAACTCCTCCCAGTGGGCTCCGAGGTCGACCTCGACCTCCTCCACCTGGTGGCCGAGCGAGTCGAGCAGACGCACGGTGCGAGAGAGGGCGTCGGCCACCGGTGTGGTGGTGCGGCGTCCGCCCCATGCCTGGGTGAGGACACCGATCCGCAGCGAGCCCGGATGGCGGGCGACTTCCTCCGCGTACGGCCGGGACGGCTGCTGGGCGAAGTAGGGGTCACCCGGTTCCGGACCGCTGATCTGGTCGAGCAGTGCCGCACTGTCGCGTACCGTGCGGCTGACGCTGCCCTGCACGGCCAGGCCGCTGAAGATCTCGTCGAAGTCGGGGCCCAGGGAGACCCGGCCACGGGTGGGCTTCAACCCGAAGAGGCCGTTACAGGCGGCGGGGATACGGAGCGAGCCGGCGGCGTCGGTGCCGTGTGCGATCGGGATCACCCCGGCAGCGACGGCCGCCCCCGCGCCCCCGCTGGATCCGCCCGCGCTCCGTTCGATGTTCCACGGGTTGCGGGTCGCGCCGTACAGCGCTGGTTCCGTCGTAATGCTGTATGCCATCTCCGGTGTCGCGGTACGCCCGAACGTCACGAGGCCGGCGCGACGGAAGCGCAGCATCAGGGAAGAGTCGGCGCGCGCGACGTTGCCGGCCACAAGGCGGCTGCCCAGTTCCATGCGCCGCCCGGCCATGGAGACCCCGATGTCCTTGATCAGGAAAGGGACTCCGGCCAGCGGTGTGCTGCCGGGGGTGGGCTCGTCTTCGGTCGACCAGGTCTCCACGATGGCGTTGACCTGCGGATTGACCGACTGCGCGGCCTTGCGTGCGGCTGCTTGCAGTTCGGCGGGGGTCACCTCCCCTTTGGCCACCAGCTCCGCGAGCCCGACCGCGTCGAAGTTCACGTACTCGGTAACTCTCACTCTCACTCCCAGCGGCAAGAACGATACTGTTGAGTCCCTGACGATACCGAACGGTATCGAATGGAACGGACTGGTACCGTAGGGCAATGAGGCAAGGGGCCCGCACCCGACCGGACATCACGGAGTAGTCATGGCATCGACCATCAGAAGGCCGAGCCGGGTGGCGAAACTGCCGCCTCGTGAGCGCATCCTCGACGCGGCGGAAGAACTCTTCCAAAGCGAGGGAATCCGGCGGGTGGGCGTCCAGGCGATCGCCGAGAGGGCCGAGACCACCAAAATGGCGATCTACCGGCACTTCGAAACCAAGGACGCGCTGGTCGCGGAGTGGATGCGGATCGTCGCCGCCGACTACCAGGCGGCCTTCGACCGGGTCCAGATGGAATACCCTGGCCGGCCCAGGGAGCAGATCCTGGGCTTGGCCCGCTTCATCGCCGAGGGATTGCCGGCCATCTCGCACCGGGGCTGCCCGTTCATCAACTCCCTCGCCGAACTGCCCGACCGCTCCCATCCCGCACGGCAAGTGATCGAAAAGCACAAGGCCCATCAGACCCACAGACTGGTCGGCATGTGCGCCGAGGCCGGGCTGCCCGACCCCGAGCAGGCCGCAGCCGAGATCACCTTCGTACTTGAAGGCGCGCAGGTCAGCACGCAGAACGGAAGCATCGATCGGGCGGGGGAGCGCCTGATGAGAATCGTCGAGGGGATCGTAGATCGGCACCGCTTCCCTCTCGGCGTATCCCGGGCGACCGGCGACTGACAGTCTCGAATCTGCGTCCCCGATACCGAGAACCAGGGCGGAACGGACCTGCCACAACAAGATCACCGCGTTGTGGGGCGGCACGCAGATGGTCGCCGGGGACGGTTCGGACCGTAAGGACCAGTACGGCTTCAACGCGGCGGACATGAAGAACGCCCAACCCCTGGGGCGACCCGGTGGAGGAGAAGCACCACTGGTACGAGGTCGGCCACTGGGTCAAGTCGTTCGTCTGGGACGGCCTGATCGTGGATGGCGTCTGGGGCACGATCAAGGGTCTGGGCACCCTGGTCGGGTTCGGCGGCTGGGACGCGATGGGCCAGGCATGGAAGGGCCTCGCCCAGTTCGGCACCGGCCTGGCGATCTCCTCCGTCCCCGGTTTGAGCACCCTCTTCTGGACGCTGCCGGACGACAAACTCCCGCCCTGGTTCCGTGATTCGCGCGCCGCGATGAAGGAGACGGGCAAGGCGCTGGTCGCCTGGAACGAGTGGGGGAAGAACCCCGGCCGCGCGGCCGGTGCGGTCACCTTCAACGTCCTCACGACGGTCTTCACCGGTGGTGTGGGCGGTGCGGCGGCTGGCGCGGGCAAGGCGGGTCGGTGGCCAAGGTGCTGTCGGTTGCCGGGAAGGCGGGGAAGGTCATCGACCCGATGACCTACATCGCCAAGGGCGCGGGCCTGTCGAAGATCGGCGACATCGCGAAGGGCCTGAAGGGCAACCTTGCAGATCGTGAAGCGAAGAGAACTCCATGATCACAAGGGGCCGTGCTCGCCTTGCAGCCAGGGCTGACACAGCGTCACATACTCAACCGGGCGAACGTGACTCTCCCCGAGGCCCTGCAGTTGACCTGCAACGATCGAGGCTAGAAGGCGGCAGCTGCCACCGCCTCGGCTTCCGGCAGCAGGTCCTTGCTCTCCTGGATCACCCTCTCGTACGTGCGCTCGTGGTCCCCGCTTTCGAGAGCGAACCGCAGGAGCGAGCCGGACCAGTTGTCGAAGAGCGAGAACGTGCGGTCCACCATCCGCTTGGCTTCCTCGCGCTGTGCGTCGTCGAGGGACGGCAGGCTTTTCTCTTCCACCTCGGGCGACTTTATGCTGTGCGACGCCTCCGCCATGTAGTGCTTGGTGCCGAAAAACTCACATTCGCGACCGTCCCGTAGGGCGATTCCCCGGCAGTGGGTGAAGATTGTGATGGAGACAGCCTCGATGGACTCGACCATCGCGAAAACGGCGTATGTGGGGGCGCCCGCGGCGAGCGCGGCCAGTTCCAGGCAGAGACGTCGGGAGTGGCTGAAGTCCGCGCTCCACAGGACCCGCGTGGCGTCCGACAGGGGCATGCTGCTGTCGGCCCCCAGCTTCTCCAGGTCGGTCAGCATCCACTGCCAGTGGAAGTCCTCTTCGTAGGTGTGCGCATTCAGAAGGGCCTGCAGCTGATCGGGCCGGGCATTGCCTTCGTCTTTACGGAAGACGTACTTGTTCAGATCGGAGTAGCCCATGATGAAGGGAACCACGCTGGGCCCCCACGCCAGACGCCTTTCTCCGGGGAGCGACTCGTCGGTGAGCAGGCGAGTGAAGAATGCATGGTTCTCGTACGATTTCCGATGTTCTTCGATGTAGTCGATGACCTTCTGCATGGAAAACTCCGTTCACGACGTGTCGACATCTCCGCAGCGACAGGCGGAGAAGACACCATCGCATAGGTCTCTTCAACCCATCATGTTTCACGAAGAGTTGACATGGAGTCTGCCCTTCTTTCCCGTCGGGATTGCCCTTCCTTCTGGAGCGCACAGCCACACCGCGACAGGCCCGCGACCGGCCCGTGATCGCCCGACAGCCGAGGACGCCAGCCAGGTTCAGCGCCACCGCACCCCCACCGTCATGACCGCCCAGCGCGACCCGGCACACGCCACTTTCCACCGCGTCGGCTGGGCCAACACCGCCAGCGCCCGACGCGCGCACGGTCAACCCGAGGCCGTCCTGACCCTCCACGGCATCCCGTGATCAAATGGGCGAACGTGACTCTCCCCGGGGCCCTGGGCCCAGACCCGCGCCTGGGACTCGAAGGCGTCGGTGTGCGCGGGCAGGACGCACAGGAGGTGGCCGCCGGGGGCGCGCAGGATGCGGCACTCCAGCCAGTGGCCGATCTGGGTGGCGCCGAGGTCGAGCAGGCGGGCGGTTTCGGCTTCGACGTCGTCGGTTTCGATGTCGAGGTGGAAGCGGGGTGCGTCGTCGACCGCCTGTACGGCGACCTCCAGGCCGGGGATGGCCTGGTGCAGCGACGTGAACTGCTCCTCCGACGGGACCGGGCGGGCGGGTGCCCCGAGCGCGGCCGACCAGAAGGCTGCTGCCTGGGCGGCCTCGGGCTCGGGGGTGTCGATCAACAGGGCGCAGACACGGCTTTTATGCATGCGGTGGATTCTCCAACCTCTCGACGCCCTCCACGAAGTGGTCGAACTCGCCTGCCTGCACTCCGAGTACGAAGGCGTCCCACTTGCGGCGGTTCGTCGTGACGACGGTGTCGGGGTTGCTGGTCTCGCGGAGGTAGACGGGGGCTTCGCCGTCGTCTCCCTCGCCGAAAGCGATCTCGATCCAGGGGCCCGGGCCGGTGGCGTCGGGTGGGGCGGCGCGTTCCCAGGTGAGGTTCGGGGGGACGTCAGACACGGGGGGATTCTTTCTTGAGTACGGCGATGAGAGCCTTGAAGGCGGCGGGGGTGGCGGTGAGTATCGCGGCGGTGGGGTCGCCGCTTTCGGTGAGGCTGATCGTTTCGGCTTTGGTGGCTATGTGTACGCAGGACTCGCCTTCACCGCAGTACGACGACTTCTGCCAGGTGGTGGACATATCTGCCTCTCAGAGGGACTGGATGACGGTGTGGATGAGGGCCCGTGACTCCAGCTCGATCAGGCTGAGGGCCATCAGGCGGTCGAGGACCTTGCGGTACTTGTCGAGTTGCGCCTCGGCGTTCAGAAGGGCGATGCCGTGTGACTGGTCCAGCTGAACGGTGTCGAGCTGCGGTACGGGCCCGTGGACGTAGTAGATGGGCTGGCCCGCTCCGGGGTAGCCGCCGGCGTCGAACGGGATGACGTGGATCGAGATGTTGGGGTGATCGCTCATCTTCAGCAGGTGCTTCAGCTGCTGCCTGGCGGTCTCTCGTCCGCCGAACCGCATACGAAGGGCTGCCTCGTGGATGATCGCCTGATACGGGACCGGCGCCTTCCGGAAGAGCACGCCCTGGCGCTTGATGCGGAAAGAGGCTCGGTGCTCCACCTCGGGGGGCGAGAGCTCGGGTACGACCTGGCGGAACACCTCACGGGCGTGGTCCATCGTCTGGAGCAGGCCGGGAATTCCCGAGGTGTGCGCGGTGCGCAACGCGGTACCGTGGGACTCCAGTTCTGCCAGATCCAGTAGCCCCGAGGGCAGGATCTCCCGGTACTCCTCCCACCAGCCTCGCCTGCGTTCGCCCGTCATGCCGGCGATGGCCTCGACGAGTTCCTTGTCGGGGCACTCGTACTGGCAGGCCATGGTGCGCACACGGTCCGCGCTCACGGCGAGACGCCCGGTCTCCATGTTGCTGACCTGAGCCTGCTTGATACCGAGGAGTCGAGCAGCCTCCGTCGACGTCAGCCCCGCGCGCTCGCGTAGCTTGCGCAGCTCGGCGCCGAAACGGAGTTGTCGTGCCGTCGGGTTGGTCCTCACGGGCATGCCCGTCGCTCCTCCGTACTGGTCGTCACCCATACAGGTGGTAGCAGTATTTATAGCTCCGAATGGGATGAAGAATATATGGCGAATCCGCTACCTTGAGGGCGGCGCCAGGTCCCAGAAGCGCACTGCCCGACGGGGTGACAAGCCACTGGGTGAACATCCAACTTCCCTGAGTGATCGGAGACTCCCATGGCCACCGTATCCCCGCCCTGGGCGTACACCCTCCACCTCCCGCACGATCCACACGCACCGGGGATCGGCCGCGCAACCCTCCGAACCGTCCTCGATGCCCACGGGCTCTCCTCGCTCACCCCCAACGCCGAGCTCCTCGCCTCCGAACTCCTCACCAACGCGCACCTCCACACCACCGGCCCCTACGCCCTACGCCTCCGCGCGATGGAGCCCGGTCGGGTGCGTATCGCCGTATGGGACAGCGACCCACGGGTGCCGCAGGGGTTCGGGGAGGTCGGTGCCGTGCCCCCGTGGGACGCCGAAGGTGGACGCGGGCTGCAGCTGGTGCGGGCCTGTGCGGACGCGGTCGGGGTCTCCGTGCTGCGGGAGCTGGGGGCCTCCAAGGGCGGGAAGCTGCTGTGGGCCGAATGTCAGTGGGGTGACCTCGTGTGATGGGGCATGCTCGGATCGTGAGGGAGGGTGGGCTCGTGGCGAAGCTTGAGGCGCGGTTTCGGACGCCTGCGTGTACGGCTGCGGAGCAGGGCGCAGGGGCGGAAGGGGATACGGCGCACTACGGTGGACCCCATGCCGAGCGGGACGTCGGACCTCCCAGTGGACCCGCTCGTGCGGCCGTAAAGGCGGATGGACGGAGGCAGCGAGTCGTGGCCGTGTCACCCGGTGCCTGGTCCCATCTGCGCCCCCGCCCCGGAAATCTGCGCGAGATGGCCCAACAGATCGAGGCTGCGACGGGTCTGCGGGTGCAGATCGTGGGAGGAAAGCTCGTGATGTCCCCGACGCCGCGCGGGAAACACGCCGGCGTACTGAAGCGGCTGCGGCGCCAGCTTGACGGTTCCGTTCTGCCCGACGGGGTGGACGTCTACGAGGTGTCCTCGATCGCTCTCCCGGAAGACCCGGACGACTATGTGACACCGGATCTGGTCCTTCTGCCCGTGGAGTGGGAGGAGGACGACGACTGGCTGGCCGCTTCTGAAGACGCCGTCCTCGCCGTCGAGGTCGTCTCCCAGTCCGAGAAGTCCCGCGAGATCCGGGACAAGGCCGACTGGTACGCCGTCGCCCGTGTGCCCGTTCTCCTCGTCGTCGACCCGCGCAACGGCACCTGGGCCCTGCACACCCATCCTGACAACGGCGCCTACCAGGACGTAGTGCCTGGCAAGTTCGGAGAGTCCGTCCGGCTACCCGCGCCCTTGGACCTGGAGATCACCACGGACGACCTCCCGGTGTACGGCCCTTCGCCGCGCGGGCGGCGGGAAGGCGAGGAGAGAACCGAGTAGAGCCGAGCAGAGGCGTCTGACGCTTTTCTCACCTTCGTTCGGAATGCTGAGTTCCGATGACGAAGCACACGCTGCGGTCCCGGTGGCTCCTCCATGCCGTTGTGGTCCTGCTCGCCGTCACGTCGGCCTCCGAAGCGGCCGCCGATGACGGGACGGGGCCGCTCGGGGTGACCGTCGTGGCCGTTCCCAGTGAGCGGAGTGCGCGGGTGGGGGCTCTGTTCGACGACGGGCAGCACTTCTGTACCGCGTCCGTGGTGCACAGTCCGGGGCGGGATCTCATCGCCACCGCCGCGCACTGTCTGGACGAGGACGCGGGGGAGCTGGTCTTCGCGCCCGGGTATCGGGACGGGCGGTTTCCGTACGGGCGGTGGAAGGTCGGGCGGCGGTTCATGCCCGACGGGTGGGCCAAGGAGGAGGACGAGGACAGTGACGTCGCCTTCGCCGTCGTCGAGGGAGAAGGGGGAGAAGGAGGAGAAGGAGAAGGGGGCAAGCGGATCGAGGACCTCGTCGGGGGCAACCGTCTCGCCACCCGTACCGCCACCGGGGCCACCGCCGTCACGGTCACCGGGTATCCCGACTCCCGTGAGGTGCCCATCAGCTGCACCAACAAGCCCGTGCCGCACAGTCGTACGCAGCAACGCATCGAGTGCCCCGACTTCAGCGGCGGGACCAGCGGCAGCCCCTGGATCAACGGGGACGGTCAGCTCGTGGGGATCCTGGGCGGGCACGAGGAGGGCGGGGCCACGGCGGACGTGTCGTACAGCGTCGTCCTCGGGGCGGAGGCGGCGGAGTTGTACCGCGATGCGGCGGGGGATCCGTGAGTCGCAGCCCGGCACGCCAGGGATCCGCGCGCCGGGGATCCATGAACCGCGGCACCCGGCTGATCGCGCCAGAGATCCGCGTGCCGCGGCCGGATCGCGCCTGGTTGCGGCAGGTTCGCGGTGGGAAGCTCCTAGACTGACGCGGGCGGACTCCCAGAGACCGAGGGGCGGTTGACGGTGCGTAAGGCGTGGGTCGTGGCGGGTGTCGCCGGCGGGGCGGGGCTCAGCTTCGTGATGCTGCTCGTCGTCGGCGTGTACGTGGTCGCCGGGAACCTCGCGGGTGGGGCGGGCGGTCCGGTCAGGACGCTGGCCAAGGGGGCCGTGCCCGCCGCATATCAGGCGCTCGTGCAGAAGTGGGGCAACAAGTGCCCCGCCATCAACCCGGCCCTGCTCGCCGCGCAGCTCTACCAGGAGAGCGGGTTCAATCCGAGGGCCCAGTCTCCCGCGGCGGCCCAGGGGATAGCGCAGTTCATTCCCGGTACGTGGGCCACGCACGGGGTCGACGGTGACGGGGACGGCGACAAGGACGTATGGGATCCGAAAGACGCGATCCCGTCCGCGGCGTCCTACGACTGCTCGCTCGCCTCGTACGTGAAGGACGTTCCCGGGAACCTGACCGAAAACATGCTGGCCTCCTACAACGCCGGTGCCTACGCGGTGATCAAGTACGGGGGCGTGCCGCCGTACCAGGAGACCCGGAACTACGTGAAGACGATCACGACCCTGGAGGAGAGCTTCGCGGCTCCCGTCAGCCGGGTCGACCCGTCGAAGCAGGCCGCCGGTGCCATCTACTACGCGCAGAAGAAGCTCGGTACGCCCTATCTGTGGGGCGGCACCGGCACCGCTGAGCAGGGCGGACGCTTCGACTGTTCGGGGCTGACGCAGGCCGCGTACGCGAGTGTCGGGATCACCCTGCCGCGCGTCGCCAACGACCAGTACAACGCGGGTCCGCATCCGTCCAGGGACGAACTGCTCCCCGGTGACCTGGTGTTCCTCTCGAACGACCTCTCCAACTCCCGGGCCATCCACCATGTGGGGATCTATGTCGGCGGCGGGTACATGATCGACGCGCCGAGAACAGGCGCAGTGATCCGGTTCGACCCGATCGACACCCCTGATTATTTCGGGGCCACGCGGGTCACCGAAGATGGCGCGAAAGCGCTCCCCACCACCGTGTGAACCGAGCGTGAACCCACCCCCTGAGCTGCGGCGATGGGTCTCTCTTCGATAACGTCTGAGTGATCATTCGGTGGAGTGTGGAACGTATGAACAGGAGTCGTGCGTTCCTGGTGACATAGCGAATCTGCAAACCACGGGGGTGGGCAGAAACGGCGTGCGCCAAAGCATGCCGAGAGAGACGACGAAGGGGCCGTGCGCCATGGCTGGACTCGCAGAATCCGGGTCGAACCCTGACGTCGATCTGCTGTACGACATCAACGGCCTCGCCAAGGACGCGCCCGCGTGGTTCGACCGGGCCGTGGAGTTCGTCGGCGAGTACGGACTGCTGCTCGCCATGGTGCTGCTCGTGGTGTGGTGCTGGTGGTCCGTGCGGCGGCGCGGCGCCGAGGACGCGGCGTCCTCCGTGGCCGCGCTGGTCTGGGCACCGCTGGCCGCCGGTATCGCGGTGCTGGTGAACGTGCCGATACGGGGCTTCGTCGAGCGGCCCAGGCCCTTTCGCACCCATGAGGGGATCGACGTCCTGGTCTCCGGCAAGACCGACTACTCGTTCGTCAGCGACCACGCGACGATCACCATGGCGATGGCGGTCGGACTGTTCGTCGCGAACCGGAAGTTCGGGCTCCTCGGCCTCGGCCTCGCGCTGCTCGAAGGGTTCTGCCGGATCTACATGGGCGTGCACTACCCGACGGACGTCGTCGGCGGCTTCGCGCTGGGCACCGCCGTCGCGCTGCTGCTGTCCCCGGTGGCCATGGCCCTGCTGACCCCGCTCACCAAGGCGATCGAGCGGTCCCCGGTGGCCGGCCGGCTGATCCGGGCGCGGGGGCGGTCGTACGACGAACAGGACGCCGTGATGTCCAGGACCCGGCGGGAGGCCGCGGACGCGGGCACCGAGGAACGGGACCTCGCCGCGTAGGCGGACCGGGCGGACCGCAGCTCCTCACAGCGCCTGGGGATAGGTGAAGAAGCGGCTGGGGTCGTACTGCTTCTTGACGGTGGTCAGACGCGCCGCGGCGGCGCCGTAGTACGCCTTGCGCCAGTCGGTCAGGGTCGGGTCGGTGTAGTTCTGGTAGGCGGCGCCCGAGGCGTACGGCTTCATCGCGTTGTGGGCCCCGGTCAGCCAGGCCTGGGCCGTCGAGCCGCTCGTCCCGGCCCGCCAGGAGGCGATGTACTGGGCCAGCATCCGGGAGCGGCGGTGGACGAACGCCGTCGCGGTCGGGGAGACCCGGTTGACCGCCCCGCCGAGCGCCGTGAACGCGATGCTGCCGGAGCCGCCGCGGATCGTGCCCATCTGCCTGAGCAGCGTCTGGATGCCGGCCGGGGAGAGCGAGCGGTCGAAGAAGTCCGAGCGGGCGGCGTACGTCTCTCGGCCGAGCGCGCCCTGCGTGGAGCGGCCGGGTGTCGAGCCCGGCAGGTGGCACTGGGCGTTCGTCGAGAAGGAGGAGCAGCCCGCGTAGATCTCCATCGCCTCCTCGTAGCCGCGGCGGCGGAGCGAGACGCTGCTCGCGGGGGCGCCGACCTTGTCCGCGAGGCGGTCGACCGCGTTCTTGAGTTCGCCGTACGTGCCGAGGGAGAACGCGGCGACGGAGACGGTGGCGTGGCCGCCGACCGTGCCCGCCAGGTGCAGGGACGACCAGATCTCGTCCGGCTGGGACGGGCCCCACTCCTGCCAGGCCCTCATCACCGCGGCCGCCTTCGACCACGGCCAGGACAGGTACGCCGTCACGGCCTGCGGGGCCGGGTGCGTGGCGAACTGCAGTTCGGTGACGACGCCGAAATTGCCGTTGCCCGCGCCGCGCAGGGCCCAGAAGAGGTCCTTGTGGTCGGTGGCGTTGGCGGTCAGTTGCTTGCCGTCGGCGGTGACGATCGTCGCCTGGGTGAGGCTGTCGCAGGTCAGGCCGTACGCACGGGAGGCGACCCCGTGGCCGCCGCCGAGGGTGAGGCCGGAGATGCCGACGGTCGGGCAGGAGCCGGCGGGGATCGTCACGCCTTTCGCGGCCAGGGCCCGGTAGACGTCGATCAGTTTGGCGCCGGCGCCGACGACCGCCGTGCCGCCGCTCGCCCGGACACGGTTCAGTTTCGAGACATCGACGATCAGGCGGCCGTCGCCGGAGGACCAGCCCGCGTAGGAGTGGCCGCCGTTGCGGATCGCCACACGGAGGGAGTGTGCGCGGGCGTAGGACAGGGTCGTACGGATGTCGTCGGTGTTCGCCACGTAGGCGACCGCGGCCGGCTTCAGGGAGTCGAAGCGGGTGTTGTAGAGCTGGCGGGCGGACTTCCAGTCGGCGTCGCCGGGACGGACCAGGGTGCCGTCGAGGTCACGGGCGAGGGCGGCCCAGTTGGCGGCGGCGACCGCGCTGGCGGTCCGGAACGGGGTGCGGGAAGCCGAGGCTGAGCTGGCCGAGCTGCTCGCGGCGGAGCCGCCGCCGGTCCTGCAGGCCGTTGCCAGCCCCGCGAGTGCGGTGGCGGTGCCGCCTATGAACGTACGCCGTTCCATGTCCGTGTCCTCCGTCGGCCGACCGCCGGCATTCCGTCGGCTCTGTGGAACGAGACGGGCCCACGCCGCCACGGGTTCCACCTCAGGGTCGGGGGAGGTCGGCGGTGAGCTGTGGCGGTGTCCATGCCGGTACCTCCATGTGCCCTCCTCGTAAGCGTTCCGTGACCTAACCACACCGCCTTCAGGGGTTCACCCTGCGTTCATTTGCGGCCGTAGGCGCCTTCACCTGATCTGCCTAATTTCAGCCTTACGGATGTGGGCCGCGTACCGGGAATACGCGCCCGCATCACCCAGACTTCTCGCACGCCGCCGAATTCAGGACGGCGGCTCCTGGAAGGAACTCCCTCAGTGAAGCTTCAGCGCATGAACCGGCGGGCCCTCACCCTCGGTGCTCTCGCCGTCTCCGGCGCCCTGGCCCTCACGGCGTGCGGCTCCGACGACACCAGCAGCGGTGGCGGCAGCAGCGCCTCCGCCACGGCTGCCGCCGGCAACATCAAGTGTGACGACGCCAAGGGCCAACTGCTCGCCGACGGCTCCTCCGCGCAGAAGAACGCGATCGACGCCTGGGTCAAGCAGTTCACCCAGGCCTGCGGCGTGCAGATCAACTACAAGGGCAGCGGCTCCGGCGCCGGTATCACCGCCTTCACGCAGGGCCAGGTCGCCTTCGCCGGTTCCGACTCCGCGCTGAAGCCCGAAGAGGTCACCGCCTCCAAGAGCGTCTGCTCCGGCGGCCAGGGCATCGACCTCCCGATGGTCGGCGGCCCGATCGCGGTCGGCGTCAACGTCCCGGGTGTGGACAAGATCGTCCTGGACGCCCCGACGATCGCCAAGATCTTCAACGGCAAGATCTCGAACTGGAACGACGAGGCCATCAAGAAGCTGAACCCCGACGCGAAGCTTCCCGACCTCAAGATCCAGGCGTTCCACCGCTCCGAGGACTCCGGTACCACGGACAACTTCACCAAGTACCTGATCGCCTCCGCCAAGAGCGACTGGCCCTACTCGGGCGGCAAGGCCTGGCAGGCCAAGGGCGGCCAGTCAGCGTCCGGTTCCTCCGGTGTCGCCCAGCAGGTCAAGCAGACCTCCGGCGCGATCGGCTACATGGAGCTGTCGTACGCCAAGGACGGCATCGTCCCGGCCAGCATCGACACGGGCGCCTCCGCCCCGGTCGAGGCCACCGTGGACAACGCCACCAAGGCCATCGCGGACGCCAAGGTCGTCGGCACCGGCAAGGACCTGGCGCTCAAGCTGAACTACGCGACCAAGGCCGAGGGCGCCTACCCGCTTGTCCTCGTGACCTACGAGATCGCCTGCGACAAGGGCAACAAGGCGGACACGCTGGCCGCCACCAAGGCGTTCCTGCGCTTCATCGCCTCCGAGGACGGCCAGAAGGTCCTCGCGGCCAACGACTACGCGCCGATCCCCGACGACATCATCGCCAAGGTCCGCACCACCATCGAGGGCCTGAGCTGACCTGAGCGTGCGGTCCGGTCCGGGGCCTGAGAACCCCGGACCGGACCGCACCGTCCGGTGCACCGCCGCCAGGAGCCGCCGCACACCGCGACCGGCTCCGCTGGACCGTACAGCGCGTACGGCTCCGCAGACCGGAGAACCCGATGGACATAACCACCAAGAACACCGAAGCCCCTCCCCCCACCCCACAACCGACCGTGGCCGAGCAGAAGCGCGCGGCCCGTGGCGCCACCCGACCCGGTGACCGGATCTTCCTCGGTCTCTCCCGCGGGTCGGGCATTCTGCTGCTCGTGATCATGGCCGCGATCGCGGGCTTCCTCACCTACCGCGCCTCGATCGCGATCAGCAAGGACGACGCCAACTTCCTCACCACCTTCGAGTGGAACACCGGTGTCCTCCCGCCGAAGTTCGGCATCGCCGTCCTCGCCTTCGGCACGGTCGTCTCCTCGATCATCGCCATGGTCATCGCGGTCCCGATCGCCGTCGCCATCGCGCTGTTCCTCACCCACTACGCCCCGCGCAGGCTGCGCGGTCCGATCTCCTACGTGATCGACCTGCTCGCCGCCGTGCCGTCCATCGTGTACGGCCTGTGGGGCGCCCTCGTCCTCGTCCCGAACATGGTCGGCCTGTTCAGCTGGCTGAACGACTACTTCGGCTGGACCGGCATCTTCTCCTGGCAGGCCGGCGCGCCCCGCTCGATGCTGACCGTCGGCATCCTGCTCGCGATCATGATCCTGCCGATCGTCACCAACGTGAGCCGCGAGGTCTTCCGCCAGGCTCCGCAGATGATCGAGGAGGCGGCCCTCGCCCTGGGCGCCACCCGCTGGGAGGTCATCCGCATGGCGGTGATCCCCTTCGGGCGCTCCGGCGTGATCTCCGCATCGATGCTGGGCCTCGGCCGCGCGCTCGGCGAGACGATGGCCGTGGCCACCGTGCTCTCGCCGACCTTCGACATCCAGGCCAGCCTGCTCGACCCGGGCGGCGGCACCTTCGCCCAGAACATCGCCAGCAAGTTCAGTGAGGCAAGCGAAACCGGCCGGGACGCGCTGATCGCCTCCGGTCTGGTCCTGTTCGTCATCACCCTGCTGGTCAACGGCGCGGCGCGCATGATCATCGCCCGCCGCAAGGAGTACTCGGGGGCCAACGCATGAGCACCGCAGTCGCCGACAAGCGCCCCAGCAGCACCCTGCGCGGCGCCACCCTTCCCAAGTGGGCGCCGTACGCCATCGCCGCCGGCTCCCTCGTCGTGGCGATCGTCATCGGCCTGGCCGCCGGCCTGGACAGCAAGATCCAGCAGGGCCTGATCGCCGCGATCCTCTTCGTCCTCGGTACGTATGTGATCTCCGCTCGTGTCGAGGGCCGCCGCCAGGCCAAGGACCGGATCGCGACCTCGCTGGTCTGGGTCGCGTTCCTGCTCGCCGTGGTGCCGCTGGTCTCCCTGGTGTGGACCACCGTCTCGCGTGGTGTGAAGGTCCTCGACATCTACTTCCTGACCCACTCGATGGGCCTGGTCTCCGACACCGAGCCGGGCGGCGGTATCTACCACGCCATCCTCGGCAGCCTGGAGCAGGTCGGCCTGGCCACGCTGATCGCCGCGCCGATCGGTGTGCTCACCGCGATCTACCTGGTCGAGTACGGGCGCGGCAACCTGGCCCGGTCCGTCACGTTCTTCGTCGACGTGATGACCGGTATCCCGTCGATCGTCGCCGGTCTGTTCATCCTGAGCATCATGCTGATGTTCGACATGCAGCCCTTCGGCTTCGCCGGTTCGCTGGCGCTGGCCATCCTGATGATGCCGGTCGTGGTCCGCTCCACGGAGGAGATGCTCAAGCTCGTCCCGAACGAGCTGCGCGAGGCGTCCCTGGCGCTCGGCGTGCCGAAGTGGCGCACCATTCTCAAGGTGGTTCTTCCGACCTCGGTCGGCGGCATCACCACCGGCATCATGCTGGCCGTGGCCCGTATCGCGGGCGAGACCGCGCCGGTGCTGCTGCTGGTGTGGGGCAACTCGATCATCAACGCCAACCCGTTCGAGGGTGCGCAGCAGTCGTTGCCGCTGTACATCTATCAGCAGTATGCGAACAGTCAGGGCTCCGGAGCGGCGTACGACCGTGCGTGGGCCGCGGCGCTGACGCTGATCGCGTTCGTGATGATCCTCAACCTGGTGGCTCGCGGGATCGCCCGCTGGAAGGCCCCGAAGACCGGTCGCTGACGCGGCCATCGGCGACTGATTCTGGAAGTGAAGTAGAAACATGGCCAAGCGAATCGACGTAAGCGGGCTCACCGCCTACTACGGATCCCACAAGGCGATCGAGGACATCTCGATGACGGTCGAGCCGCGTTCGGTGACGGCCTTCATCGGCCCCTCCGGCTGCGGCAAGTCGACGTTCCTGCGCACGCTGAACCGGATGCACGAGGTCACCTCGGGCGGCCGGGTCGAGGGCAAGGTGCTGCTGGACGACGAGGACCTGTACGGGCAGGGCATCGACCCGGTGTCCGTGCGCCGCGAGGTCGGCATGGTCTTCCAGCGGCCGAATCCCTTCCCCACGATGTCGATCTTCGACAACGTGGCGGCGGGGCTGCGGCTCAACGGCAACTACAAGAAGAGCGAGCTCGGCGACATCGTCGAGAAGTCGCTCAAGGGCGCCAACCTCTGGAACGAGGTGAAGGACCGCCTGAACAAGCCGGGTTCCGGCCTGTCCGGCGGTCAGCAGCAGCGTCTGTGCATCGCGCGGGCGATCGCCGTGGAGCCGAACGTGCTGCTCATGGACGAGCCCTGCTCGGCCCTGGACCCGATCTCCACGCTCGCCATCGAGGACCTGATCGGTGAGCTGAAGGAGCGCTTCACGATCGTCATCGTGACGCACAACATGCAGCAGGCGGCGCGGGTGTCGGACCGTACGGCGTTCTTCAACCTGTCGGCGGTCGGGCAGCCCGGCAAGCTGATCGAGATCGACGAGACGGAGCGGATCTTCTCCAACCCGTCGGTACAGGCCACGGAGGACTACATCTCCGGCCGCTTCGGCTGAGCCGACGCGGTTTCATGACCCCTCGCGGTGCTGCATGGCGGTGCCACCGCGAGGACGAAAGGGCCCGCCCCCCGGCTTCCGGGGGGCGGGCCCGTCTCGTCTCACCGCGGGGAACGGCCCGCGGTGGCTACGGCAACGCCAGGGCTGCAAGGGCGGCTACCGGAACGGCAGGTACACGAGGGCGGCTACCGAGCCGGGTCGCCCACGGCCTGCGCCTCCGGAACGTCCAGGTACACGAGGGCGGCTACAGGAACGCAAGGTTCACGAGTCCGAACGCCGCCGCCGCCACGATGGCCGCCGCCGGCATGGTGATGAACCAGCCCAGGACGATGTTCTTGGCCACACCCCAGCGCACCGCGTTCACGCGCTTCGTCGCGCCGACGCCCATGATCGCGGAGGTGATGACGTGGGTGGTGGAGATCGGCGCCTTGAAGATGAACGCCGTGACGAACATGATCGACGCGCCGGTCGTCTCGGCGGCGAAGCCCTGCGGCGGGTCCAGCTCGATGATCTTGCGGCCGAGGGTGCGCATGATGCGCCACCCGCCCGCGTACGTGCCCAGAGACAGCATCAGGGCGCAGGCGATCTTCACCCACACCGGGATCGGATCGTCCGCGCCCTGAACGTCACCGATGACGAGAGCCATCACGACGATGCCCATCGTCTTCTGGGCGTCCTGCAGACCGTGCCCGAGCGCCATGCCGGCCGCGGACACCGTCTGGGCTATCCGGAATCCGCGCTTGGCCTTGTGCGGGTTGGACTTGCGGAAGAGCCACATGATCGCGCACATCACCAGATAGCCGGCGACCAGGCCCACGACGGGGGAGATGAACATCGGGATGACGACCTTGTCCAGCACACCGGACCAGATGACGTCCGTACCGCCCGCGAGCGCCGCGCCCACCATGCCGCCGAACAAGGCGTGCGACGAGGACGACGGCAGTCCGAAGTACCAGGTGACGAGGTTCCAGACGATGGCGCCCGTCAGCGCGGCGAAGAGGATGCCCATCCCCTTGGAGCCGGTGGGCGTCTCGATCAGTCCCTTGCTGACGGTGTGCGCGACACCGCTGCCGAGGAACGCGCCCGCGAGGTTCATCACCGCGGCCATCGCCAGGGCGGCCCGCGGGGTCAGGGCGCGCGTGGAGACCGACGTGGCGATGGCGTTCGCCGAGTCGTGGAAGCCGTTCGTGTACGTGAATCCGAGCGCGACCCCGATGGTCACGATCAACGCGAAGGTGTCCATGAAAGGGTCAGGACTCCTTGACGGCGATGGTCTCCACCGTGTTCGCCACATGCTCGAACGCGTCGGCCGCTTCCTCGAGCACGTCGACGATCTGCTTGAGCTTCAGCACCTCGATGGCCTCGTACTTGCCGTTGAAGAGGTGGGCGAGCAGCTTGCGGTGGATCTGGTCGGCCTGGTTCTCCAGCCGGTTGACCTCGATCCAGTACTCGGTGAGGTTGTCCATCGTGCGCAGGTTGGGCATCGCCTCGGCGGTCAGTTCGGCCGCCCGTGCCAGCACCTCGATCTGCTGCTCGACGCCCTTGGGCAGTTCCTCCACGTTGTAGAGGACGACCAGGTCGACGGCTTCCTCCATGAAGTCCATGATGTCGTCGAGGGACGACGCCAGGTTGTAGATGTCCTCGCGGTCGAAGGGCGTGATGAAGGAGGAGTTCAGCTGGTGGAAGATCGCGTGCGTGGCATCGTCACCCGCGTGTTCCGCGGCCCGCATGCGCTCTGCGATCTCGGCCCGGGCGGAGGCGTCCGCCCCGAGCAGTTCCATGAGGAGTTTCGAGCCCGTGACGATGTTGTCCGCGGACGCGGCGAACATGTCGTAGAAGCTCGTCTCCCTGGGGGTCAGACGAAAGCGCACAAGGGGTCCTCGGGGTGCATCGGTTTCGGTCAGGCTGATGCTAGGCGCATCATCCGGCCACGGCTAATGGGCCGTCCCCCAGTGTCGCCCATCGGGCAGACTGCTCGGCACGGGGGCCGCCTGCAGGCCACATACCCCGGAAAGTTCGGTACGATATACCCAGTAGGGGTATATGTCTGGAGGACGCGATGACGACCACCGAGACCGGCGTGGAAACGCCCTCCGGCGGGGCGGCGGCAGAGCCGGACGTCGTGACGGATCACGACCGGGGCGTGCACGGCTACCACAAGCAGAAGGACGAGCACCTCAAGCGGCTGCGCCGCATCGAGGGCCAGATCCGCGGACTGCAGCGGATGGTCGACGA
Source organism: Streptomyces violaceoruber (assembly GCA_000720805.1). GTDB lineage: Bacteria > Actinomycetota > Actinomycetes > Streptomycetales > Streptomycetaceae > Streptomyces > Streptomyces cellulosae_A. The sequence continues at coordinate 33,104 of JODI01000030.1, forward strand.
GGACGTCTACTGCATCGACATACTCACGCAGGTCTCCGCCTCCACCAAGGCCCTGCAGTCCTTCGCCCTGCAGCTCCTGGAGGAGCACCTGCGCCACTGCGTCGCCGACGCGGCCGTCAAGGGCGGCGCCGAGATCGACGCGAAGGTGGAAGAGGCGACGAAGGCGATCGGCCGGCTGCTGCGGAGCTGAAGCGCGGGGGCGGGAAGACCTGCGTGCCGGGTGTCGAGGGCGACAAGGGCGGCGGCGTCGAGGGCGACGTGAGCGCCGGTGGCCGAAGGCGGCATGGGCGCCGGTGGCCGAAAGGAAGCATGAGGTGGGCGGGGGCGGCGTCCCGGCCCACTCGCCCGCTGTCCGGGACCTACTCGCCCGCTGTCCGGGACCCGCTCGCCGGGCCGCCCGAGGCTTGCTCGCCGGGCCGGCCCCGGGACTCACGCGCCGGAGGCGCGTTCCTCGGTCACCCTCAGGACCTCGTCGATGCTCTCCAGGCTGAGCCGGTCCTCGGCGGCCGAGGCCGCGATGATCAGCTCGCCGCACAGTTCGATCTCGGCGAGGGCCACGTGGTCCTGAACTGCCGTACCGCCGACCGGAGCCACGCGCATCACCTCGTCTCTGCCGTCACCGACCTCCTAGGGTAGGCAGCGGCCCACGCCCCGCGCATGGCACGGAAGGGCTAGTTCTTGACGTCCGTCACGAGTCCGTGCAGAACCTTCACTCCTCGGCGATGCGGCCCGCGTAGATGTCCCCGGCCGCCGGCAACCGTACGTGCGCCGGCGCCCCGAAGTCGTAGAGCAGCGTCGTCGAGGCGACCGCGACGTTCCCGTTGTGCTCCCCGCCGACGAAGCTGAACCGGTGCCTGACCTTGCGGATGCGTCCCTCGGCGTCGAGGTAGACGTCGAAGGGCACCTCGGCCGAGGCGAACCCTTTCGCCGCGGACGCCAGCGGCCCCCGGTTCCCCGCGGACGCCGCCTTGGCCGCCCGGGTGAGATCCGCCGTCCCCCGGTAGTGCCGCACCGCCGTCCCCGCGAGCTGGGTCTCGCCCACGTACGTCGCCGTCCGCGTCCCGCGCAGCACCTCGGCGGCGGCCAGCGGATCGGTGACACCGCCGGTGACGAGGTTGCCGTCGGAGAGGGTGGCGGTGTCGACCCGGACCCACTTGTCGGCGGGCACTCCGGCGCCCCGGTTCTTCATGAACAGGGCGCCCGGCGCGAGGAGTTCGGTGATCGGCCGGTGTTCACTGGTGCCCGCCGGATCCGGCGGCAGCAGCACCTTCAGGCGCCCCAGGTGCCTGCTGTAGTCGTACACGCCCTCGCCGCGGATGGTGACCCGGGTGCCGCCGGTGGCCATCTCCATCGACGTACGGGCCTTGGAACTCCCGGCGGCCACCAGGGTGTCGGCGACCCGGTGCAGGGTCTCGACCGGGTCGGCCGCGCGCGCGTCTCCGGCGGCGGCCCCGCTGCCGGAGCAGCCGGAGGTGCCGACGCACACACAGAGCACGAGTCCCGCCACGACGACCGCACCGCCCGTGCGCCTCTGCCGCTCAGCCATCGCCTGCCTACCCCCAGCCGGCCCGTCCGTCGCGGGCTTCCTGTCGTTCCGGTTAACGACGGGTAGCAGGCGCCGTCACGCGCACACCGGGCCTTTACCCGGGCTGGGTAACGTTGTCGGCGTGGCGCAGCAGGACAGCACTCCCCCAGCTCCCGACGGACCGGCACACCACGCGCAGACGGTCGAGCAAGGCCGTTTCTGCCTCGCACGCTGTACCTGCGGCTGGCGCGGTCCGGCCCGCAGAGCCCGCAGCCAGGCCCGGGCGGACGCGGAGGGGCATCTGCGGGGGTAGGCAGGGGCCGGGACCCGCGGGCAGGGCTACGGGCTCGCCGAGCGGGTTTCCCTGCGAACAGGTTCCGGTACGGGCGTCGCACAGGCCCCGTTACGTGCGTTCGAACACCCGGACCAGGAGCTCGTCGACGAGGGTCCGGTCGCGGGGCTGGGTGAGGCGGTTGCGGGCCGCCGCCGGCGGGAGCCAGAGGATGCGGTCCACCTCGTCGTTCGGGGCGAACGTGCCCCCGGTGGCCTCGGCCGCCCAGTAACGGACCTCCTTGGCACGGCCGTTCGCCATGTAGCGGACGGTGGACAGCTCGGCGCCCGGCACCGCGTCGTACCCCGTCTCCTCGGCCACCTCCCGGCGGGCACCGGCGAGTTGGTCCTCGCCGCGCTTCAACTTGCCTTTCGGGTGGGACCAGTCGTCGTACTTCGGCCTGTGGACGAGACAGATCTCCGGCTCGCCGTCGACCGGGGAGCGGCGCCACAGGACGCAGCCGGCCGCTCGGACGGGGGCTTCCTTCGGGTAGGTCATGTCGTTCGCCGCCTCCTGGAAAGGGGTCAGGGCGTGCCGACCGTCTGTTTCTGCCACGACTGCTGGAACGCGAAGCGTGCAGCCTCCACCTCGTGCCGCTGGTCGGCGTGGAGCACCCCGAGGGCGTACGCCGTCGCCGGGGCGATGCGCGGAGTGCGGGCCGCCTGGGCCGCGGCCGCCGCCGCCTCGGAGGCGTCACGGTGCCGGTCCAGGGCCTGACCCGCGGTCAGCAGGCGTACGTCCACGGGCGCGTCCGTTCCCTCGAGGACCTCGCGGGCGTAGCGGTGCAGGCGCAGCAGGAGGCGGACCTGGTGCCAGGGGGCGTCCTGGGGGTGCGGGGCCGGGTCGGGGGAGAGGCCGTGGTTCAGGGCCTCCGCGTTGTAGGGGTGGCCCGCGGTGACGAGGGGGAGGGCGGTGACGGCGTCGGTGAGCCTCTCCTCGGCGGCGGACGCCAGGGGGCGGAGGTCGGTGGTGGCCGCGGCGGAAGTGAGGGGGACCTCGCTGGCGAGTACGGCGATGTGGTCGGCGACGGCGTGGAAGCGGGAGGAGCCGAGGGCCTGGAGGGCGGTGCTGTGGGCCCGGGTGCGGGCGAGGGTCAGTTGGCGTTCGAGCAGTGCGCCCGCTTTGGCCGCGCCTACCGTCAGGTTGCCGCGGTCCGGGCTCGCCGGGTGGGTCGGGGGGCCGACGGTGCCGGGGTCCGCCTTCCTGGGACCGGGATTCGTCCCGGCGGAACGACCGCCCACCGCCGCGCCGAGTGCCGACTGGGCCGGGAACACCGCCCCGGACAGCCTGTGCAGGGCCAGCAACAGGCGTTCCAGGCGGGCCGCGTAGGCGTGTTCCATGGCCAGGGTGCCGGACAGCCAGGCCAGTTCGGGGCGCATGGACTCCGACCAGTCCGGGTCGAGCAGGGGGCGGAAGGTGTGCAGGCTGCCGCTGACGCGGCGGACCGCGCGGCGCAGGGCGCGGGCCGCGTCCACGGGGTCCTCCGGGCCGGCGGCGCCGTTCGGGCCGCCGGCGGTGGTGCCGGTCTCGCGGTGCAGCCGCAGGGCGCGGAGAAACTCCGTGGCCTGGGCCCGCAGGTAGCCCGCGAGAGCGTCCCCGCTGGGGGCCCCTCCCGCTCGAGCGGAGCCGGGAGCGGGGGACGGGCCGGCGTGCCTGGTCTCCGGATCCCTCGGGTCAAGGTGTTGCTGTGCCACGCCGGCGCCTCCGGGCGTCTATGAGCGTCTCCTGGACGTTGCGCAGGGGTTGGCCGTCCGCGTCCGTCGCGTGCCGGGTCCACTCGCCGTCCGGGCCGAGGTGCCAGGAGGAGGTGGAGTCGGACATGCCGGTCTCCAGCAGCCGGTTGAGCGCGGCCCGGTGGGCCGGGTCGGTGACCCGTACCAGCGCCTCGATCCGGCGGTCGAGGTTGCGGTGCATCATGTCGGCGCTGCCGATCCACACTTCGGGCTCGCCGCCGTTGCCGAAGCCGAACACCCGGGAGTGTTCGAGGAAGCGGCCGAGGATCGAGCGGACCCGGATGTTCTCGGACAGGCCGGTGACGCCGGGGCGGACCGCGCAGATGCCGCGCACCCAGACGTCGACCGGCACGCCTGCCTGGGACGCGCGGTACAGGGAGTCGATCAGCGCCTCGTCCACCATCGAGTTGACCTTGATGCGGATGAACGCGGGGCGTCCGGCACGGTGGTGCTGGACTTCCTTGTTGACCCGCGCGATGAGGCCGTCGCGCAGGGACTTGGGCGCCACCAGGAGGCGGCGGTAGGTCTCCCGGCGGGAGTAGCCGGAGAGGCGGTTGAACAGGTCCGAGAGGTCCGCGCCGACCTGGGGGTCCGCGGTGAGCAGTCCGAGGTCCTCGTAGAGCCGCGCCGTCTTCGGGTGGTAGTTGCCGGTGCCGACGTGGCTGTAACGCCGTAGCGTGTCGCCTTCCTGACGGACCACCAGGGACAGCTTGCAGTGGGTCTTCAGGCCGACCAGGCCGTAGACCACGTGGCAGCCGGCCTCCTCCAGCTTGCGCGCCCACTTGATGTTGGCGTGCTCGTCGAAGCGGGCCTTGATCTCGACCAGGACGAGGACCTGCTTGCCGGACTCGGCGGCGTCGATGAGCGCGTCGACTATCGGGGAGTCGCCCGAGGTCCGGTACAGGGTCTGCTTGATGGCGAGGACGTCCGGGTCGTCGGCGGCCTGCTGGAGGAAGGCCTGCACCGACGTCGAGAAGGAGTCGTACGGGTGGTGCAGCAGGACGTCCCGGGCGCGCAGGGAGGCGAAGATGTCGGGCGCGGACGCCGACTCGACCTCGGCCAGGTCGCGGTGGACGCCGGCGATGAACTTCTTGTACTTCAGCTCGGGCCGGTCGATGGAGGCGATACGGAAGAGGCCGGTGAGGTCCAGGGGACCCGGCAGCGGGTACACCTCGGCCTCGCTGATCTTCAGCTCGCGCACCAGGAGGTCGAGGACCTCGCGGTCGATGGACTCCTCGACCTCCAGCCGCACCGGCGGCCCGAAGCGGCGCCGCATGAGTTCCTTCTCCAGGGCCTGCAGGAGGTTCTCGGCGTCGTCCTCCTCGACCTCCAGGTCCTCGTTGCGGGTGAGGCGGAAGGCGTGGTGCTCCAGGACCTCCATGCCCGGGAACAGCTCCTCCAGGTGGGCGGCGATGACGTCCTCGAGGGGGACGTAGCGGCCCGGGGAGCTCTCCAGGAAGCGGGACAGCAGCGGCGGCACCTTCACGCGGGCGAAGTGACGGTGCCCGGTGACCGGGTTGCGCACGATGACGGCCAGGTTCAGGGACAGGCCGGAGATGTACGGGAAGGGGTGCGCCGGGTCGACCGCCAGCGGCGTCAGCACGGGGAAGATCTGGTGCCGGAAGAGCGTGAACAGGCGGGCCTGTTCCTTCTCCTGGAGCTCGTTCCAGCGGACCAGGTGGATGCCCTCCTCGGCGAGGGCGGGGGCGACGTCCTCGTGGTAGCAGGCGGCGTGCCGGGCCATGAGCTCGCGGGAGCGGGCCCAGATCATCTCCAGCACCTCGCGGGGCTGGAGGCCGGACGCGGACCGGGTGGCCACACCGGTGGCGATACGGCGCTTGAGACCGGCCACCCTGACCATGAAGAACTCGTCCAGGTTGCTGGCGAAGATCGCCAGGAAGTTGGCGCGTTCCAGCAGGGGAGTCTCGGGGTCCTCGGCGAGTTCGAGGACCCGCTCGTTGAAGGCGAGCCAGCTGCGTTCACGGTCGAGGAAACGACCCTGCGGAAGCTGGGGCCCGTCGAAGGGCGCCTCCTCGTACGCGTCGAGGTCGGCGTCGATGTCGGGTTCCAGGTCGGACACGGCCGCCGACACGGTGTGCGGGCGGTGCGCGGCTATGGAGCCCACGGAGGGCTGCGCGTGCTGGATCTGTGCCTGGGTGTCTTGCTGGCTCATGTGCCCATTGTTCCGCGCCACGAGCGATACGGGCGCGTCGGACAGCGCGGGCGGGAGCGAGCGGGTCACGTGGGCGTCCCCGTTCCCGGCGATCCCCTCGGGAGGAGGCGAGGGCTCTGGCACGACGGGCTTCATTCGACGAGCCTCGCAAGCCCGTCTGAACCCATGGTTACGGCGACATGGCGTGCGGGATATCTGGCGGCGGCTCCCGGGGGCCGGGGCCGTGCCGGTGCCCGCCGTCACCGTACGTCCCTCCCCCCCGTGGAGGGACGTACGGGGTCATGGGCCGCGCTCAGGCGGTGCGGTGGCGCAGCAGCCGGAAGGCGGCGGTGGTGGCCGCGGCGGCGACGGCGAGGACGATGCCGGTCTCCACCAGGTGCAGGGGCCAGAAGTGGGATTCGGGGTGGTGGACGGCGTAGTAGCCGGAGACGCCCGCGTCGTGCAGGCAGCTCCTGACCTGGGCCGCGGTGCCGTCGCAGGTCAGATCGGCAAGGTTCTGGGTGCGGTGGCCGTCGACGACGGTGCCGTTCTCCACCTGCCACGCGCTGTCGGGCAGCTCGATTCCGGTCGGGGAGTAACGGGTCACGGCCGGCCACAGGGACGTGCGGTTGAACTCCAGGACGACGTTGAGCAGCCACATCAGGACGAAGGAGACGCCCACGGCGGGCAGGGCGCGGCGCAGGACGAGCCCGGTGAGCGTACCGACGGCCAGCGCGCACAGGGCGTACGCCACCAGCGCCGGGCCGCGGGCCACGAAGACGTCGCCGAAGGTCCAGTCGTCGCCCATCAGGGACCGGTGGGCGCCCCAGCCCCAGCGGAACGCCAGGATCAGGACGGTGCCGCCGAGCGTGACGGCGAGCGCGGGCACGGCGAGCTTCGCGGCCAGCCAGCGGGCGGGGCTCACGCCCTGGGTCCAGGCGAGCCGGGCGGTGCCGTTCTCCAGTTCGCGGCCGATCAGGGCACCGCCCGCGAAGGCGGCGACGGCCAGGAAGCTGTAGCAGGCGAACCAGCCGACGTAACCGATCCGGTCGGCGTAGGCCATCGTCGTCAGGACGTTGCACCTGGTGTGCAGGGCGCAGTACTCCTGCTCGCGCAGCGCGTCGTCGGCGGTGACCTGCACCGTCCACACCAGCCCGGCGACCAGGACCGTCACGAACGCGGCCCACGCGATCAGTGCCGTGCGGTGCAGCCGCAGGACCGTCCGGGGCAGGCCCCGCAGGACCGTGGCGCTCATACGGCGGCCTCCTCGACGGCGGCTGCGGACACGGGCCCCGCCGCGGGCCCGCGGGTCCGGCGGCGCAGCAGGCGGAACGCGGCCACCGTCAGCAGGGCGGTGACCCCGAGCAGGACGGCGCTCGTCGTGATCTGCAGCGGCCAGTAGTGGGACTCGGGGTGGTAGTCGTGGTAGTAGCCGACCGCGTCCAGGCGGTCGAAGAGGGCCCGGCACTTCGGGGTGCCGCCGTCGTCGCAGCCGTGGTCGCCGATGCGGGCGCCGCTCGCGGTGAGCAGCCCCCGCTCCACGCCGAGGCCCGAGCCCGTGGGACCGTCGCGCAGGCTGCTGACGCGGGTGACGGTGGGCCACAGGTGGGGCATCGCGAGCTGGGTGCCGAGCCACAGCAGGCCCGTGAGGCCGAGTGCGCCGCCCAGCGCGGCGAGCGAGCGGCCCGTGAGCAGGCCGAGCAGGGCGCCGGCGGCCAGACCCGCCAGGGCCAGGACGACGGGGACCGTGCCGTTCGCGTAGAAGGTCTCGCCGCTGTACCAGTCCTTGGCGGTGCCGATACGGCCGTCGCCCGCCGACCACATCAGGTGGTGCAGCAGGACCAGCAGCCCGGTGCCGAGGGTGACCGGGACCGCCGGGACGGCGAGCTTCGCGGCCAGCCAGCGCCGCGGGGACACACCCTGCGTCCAGGCCAGCCGGACGGTGCCCTGTTCCAGCTCGCGGCCGACGAGCGAGGCGCCGGCCCAGGCGGCGACCAGGAAGGGGACCGCGAGGAGGGCGAAGGTCGCGTACTGGTAGACGTCCTTGTGGAGGAGGATCGCGTACTGGTTGTAGTGGCAGGGGCCGGCCGTCGCGCAGGCTTCGTACTGTCGCCAGGCGGTCACCGAGCCACGGGTCAGCGGGCCCCACAGCCACAGCAGCGCGGCGCCGAGCACGACGACGAACGCCGTCCCCACGAGCAGGGCCGGCTGGTGCAGACGTATCAGCCACCTCGCCAGGTGGGGCGCGGGCGCGGTGGGGGCGGCGGGCGCGGTGGGGACGGTGGCGGTCACGCGGCGGTCTCCCGGGCCGGAGCGGGCGTGAGGGCGGGGGCCTGCGGGTTGCGCAGGTGGGCCAGGACCAGTTCCTCCAGGGTGGGCGCGTCGGCGCGCCAGTCGCCGGGGAGCGGGCCCGCCGGGCGGATCAGCGCGGACAGTTGACGGCCGGTGGTGCGGGACTCGACGACGGTGTGCGGGTCCAGGGAGGTCCCCGCGGGCGCGGCCACCCGGGTGTGCGCCTCCAGCAGCGCGTCCATCTCGCCGGCCAGCCGGATCCGGCCGGCGCCGATCAGCAGCAGGTGGTCGCAGGAGTCCTGCAGTTCGGCGATCACGTGCGAGGACATCACGATCGTGGTGCCGTCCTCGGCCGCCTGCCCCATCAGCACGCCCATCAGCTCGTGCCGGGCCAGCGGGTCCAGGTCGGCCATCGGCTCGTCCAGCAGCAGCAGTTCGGGCCGCTTGCCCAGGGCGAGCGCCAGGGCGACGCGGGTGCGCCGGCCGCCGGAGAGCGCGCGGACGCTGCTGCCCGGGTCCAGGTCGCCGGCGGCCACGATCCGCTGTGCGGCCTGCTCGTCCCAGCGGCCCGGGTTGAGGTCGGCGCCCATGCGCAGCGTCTCGGCGACGGTGAGCTGCGGGTACAGCGGCTTGTCCTGCGCGACGAAGCCGACGCGGGGGCGGGCCTCGCCCCGCCGGGTGCCGAGGACGGTGACCGTGCCCTCGGTGGGCGCGATCAGACCGGCGGCGAGCGCGAACAGTGTGGACTTGCCCGCCCCGTTGGGTCCGACGACGGCGCAGACCCGGCCGGCCGGCAGCCGGAAGGAACAGTCGCGCAGGGCCCAGCCTCCCCGGCGGCCGAAGCGCTTGCCCAGCGCGTCGGCGGCCAGGGCCACGGAGGTGTCGGTCATGAGGGATCCCCCTGGAAGTGCTTCTGGAAGTGCTTGTCGAGTACGGCGGTGAAGAGTGCGGCCACGTCGTCCCGGTCCAGCCCGGCCGCGCGGGCCTTCGCGGCCCACGCGTCCAGCTCACCGTGCAGCGGGGAGTCGGCCGGGGCGGTGCCCAGTGAGCGCCGGACGAAGGTGCCGAGCCCGCGCCGCGCCTCCACCAGGCCCTCCCGCTCCAGCTCGCGGTAGGCCTTGAGCACGGTGTTCGGGTTGATGGCGGTGGCCTCGACGACCTCGCGGGCCGTGGGGAGCCTGTCGCCCGGCTCCAGCAGCCCGAGCCGCAGGGCCTGCTTGGTCTGCTGGACGATCTGGACGTAGGTGGCCACGCCACTGTGCCGGTCGATGCGGTACTCGACCACTCGGTCAACCACCCTTTCACTAATTGAGTAGTGAAAGGGTGGTGTAAGGGGGTCCCGGAAGTCAAGCGGGACCGGGACGTCAGGGGGGATCCGGGAAGCCAGAGGGGGCCGGGAAGTCAGGTGGGCCGGGAAGCCAGGTGGGCCATCGCGGGGGACGAGCCCCGGCGGACGCGGACCTGCGGGGGGCGAGGCCCCCGGCGGACGGGGACCGGCGGGAGCGGAGCCCCCAGCCACGCCCGCTCAAGCACAGAGCGCAGCGTGCGTCAGGTCTCCGTGCGGTACATCAGGTCCGTCTCGTACGTCGTGAAGCCCAGCCGCTCGTACACCGACACCGCCGCCTTGTTGTCGGCGTCGACGTACAGCATCGCCGTCGGCAACGCCTGCCCCGCGAGATGCCGCAGCCCGATCGTGGTGAGCGCCTTGCCCAGCCCCCCGCCCTGCGCCCCCGGCCGCACCCCGAGGACGTACACCTCTCCCAGCCGCTCCTGAGCGTGGACCTTGGTCCAGTGGAAGCCGGCCAACTCCTCACCCCGGAAGGCGAGGAAGAACCCCGCCGGGTCGAACCACGGCTCGCCCTTGCGGTCGTCGAGGTCCCGCTGGGTCAGGGAGCCCTGTTCAGGATGGTGGGCGAAGGCCGCCGCGTTGACCGCGAGCCAGGCCGCGTCGTCGGCGCCGGGGACGAAGGTCCGTACCGTCACGCCGTCGGGAAGCACCGGTTCCGGCAGGTCGAGGTCGCCCAACGACCGCCGCATCTGCCGCAGTTCGCGGAAGAGGGTCAGCCCGAGGACCTGCGCGAGATGCCGGGCGGCCGAGTGCCCGCCGTGGGCCCACACCCGCAGCCGCTTCCCGGACGCCGCGAGCAGCGCGGAGCCGAGCGCCCGCCCGTGCCCGTGCCCCCGGTGCGCGGGATGGACGACCAGCTCGGCGGCCGGCGCCTCCACGGAATCGGTGTCCTCCAGCTGGGCGTAGCCGACGAGTTCGTCGCCGGCGGTCAGCAGCAGATGGGACACCCCGGGGCGGGCGCCGCCGCGCAGCTGCAACCGGCCCTGTTCGGACACCGCCTGCTGACCGTCGCCGCGCGCGGCCTCGGCGAGCAGCCCGAGCACGGCCTCGGTCTGCTCCTCGGTGAGCTCGGAAAGGGTCTCGATGGAGCGGGGGATGCCGGGGCGTGCGGTGTCGTCGCTGGTCATGCGTACGAGGGTAAGGGGAGGTCCGGGCAAAGTGGCGGCAAAGAAGCAATCAGGATGTAACCAGGAAACCCCTGTCGCGCTACGCGCGTTGACCCTAGGCTGCGCCCGAACGGGGCCACTACCTCAGCTGAATCACAGGGGGGCGTATGCCAGCCAATTCCCGGTCGCACCAGCAGGACGCGGTGCGCCGCAGACGTCGTACGTACCGTCTGGTGGCCGCGGCCGCCGGCCTCGTCACGGTCGGCGCCCTGACCGCCGCGCTGCCGGGCACGGCGAGCGCGAGCTCGGCGGCCGGCGTCAAGGGCAAACCGGGCGCTCATGGGCCGGGCCGCTACCAGGACGTACAACTGCTGTCCTTCAACGACCTGCACGGCAACCTGGAGCCGCCGTCCGGTTCCTCCGGCCGGGTCACCGAACTCCAGGCGGACGGCACCACGAAGACGATCGACGCGGGCGGTGTCGAGTACCTCGCCACGCATCTGCGCGAGGCCCGCAAGGGCAACCCGTACTCCATCACCGCGGCCGGCGGCGACATGGTCGGCGCCTCCCCGCTGATCTCGGGCCTCTTCCACGACGAGCCCACCATCGAGGCGCTGAACAAGCTCGACCTGGACGTCACGTCCGTCGGCAACCACGAGTTCGACGAGGGCGCCAAGGAACTCGGCCGGCTGCAGAACGGCGGCTGTCACCCGACCGCCGGCTGCTACACCGACAAGAGGTTCAAGGGCGCCAACTTCCCCTACCTCGCGGCGAACGTGCTGGACGAGAAGACCGGTAAGCCGATCCTCAAGCCGTACTGGGTGTGGAAAAACAAGGGCGTCAAGGTCGGCTTCATCGGCGTGACCCTGGAGGACACCCCGGGCGTCGTCTCCGCCGAGGGCGTCAAGGGCCTCAAGTTCAAGGACGAGGTCGAGACGATCAACAAGTACGCCAAGGTGCTGCAGAAGCAGGGCGTCAGGTCGATCGTGGCCCTCATCCACGAGGGCGGGCTCCCGGCCTCCTCCTCGTACAACTACGACTGCGACGCGTCCGGCGCGGGCAACGGCATCTCCGGCCCGATCGTCGACATCGCCAAGAACATCACGCCGCAGGTGGACGCCCTGGTCACCGGCCACACCCACGCGGCGTACGTCTGCACCATCCCGGACCCGGCGGGCAAGCCGCGCATGGTCACCTCGGCCGCGTCCTTCGGCCGCCTCTACACGGACACCACGCTGACCTACGACCGCTGGACGGGTGACATCGCCCGTACGTCCGTGAAGTCGGCGAACCACGTGGTCACCCGGACCGTCCCCAAGGCGACGGACATGACCGAGCTGATCGGCAGGTGGAACACCCTCGCCGCGCCCATCGGCAACCGCCCGATCGGATACATCTCCGCCGACGTTCCGAACACCGGCACCGAGTCCCCCATGGGCGACCTGATCGCCGACGCCCAGCTCTGGTACGGCAAGGAACTCGACGCCGGAACCGACCTCGCGCTCATGAACCCCGGCGGGGTCCGGGCCGGCCTCACCTACGCGGCCAAGGGCAGCGAGGGCGACGGCGTGGTGACGTACGCCGAGGGCTTCACCGTGCAGCCGTTCTCCAACACGGTGAACCTCCAGGACTTCACCGGCGCCCAGCTGATCCAGGTCCTCAAGGAGCAGGTCAGCGGCACCAACACAGCATCGCCGAAGATCCTCCAGCCGTCCGCGAACCTGACGTACGCGCTGGACCTCACCAAGTCCGGTGCGGACCGGGTCGTCACCGACTCCATCAGGCTGAACGGCACGGCCATCGACCCGGCGGCCACCTACCGCGTCGCGACGAACAGCTTCCTCGCGGGCGGCGGCGACGGCTTCACCACGCTGGGCCAGGGCACGAACGACCTCGTCGGCACCGACGATCTGACGGCTCTGGAGCAGTACCTGACGGCCAACTCCTCGGCCGCCGGCCCGATCGCACCGCCGGCGACGAACCGGATCACGATCGTTCAGTAGCGGTCACTGATTCAGTAGCGGTCGCTTGATCGTGAGCTGATGATCGTGAGCTGAGTCGCATACCTCCGGTTGAGGTTGCGGGTGGGGGGCACACGCATGGTCGGATGGATCGATGCGTGCCCCCCACCACATACCGACGCATTCCGATGCAGACCCCTACCCGAATCCGTACGAGGAGCTGGGAGCCCTCGACGACGGTCCGTTGGAGGAGTACCCCGTGCGGGCCTCCGCGGAGGACGAGCCCTGGGCCCCACCCCACCACGGCCGAACCAGCCGCCGTAGCCGCAGGCGCGGCCGTTTCACCGGACTCCCCTTCGCCGTCAAGGCGGTCTGCGGCCTCGCCGTCCTCGCCGCCTTCCTCACCCTCGCCGACCGCTGGGCCCTGCTCTACGCCGAGCACCGGGCGGGGGACACCCTCCGGGACCGCCTGAAGCTGAGCGCGGCGCCCGAGGTGGAGATCGGCGGCTTCCCCTTCCTCACCCAAGTCGCCGACAGCCGGCTGGACTCGGTCCGGCTGACCGTGCCGGACGTGGCCGCGGACCGCATCTCGCTGGCCCGGGTGACGGCAACGGCCCACGACGTGCGCCTGGAAGGCGACAGCCCGACCGCCGTACGCGGCGCCGGAATTCCCCGGCTGGACGGAGACGTCCTCCTCTCCTTCGACGACCTGAACCGTGAACTCGGCGCGTCCCAGGTGACGTTCACGGGGAGCGACCGGGACCGGGTCCTGGCGCGCGGCACGCTGCCGGTGGCGGGACACGACCTGAAGCTGCGGGCCGACGCCCGCATCCGCCGGACCGGCGACCGGAGCATCACCACGGAGATCGGCGGAATGCGCCTGGACATCGGTGACTTGGCGACCTACCGCCCGGGCACGCGGCCCTCGGAGGGCCTGCACCTGACCCGTGACTCCGCCGCCGCCCTCGCCGAACAGACCGGCAAGGCGAAGGCGCTGCTGGCGGTCCCCTCAGTCGTACGGGCGCTGGGCGTGCCCGACACCGACGTACGGCAGGCGCTGCGCTCGGACACCGAACTGTCCCGCCTGACCGGCCGCCCCCGCTTCGTCCACCAGGCCATGCGACTCAACCTCGCCGACCTGGCCCTGGACCACCCCGAACTGCTCGAACGCCTCGGCTTCGACCCGGCCTTGCTGAACGCCCTGCCCCGCCTGACCCGACCGGTTCTCGCCGACCGACTCTCCCTGGGCTTGCGCCTGCCGAAGCCGGACCAGGGGGAACTGCGGCTGCGGGACGTGCGGGTGAAGAAGGAGGGGATCCAGGTACGGGTCGAGGGGTCGGGGCTGCGGGTCGGCGGCTCCTGACGGCGTACTTTCCGTGTGAGTCGCGCGGAAGGGCTGGGCGTCCGGCTGTTCAGGCCCGTTTGGGCCCGGTGATCTCTTCACCGATCACGAAACCCTTGGCCGGGCCTTCGGGGATGGGAGAACTCCTCGCACCCCATCAGGGACGTCACCTTCGCCGAGGACGCCTCCACCGTCCACACCGGGACCGCACCTCGCGCCATGGCGAGCCTCCGCAACCTCGCCATCGGCGTACTGAAAACCCTCGGAGCCGACAACATCGCCAAGACCATCCGAGCCATCCGCGACTACCCAGAACGAGCACTTCCGATCCTGGGCATAACCAACACCCCGGACACTCAAGGAACTTGATCAAGCCCTGCCATGACGATGCTCAATCGGGACGACTACGGGCCGGTGATGGACCGTAATGGCGAATTGGCCTCATGGCGTTGCCCGGGTATTCCGGGGAGAGGACTCGGCGGGGAACCAGTGCGGTGATGGAACGGAGAGGACGGTCGCGGGAGCGCGGTGGATCTGGACGGTACTGGGTGACGTCTCCGCACCGAGCCGCTGCCACCCGGTTCGGCATCGGTGACGCCAGGGGCGTCGACTGCGCCGAGCAAGGCGCGGCGGAAAACGGCTGCGGCCACCGTCCTCGCGTCCTCCCCGCCCCGGTCGGCTGGCGAGACCGCACCTGTCGAAGGTTCCCGGATTTCCGCATTCCGTGGGCGAGTCGTGGATTCAGCTGCGCACCCCTTTCCCTTCAGTCCCTGACGGAACTTCAGCCCTTCGTAAGGAAAAGTCGAGCAAGCCCAAATTACGTCAGGCAGCGCGATCGGCTTTTTTAGGACTTTACCTGCCGGAGGAACCGCGAAATCGTTTCTCCGTATCTACGATCGCAAGCTATGACCGACACTCCACGGGACAACTCCGCCACTCGTGCGCGTTGGCAGACATGTCTCAGGCTCGCCCGCGAACTCCTCCTCGTCGGACCGGACAACGAAGACCTCAAACTCGGTTATCTCCACACCCTGATAGACACGGGCCGCCTCGGCCCCACCCACCATCCGCGCAAGAAGATCCTCATCATCGGCGCCGGCATCACCGGCCTCGTCGCCGGCCGATTACTCAAGGACGCCGGCCACGACGTCACCATCCTGGAGGCCAATGCCAGCCGCGTCGGCGGACGCATCAAGACCTTCCGTGCCACCAAGCACCACCAGCCCTTCGACGACCCCGCGCAGTACGCCGAGGCCGGCGCCATGCGGCTGCCCGACTTCCACCCGCTCGTCCTCGCCCTCGTGGACAAGCTCGGGCTCGGCCGTCGCCAGTTCTACAACGTGGACGTCGACCCCTCCACCGGCAGCGGTCCCGACGTCCCCGTCCCTCCGGTGACGTACACCTCCTTCACCGGCCGGACATGGACGTTCGGCGACGACAGCCCCGACTTCCGCGAACCCGACAAGCGCGGCAACGCCTGGGTCCGCGCCAACCGCGTCCAGGTGCGGCGTGCCGACTACAACGCCGGTCCCGAACGGGTCAACGAGGGCTTCCACCTCACCGACGACGAAGTCCGCGCCCCCGTCGTGAAGATGGTCGACGACGCGCTGGAGGCCGTACGCGACTACTACTCCGACATCGTCGACGGGAAGCGTGTCAACAAGCCGTTCGACGAGTGGGTCGAGGGCTGGGCCAGGGTGATCCGCGACTTCGACGGCTACTCGATGGGCGGCTTCCTGCGGGACCACGCCGGGCTCAGCGACGAGGCGATCGAGGCCGTCGGAACCCTCGAGAACATGTCCTCACGGCTGCACCTCTCCTTCTTCCACAGCTTCCTGAGCCGCAGCGACATCAACTCCACCGTCCGCTACTGGGAGATACCCGGCGGCAGCTGGCGCCTGCCGCACGCCCTCCACCAGGGTCTGCGCGACGAGGTGCGGCTGGGCCACCGCATGATCCGCCTCGAGTACCACGACCCCAGTCGCGACGCCGACCCCGAGGGCACCGGCGCCGTCGGGCCCGACGGACGGGGCGTGGCCGTGCAGACCGTCGCCGAGAACGACCCGCAGGCCCCGCCGCGGCTGTGGACCGGGGACCTGGCGATCGTCACCATCCCGTTCTCCGCCCTGCGCTTCGTGGAGATCGTCCCGTCGATGTCGTACAAGAAGCGCCGCGCCATCATCGAGACCCACTACGACCAGGCCACCAAGGTGCTGGTGGAGTTCAGCCACCGGTGGTGGGAGTTCACCGAGGACGACTGGCGCGAGGAGCTGGACCGCATCTCGCCGGGGCTGTACGAGCACTACCGGCAGGGCGCCGACGCCGACACCGGTCTGACGATCGTCACAACGGACACCGGGCCCACCCTCGCTTTCTCCGGCCTGCTCGGTGCCGCGGTCAAGGACAGCGGCGTCACCGAGGAGATGCGGCAGATCGACAGCACCCTGCCGCTGCGCGGCCCCGCGGTCCGCCCCGCCACCCACTGCTTCGGAGGCGGCTCCGCCACCGACAACCCCAACCGGTTCATGTACTACCCGTCGCACCGGGTCGAGGGCAGCACCGGCGGCGTGGTGCTCGCCTCGTACTGCTGGTCCGACGACGCCGCACGCTGGGACTCCATGCGGAACGCGGAGCGCTACGTCTATGCACTGCGCAACCTCCAGGCCCTGCACGGCCGCCGCATCGAGGTCTTCTTCACCGGCCGGGGCGCCACCAAGAGCTGGGCCCGCGACCCGTACGCCTTCGGCGAGGCAGCCATCTACACCGCGCACCAGATGACCAGCTTCCACCTGGACGTCTCCCGCCCCGAAGGCCCCGTGCACTTCGCGGGAGAGCACACCTCCCTCAAGCACGCCTGGATCGAGGGCGCCCTGGAGAGCGCCCTCCGTGCCGCCGTCGCCGTCCACCAGGCCCCGCCGGTCACCACCCAGGGCCCGAACGAGGAGACCTACTCGTGACCGCGATCACCCCCGAGTGCACGGTCGCCCGCTACCTCGCCCTCCGCCTGGCCGAGCTGGGCATCACCCACCTGTTCGGCGTCCCCGGCAACCACCTGGGCCCGTTCCTGACCACCCTGCGGGCCGAGGGCGACATCGAGTGGGTCGGCACCCCCACCGAGGGCGGCGCGGGCCAGGCCGCCGACGCCTACGCCCGCATCCACGGCGTCGGCGCGGCCGCGGTCACCTACAGCGTCGGCGCGTTCAACCTGCTGGGCGCCTGCGGCGGCGCCTACGTCGAGCAGGTCCCGCTGGTCGCCATCAACGCCTCCCCGCCCTACGAGCAGTGGCAGAACTACCGCGCGCTCGGCCTGCTCACCTCACACATGAGCCCTCGCCCGGAGAGCAACCTGGACGCCTACCGGCAGGTCACCGTGGACGCGCAGGTCATCTCCAACCCGGGCCTCGCCGGCGGCCAGATCGACGCCGCGCTCACCGCGTGCCTCTCCGAGCGCAGGCCGGTCTACCTGGAGGTCATGGAGGACCTGTGGGACGAGCCCTGCGCCGAGCCCGAGGAGCCGATCCTCCGCCGCGAGCGACCGTTCAGCGCGCGCAACCAGGCCATGCTGGACGACGCCGTGCACGCGATCCTCTCCCTGATCGGGGAGCACCCCGGCCCGGACGGCAGGCCCCGCCCGATCGTGTGGGCCGGCGAGGAGATCGCCCGGTTCGACCTCGGCGGGCGGCTCGCCGACCTGGCGGAGGCGACCGGAGTGCCGTTCTGCACCACCGTCGGTGCCAAGGCCGTCGTCGACGAGGACCTGCCGCAGTTCCACGGCGTCTACAACGGCCACGCCAGCCACCCGGACGTGCACTGGATCTTCAAGGACTGGGCCACCTGCCGGATCGGGCTCGGTGCCTGGTCCACGTCGAAGAACCTCGGCGGCGAGCAGTGCGTCGGCACCGACTGGGTGATGGCCGCGAACGGCGGCGTCAGCGTCGGCACCTCCTACTTCCCCGACGTCCAGCTCGAACAGCTGCTGCCCGCCCTCCAGGACGCGCTGGTGAAGAGCTACGGCTCCGGGGGCCTGGCCGCCGACTACTACGCCGAGGCCCACGCCCACCACGGGGCGCCCGACCACCGCCCCGCCGGCCTGGCGAACCACCGCGCCTCACTCCGTGTCTCCGGCCGGCCGTCCCGGCACGACGAACGGCTCACCTACGACGGCGTGTTCGACCGGATCAACCACTTCCTGGGCCACGAGACCCGGCAGGACTGGACGGTCGTCTCCGACGCCGCGTTCTCCCTCATCGGCTCGATGAACCTGTCCCTGCCCGCGGGCGGGTTCCTGTCGCAGGTCAGCTGGCTGTCCATCGGCTGGTCGGTCGGCGCGGCCACCGGCGCGGCGCTCGCCCCGGGGCGCCGGCACGCCCGCCCGATGGTGTTCGTCGGCGACGGCGCCTTCCAGGAGACCTGTCAGGAGATCTCCACCCACACCAGGCTCGGGCTGCGGCCGGTGGTGTTCGTCATGGACAACGGACACTTCTACGGCATCGAGCAGATGCTGGTGCACCCGGCCTACTACGCCGAGCGGGGCGCCCACGCTGCCACCGACTCGGACGGCGCGGACTTCTACAACGTCCTCCACCCGTGGCACTACGACCGTCTCGCGGCCGTCTTCGCCGGCGAGAAGACCCCGGCGAACGGCGTCAACATCGCGCACACCTCCGAGCTGGACGCCCTCCTGGCCCGCCTCACCGACCCGACCGACCCGGTCAACGCCGGACCGCTGCTGGTCCGCGTCCGTCTGCACCGGCACGACTACCCGCGAGCGATGGCGTACAAGGTGCCGAAGTCCTCCGCGACGGCCTGACGGGCCGGAGCGTTCCGAGGGAAATCCGAGGCAGACCCGAGGGAAATCCGAGGGAAATCCGAGGGGAAAAGGCGCGTGCCGAGGTGGCGCGTCTCAGGAAATTCTCGTATTCGAAGGAGGCAGGAAATGGCTGATCTCAACGTACTGATCGCGTTCGACGCGGCCACGATCGTCGAGCAGAATCCCAACGCGTCGAGGAACCCCGACGCGCCGACGTACGTCGACCACCGCCTGATCTACATGACGACGCGCCAGGACCACATCGTCGGCACGTCGGGGGCCGAGTTGAATCTCAGGGCCGAACCCGGGGACACCATCAGGTGGCGGGAGACGACGCTGTCGCTCGGCAGCGACTACAAGGCACTGCTGTACAAGTACGTGAGCAGCGACAGCCAGCACGTGCTCATCAGGACGCCGGAGATCGAGGTGATCGACGGTGTCTACCCGATGCCGAGGGAGGGAAGCGAGGGCAGGCCGGAGTTCGTGACGCAGAACTACCAGGATCATTACTGGCGGACGACCGTCAAGAGGGCCGGCAAGGTCGTGTACCACTTCTCCTTCCAGATCCTGGACCGCCACCGGCAGTTGAAGGGGTACTTCCAGTGGGACCCCTTCATCACCATCGAGAATCCCTGACGGCTGGGTGAGGGCGGCGACAGGAACGGCGACCGCCCTCACCCACGCAAGCGTGGGAGTGCCGCAGACAGGAACGACCCCCGGGCCGATGGCCTGGGGGTCGCGCGCGTGGGCGGGCGCCATGGATCTGGGGAGGCAGTGAGGTCTTTCTCGAACTCCCGATAGCGGGGAGCGGAGAAGGGGGTCGGCGGCTCCTGACGGCGTACGTTCCGTGTGAGTCGCGCGGAAGGGCTGGGCGTCCGCCTGCGTCAGGCCCGCTTGGGCCCGGTGATGTCCTCGCCGATCACGAACCCCTTGGCCGGGCCCTCGGGAATGGTGACGTCGGTGCCGTAGGGGACCCGGTGGATGTCCTCCCAGTCGGCCTTGTCGGGGCGGGGGCCGGTGAAGAGGGTGACGGCGCCCTGGCCGTCGTAGTCGTCGATGATGACGTACACGGGGATCCCGGCGCGGGCGTATTCGCGGCGCTTGCGGACGCGGTCACGGTCCTGGTTGCGCTTGCCGGGGGAGACGACTTCGACGACCATCCGGACCGCAGAGGCCTTGATACCGAGGCCGTCCTCCGCCTCGGCCGGCTCGGCGTCCCGAGGAGCTACGAACCCGTCCGGGATCCAAGCCCTGAGCGCATGGATCACGTTCGTGTCGTTCCAGGCCCCGTACTCACTGTCGTGCAGAAAGATCCCCAGGGCGTCCCGCAGACGGTTGACAACCTGGGCATGCGAAAAGCGTCCGGTGGGCGACACCTCGATGGCTCCCTCAATGATCTCAGCGCGGTAGCCCTCGGGGAGTTCACTGGCCTTCCATACCTGCCACACGACTTCGTCCAGCTCAGAGCCGTTCTCTGCCAGGGACACGGACTCGGTCATGGTCTCGGGCCTCTCGTGTGCAACAGCAGTCATGGTGGCGTCACCTCCTCAAGTGTGGGCTGGGTGTGCACGAGCCACAAGCAACGCGATCACGCTACGTACGACGGCAGGCCTGACCAGGGGTAATACCGTCAGCTCACCCGATCGGGCGATGCGTCCGCGGGTCCCAGCGCGTCAGCCGAGGATGCGCCGTCCTCGGCTCGCCGCGACACGGAGGGCGGGTCAGACGGCCACCAGGTCGATGACGTTGATGACGACGTGGCGGTTGGAGACCACGTAGGTGATGAAGCCGCCCGGGAAGGCGGCCGACCAGCTGTTGTCCCGGTTGCTGATCGCGGGCGGCCCGAACGGGTTGAGGCTGAGCCGTTTTTCCAGCTCTTCCAGGGAAGCGCGCTGGGGCAGGCTCAACAGGGCCTTACGTTGAGCCGCGCGGTCGACGTACCTGATCGCGTACGCACTCGCCCCGACCTGCCCGCGTCGATCGGCCGGTTCTCGGCGTCGTAGGCGTTGCCGTCCGCGTCCCGGAAGACCATGCCCTCGGAGTCGCCCTCGGTCATCCGCTTGACTGTCTGCTCGACCTCGTCCAGGTAGCCGGGCGTCGCGCAGGCCAGGGCAAAGGGGAACCACTTGTCGGTCACGGCGTCGAGCGCGGACTGGTCGAAGTCGGCTGCCGCGCTGAGCCAGTCCTGCTCGAAGCCCTGCAACCAGTCGGGGCGCCGGGTCAGAGCCGCCCGGATCGCCTCGGGGGTTCTCTCGCAGGAGTGGGGATCCACATCATGAGCCATGATCGGTTTCTCTTCTCCGGCAGGGACGACGTCTGGTGACCGGACGTCCACGGTAGAGCTTGCCGGGTGCGGAGTGCCGGAGGATACGGGCGAGGACGTTGTGAGGCTGAGGTTCACGGTTCGCTCCGGGGGATGCGTTCGCCGCGGCTGACCGCGATACGGAGAAGATCCGCCAGGCATTCCGCCGCCCTGGTGAGCGCGAAGCGCACGGCTCGCTCGCCCGCCCTGGGGTCGGCCAGTACGGCCCGGGCTCCCGCGAGCACCTGCTCGCCGGAGTCCAGTTGGGCGGCCTCCAGGTCGTCGGCGAGCTGGGACAGCATGCTGTGGTCGCTGTTGGTGCTGAGGTAACAGGGTTTGCCGTCGGGGGTGGTCCAGGGCAGCAGACGGAGATCGCCGGCCGTGGTGGGGTCCTCGCGGGTGCTCATGCGGGGACCTCCATCCCGTGGATGTGGCGCGGGCCTACGTCGATGCCGTGGACGGCGAGCCAGAGGGCTCGACGCCGCTGCCGTTGGAGTGCGCGCTCGTGGCGTTCTTCCGGGGTGAGGAGATAGGGGCGTACGAGCGGCTGGGCGTCGGCCTCGAAGCGGTCGGCGTGTGCCGGCGCGGTACGGGCGGGCGCCGGCATCCGTTCCTGGATGTGGGGCCGGGCCGGAGCGGCTCGGTGGCGGCCCCTGGCGGGCAGTAGTGCCCGGATGATCGCCAGCAGCAGCGACGCACACAGCTCGGCGATGTGTTCCCTCATATCGGCTCTCCCTCAGCGGTCCGACGAGCGGTGATTACCGTTCGTACCTCGATCGTCACTGCTCGCACGTACGCTGCGGAAGGGGGGCGGTGTTGTCTGCGGCCCCAGGCAACGGTGAGGGGTGACATGGCCGAACAGGTTGACGCGGCAGGGGAGTCAGGGCGTGCGGCGCTGGGGCGGACGCTTCGGCTGCTACGGGAGAAGGAGGGCAAGTCCTTGGGGCAACTGGCCGACGAGACCGGGTACGACAAGAGTTACCTGAGTCGTCTGGAGTCGGGTGAGCGGCTGTCCAAGGTGACGGTCATGGAGGACCTCGGCGGTTACTACAGGGTGGATGACCTGCTCGTTCGTCTCTGGCGGGACGCGCGCAAGGAGGTCGTCAAGGACAAGTACAGGGCGTTCATGGAGCTGGAAGCGACGGCTCGGGTCATGTGGATGTTCCAGCTGCGGGTTCCGGGCCTCTTGCAGACCGAGGACTACGCCCGTGCGGTGTTGTCAGGGTTGTCTGGAGCGCAGACAACGGCTGGCAACGGCGAGGAGGTCGAGGAGCAGGTGGCCTTGCGCATGGGACGGCAGGAGTTGCTGTACCGCGATCCGGCGCCGAGCGTGCGTGTGATCCTGGACGAGGGGGCGCTGCGGCGCCCGGTTCCGGACGCGAAGGTGTGGACGGACCAGCTGTCACACCTGGTGGACGCGGCGGAACTCCCGAATGTCGCACTCCAGGTGCTGCCTCACACAGCTGGCGTGCACGACCTCATGAACAGTGACCTCATCCTGCTGTGGCAGCGAGTCGGCGACCCCGTTGCCTATGTGGAAGGCAACGGTATCGGCGTGCTGATCGACGATCCGGACAAGGTCCTGGCCTACCGCATGTCCTACGATCTGGTCAGAGATGCGGCCCTGACTCCGGCGGAGTCGACGGCGTTCATCAAGCGCCTTCTGGAGGAGTGCACATCATGAACCGAACCCCCGACCTCAGCACCGCAGTGTGGCGCAAGTCGTCCTACAGCGACGGGGGAGCCTCGAACTGCGTCGAGGTCGCCCCCGGCTACCCCGGCCTCGTCCCCGTCCGCGACAGCAAGGTCCCTGACGGCCAGGTGCTGGTCTTCGGCGCGACCTCGTGGGCGACGTTCCTGACCCACGCGGCGCGCAGCGCGATGACCCCCTAGAACGGCACCGCCGCCCCCAGAATCCGCACCGGCAGATACGGCGACGACACCCTGATGTTCCAGCCCCGGCGGCGGGCGTGGCAGGTCAGGGCCAGGATGTCGAGGTTGATCGCGGCGTCGCAGTCGGTGGCGCGGTCGGCGATGCGGTGGTGGTCGCGGTGGGCTTCGAGGGCGTCGAGGAGGGCCAGGTTGAAGCTTTCCTCGTCGCCTTCCAGGAACTGGGAGAAGAGGACCGCGGGGGGCGGCAGGAACACCTGGTTGCGGGACTTCGCGCAGTCCAGGAGGGCGCGGTCGGTGGCGGGTTGGGGGTCCTCGCCGCGCAGGTAGTCGTGCAGGGCCTGGCGGTAGGAGGCGAAGGGGGACTTGTCGTGGGTGACGCAGGTCGGGCCGGCCAGGACCAGCGGGGCGAGGTGCTCGCGGCGGCCCGTGATCAGGGCGAGGTTCACCGCGCGGTGCCAGGCGCCCGGCCCGGCGTCCTCGTCGCGGGAGGCGGGGTACGTGACGGTCGTACCGTCGATCGTCACCTCGACGTCGGTGCCGGGCTCCGCCAGCGTCGTACGGAACAGCGCGGCACCCAGTTCGGCCGCCAGGCGCAGGTTGCCGAGCTGGAGGTCGGTCGCGTCGGCGGCGTGGGAGGCGCGGGTCTTGAAGAGGATCTCCTGGTCGGTGACGGCGTGCGCCAGCTCCCACGCGGCGAGCGGCTCGCCGGGGACCGGGGTGAAGGCCTCCCGGGTGTACCGCTCGAACTGGGCCTCGCTCTCCGCACTCAGCGGCTGCGGATCCACGGGACGATCGAACTCGACGGTCCCGGCGGCGAGTTCCGCCACCGCGTCCGCACGCCGGTCACGGCCGTAGGGCCCCACTCTCGGCGGCGCGGTCTCGAAGCCGGTGACCAGCGCGTGCGGGAGGTAGCCGGAGTCGACGGGGGACGGCCAGCCCTCGCGGCGGTACGCGAGTGCCGTCAGGGCGAGGGGGAGGAGGGGGAGGAGGCTGGCGGGGCGCGCTGCCGGGCCCCGGCCCGGGGTGTCGGCGAGGGGGAGCAGGAGCCGCACCACCGCCGAACCGAACGTCTCCCGGTCGCCCGCGGTCAGCGCGCGCAGGGCGTGCAGGGCGAGGCTGTGCGGATGGGCGGCGAGGTCCTCGCCGGTCTCGCTCTCCAGGGTCCGGATCCGGGCGAGTGCCGCGTCGATCGCGGCGAGCTTCTCCTCCGCGGCAGGCGGGTAGTTCGCGTCGGCGTTCCCGGTGTCGCCGATGACGTACGCCATGAAGCCGTTGATCAGTTCGGCGTCCGGCCGTCCGGCCCGCCCCCGCTGCGGCTCCTCGCGGGCGAAGTGGAAGGCCTCGCCGTGCCGTTCGGCCTTGCCGGCGAGGACGGCGAGGCAGAAGGCGTCGAGCCACTGCGCGGTGGTGAGGGAGGCCGGGCTGCCGACGGACCCGGCGTCGTAGGCCATGCCCCAGTTCACGTAGGCGAGGGACACCTGGAAGGGGTGGTGCGGGAAGTACGCCGCGTACGCCACCGCCCCGGCCGCCGCCTCCACGGCGTCCTCCAGTACCGCCCTCGCCTCCGGCGTGTGCAGATCGGGTGTCTCGACGGAGAGCGCGCCCAGGTACTCGACGAACTCCCCCGCGAGCGTCCACCATTCGTACGACGTCACCGGTCCGGCCTTCGACAACGACCGGACCTGCGATCCGATCCGGTGGACGAAGCCCTCCCGCACCGCCGAGACGGCGGCCTCCCCGACCCGGTGCCGCTCTATGCGCACTGTTCCGCTCCCCCGTCGCCTGCCGCGTCCATGATCGGACCAAGCCTAGATCGACTGCGGGGCGCCGGGGGAGCGGTGCGGAGCGAAGATGCTCAGGAAGCCGTCGGTGTCCAGTCGCCCAGCCAGTCGGAGATCTCCTGGCCGGTCGCCTGGGCGTCGGTCAGCTGGGGGCGGTCGGAGCTCGCCGCGCCCGCGCCCGGGCCGCTGTTGCGGTACTCGGCGAAGCGGTCGTCCTTCCAGGAGAAGCCGCTCATGTCGGTCCAGGGAGTGGTCCTGATCGCCGCGCTGAGCGTGGTGTCGCGGACGGTGGTCTGCGGGTCGAGGGAGGCGTCGCCGCCGGCGTGCCAGGGGCGGCCGAGGTAGAAGGTCCGGTCGGACACGTCACCGTTCACCGTTGAGTTGGCGATCAGGATGCCCTTGCGGTTGGCGGCGGTGCTCGGCGCGGTGATGTAACCGGCCGACGTGCCGTCCCAGCGCTTCTTCAGCGTGATGACGGACTTGTCGATCACCGTGGTGGCCCGGCCGAAGATGAAGTCGACGTTGCCGATGACGTAGGAGTTGGTCATGTAGACGCGGCCCAGCCGGTCCTTGGCCGCGGTGTCCACCAGCAGCGTGTCCTGGTCGCCGCTGACGATGACCCCGTCGAGGAACACCTTGTCGGCGGCGGTGCGCAGGGCGACGGCCTGGTGGCCGCTCAGGTTCTGGTTCTTGGCCTCGTCGAAGTCGTTGGAGATCGTCAGGTTGCGGGCCTGGAAGTCGTCCGCCTCGACGGCGACGGACGCGCTGCCGCCGGTGCCGTACGTCCCCGAGCCGTCGGGCTTGGGCGTGCCGGACGCGTTGTTGTAGACGATCACCGTGTCCTTGCGGCTGCCGCCGGTGCCCTGGATGGTGACGTGCGGCTTGTTGGCCGGGACCTTGACCAGCTCGCGGTACGTCCCCGGCTTCACGGAGATGACGACCCGCGAGGCGTTGTTCGCCGGTACGGCGTTCACCGCGGCCTGCACGGTCGTGTACTGGCCGCTGCCGTCCTTGGCGACGGTGAGGGTGGTCGCGGCGGGCGCGGCGGGCGCGGCCTTCGTGGTGGCCGTCGTACCGATGGAACTCCTCGGCCCCGCACCGGACTTGAGGAGCGCGGGCACGTCCGCCGTCTTGTCGAGCGTGTACGGGTAGTACGTCTTCGCGTCGAAGGCCGTACCGCCGCTCTCGTTGCGCCCGGTCGTGGAGACGAACGTGTTGCCCTTCTGGACGATCGTCGCGGTGCTGTCCTTGATGACGGGGTTGTTCATGCCCTGGAAGTAGGAGTTCTCCAGGAGCATCTTCGTCGCGCCGCGCGAGTAGTTGCCGTAGGACGACTTGATGGTGGTCCCCGCCACGTCCTCCAGGAAGTTGTTGTAGAGGTGCGCGTGGGCGGCGTTGTCCGTGGACGGGTTGCGCTGCTCGGTCTCGCGGATCCAGTTGTGGTGGATCGTGATGTCGGTGACGACGTTGTCGGTCCAGCCGATGCCGAAGGCCTTGTTGTCGTTGCTCAGCCTGTTCCAGGACACGGTCACGTACGTGCTGTCCTTGCGGACGTCGATGAGCCCGTCGGCCATGTTCCGCAGGTCGTTGTGGTCGATCCAGACGTGGTGGGCGCCGTCCATCTGGATCGCGTCGAAGTCGTGGTCCTTGTCGTTCCAGATGCCCTGGTAGGCGTCCCGGATCGTCAGGTTGCGGATGATCACGTTGTGGACGCCGCTGCCGAGGAAGAACCCGCCGCCGACGATCTGCCCGGAGGTCCCGGACCCGACGATGGTCTTGTCCGACGCGACCTTGATCTCTTTCCCGACCGGGTCCATGGTGATGGTCGCGGCGACGACGATGACGTACGGCTCGGCGGCCGTCGCGTACTTCTCCAGGTCGGCGAGCGTCTTCACGGTGACGGTCTTGCCGTCCCGGCCGCCGTACGTGCCGTTCTGTCCGAGCGCGTTGACGGAGGCGAACCCGTCGGCGGTGTCGGTGGCCCACGCGGGGGCGGCGGAAGCGGCGGTCGCCGCGGCGGCCGTGGACCGGGCGGCCTCCCCGAAGGCGCCGGCGTCCGCGCCGTAGGCCATGGTCCCGGCGGCGGTCAGCGCGAGGGGTATGCCGACCGTGAGCGCCGTTCTGCGCCTGCGGTGGCGGACCGTGCTGCGGATCTCACTCATGCGGGTTCCGTTCCGTGCGGGGGGATGGACTGCTGTGCAGTCGTCGCCCCGCACGGAATGGTTGCCGCGACCGTGGCCGCGATCCGCGAACCGGTCTACTGGACGCAGGACTTGGGGTCCAGCTTCTCCTCCACCTTGTCCTCACGGCCGTCCGGCTGACCGTTCGGCAGGAGCTTGTCGGACGTTCCGTCGATGTAATACCCGTAGGAGTAGACCGTGTTGTAGCCGCGGTCACGCCAACTGTGCACGGTCTTACGGCCGTCGCCCTTGTTCCACTCGTAGTCCTCGACGTAGAAGATCGGGTTCACCCGCACCACCCGCTGGTACGGCGTCCAGGTCACGGAGACCTGGGTGCACGGCGGGATGGTCTTCTCGCTGCGGCGCTCGAAGGACGAGGTCTTCTCCCAGCCCCACTCGTAGCTGAAGCTGCCGCCCGCGGTGCCCGAGAAGATGCTCTTGGCGGCGGAGAGGCCGATCGAGGCGCCGACGCTCTTCTTGGCGAACGTCTTGGTGCTGTAGCTGCTGACGAAGGTCTCCTTGTCGTCCTTCGAACCCCGGTTGCCGATCCAGGGCGAGGTGCGGACCGGTTCGCCCTTGATGGACCAGGTGGAGGCCTGGGCGTATCCGCACCAGCCGCGGAACAGTTCCCACGGTCCGGCGGGCTCCCACAGACCGATGACGTCCCGCAGGTACTCGTCGCGGGTCTTGAACTCGCCGGTGTCGACGTTGAGGGCGCCGTACACGCCCGTCAGGCTGCCCTCCTGCGCGCAGAGCCGCTCGATCATGAGATCGGTGTCGCCGGGGTCGGTCCCCCGGATGTTCGTCGCGCCGCCGGGACCGGTGCCGGCCGCCTGCACGCTACCGGCGCCGGTCAGCAGGCCGGCGAGGGCGAGGGCGGCGGCGGTGACCAGGGCGCTCTTCTTGGGTTTCGGTATTCGGATGAGTCGCATCGGGGGGTGGCTCACTCCTGTGTGCTGGTGCACAGGCGCATACGTGGGGGGCGCCTGTCTGACAGCCCAGAAACATGGCAGAGAACCCGCCAGTAGGGTCGGAATCGCGAGATGTGTGACAGGACATTGACAGGAAGGGGAGGGCGCCTGTCGGTCTTTGCCCGGTTACGTCAGCAACTCGGCCGGCCTGTCCGCGAATTGGACGATCCAGTCGTGGGTACGGTTGAGTGGACGCGAGTGCGTCACGGTGTCCTGAGGGGCTACGGCGTGGCTATGGCGGAGCCATGGCAGATCACACGACCATTCAGGTGTCCCGGCAGGCCCGCGACCACCTCGACCAGGTCGCCAAGGAGCGGGGGATGACCCTGGGGCAGCTCGTCGAGCAGCTGGCCTCGAAGCAGCCGACGGCGGAGCAGATCGCGGAGCGGGTGGCTGCGGACCGGCACGTCGTGCGGGAGACGATCGGCGTGGACATCAGCGACATGGAGTTCGACGAGGCACCCGACATCCTCGGCAACATCTACCGCGTCGCGGCCGAGAAGGTTCGTGCGGCACGGGGCGCCGCTGCGTGATCGTTCTGGACACCGGTGCCACTCTCGCCCTCGCTCAGGGGCACAAGACGCTGAATCTCCTCGCCGGGAACATGGCACGTACGCCCGGAGACCTTCTCCGGATTCCCGCCCTGTGCCTCATGCGGGCGGAGTCGGCGGACGCGGGTGCCGCCGGGCGGGTACTCGCCTTCTTCTCGGTCGTTGTCGACCACCTCGACACGACCGCCTCGGTCACTGTCGGCACCATGATCCGTGATGGCTACGGCGGCGCGGACACCTGCCACGCTCTCTACCGCGCACTGCCGCGGACCGAATTCGCGGGGATGTCGATCCTGCTCACGGACGGGGAGCAGCACTACCCGCCCGGCGTGGTCACCGTCGACATCGACTCGCCTGGCATGCTTGGCCTCCACTGAGCTCCGTCACGGCACCTCCGGCGGAGCCACCGGCGCCCCCGGCAACCGCACCGTCGCCACCGTGCCGCCGCCGGCCGCGTGGGCCAGGGTGACCTCGCCGCCCGCCTGCTGGATCGTGCGGGCGACGATCGACAGGCCGAGGCCGGAACCCGGCAGGGCACGTGCGCTCGGGGAGCGCCAGAAGCGGTCGAAGACGTGGGGGAGTTCGTCCTCCGGGATGCCGGGGCCGTGATCGCGGACCGTCAGCGCGCCCTCGCCCAGCCGGACCTCGATCGTGCCGCCCTCGGGGCTGAACTTCACCGCGTTGTCGAGGATGTTGACGATCGCCCGCTCCAGGGCCGAGGGCTCCGCCCGTACGTACCAGGGCTGGAGATCGGCGGTGATGGTCAGCTCCGGACCGCGGAGCCGGGCGCGGCGCAGGGCGGACTCCACCGTGTCCCGCAGCGAGACCACCTGGACGCGCTCACCCCGCTGTCCCGCCGAGCGGGACAGCTCCTGGAGGTCGCCGATCAGAGCGGCCAACTCGGTCATCTGCGCCTTCACCGAGTCGAGCAGCGCCTTGCGGTCGGACGGGGGGATCGGTCGGCCCGTTTCCTCGCTGCGGGTGAGGAGTTCGATGTTGGTGCGCAATGACGTCAGGGGCGTGCGGAGTTCATGGCCGGCGTCCGCGATGAGCTGTTGCTGGAGCTCGTGGGAGCTGGCCAGGGACGACGTCATCGAGTTGAAGGAACGGGACAGACGGGCGACTTCGTCCTCGCTGTCCTCGTCCACGGGGATGCGGATGGTCAGGTCCTCGGTGCGGGCCAC
Source organism: Streptomyces violaceoruber (assembly GCA_000720805.1). GTDB lineage: Bacteria > Actinomycetota > Actinomycetes > Streptomycetales > Streptomycetaceae > Streptomyces > Streptomyces cellulosae_A. The sequence continues at coordinate 62,566 of JODI01000030.1, forward strand.
CTCTTCGACGGCTTCCGTGAGCTTGTCGATCGGCCGCAGGCCCGCACGGGCGACCGCGAGGCCGGCGGCTCCGGCGCCGATGACTCCGACTCCGGAGACGAGGAGGAGGATCAGGGCGAGATCGTTGAGAGTGGACTGGGTGTTCTTCAGAGGGACCGCGACGAGGAGAGCCGTGTCGGGGTAGAGCCCGGGAAGCGCGCCGGGGCCCTGGCTGACGAGCAGCGGGACGGTCAGTACGCGTACCGCGTTGCCGTCCTTGTCGGTGCCGTTGCGGAACGTGCCCTGCCCGGGGGCGGCGTGCTTGATGACGTCTTTGTCGGCGTCGGTGACCTCGACCGTGCCCTCAGAGTTCGACGAGACGCAGGACTTGCCGTCCGACGAGACCAACTGGAGGTACACGGTGTTGTGGGCGCGCAGGTCGCTGGCCTGGTCCGCCTGCGGAGCCTGCGGGCATGCGCGGAGCAGGAGTTGGACCTCGCCCAGTTGCTGCGGCTTTGCTCCCTGCTGCAGATCCGCGTCGAGCTGGTCGTACAGCTTGCCCTGAACGATGAACCAGCAGGTCACCGCCACGGCCGCCACCGCGAACGCCACCGCCGCCGCCACCAGCAGCGCCAGTCGGGACCGGATCGGCAGGGAACGGAACCGGCGTACGACCTTCCTCACTCCGCGCCGCCCTGTCGCAGCACGTAGCCCACACCTCGCACCGTGTGCACGAGGCGCGGCTCGCCGCCCGCCTCGGTCTTGCGCCGCAGGTACATCACGTACACGTCCAGCGAGTTCGACGACGGCTCGAAGTCGAAGCCCCAGACCGCCTTCAGGATCTGCTCACGGGTGAGGACCTGGCGCGGGTGGGCCATGAACATCTCGAGGAGCGTGAACTCCGTGCGGGTCAGCTCCACCGGCCGCCCGCCCCGCCTGACCTCACGCGTCGCGAGGTCCATGCGCAGGTCGGCGAAGGTGAGTGCCTCGTCCGCCGCCGCCCCCGCTCCGGCCGCCGACGCGTACGAGCTGCGGCGCAGCAGCGCGCGGACCCGGGCGAAGAGTTCGTCGAGTTCGAAGGGCTTGACCAGGTAGTCGTCCGCCCCGGCGTCCAGTCCCGTGACCCGGTCGCCGACCGTGTCGCGAGCGGTGAGCATCAGGATCGGTGTCGTGTCGCCGGCCCCGCGGATGCGCCGCGCGGCGGTCAGGCCGTCCATGCGCGGCATCTGGATGTCCAGGACCACCAGGTCGGGCTGGTACGCGGTCGCCTTCTCCAGGGCGTCCGCGCCGTCGACCGCGACCTCCGTGTCGTAGCCCTCGAAGGCGAGGCTGCGCTGGAGTGCTTCGCGCACGGCCGGCTCGTCGTCGACGATCAGGATGCGCTGGGTGTCACGGTCGCCTTCGGCGGGGCTCATGGGCGTGGATTCCTCGGATGCGGTGGGACGGGCGGGCTGACCTCGACGGTCGCTTTCAGCCTCGCACGGTTCCCGGCTGGCGCTGACGGAAGTGCTGAAGGAAGGGCCGACGCAAGCGTCGGACGCGATCAGCCGCGTACGGTACGGCGGCGGCCGCGCCCCGCGGTCGTGCTGATCGCCGCGGCCGTCGCCCGGCGGCCCGTGCCGCGCGCGGTCGCCACCTCCGGCGCCCGCCCCTGCGGCGCGTGCAGCTCGTACGCCACTTCCAGGGCCAGGGTGAAGCCGGCCGGGTCGGTGCCGGGCACCGGGTGCGAAACCTGCTTGATCATGACGTACTCCTCAGAGGTCGCTGACGTGGCGTACACCGCTGCTCTCAGCTGTCCGAACCGCCGGCCCGCAGCGTGGCGAGGTCGGCCTTGACGGTGTTGATCGGGATGGCGAAGCCGAGGCCCACGCTGCCCGCGTCGGACGAGGACGACCCGGCGGCGGCCGAGTACATCGCCGAGTTGATCCCGATGATGTTGCCGTTCATGTCGATCAGCGCGCCGCCGGAGTTGCCGGGGTTGAGTGAGGCGTCCGTCTGGAGCGCCTTGTACGTCGTCGTGGACGAGCCGGTGTCGCCGTTGAACTGCTGGCCGCCGAACTCGAACGGCCACTGGTCGTTGCCGCCCTGCTGCTGTTGTTGCTGTCCGCCCTCGTCGGTGGAGACGGTGACGTCACGGTTCAGGGCGGAGACGATGCCGCTGGTGACGGTGCCCGTCAGTCCCTCGGGGGAGCCGATCGCGACGACCTGGTCGCCGACCTGGACGCCGGAGGAGTCGCCGAGGGCGGCCGTCGTCAGGCCGGAGGCGTTCTCCAGCTTGATCAGGGCGAGGTCCTTCTTGCTGTCGGTGCCGACGACCTTCGCGGTGTACGTCTTGCCGTTGCTCGTGCGCACCTTGACCGAATCCGCGCCGGAGACGACGTGGTTGTTGGTGATGATCTCGCCGTCACTGGTGATGATCACGCCCGAGCCGGTGGACTCACCCGCGTTCGAGGCGGCGTTGATCTCGACGATGCTCGGGCTGACCGCCTTGGCGACCCCGGCGACCGTGCCCTTGTCGGCGGAGGGCACCACGTTGGTGCTGGTGCTGCTGCTCGCGGTGACCGTGTCCGGGCCGGTCAGCTCCTGGATGCCGTACGCGGTCCCGCCGCCTATCGCCGCGGCCACGATCGCCACGGCCACGAGCAGCGGGACCGGACCCCGGGCGCGCTTCCTGGGTGCCGCGGCGGGCGCGGGCGGGGGCCCGGAGAAGGCGGGCGGCTGGGCCGGCGGGGGCGGCCACTCGGGGTTCACCGGGGCCACGGGATTCATGGGGGCGGCGGAGTGCTGCTGCTGGGGGTACGCCGACTGCAGGGGGACAGCGGCTTCGTGTCCGTGTCCCTGGGGGTTCTCGTACTCGCCACTGCGGCGGAAGCTCTCGGTCATGTCACACAGCCTGTCCGCCGACCATGAGAGCTCCCTGAGCGCCGGCTGAGAAGCCCGGCAGAACCTCGTTCGCCCGATATAAAGACGCTTCTCGCCGCTCGCGGGGCCCTCTCAGAAAGCTCTCAGAGAGCGCTCAGGCAGAAAGCTCTCAGAGAGCGCTCAGGAAGCCCCTCAGCACCTCGCACATCAGGCGCGCTCTCACACGCACCCGCACGACTTGCGCACCACCAACCGCGATGGGAACTGCTTCAACCGCTCCTGCCGGGACCCGGCCACCCGCAGCCCGTCGTCCAGTACGAGGTCCACGGCGGCCCGTGCCATCGCCGAACGGTCCGAGGCGATCGTGGTCAGCGGCGGGTCGGCGAGCGCCGCCTCCTTGATGTCGTCGAAGCCGGCCACCGCCAGCTTCTCGGGCACGTCGATGCGCAGCTCGCGCGCCGCGCGCAGGACGCCGATGGCCTGGTCGTCGGTGGAGCAGAAGATGGCGGGCGGTCGCCGGGGCCCGGAGAGGATGCCGAGCGCCACCTGATAGGCGTCGTAGCGGTTGTACGGCGCCTCGAAGAGCCGTCCCTCGGTGGACAGCCCGGCCTCCCGCATCGCGCGCCGCCAGCCCTCGACGTGGTCGGAGACGGGGTCGCCGACAGCGGGGGTGTCCGCGGTGCCGCCCATGCAGGCCACGTAGTCGTAGCCGTGCTCCAGCAGGTGGCGGACGGCGAACTGGGCGCCGCCCAGGTCGTCCGTGACGACGGCGACGTCGTCGATGGCCTCCGGCCGCTCGTGCAGCAGCACCACCCGGGCGTCCCAGGCGTCGATCTCGGCGGCGGCGTTGTCGTTCAGCGCGTGGCTGACGAGGATCAGGCCGGAGACCCGCATGCCGAGGAAGGCGCGCAGGTAGTGGACCTCGCGCTCGCCGACGTAGTCGGAGTTGCCGACCAGGACCATCTTTCCGCGCTCGGACGCCGCCTGCTCGACCGCGTGCGCCATCTCCCCGAAGAAGGGCTGGCGCGCGTCCGGCACGATCAGGCCTATGAGATCCGTGCGCCGCGAGGCCATCGCCTGGGCGACTCGGTCGGGGCGGTAGCCCAGTTCCTTGATCGCGGCGAGGACACGCTCGCGCGTGGCCGGGGCGACCGGCCGGGGTCCGTTGTTGATGACATAGCTGACGACGGCGGTGGACGTTCCCGCCAGTCGCGCCACATCATCCCTGGTTACCTTGGCCACGCGCGGAGTCTACGCGGATGGACCCGCTCTGGGCAGGGCGTACGGATGCCTCCCGGAGCGGAAGTGCGCGGGAGCGACGCCCTGCCCACGCCGGCTACGCCTCCGCCGCGATCTCGGCGGCGTCCAGTGCGTCCGTGTCGTCCGCATCGTCCGTGTTTGTAGGGGCAGTCTTGGGCTTCACGTCCTCCGTGGCGCGCTCGCCCTTCTCCGGAGTAACGAATCGATAACCGACGTTCCGGACGGTTCCGATCAGCGACTCGTGCTCGGGCCCGAGCTTGGCGCGCAGGCGTCGTACGTGCACGTCGACGGTCCGGGTGCCGCCGAAGTAGTCGTAGCCCCAGACCTCCTGGAGGAGCTGCGCGCGGGTGAAGACGCGGCCGGGGTGCTGGGCGAGGTACTTCAGGAGCTCGAACTCCTTGAAGGTGAGGTCGAGGACCCGGCCCTTGAGCTTGGCGGAGTAGGTCGCCTCGTCGACCGACAGGTCGCCGTTGCGGATCTCCATGGGGGAGTCGTCGTTGACGATCTGCTGGCGGCCCATGGCAAGACGCAGGCGCGCCTCGACCTCCGCCGGTCCGGCGGTGTCCAGCAGGACGTCGTCGATGCCCCAGTCGGCGGTGACGGCCGCGAGGCCGCCCTCGGTCACGACGAGGATGAGCGGACAGCCGGGCCCGGTGGACCGCAGCAGTTGGCACAGGCTGCGGACCTGCGGCAGATCACGGCGCCCGTCGATCAGAATGACGTCGGCACCCGGGGTGTCGACGAGGGCGGGCCCCTCCGCCGGAGCCACGCGCACGTTGTGCAGCAGCAGGCCGAGGGCGGGAAGTACCTCCGTCGACGGCTGGAGGGCGTTGGTCAGGAGCAGCAGAGAACTCATACGTCTGGTTCCTCCTCGGTCCCTGCGAGGACGTGGTGCGGTGCGGCACTGCTCTGCGATCACGGGGCCCCGTACACCTGCGGTTTCCCGCTTCGTATACAACGCTTCCGAAAGCACAAAAGGACCCGGGGGCTACGCTGCCCAGGTCCTCTGTCCAGGAGAATAGCCCACATGAGCACGAGTTCGGCAGGTCATGTGGCGCGATCCACGAATCGTCCGCACTCTGAGACGAGCAGACGCACTCCATTGCGGACGTTTCTGCACACCGCCGATGGTGTGACGATCGATTCCGTATACGACCCGGGTACCGCCGTATACGACGCCTCGACGTCATCTCCCGGCGACCCGGTGTTCAAACCGGTGGGCGGTCCTGCGAGCGATACGGGGCGCGATCCGGTGGGTGATCCGGTGTTCGTCATCGCCCACGGTTTCACCGGTGACGTGGACCGTCCGCACGTTCGTCGGGTGGCGGCCGCGTTCGCGCGATACGGCGCCGTGGTCACCTTCTCCTTCCGGGGCCACGGTGCCTCCGGCGGGCACTCGACGGTCGGCGCCCGGGAGGTGCTGGACCTCGCGGCGGCGGTCGAGTGGGCCCGCTCGCTCGGACACCGGCGCGTGGTCACCGTCGGCTTCTCCATGGGCGGCTCGGTGGCCCTGCGGCACGCGGCGCTCTACGGCCCGAACCCGCCCGAGCGGGAGCGGGTGCACGCCGGGCGCGTGGAGGCTGCGACGGACGCCGTGGTCTCGGTGAGCGCCCCCGCCCGCTGGTACTACCGGGGCACGGCCCCCATGCGCCGGCTCCACTGGCTGGTGACGCGCCCCACGGGACGCCTGGTGGGCCGCTACGGCTTCCGGACGCGTATCCACCACCGCGAGTGGGACCCGGTACCCGTGTCCCCGGTGGAGGCGGTCCCGAGGATCGCGCCGACGCCCCTGCTGATCGTGCACGGCGCCATCGACGGCTACTTCCCGCTCGACCACCCCCGCATGCTGGCCGCCGCCGCGGGCGACCACGCGGAACTCTGGCTGGAGCCCGGCATGGGCCACGCGGAACACGCCGCCGGAGACGAGCTGCTCACCCGTATCGGAGACTGGGCTGTCGGCCGGGCGGGCTAGCCTGGCCGTGTACACGGCCGACTGACGGCCCATTGACTGCCGACGATTGCCGATTGATTGAGGAACCGGGATGGCGAAGGTCACGGTGCGCTACTGGGCCGCCGCGAAGGCCGCGGCCGGCGTCGCCGAGGAGCTGTTCGACGCGGACACCCTCGCCGAGGCGCTGGACGCCGTGCGCGGGCGACACCCCGGCGAACTCGTGCGCGTCCTGCTGCGCTGCTCGTTCCTCGTCGACGGTGACCCCGTGGGCACCCGCGGACATGAGACGGTACGGCTGGCCGACGGCGGCACGGTCGAGGTGCTCCCGCCGTTCGCAGGAGGGTGACGATGACCAACCAGCCGTACCAGGGACCGTACGACGGGCCGTACGACGGGCAGCAGTATCAAGCCCAGCAGCACCAGGGACAGCAGCACCAGGGACAGCAGTACGACGGGCAGCAGCAGCACCAGCCGCAGCAGCATCCGGGGCAGCAGCACCAGGGGTACGACCCGTACTGGCAGCAGGCCTACGAGGATCCGCAGGCCGCCCAGCAGTACACGCAGCAGTGGCAGGGCCAGACCTGGGAGACGCAGGCGCACGCCCCGGTGCGGCCGGGTTCGCCCGTGCCGCCCGCCGAGACGGCGTATCTGCCGCAGCAGGGGTCCGCGGAGCAGGCGGCCGCCGCCCCCCACTCGCCCTACCCGGCGCAGCAGCCGCAGACCCCCCGGCAACCGCAGCCTCAGGCCCCCCGCCCGCAGCCACCGGCGGCGGCCGGGGATCCGGCCGCCCCTACCTACGGTCCCGCCACTGTCGCCGGCAACGCGCGCATCACGGACGCCCAGCGGGCCCGCCTCGAAGGCCGGTCCCCGGTCATCGAACCCGGTATGCAGCCCGCCGCGCTCACCGCGCTCCTCGGACTGCTGCTGTCCGGTACGGCGGCCATCGGGTCGTACGCCCTCCTCGTCCCCCTCGTCGCCCTCCAGGCGGTGACGGCGGCCGGCTGGTTCCGGCTGAACGGGATGTGGCCCGCCCGGCAGGGCATCGCGCTGGCGTTCCTCGGGGCGCTGGTGGCGGACGCCGCGCTGCTCGTGGCCGGGCGGGAGAACGGGCCCGCCGCGATCCTGGGCACGCTGGGCGTGTGGGTCCTCCTCTCCCTCGTCCTCCAGCTGCGCTCGCACGCGGAGCCGGACGAGCGGATGTACGGCCTGATGGCCACCGTCGCCTCGGCGGCCCTGGCCATCGTCGCGACCGGACACCTCGCGGCCGAACCGGACGCGGTCACCGTGGGTGCCGCCGCGGTGGCGGTCGCCGTCCTGGCCCGCGCGCTGCCCCTGCCCACCCCGGCCTCCGTGCTGGTCTCGCTGCTCGCCGCCGCGGGCGCGGGCATCGCGGTGGGCCAGATGACCGGTCTGGGCGCGAAGGGCGCGCTGCTGGGCGCGGGCGCGGCGGTGTGCGCGCTGATCGGACACCGGGTGGCGAGCTACGACTATCCGTCGAGGTTCGTGCACTTCACGGCGGGCGTGGCGCTGCCGTTGGCCGCGGCGGCACCGGCGGTGTACGTGCTGGGGCGGGCGCTGGGGTAGGACCCGTCCGGCGCATCAGCGCGGGCGGATCAGGCACTCGCGGTCGTACGGTTTCTCAAGGCCGTCGCCGAGGCCCGGAGCCTGTCCCGTCCTGTCACAGATGATCGACAATTTTCCGAACCGCACAGCGGGCAGGGTTACTCTCGCGCTCGACGGTCACCCGGCCGTCGCGAACACGCCGCCCTGGGGGTAACCACCGCATGCGCGCCCTGCGAATACTGCTGATCCTCGTCGTGATACTCGGCGGCCTCTTCGTGATCGCCGACCGCGTCGCGGTGAACTTCGCCGAGGGCGAGGTGGCGGACAAGCTGAAGACCAGCGAGAACCTGGCCGCCACCCCGGACGTCTCGATCAAGGGCTTCCCCTTCCTCACCCAGGTGGCCGGCGGCGAGCTGGACGACGTCGAGGTCGGCATCGACGGCTACGAGGCGGACACCGGCACCAGCAGCGGAACGATCCGCATCGACGACCTGCGGGCGGACATGAAGGGCGTCGCATTCTCCGGCGACTACAGCTCCGCCACCGCGGCCACCGCCACCGGCACCGCGTCGATCACCTACGCCGAGCTGCTCAAGGCGGCCAAGTCCGAGCCCACCCAGGTCGCCCCCGGCGTCACCGCCAACATCGTCGGCCTCTCCGACGGCGGCAACGGCAAGATCAAGGTCGAGGTCGACGCGACGGTTCTCGGCACCAAGCTGCCGGACCCGGTCTACGTACTGAGCACGGTCACCGTCCAGGGCGACACGGTGAAGGTGCACGCCGACTCGCTGCCCTCGCTCGGCGCTGCCGACCTCGCCGAGAACCGGGTGCGGACGATCACCGACTTCGAGCAGAAGATCGAGGGTCTGCCCGGCGGCATCAAGCTGGACAGTGTGCAGGCGGCGAAGAGCGGTGTGGAGATCGCGGTGAAGGGTTCGGGCGTCCGGCTGGCGGGGTAAGGACGGACACGGACACCGGCCACCACCGCCGTCCGAGTGGCGAGACGGCTGTGTCCGTACCGCAGATGTGGTGACGGCAGTATCCGCCCGGGACTCGTGGACCGCGGCCCGGACGCCCATCTTTTCTCATATTCCGGACGATCGCGTCTCAGAATACGACACGCCGGTGACACGCCCGCCTGTCCATCCCTACGATCGACCGCATGAAGCGACAGGCGGACCTCACGAAGCGGCGGGCAGTAGACCTGTGCCGCGTCGCCGCCATGCTCTGTCGCACCTTCTGAGCGGAAGCGCAGACTTCCGCATCCCCCGCCCTGATCAGGGCATCCGTGCGCTGCCCTCGGCACGAGCGCGCGCACGCCTCTCGACTCGCACGCCCCGCCGTAACTGCCCCGGAGGAGAAAGAGCATGAGCCGCAGCGACGTCCTGGTTGACGCCGACTGGGTGCAGGAGCACCTGGACGACCCCGCCATCGCGATCGTCGAGGTGGACGAGGACACGTCCGCCTACGAGAAGAACCACATCCGCAACGCGATCCGCATCGACTGGACCCAGGACCTGCAGGACCCGGTCCGCCGTGACTTCATCGACCAGGAGGGCTTCGAGAAGCTCCTGTCGGCGAAGGGCATCGGCAACGACACGCTGGTGATCCTCTACGGCGGCAACAACAACTGGTTCGCGTCCTACGCCTACTGGTACTTCAAGCTGTACGGCCACGACAACGTCAAGCTTCTCGACGGCGGTCGCAAGAAGTGGGAACTGGACGCCCGCGAGCTGGTCGAGGAGGTCCCGGAGCGCCCGGCGACCACCTACCAGGCCAAGCCGCAGAACACCGCGATCCGCGCCTTCCGTGACGACGTCGTCGCCGCGATCGGCTCGCAGAACCTGGTCGACGTCCGCTCGCCCGACGAGTTCTCCGGCAAGCTGCTCGCCCCGGCCCACCTGCCGCAGGAGCAGTCGCAGCGTCCGGGTCACGTCCCGTCCGCGCGCAACATCCCGTGGTCGAAGAACGCCAACGACGACGGCACCTTCAAGTCGGACGAGGAGCTCAAGGAGCTCTACGCCGAGGAGCAGGTCGACCTGTCCAAGGACACCATCGCGTACTGCCGCATCGGTGAGCGCTCGGCCCTGACCTGGTTCGTCCTGCACGAGCTGCTCGGTGTCGAGAACGTCAAGAACTACGACGGCTCGTGGACCGAGTACGGCAGTCTCGTCGGCGTTCCGATCGAGCTCGGCGCCAACAAGTAAGCACCCCGACCGACCTTTCAGCCTCTTTTAGGACCCTTCAGGAGTACGACATGTGTGGAGCGAAGGCCGGCGGCCCCGACGCCTCGACGATCAAGCCCGGTGAGACCACGATCCAGGGCCAGGTGACGCGTGACGGCGAGCCGGTGACCGGCTACGTCCGCCTCCTGGACTCGACCGGCGAGTTCACGGCGGAGGTCCCCACCTCCGCGACGGGCCAGTTCCGCTTCTACGCGGCGGAGGGCACCTGGACCGTCCGCGCCCTCGTCCCCGGCGCCACCGCCGACCGCACGGTCGTCGCCCAGCAGGGCGGCCTGGCGGAGGTCGCGATCGCGGTCTGAGCAGAACCTGACGGCCGAAGGGCCGCACCTGTGCGCTGGACGCCCGGGTGCGGTCCTTCGGCGTTCTCCGGCCTACCCTGGACGTATGTTGGCCCGCCGACGACGCGCTTATTTCGCGATGATGGGCACCTGCATCGCGCTGTTCGTCCTGGCCTGGGGAGTCGTCCGCATCTGGTCGGTTCCCGTGGCCGTCGGAATGTGTGTGGTGGCCATGGTCATCCCGCCGCTCGCCGCGATCGTCGCGAACCGACGCGGCCCCGACGACCGCTGGTGGGACGACCCGTCCGGCGACCCGACGTCCGACGAGTGGTGGGACGAGCTGGACGGGAAGAAGCGGCCCAGGTAGGCGGAGACAGGTAGGCGGAGAGTCGTGCCGCCCCCGTGGATCTCAGTACACGAGCGCCTGCGTCTCGTCCCCCAGGGCCTCCTGCACGAAGACCTGGGCGCCGGCGATGCGGACGCCCTCGATGACGTCCTTCTCCGCGATGTCGCGGCGCGCCGCGCACTGGGTGCACAGGGTGACGCGGCCGGCCGCGAGGACCGAGTCCAGGAGATCGGGCAGCGGGGCCGCGTGCGGGAGATCGAACTCGGCCGCGCGGCCCGGGAGGGCGAACCAGGCGGACTCGCCCGTCAGCCACAAGGACACCTCGACCCCGCTGGCGACGGCCACCGCCGCCACCGTGAACGCCTGAGAGCAGCGCTCGGGGGCGTCCGCCCCGGCCGTCACCTTGATCACGAGCTTCTTCGCCATGCCCGAATCGTAATCAACTCCTTTACAACTCGGGGTGTGGGCCATGGGTCTCCTGTGAGCGCGCATAGGGAATGCGCGATCACGTTCTGTGGGGGACGTCTTGTTACCACCCGGATTACCACCCGAATTACCACCCGAAGAGGCGGCATCCGATGAGGAGGCGAGCGCCCGGGGCGCGGTGCCCGCAGCGGCCCGGCCGCGTCGCCGAGGGCGTACGGCGCTGCTGATCGCCGGTGCCGTCGTGCTCGGTCTCGTCGTCGGCACCTGCGTCGGCTACCTCGTCCAGGCCGACCGCGAGCCGACGCCGCTCGCATCGCTGTCGCAGCCGACGCTCCGGCAGGAGAAGGGCGAGGGACCCGAGCCGCTGTCCGCCGCCAGGGACCGCCGCGTGAAGACCGACGGCGACCTGCGCAAGCTGCTGCTGAAGAAGCCCAGGGGGGCGAGGGACGACGCGTTGCCGGCGGGCTGGAGAGGCATTGCCGAGTCCGCTGACGAATACAAGCAGCCGAAAAAGGCGTTCGGCGGCCTCGTCGACAGCGAGTTCCGCCGGGCCGCCGCCACGGGCTGGAAGACCGGCGGCACCACCAACGTCGAGGTACGGCTGCTCCAGTTCCGGCAGGAGGAGGCCCGCGGTGCCGCCGACTGGACGGACGGCGGCCAATACTGGGCCGAGAACGGCCGGAACTCCAACTCCACCGACAGCTACGCCATCCCCGGCACCGCCGACGGAATGGCGTACGTCCGCCGCGCGCCCGTGACCAAGGCCGGCTACCTGCCGCTGTACACCGCGGAGGCACACGCCTGGCGCGGCGACATCGCCATGGACATCTCGGTCTACGGCAGCAAGCCGATCGCCAGAAAGACGATTCTGGACCTGGCCACACGGCAGATGGAGCGGCTGTGACCGACAAGCCCACCGATGGTGTCCTCCCGGCGCCGCTCCCCGCCCCGCCCGTCAGGAACTCCGTCATCCGCCGCCGTATCGCCACCGCCGCCGGGGCCCTGCTGGCGACGGGGGCCGTCGTCGCGGGGGTCGGGTTCACCGTCGTCACCGTGAACGACGCCGACCGGGACACCGGTGCCGCCGTCTGGAAGTTCCCGAGGGCCACGGCGGACGAGAAGAAGGCGCCCGCCGCCAAGGGGCTCGGCGGGATGCTGGTGCCGTACGGGACCGACACCTGGACTCGGGGCCCCGACCTCGGCGCGTACGGCTCCGACGCGCAGCTCAGCGGGGCCCAGGCGACCGCCCTGCGCAAGGAGTCGCTGAGCGGTCTCCCGCGCACCCGGCGCAAGCGGCTGGAGAAGGAGATCGACCGGCAGAAGCTCACCGGCATGGCGATGCGCAGCTACCTCGGCCGGGACCGGGAGATCTACACGGTCGGCATCGTCCTCGTCCAGATGAAGTCCAGGGGGGCGGTCAAGGACATCTCCACCTTCCAGCGGGGTTTCCTCGACGCCCTGGACGTCTACCGCAAGGGCCCGGAGATCAAGGGCCACAAGAACGCCGAGTGCTTCCTGCCGCCGAAGGACGACGACACGGACCTCGACACCATGTACTGCTCCGCCTACGAGGGTGACGTCCTGGTCACCGTCACGGCCGAGGGAGCCGAGCTGCTCGACGCCGAGGGCGTGGCGACCCTCCTGCGCAGCCAACTCGACCGCATAGCCGACCCGGGGGAGGCGATATGACCACCAACCAGCCGCACACCACGAAGCCGACGGCCGGGGAGGCCCTCCTGCCGCTCCAGCTGCCCGAGACCCCGCTGCCCGAGACCCCGCTGCCCGGGCCTCCCCCCTCCGTGGCCGCCCCGCCCAGGAACCGCCGACTCCTGCGGGCCGTGCTCCGCTGGACCGCTGCCGTCGTCGTCTTCGCGGCGGTCGGGGCGGGGACGGCGTACGGGATCACGCGGATGGAGAGGACGGACGTACCGGGGCTGGCGACGCAGTCGGACGGGCGGTGGGACTATCCCGAGCTGGCGAAGCCGCCGCTGCCGTCGGGCAGCCCGGAGCCGTTCGCCGAGGTGAACAAGGCCGGGGCGCACTACGCCGACCTGCGCGCCCTGCTGCTGCCCGCGCCCGAGGGCGCCACGGAGGACAAGGCGCTGCGAGGTACGGACGGCTGGCTGGCGACGAAGGACTTCCTGGCGGAGTACGCGCCGGAGGAGCGTGACGACTTCCGGCAGCGGCTGACCGAGGACGGTCTGCGGCACATCGCGGCCCGCGGCTGGACGACCCAGGACGGCACGCACACCCGTGTCTACCTCCTCCACTTCGACACCGCGACCGTCGTCGACGAGCTGTTCAGCAGCGGCATCTCCCCGTACGACGCCCCCGTCCACCTGCTGCGCGGCACCGAGTCGCTCACCCACGACGACGACCTGACGGGGATCGCCATGGTCGACAACGTTCCACGCTCGGTCTACGCCGAGAGCAGGCCGTACGGCGCCGAGCAGGTCCGGCAGGCGTACCTGTCCGCCGGTGACGTCCTGGGAGTGGTCATCCAGTCCCGCAAGGGCGCCGCGAAGGCCGTACCGTTCCAGCAGACGGTGGTCCTGCAGAGCCAGTTGCTGGGCTGAGCCGCGAGGGCGTACCTCACACCGAGGCCCGGGTTCCGGCCGCGTAAGCTGGGGCCCGGCTTTTGTCCCCTGTCCGTGTCTTGTGCACTGCCCCACCACGATCGTCCGAGGAGCACCCCCGTGGAGATCTTCTTCGAAGCCCTGCTGATTCTGGTCTGCGTCGGTGTGCTCGGCTTCGCCTGGCTGACCGTGAAGAAGCTGTACCAGGGCCAGCGCTGACCCACGTCTAGGAACTGCTGCTCATGATCGAGATCCCGTCCGACCTCCACAAGGACCTCGTGCCTCTCGTCTTCCTGCTCGGCGACTGGGCCGGCGCGGGCGTGCACGACTTCCCCGGCTCCGAGAAGTGCAACTTCGGGCAGGAGGTCACCTTCACGCACGACGGCCGGGACTTCCTGGAGTACCGCTCCCACACCTGGGTGCTGGACAACGAGGGCAACAAGGTCCGGCCCCTGGAGTCCGAGTCCGGCTTCTGGCGCGTCGACGCCAACCGCAAGGTCGAGGTCACGATGACCCGCGACGACGGTGTCGTCGAGATCTGGTACGGCGAGCTCGCGGCCAAGAAACCGCAGATCGACCTGGTCACCGACGCGGTCGCGCGCACCGCCGCCTCCGGCCCGTACACCGGCGGCAAGCGCCTGTACGGCTACGTCAACAGCGACCTGATGTGGGTCGGCGAAAAGCAGACCCCCGAGGTCGAGCTGCGCCCCTACATGTCGGCCCACCTGAAGAAGGTCGTCACCCCCGAGGACGTCGAGCGCTGGGCCAAGGCCCTCCCCGACGACATGCCGGACGACGGTATCGCCTTCTTCAAGTAGCAGAGCAAACGGCGAACAGGGCCTCGTGGACAGCTGCGGGGCCCTGTTTCACACCCTGAAGGGGGTTAACAAACGCGAGTGCACTGCAATGCGCTTGATCTCGCCACTACTGCCGGCTATCGTTTGGACCAACGCACGGAACCCCGACCGCACTTGCACTGCGGTCGGGGTTCCGTCAAGCCGTGTCCTGGGTGGCATGCACGCAGAGGCGGCCCAGAACGTTCGCCGTCGACTTTAGCACAGCGAGTCATTTCCGTGAGGAGAGAACGTCCCGGGCATTCGTGTGCCCAGAAGGAGGGGGAACGGTGGCCGGAAGGATGCCTGGGTGGGTCGAGCGGTTTTTCTCGGTGCCGCGCATGAAGCCGTACCTGCGTGCGGTGGCGGGAGACCCGGATGCCGCGATGCGGCTGTACCAGTGGAACGTCGAGGCGTCGGAGGCCTTGTACACGCCGCTGCACCACGTCGAACTCGCTGTGCGCAACGCCCTGCACGGCTGCCTGGTCCTCAGGTACGGCAGACCGGACTGGTGGGAGGTGGCCCCGCTCGACGGGGGAGGGCAGGACCTCGTCGCCAAGGCGCGCAGGAAGTGCGAGAGCAACGAGAGGGAGCGGGCGAGGGTGCAGCAACGGCGGAGGCGGTCGGTCACCGTCGACGACGTCGTCACCGAGCTCACGTTCGGCTTCTGGGTGACCCTGCTCGTGTCCCGTTACGACCGGGTCTTCTGGGTGCCGACCCTGCACAAGGCCTCTCCGTACTACACGGGCCGTCGTGACGCCCTGCATGCCGACCTGCGCGCTCTGGTCCGCCTGCGCAACCGCGTCATGCACCATGAGCCCATCCACGAGGAGGACCTGGAGGCCCACCATGCCAGGATCTACCGGGTGCTGGAGGCTCTCAGCCCGGACCTGGCCAAGGGGGTACGGGCGAGGGACCGGTTCCGGTCCGTGCTCGATGGCAAGGAGGATTCCTCTTGAGTGACTTCGGGGACGTGCTCGTCTCGCGCTCCGACATCGCCCGGTTGGCCGGAGTGCGGCGCCCCGCCGTCACCAACTGGGAGCGCCGCCACCCGGACTTCCCGGCACCGGTCGCTCCCCCCACCGGGAGCACGGAGCCCGACGCGTTCCGGGCCGACCAGGTTCTGGAGTGGCTGTCCGGCCGTA
This sequence comes from Streptomyces violaceoruber, assembly GCA_000720805.1. Classification (GTDB taxonomy): domain Bacteria; phylum Actinomycetota; class Actinomycetes; order Streptomycetales; family Streptomycetaceae; genus Streptomyces; species Streptomyces cellulosae_A. Next base: position 78,031 of record JODI01000030.1, read on the forward strand.
CGATCCCGTCCAACGCGCTGCAGCCGGGCGAGTCCGCGGGAACGACGTACGGCGACCGCTTCCGTTCCGCCCTGGGCGGCAGCCGGTCGGGGACCCTGCTCTCGGCGGTCGAGCAGTTGGCGTGGCGGGACGCGGACCGGTGGCGCGGCCGGCTGCGCATGTCCGACTACGTGAGCCTGCTGCTGTCCCTGGTCTTCGTCCAGAGTCAGGACGACGAACGGTGGGCCCACTACGTCCAGGACCCGGGAGCCGCGCTGCGGGATCTGGAGGTGCCGGAGGAGTACGGACAGCTGCCGTTGTCCGACGTCATCCGGTTCCTGGACCACAATCCGCCCGCGTCCCGTGACCAAAGCCGACAGGCCTTCGACCGCCTCCTCGCGCTCCTTCGGGACACGGACGCCAGAGCGGCCGACGAGTTCTTCACGCCCCCTTCGGTGAGTCGGGTCATGGCGCGGGCCCTGACCGGCCACGGTCCTGCGGCGAAGCGGTTGCACGACCCCTTCTGCCGAAGCGGGGAACTGCTGTGCGCGTATCTGGACGCGGTCGCCGAGCGGGGGGGCGGCGAGGCACCGGAGGAGATCAGCGGCCGGGCGCCGCAGGAGGGGATGCTGCGGCTGGCGCGGATGAACGTGCTGTTGCACGGCGGGCGGCCCCGTCTGGCACCGGGACCGGTGAGCCCTGCAGGGATCCCCCCCGACCCGCCGGGGGGGTTCGACGCGGTGCTGACCAACCCACCGTTCGGCGCCGGCCGTGTCACCACCACGGTGGACAGAGAGGAAACCTGGCAGTACGCGTACGTCCGGACGGCCTCGCTGCAGTTCGACTGGCTCCAGTACGTGCTCTCGGGGCTCGCCCCCGACGGCAGAGCCGCCGTACTCATGCCCTCCGGAGCCGCCTTCCAGGGCGGTGCGGAACGTCAGGTGAGAGCCAGGATGGTCGAGGACGGTGCCGTCGAGTGCGTGATGGCCCTCCCCGCCCAGCTCTTCGAACTGACCCGCATCCAGACGCAGGTCTGGTTCCTGCGCTCTCCCCAGGGGCGACCCGGAGAGGTCCTTTTCGTGGACGGGGCCGGGCTCGGGCATATGGCAGGGCGCAACCGCCGCTCGCTGTCGGACAGCGATGTCGACCGGCTGGTTCACGCATACGTGTCCTGGCGCCAGGCCAGGGAGGCGGGGCGGGACCATGCCGGTACGCCGGGGCTCAGCAGGGTTGTGGACCCCGAGGCGATCGCGAGGCTCGACTACCGCATGGATCCGCCGTTGCTCGTGCACGGTGACGCACCGATGGAAGCCGCCGCCGTCGACCCGGCCGCCGCGAAGGACCGGCTGGCACAGCTGTCGAAGGATCTGGGCAGGCTGGGCGAACAGGCACGGGCTGCCGACAGCGCCCTCGAAGAGCGGCTGAGGAGGTACGGACTGTGACCGGCCGAAGCCAGGACCCGGCGCTCCTGCCCGCGGGGTGGCAGCGCCTTTTCCTCAGGGACCTGTGCTCGTTGCAGGTGGGACCACACATCCGCCCGGACGACCGTACCGGCACGGACGACGGTGTACCGCTCGTCCTGCCCAGGGACCTGGTCCACCAACGGATCGTCCAGGCCGAGCGCGTCGGGCTGGACCCGGCCAAGGCACGGACCCTGGAGCGCTACCGGCTGGCCGAGGGCGACCTGCTCCTCACTCGGACCGGTACGGTCGGCCGGTGTGCCCTGGTGACCGGGGAGCAGCACGAGTGGCTGTACACGCAGTTGGTCAGGCTGCGGCTCGGCACTCCCGACCTGTCCTTGGCGGCGTACCTCACCGGATACCTGAGCGCGGGCGCCGCCCAGAGGTGGATGGCGAGGCGCGCCGCCGGCGCGACGATCCCCTCGATCAGTCTGCGTGACCTGGGCGATCTCCCAGTACTCCTGCCTCCGCTCGCCGAACAGAAGGCCATCGGCGAGACCCTCGGCGCTCTGGACGAAAAGGTCCGCATCCACAAGGAGATCGCCCGGACCACGGGGGAGTACCGCGCGCTGCTAGCCGACCTGCTGATGACGGGCGCGCTGCCGTTCGGACCCGACCTGGGTCCGTGACGGGGCCCTAGACTGGACGCTGTGGTGAGCACCGACTGGAAGAGCGATCTGCGGCAGCGCGGTTACCGGCTGACCCCGCAGCGGCAACTTGTGCTCGAAGCCGTGGACACCCTGGAGCACGCGACCCCCGACGCCATCCTCGTCGAAGTACGGAAGACCGCGTCGGGGGTCAACATCTCCACCGTGTACCGCACGCTGGAGCTGCTGGAGGAGCTCGGGCTCGTCTCGCACGCCCACCTCGGGCACGGTGCGCCGACGTACCACCTCGCCGACCGGCACCACCACATCCACCTGGTCTGCCGGGACTGCACCAACGTGATCGAGGCGGATGTGAGCGTGGCCGCCGAGTTCACCGCCAAGCTCCGGGAGGAGTTCGGCTTCGACACGGACATGAAGCACTTCGCGATCTTCGGCCGGTGCGAGGACTGCGCCCGCAAGGCCTCCCACGCGGCCTCCAGGACTTCTTCACTCAAGGGTTCAACTACCGAGTCGTAGGCTTAGGCATATGAAAAGCCCCCTGCTGACCCTGCCCGGCGCCGTCCCCGCCGAAGGTGTGGACGAAGGCGTCGCCGCCCACTACGGCGACCTGTTCCGCGAGCAGCGCGCCCTCGCCGACGGCACCGGCTTCGTGGACCTCTCGCACCGCGGAGTCGTCACCGTCTCCGGCGAGGACCGGCTGAGCTGGCTGCACCTGCTGCTCACCCAGCACGTCAGCGACCTCCCCACGGGGCAGGCGACCGAGGCACTCATCCTGTCCGCGCACGGCCACATCGAGCACGCCCTGTACCTGGTCGACGACGGCTCGACGACCTGGGCGCACGTCGAACCCGGCACCCAGGACGCGCTGATCGAATACCTGGAGTCGATGAAGTTCTTCTACCGGGTCGAAGTCGCGGACCGGACGGAGGAGTTCGCGGTCGTCCACCTGCCGGCCGGTTCCATCGCCGACGTCCCGGAGGGGGTCGTCGTACGCGAGACGTCGTACGGCCGTGACCTGTTCCTTCCGCGCGTCGAACTGGAGTCGTACGCCGAGAAGTCCGGCCCCGCGGTCGGGATCCTCGCCTACGAGGCATTCCGCGTCGAGCAGCACCGCCCCCGCCTCGGCTTCGAGACCGACCACCGGACGATCCCGCACGAGCTGGGCTGGATCGACACCGCGGTGCACCTCCAGAAGGGGTGCTACCGGGGACAGGAGACCGTCGCCCGGGTGCAGAACCTCGGCAAGCCGCCGCGCCGGCTGGTCTTCCTGCACCTCGACGGCAGCGAGGTCCACCTGCCTCCGGCCGGCACCGAGATCCGCCTCGCGGACGAGGGCCCCGACGGCCGCAAGATCGGCGTCGTCACGACGTCCGTACGCCACCACGAACTCGGCCCGATCGCCCTCGCGCTGGTGAAGCGGAACGTGCCGCTGGACGCGCGGCTGGTGGCGGACTCGACGGCGGCGGCACAGGAAGTCGTCGTAGCGCCCTGAGACGCCGCGCGGTGTCGGGGCCGAGGCCGTGGAGCCCTAGATCTCGATCAGGACCGTGAACGGGCCGTCGTTCGTCAGTGAGACGCGCATCTGCGCGCCGAAACGGCCCGTCGCCACCGTCGCCCCGAGGGAGCGCAGCCGGGCGACCACCTCGTCGACCAGCGGCTCGGCCACGTCTCCCGGGGCGGCGGCGTTCCAGGTGGGGCGACGGCCCTTGCGGGCATCGCCGTAGAGGGTGAACTGGCTGATGACCAGAAGCGGGGCGTCGGTGTCGCTGCACGACTTCTCGTCCGCCAGCATGCGGACGGACCACAGCTTGCGGGCGAGCTGGGCCGCCTTCTCCTCGGTGTCCTCGTGGGTCACGCCGACGAGCACGCACAGCCCCTCGCCGTCGATCTCCCCGACCGTCTCGCCGTCCACGACGACGCTCGCGCCGTCCACCCTCTGCACCACTGCCCGCATACGACCATCATGCCGGGCGCCGGATCGCGTTCCGCACCAGCCCTCTTCATCGGTCCCAACCCCTCATCTGGGGCCGTTCGGGGCTGATCAGGGTTGCACGGTCACATAGCGGCCACTTGGGGTGGCACGATGCTTTTCACACGCCGGTCGAGGGGACGGTAGAGGCACATGAGCACACCGAGTACCGGGCAGCTTGGCATGACCAGCCAGCGGCCGCCCGTACAGCGCACCGACAGTCCGCCCGTACAGCGCACCGACAGTCCGCCCGTACAACGCACCGACAGTCCACCCGTACAACGCACCGACAGTCCACCCGGCGCGCTGCGCGCCGGCCCGCACGAGCCCGACCTGGTCGTGCTGAGCCTGCCCGAACTGCGCACGCTGCGCCGGGAAGCACAGCGCGACGAGGCCGACCTCAGCTACGTACGGCGGTTGCTGCAGGGCCGTATCGACATCCTGCGGGCCGAGTTGACGCGGCGGACCCCCGCGGGCGCCGCGTCCGTGGCGGCGCAGGGGGAGGCGTCGGTGGTCGAGCGGCTGCCGGAGATCCTCACCGACGCCCCGGCCCGGCACCGTTCCTCCGCCCGGCATGTGACGCTGGGCACCCCGCACAGCGAGGAGTACCGGCTGCTGGCCGCGGAGATGCTCGCCGAGGTCGAGCTCTCCGACCTGGACGCCCGCACGGACCTGGAGCTGAACACCGCGATGGGGCGGCTGGTGCGGTACGAGCAGCAGGTGTCCCGGCGCCGGCAGCGGCTGCAGCGGACGGCGGACGACTGCAGCGCGGAGATCGCCCGCAGGTACCGTGAAGGGGAAGCACAAGTCGACGACCTGCTCATGTGACACGGCGGCCGTGCCGGCGATCCCGGGGCCCGTGGCCGGGGCGGGTCCCCTCCGTCCGGAAGGCCACCGCCGATGTCCGCGTCCGCCGTCACACCGCCCGTTCCGTCCCCGCGAGACCCCGCCCCGCCCGTCCTCGCCGAGGTCGTCCGCTCCGGGTTCGTCGAGGGGCGGCACCGGGGGAGTCTGGTCCTGCTGGACGCGGACGGGGCGGTGGAGCTGGCGCTCGGGGACGTGACGCGGCCCGTCTTCCCGCGTTCCTCCAACAAGCCGATGCAGGCGGCGGGCGTGCTGCGGGCGGGCCTGGACCTGTCCGGCGAGCGGCTGGCGCTGGCCGCCGCCAGCCACTCCGGCGAGCCCTTCCACCGCGATCTGGTCCACAAGATGCTGGACGAGCAGGGCTTGGCCGAGGCGCTCCTGCAGTGCCCACCGGACCTCCCGCTGGACGCGGAGGAACGGGAGACCTACCTGGCGTCGGGCGAGGTCCGCTCCCGCGTCACCATGAACTGCTCCGGCAAGCACACCGCGATGCTGGCGGCATGCGCGCTGCGCGAGTGGCCGCAGGACTCCTACCTGGACCCGGCACACCCGCTCCAGCAGCTCATCCACGAGGTGGTGGAGGACGCGGCGGGCGAGAAGGTGGCGGCCGTGGGCACCGACGGCTGCGGGGCGCCCCTGCTGGCGATCAGCCTCACCGGCCTGGCCCGCGCCTACCGCACCTTCGCCCTCGCCGACCCCGCCTCCGCCGAGGGCCGTGTCGCCACGGCCATGCGCACCCACCCCGAGTACGTCGCCGGAACCCGCCGCCCCGACACCTGGCTGATGCGCGCCGTCCCCGGCACCCTGTCGAAGATGGGCGCGGAGGCGGTCCAGGCGGTGGCCCTCCCCGACGGCCGGTCCCTCGCGTTCAAGGTGGAGGACGGCGGCGGCCGCGCGCTGGGCCCCGTCCTGGCACGCGCGCTCCGGCTCATGGGCGTGGAGTCACCGGTGGTGGAGCGGATCGGGCGGGCGCCGGTGTCGGGGGGAGCGGGCGTGGTGGGGGAGATCCGGGCGGCTTTCTGAGGCGGAGCGGGAAACCGGGAAGCCAGGAAGCGGGAATGGCGGGGGCGGGGAATGGCGGGGGCGAGGAAATAACCCCGGCACATCCACGCCCCCGCCCCTACCGTGGCCCCATGACCCGTCCGCGCCCCGACATCGACGTACGTCCCATCACCGAACCCGAATTGGTCGACTGGCTCCGTGCCGTCAAGACCGGCTTCCTCCGCGAGCCCACGGTCCCGGACAGCGAACTGGAAGCCCGCCGCAGCCTGTTCCGACCCGGCCGCTATCTCGGCGCCTTCGACGGCGGCCGCTGCGTGGCCACCTTCAAATCCTTCGACCAGCAGGTCACCGCCGTGGGCGGCGCGGCCGTCTCCGCCGACGCCATCACCGGTGTCACGGTCACCGCCACCCACCGCCGCCGGGGTCTGCTGACCCGCATGATGACCCGGGACCTCGCCGCCGCCAAGGACCGCGGAGACGTCGTCGCCACCCTGATCGCCGCCGAGTACCCGATCTACGGCCGCTACGGCTTCGGCCCCGCCACCTGGATGACCGAGTGGACCGTCGACGTCCCGCGCACCGGCCTCGACCTCCGACGGCCCGGCCCGGACGACGGCGGCCGTATCGACCTCGTGGACGGTGACGACGTCCGCAAGCTCGGCCCCGAACTCCATGAGCGGATACGCCGGTCCCAGCCGGGCGCGGTCAGCCGCGACGAGCTGTGGTGGCCGGCCCAGACGGGACTCGTACGGCTGGAGCCGTCGTGGACCGAGCCGTTCTACGCCGCGTACCGCTCGCCGGACGGCGAGCTCGAGGGACTGGTCTCGTACCACTCGGACGACGACTGGCACGACAAGCGGCCGCACGACACGGCGAGCGTGAACTGGCTGATCGCGTCCACCCCGGCCGCCGAGGGCGCCCTGTGGCGTTACCTCTGCTCGATCGACTGGATCACCCGGGTGAAGAGCGGCTGGCGGGCCCCGGACGACCTGCTCCCGTTCTTCCTGCCCGACCCGAGAGCGGCCAGGATCACCGCGCAGGCGGACTGGCTGTGGGTGCGGCTCCTGGACGTCGTACGGGCGCTGGAGGCGCGCACGTACGCGGGGGAGGGGGCGCTGGTGCTGGAGGTGAGCGACCGGGACGGGCTGGCCGGCGGTCGGTACCGGCTGGAGGCGTCGACGGAGGGCGGGTCCTGTACGCGGACGACCGCGGACGCCGACCTCACGCTCGACGTGGCCGACCTGGCGGCCCTGTGGCTCGGCGACGAGTCGGCCGTACGGCTGGTGGCGCTGGGGCGGGTGCGGGAAGAACGAGCGGGCGCCGGCCGGTCGGCCGACGCCCTGCTGCGCACGTCCAGGCGTCCTTGGTGCCCGGACATCTTCTGACGCTCCTTCCTCCCGGGGACAGGTGCTGCTTCGCATCCGTAGCGAGCTGTTCAGTTGTGGCTGTGCTTGTCGTAGGTCCCTGCGGACATACGTATGGAGTTGTGGCTGTGCGAGGGTGCTGACGTTCTTCAGTTGTGGCTGTGCAGACCGACCGGGCTCCCGGCTCCCCTCCGGAAGGGAGCCCGATCAGCCGGACTGGGCGAGCAGCATCACGAGGATCACCGCTCCGATGCCGCCGATGGCGGCGCTCTTGGCCTTGACCCCGACGGTGAGCGCGACGAAGGCGACGATGCCCATCGCGCCCAGCTTCCACTGGACGAGTTGTTCGAAGCCGACGGCGAGGGCGGCGACGGTGAGGGCGATGAGCGGCATGTCGGTCCTCCTTCGGGACGGTGGTCCCTGTCGGCCGCCTTGCTGGCCAACCTTGTGGAAGGTTGACCATGTTGCTCAAGTTGGCGACCAACTTCACAGTACTTATCTCCGCTTGGAAGCGGCTTATAACCACCTTTCGATGAGCTGCCGAAAGATGGCGAGAAGTTGTAGTGTTTGGTCGTGGACCCTAAACACGCCGCCGTCAATGGGCGGAAGAGGGCACAGCGGCCACACAAGTCACATCGCGAGGTGGCCGACGAGCTGCGCGCCCGGATCCGGTCCGGGAAGCTGCGGCCGGGGCAGCGCATGCCCACACAGGCCAAGCTGGCCGACGAGTTCGGGGTGGAGCGGGGCGTCGTACGGCAGGCGCTGCACATCCTGCAGTCGGAGCACCTGCTGACCAACGTTTCCAAGGGCAGCCCGGCGACCGTCGCCCCGGATCCGGGCCTGATCAGGCCGCAGACCGGGCCCGCGGCCCCGCCGCTGCCCACCACGGTGGCCCTCGCGCCCCGGATAGCGGCCGCCTTCGCAGCCCCGCACGTCGAGATCGACGCCCTGTGCCTGACCTCGGTCTCCCTCACCCTCGCCATCGGTGAACCGCTGCGCCAGATCCACGCCGGGCGAATGAAACCGGCCAAGGTCGACGTCCGCGTCCTGCTCCCCTCACGGGACATCGACCTCGCCTTCCCGGTGGCGGTCGACGGTCGCGGGGACGGGGACCTCGTGCACGAGCGCTGGCTGGCCATGCGCAACGCCCAGGGCCAGGTGCTGCGGCACAACCTGCTCGCGCTGCGCGCCACCCATGGCATCGATGTCCACGTCTCCTTCCGGGCGCTGCCCTTCACGCCGCCGGTGAAGCTGTACCTGCTCAACGGGGAGGAGGCGTTGTTCGCGTACTACACGCTGGGCCGCCACGAGGCGGAGATCGACCACGAGTACCTTCAGACGTACGACGCCGAGGGCACCCAGTCGATGCTGTTCGCCTTCGAGCAGGGCACCGGCCTGCGGGACACGACCTTCGTCGAGCAGTCCCACCTGTGGTTCAACGCACTGTGGGAGACGATCAGTTCGGAGCTGACGCTCACGACCTGATCGTCTCCCACAGCGAGCTGACCGGGCTGCCGTCGACCTGGTCGACTCATAGGGCCGGACCCGCGACCAGCAGTGCGAGTACGACCGCCCCGGCGGAGCTGACGGCCGGGTTGTTGGCCTTGATGCCTATGGTGAGCAGAAGCAGACCGACGACGCCGATGACGCCGTACTTCCACTGGAGGGTCTGCTCGACACCGACGACGAACACGGCGGAGAGGAGGGCGAGAGCAGGCACGGTGTTCCTCCTTCAGATGCGGGTCCTGTCGGCGAGGGGAAGCAAAGCGTCCGCCAACTGAACCGAGTTGGCAACCAACTCAATGATAGTTGTCCCCACTTGGTCGCCACTTCAAAACAACTTTCAAACAACTCCACATAGATGGATAGAAGTTGTAGCGTTTGGTCGTGACCCAGGAGGACGTGGCGCGGAACGTGGCGGAGAACGAAGCAGTGAACGGCAGCAGGAAGCTCTCGCCCCAGGAGATCGCCGACAACCTGCGGGAACGGATCCGCACCGGCGGCCTGAGAGCGGGCGACCGCCTGCCGACCCAGGCCGAACTCGCCGAGGAGTTCGGTGTGGAACGCGGCACCGTTCGCCAGGCCCTGCGCGCCCTGCAGGACGACGGCCTCCTGAGCAACGTCAGCAAGGGCAGCCCGCCGAGGATCGCGGAACCCGCCCGCACGGTCGGGGAGCAGCCGCAGCCGACGATGGTCGGCCTGGCCCCGAGGCTGGTCGAGGGCTTCTCGGTGCCGCGCGTCCGCGTGGACGTCCTGTGCCACACGGCCGAGACCCTGATGCTGGCCCTCGGCGAACCGGTCCGCCAGATCCACGAGGGCCGGGTCCGCCCCGAGTCGATCGACGTCCGCATCCTGCTCCCCTCGCGCGACATCGACCTCGCCTTCCCGGTGGCGGTGGAGGCGGGCGGGGACGGCAATCCCGTGCACGAGCGCTGGCTGGCCATGCGCAACGCCCAGGCGCAGGTGCTCAGGCACAACCTGATGTCGCTCCGCTCCTCCCACGGCATCGACGTCCACGTCTCCTTCCGGGCGCTGCCCTTCACCCCGCCGGTGAAGCTGTACCTGGTCAACGAGGAGGAGGCGCTGATCGGGTACTACATGCTGACCCGGCGCGAGGAGGAGTGGGGCAGCCATACCCTGGACATGTACGACGCCCTCGGAGCCAAGTCCCTGCTCTTCTCCTTCGTGAAACAGGCGGACCGGCGTGACGCCGCGTTCGTGGAGGAATCCCAGAAGTGGTTCGACGCCCTCTGGGAAACCATCACCACGGACCTGACACTCTCCTAGTGACTTCTGATACGACGCAGACCGAACGCGTGGCGACGCAGACCGATCCCGTGGCGACGGAGACCGAGGCACTACGAGAACTGATCGACCAGGCGCGTGTCGTGCTCTGGGACTTCGACGGCCCGATCTGCCGCCTGTTCGCCGGCCACGCGGCGGACAAGGTGGCGGACGACCTGGTGGAGTGGCTCGAGGGCCGCGGCCTGCACGGCCTCCTCACCGACGAGGAACGCCGCTCCCTGGACCCGCACATAGTCCTGCGCGCCGTCGACCGCAGACATCCCGGCAGCGACCTGGTCGACGAGTTGGAGGAACGGCTCACCCAGGAGGAACTGCGGGCGACCTCCACCGCGATGCCCACACCGTACGCCGACCCGCTGATCCGCACCTGGAAGGCGGTGGGCCGCCGGCTGGCGATCGCCACGAACAACTCCCCGAGCGTGGTCCGCGCCTACCTCGAAAACCGCGGCCTCACCACCTGCTTCGCCCCCCACATCTACGGCCGCACCCCGCAGCTCAGCCACCTCAAGCCCGACCCGCACTGCCTCAACCGCGCCCTGAACGCGATGGGTTCGGCTCCAGCGGCGGCCCTGATGATCGGCGACACCCCCTCCGACCTGTCGGCGGCGAAGGCGGCGGGGGTTCCGTTCCTGGGCTACGCGCGTAACGAGCGCAAGGAGAAGCTGCTGCGGGACGCGGGCGCCACGATGGTCATCGCCTCACTGGAGCCGATCCTCAACGTGCTGCGCACCCGGCCCTGAGTCATCAGGAACGCGACCACCACGGCTGCCCCAATGGCGCGGCCGCCGCGGCGTCGCGGATGGCCGACGGAAGACCTCCCCTGCGAGGGTTCCCGCCCTCAGGGACGCTTCGACCGCGCGCCACCCCAACCCCCCGACCCTGAGCTTCGACGACCTGGTCCAGGGCGTCCCACGCGCCACACGTCACACGCTGCACCCCTGATCATTTCGGACGACGTGGGGCAAGTCGTCGTACAAGCGAGCGCTCCTTCGTCGAAGTGGGGGACCGACATCGGCGTGTAACTGGCTTCTGGCACGATGCTCGCCGGCGGGGGAGTAGTGTGCGGACCCTTCTGTACCCTGCTGCAGGGTTTGAGGCGAGAGAAAACGGGCAATGTCACCCGAATTGGCTTCCGTTGCTCGACTGCGTGCGGTCGAGGTGAGTGGAGACCCGAGCGCGGTCGAGGGGCCACTCAGTGGCTACCACCACGAGACCTATGTGTTTCCGCTGCCCGGAGAAACGGCGTCGCCGCATCCGGTCCGATGGAAGTGCCGGGACCCGCGGAGCAATCTTCTGTGGTTCGACAGACGGTGCTTCGTCTCGGAGGAGGCGTTGCTCAAGGCTCTGGCGGGTCGGATCCCCGGCATCCCGGACGTCTTCGACGTCGGCGGTACCGGGTTGCAGAGGTTCATCGAGGGAAGGACCCTCGGGTCTCTCCATCCCTCCGGTGCGGCCGTTCCCGAGGACGTTGTCCGTCAGATCGCCGAGCTTTTCACGTACATGGTCCAGGTCACCCAGGACTCTCTCACCATTGACCGTCGCTGCGCGCACGAGGACCGGCCCGCCGACGGTGACACGGACGGTTTCCTCAAACGCCTCGTCCTCTTCACCGAGAAGCGCGTCTACGAGGAGAACCTGCCGAGGTTCGGGACGCTCTTCAAGGACCTCGGAGTGGACGCCCGCTCGTTCAAGTGGCTCCGCAGCCACGTGGACGGTCTCAGTGCACGGCCCTTCTGCCTTCTCCACGCGGACCTGCACCGGGAGAACTTCATCATCGATCCCCGGAACGGACTCTGGACGATCGACTGGGAACTGGCGATGGTCGGCGATCCCCTGTACGACCTGGCGACCCACCTGTACCTGATGCGGTATCCGCAGTGGCAGGAGCGCCGGATGGTGGAACTGTGGTGCGCTGCCGTCGAGGAGATCCGGCCGGGCAGTTCCAAGGGCCTGGAACGCGATCTCCCGCTGCTCATCGACTACAAGAAGGCGCAGTCGGTCTTCACCGATGTCATCCGCGAGGCCCTGTCCCTGGCTTCCGGACCCGACGCCGAGGATCGGCTCGACCGAGCCGGACGGAAACTGCACCAGATCCTGAGCGCGGCTGCCGGGCCGCTGGGCCTGGACATGGTGCCGAGCCGAGGAGAGATCGCAACGGCGCTGGTGCGCTGGCGCCGGAGCCACGGCAACGCGGACGGGACGGATTTCCGGTGACCGTGGTGCCGGGAATGGCGTTCCACGGGGGTTGAGGCCAAGCGCGAGCGCGAAGCCGGAGCGCCGAGCGGCAGTGGCTACGCTCACGGTATGAGCGAGACGGGCACAGGCGCGGTCGGCCTGCGGGAGCGCAAGAGGCGGCGGATGTACGGCAACGTCTCCGACATCGCCATCCGGCTGTTCCTGGAGAAGGGGTTCGACGCCGTCTCCGTCGCGGAGATCGCCGCCGCGGCCGAGATCTCCAAGCCGACCCTCTTCCGGTACTTCCCGACCAAGGAGGACCTCGTCCTGCACCGGTTCGCCGATCACGAGGGGGAGGCCGCCCGGGTGGTCGCGGGCCAGGAGCGACCGCTCCTCGCCCTGCGGCGGCACTTCCTCGACGGGCTCGAGCGGTGTGATCCCGTCACCGGGCTCAGCGAGGAGCCGGCAGTGCTGGCCTTCACTTCGCTGGTGTACGGGACTCCGTCCCTGGCCGCCGGTCTGTACGGCTACCTGGAGCGGTCCGAGACGGCGCTCGCCGAGGCGCTCGGCGGCGGTCTGGAGGCGCGGCTGGCCGCCGGCCAGATCATCGCCGTGCAGCGCATCCTCGCGCTGGACAACTGGCGGCGTATCGCGGACGGGGAGCGGGTGGCGCAGGTGCGGGCGGAGGCCGTGGCCGCCGCCGAGCGGGCGTTCGGGCAGTTGGCGGACGGGCTGCCGCACCTCGCGTAGGCGCGGACCGGGTGAGGCTCGGTAAAAGATGTAACCGGGTAACGATTTTCGCCACCCTTCTCCGTATGACGTCAGCCGAGCCCGCCCTGAACCCGAACGAGTCCCCGAACGAGTCCCTCCAGCAGGAACGCGATCACCACGACCGCTGCCGTACCGCGCTCGCGGCCCTGGTCGACGGCGCTCAGGAACACGTCGCCACCGGAGAGGACGTCTCCGCCTCCGGGGCCGCCCGGGAGGCCGGACCGTTCGGTCGGTGGCCGCCCGGGGACCCGGGGAGCTCAGGCTCCGGCGTCGAAGAGCGGGATCAGTTGCTCCTCCTCGTACGTCAGGTGGGCCTCCAACTCCCTCGTGAGGCGCTCGACCTCCGCGCGGGCCCTGTCCCGGTCCGTGTCCTCGGCGGTCACCGCATCGCGGAGGTCCTCGACGAGGGCCGCGATCTTCTCGTGCTCCTCGCGCAGTCGGGCGATCGCCGGGGCGGCCTTCGGATGCCGGTCGGCGAGGAGGGGGAACATGCCGAGGTCCTCGCCGGTGTGGTGGTTGTGCAGGCCCTGGCAGAACGTCAGGCAGTTCACCCGGAGCTGGGCGCCGAGCGTGGACGTACCGGCGCTCATCTCCTTGCGGATCTGGGCGAGTTCGCGGCGGAAGGCGTCGTGCACGACCTTGATCGCCTCGCCGAAGGAGTCGGCGTTGATGTTCGGCGGGCCGTCCTGGGCGACCTCGTGGAGGGCGACCACCGGGATCACCCGGTCCGTCTTCTCCTGGTACGCCGCCCAGCCCGGGTCCGCCTCCACGGCCCGCGCGAAGGCCCCGTCGCGCTCCTCGCCGGCGAGGACCTCGGCACGGGCCTCGTAGGTGAACGCACCGCTCTCCACGGTGACACGGGGGTGCGCGAGGAGGTTGCGGTACCAGTCGGGGTGGCGCGGGGAGCCGCCGGCCGAGGCGATGACGAGGATGCGGTCGCCGCCGTCGGGAAGGTAGCCGACGGGGGTGGTGTGCGGGGTGCCGGTGCGGGCGCCGGTGGTGGTGAGGAGGATCAGGCGGGCGCCCTCGAAAGCACCGCTCATCCGGCCCTTGTTGGCGCGGAACTCCTCGATGATCTGGTCATTGAAGGGATTGGGCACGCTGTCTTCTTTCTCTTTCTCTGTCGCTGGTGTCTTCGTCGCTGGTGTCCTGCGAACTTCGAAGGCGGTACAGAGAAAGAGGCGGGCTCCTGGCCCTGCCCCACTCCCGAGTTCGTTCGAGAGGGGGAACCCCCGTCGGCCTCACTCAGAGGCCGGGCACCCAACTCGCTCACGGCACAAGGCCGACCCGGCAGTCATACGGGGAAGGTAGCGTCGGCCGCATGATCGACACCACCGAGTTTCTGGACATCCCCACGACCACGCTGGCCGATCTGCTGGGCCGTGAGCGGGTCATGGACATCGGGATACGGCCACTGTGGGAGCCGGTACCGCGGATCGCCGGACCGGCGTTCACGGTACGGTGCCCAGTCGGCGACAACCTGATGCTGCACGCGGCGATCCACCGGGCCGCGCCCGGTTCGGTGATCGTCGTGGAGTCCGGCGACCTCGACTACGCGCTGGCCGGCGGCAACGTCTGTGGCGTCGCCCGGCGCCGGGGCATCGCCGGGTTCGTCGCCGACGGTCTGATCCGCGACCTCGCCGAGGTACGGGAGATGCGCTTCCCGGTGTTCGCCCGGGGCGTCATCCCGATCCCGGCCGCCAAGTCCGCCGTCACACCGTTCGGCGAGCGGGTGCGCTGCGGTGGGGTCCCGGTCGACGCCGGGGACATCGTGGTCGCCGACGAGGAGGGAGTCGTCGCCGTCCCCGCGTCCCGGCACGAGGAGATCCTCACCGCGGCCCGCGCCAAGCTGGCCAAGGAGGCTGCGGAGACACTGGACGAGTGGGAGGCCGCGCATCGCGCCCAGGTCGACGAGATCCTGGTGAGGAACGGGTTCGAGGGCTGAGGCTTCCGCCGCTCCTCCCGCCGCCTTCGGCCGGTCTCTTCCGGCCGGCGGGTCCCGGTCCGCCTCCTCGGGTCCGCCTCCTCCGGTCTGCTTCTTCGGTCCGCCGGCCCGGGCCCGCCCCCCTCGGCCGGCCGGCCCGGGCCCGCGTCCCCCGATCCGCCTCCCCCGATCCGCCTCCCCCGGTCCACCGGCCCGGGTCCACTTCCCTCGGCCGGCCCAGCTCCCCCCGGGCCGTCCCCCCCGGCTGGCCGTCCCCAGCCCCCGGCCCCCGTCTCACCGTCGGCCGAGCACCTCCGTGACCCGCATGAACCCGTCCGTTCCGTGGCCGAGGCCGATGACGCGGCGGGCCTGGCCCTCGGCGGTGCGCAGGACGGCTGCGTCGATGCCGTGGGCCTCCGAGGTCTGGATGATGTGTGCCATCGAGGAGACCGCCGAGGTGATCGGGTTGCCCTCGCCGGAGAAGGTGCCGCCGTCGACATCGTCCGCCCACTCCTCGATGAGCGGCGGCAGGATCGCTGCGATGCCCTGGGCGAAGGGGGCAAGTTCGCGGGCGGTGACGCCTTCCGCGCGGGCCACCGCGAGGGCGTGCGCGAAGCCTGCCGTCGCCGTCCAGAAGAGGTCGAGCAGGGCGATGTCGTACGCGGCGGCCCGGCCGATGTCCTCGCCGAGGTGGGTGTGGCTGCCGCCGAGCGCGTCCAGTACGGGCCGGTGCTCCCGGTAGAGGTCCTCGGGGCCGCTGTGCAGGAACACCGCGGCGGGCGTGCCGATGGTGGGGGTCGGCGTCATGATCGCGCCGTCCAGGTAGCGGATGCCGTGGGCCTCCGCCCAACTCGCCGTGTCCCGGGCGCGGTCGGGGGTGTCGGCGGAGAGGTTGACAACCGTACGGCCCTTGAGGGCGTCGATGACCGGCCCGTCGCGCAGGACTGCGTCGGCGGCGTCGTAGTTCACCACGCACACCACGGTCAGCGCACTCGCGGCGACCGCCTCGGCCGCCGACCCCGCGCCGACCGCCCCGCGCTCGACCAACTCGCGGTCTCGGCCCGGTGTTCGGTTCCAGACGGTGGTCCGTAACCCGGCGTCCAGGAACGCACCGGCCAGCGCCCGCCCCATCGGGCCCAGCCCCAGGACGGTGACGGCGGCGTCGGCGGCGGCGGGTCGGTCAGTGGACATGGGCATGCTTCAACTCCGGTTACTGGCACGAGGGTTGTCGGGCCGGGCGAGTCGGGCCGCGCGGCTTCCTTCTGACGTCCTTCAGCCTCCGTCGTGCGCCGGATGCTGCCAAGTACGTACAAAAAAGTAAGTACCGCCGGCATGACGGGCATGCTCCGTACACTCACACCCACACTCATCCCCACACCTACGCCGGAGAGCGAGCGCATGGCTGACGAGTGCTTCGGACATCCACGGCTCGCCGCGATCTACGACGCCCTCGATCCCGACCGCGGCGACCTCGACGCGTACGTCCTGATGACCGAGGAGTTCGGGGCGCGCCGCGTGCTGGACATCGGCTGCGGGACGGGAGTTTTCGCGCTCCTGCTGGCCGAGCGCGGGGTCGATGTCGTCGGCGTCGATCCCGCCGCGGCCTCCCTCGACGTGGCCCGGGCCAAGCCGGGCGCCGACCGGGTGCGCTGGATCCACGGCGACGCGACGGTCCTCCCCCCGCTGCGGGTCGACCTCGCGACCATGACGGCGAACGCCGCCCAGCAGATCGTCGGGGAGGAGGCGTGGCGGAGGACGCTTCGCGGCGCCTACGAGGCACTCCGGCCCGGCGGGCACCTGGTGTTCGAGACCAGGGTTCCGGCCAGGCGCGGGTGGGAGGAGTGGAACCGCGACGCGTCGTACGCGGTGACGGAGATTCCGGGCGTCGGCGAGGTCGAGACCTGGGTCGAAACGGTCGAGGTGAGCGGCCCGCTGGTGGCCTTCCGCCAGACCTATGTCTTCGCCGCGGACGGCGAGGTGCTGACGTCGGACTCGACCCTGCGCTTCCGCGCGCGGGGGGAGGTGGAGCGGGACTTGACCGCCCTGGGGTTCGAGGTGCGGGACGTCCGGGAGGCACCGGACCGCCCGGGCAAGGAGTACGTGTTCGTCGCCCGTCGACTTTAGGTCCGACGTCGCGTAACCCCTGTCTCTTATACACATCTGACGCTGCCGACGAATAGAGAGGTGTG
>JODI01000031.1 GCA_000720805.1 Streptomyces violaceoruber
GGGAGGGGGAGGTGGTGGGGCGGGTGGTCGGACGGGGGGACTGACGGGGACGGGGGCCTGACGGCGTCGGGTGCCTGACGGCGTCGGGTGCCTGACGGGGTCGGGTGCCTGACGGGGTCGGGTGCCTGACGGGCTCCGGCGGGGCGTCGGGTTCGGCGGGGTGTCAGGTGAGGCATCGGGGCGGTTTCGGGCGTGGGTCTGAGTCCGGCTGCGCGGCGAATTCGGCCCGAGCGGCCGGGACGAGGGCACGAACGGCCGGGACGGAAGGGGCCGGGGAGGTTTTGCGTGCCCGTTACCCCCTGACTCCGCTGCCCCGCCCCGTCATACTGGCGTTGGGCGGACGCACGTACGAGACGCCGCGAGCGCACACCGCCAGCGCACCCGCAAGCACCGCCCGCCCAGCCGCACACAGCCCCACAGACGAACCCGTAGCCGCACCTGTAGCCGCATCCGTAGCCACCCGTGTAGCCGCCCCTTTTCCGACCAGGATCCGGAGCCCGTGGCATGATTTTCAGCCTGCTCCTGCTGAGTGCCGTCGCCCTGACGGCCGCCGTGCCGGTCCCGCGCGCCCTGACCCGGGCCGAGTGGCCCGAACGCGACCCGGTGGTCGCGCTGTGGGTGTGGCAGTGCCTGGTCGCCACGGTCCTGCTGTGCTGTATGACCGCGTTGGTACTGGGCGCCGCGGCCGTCTTCCACACCGTCCGCGACCACGTCTTCGCCCCGGCTCCGCCCGCCGTGACCGCGGCCTACGACCTCTCCGCAGCACCGGCCTGGGCGGTCGCCCTGACACTGCTGCTGGCCTGCGGGGCCGCGTGGACGACCGCGATGCTCGCCCGGGAACTCGTCGAGGCCCGTCGCCGCCGCGGCCAGGCCCGTGCGCACCTGCGTGAACGCGCCCCGGACCTGCCGGCGGGGCTGCCCGCGGCGCGGGGCCCGCTGCTGGTGCTGGAGGACGAGTACCCGGACGCCTGGTGGTTGCCGGGCAGCCCGCCCCAGCTGATCGTCACGACCGGTGCCCTGCACCGGCTGACCGACCACCAGCTCGACGCCGTCCTCACCCACGAACGCGGTCACGCCCGGGCCCGCCACGACTGGCTGCTGCACCTCTCCACCGCGCTGGCCACCGGCTTCCCGCAGGTACCGCTCTTCTCCCACTTCTGCGACCAGACCCATCGCCTGGTCGAACTCGCCGCCGACGACACGGCCTCCCGCCGCTGCGGCCACCTGACAACGGCCCTGGCCCTGATCGAACTCAACCAGCACCGGGGCGTCCTGTCCTGCGCCTCCACCCACCGTCTCCTCGGCGAACGCGTGGACCGCCTCCTGGAACCCCAGCCCCGTCTCGGCCCCCGGCACCGCCTCCTCACCACCACCGCGGCAGCCCTGGTCCCCCTCCTCCCCCTCCTCATCGCCTTTGCCCCGGGCCTGACAGCCCTGACCTGACCTGACCCGGCTCCGGGCCACGGCCCCGCCCAGTTCCGGACGTCTGCACGGCCCAGCCGCACGCCAACGGCCCCCGAGCTGCGGCAGCCGCCCTTGCCCAGCCGCTCCGCCCAGCTGTGGGTCATCGTGTCGCCTGGCGGGTGGGGTCCCCGCTCGAGCGGAGCCGAGAGTGGGGAGGCACCCTGCCGACGCCGGGCCCGGGCCGCACGACCCACCCCTGCCGACGCCGGGCCCGGGCCGCACGACCCACCCCCAGCGCCGACCCATCCCAGCGCCAACACCGCCCCACGCCACGAACCCCGGGTGGCACATCTCCCCCCACCTTCAAAGAAACCCCAGTTCAACGGCTCGTCCGGCGGAGCCTCCGGTGGCGCAACACTCCCGCAACACAGCTTTCCCTACCACCTCGCTATGGTTCGATCCATGCCGCCCACCGACCGCATCCGAGACCACGCCGGCCAAGGCGCGACCACCGTCGCCGCCCACCGCACCCGACGTCGGCTGCGCGCGGACCAGGCCCGGCAACTCGCCGATCTCCTCCGTCACCAACTCCTCACCGACGGTTTCCCGGACGGCACCCTCCCCCACGAGTCCGCCCTCGCCGCCGACTACCGCGCTTCCCGCAACACGGTCCGCCAAGCCCTGGACCTGCTCCGCGCGGAAGGTCTGGTCGAACGCCTCCCCAGCGTCGGCACCGTGGTCGTCGGCCAGAAGTACCCGCACGGCCTCGACCACCTGATGGGCCTCGCGGAGACCCTCCGCGAACACGGCCGCGTCACCAACGAGGTCCGCACCATGGGCCCGGCCCCGGCCCCCACCCCCGTAGCCGAACGCCTCCACGTCCCACCCGGCACCGACGTCCTCTACATCGAACGCCTGCGCCGCCTCAACGGCCTCCCCCTCTCCCTCGACCTCACCTACATCCCCCTCGACCTCGGCACCGCCCTGCTCGCCGCCGACCTGGAGAACACCGACGTCTTCCGTCTCCTGGAGGCGATCACCGGACAGCGTCTCGGCCACGCCGAGATCACCCTGGAGGCGGTGAACGCGGACACCCACTCCGCCGCCGTACTCGAAGCCCCCCGCGGCGCGGCCGTCCTCATGCTGGAACGCCTCACGCACCTCGCCGACGGCCGCCCCGTCGACCTGGAGTTCATCCGCTTCCGCGGCGACCGCATCACGATGAGCGGCCTGCTGCACCGGTCCCTGTAAAGCACCACCCTCCTGCTCAACGCCCCTGCCTGCGCACCTTCCTGGAGACAGCCATGCCCTTGGCGCCCCAGCGGGCCGACGTGCCCGTGACCATCGACGAGTCGAAGTGCATCGACGGCTGCACCCTCTGCGTGGACATGTGCCCGCTGGACTCCCTCGCCATCGACGAGAGCAACGGCAAGGCCTACATGCACGTCGACGAGTGCTGGTACTGCGGCCCGTGCGCGGCCCGCTGTCCCACCGGAGCCGTCACGGTCAACATGCCCTACCTCCTCCGGTGAGAGGCCTCCCACTCCCATGAAACACACAGCTGCTGCCACGTCCGCCGTCCTTCTCCTCCTCCCGCTCACGGCCTGCGGCGGCACCGCCGAGGCCGGTGACGGCTCCATGATCACCGTGACCGTCGGCTACCAGTCCAAGACGATCAACACGGTCACCGCCGGAACCCTCCTTCGCTCCCTCGGTTACTTCGAGAAGCAGCTCGACGCCCTCCACGACGGCCACACCTACAAGGTCGACTGGCAGGACTACGCCACCGGCGCTCCCATCACCGCCCAGATGACCGCCGGGAAGATCGACATCGGCTCGATGGGCGACTTCCCGCTCCTCATCAACGCGGCCCGCGGCAAGCAGCTCGGCAAGCCCACCCGGCTGGTCTCGGTCACCGGCTACAACCTCCGCGGCGGCCTCAACACGATCGTCACCTCCCCGGACTCCAAGCTCGGCTCGCTCGAGGACCTCCGCGGCAAGAAGGTGTCGACGAGCATCGGTTCGGCCGCCGACGGCACCCTCGTGCGCGCCCTGCAACGCGCCGGCCTCGACCCCGACAAGGACATCGAGAAGCTCAACCAGCAGCCCGCGGTGGGTGCTTCGGCCCTCGCCGCAGGCAGCACGGACGCGCTCTCACAGTTCGTCGCCTGGCCCGGCCTGCTCGCCTTCCAGGGCAAGGCGAAAGCCCTGTACGACGGCGCCCAGCTGAACCTCCCCACGTTCCACGGCGTCACCGCCCGCGAGGACTTCGCGAAGAAGCGTCCAGCCGTCCTGGAGGCCTTCCTCAAGGCCCAGTCCGAGGCCACCGACTACCTCACCGAACACCCGGTGACCGCCGCCGAGAAGGTCGCCCGGGCCACCAGCCTGCCCGCCGAGGTCGTCTACCTCTACAACGGCGCCCACGGCATCGCCACCTTCGACCCGGCGATCAAGCCCCAGCTCGTCTCCGCCCTGAAGGAGGACGTGTCCGTCCTGAAGTCGGCCAAGCTCACCGGCTACGTGGACGTGGACGCCTTCGTCGACGACCAGTACGTCAGGAAGGCCCTCGGCTCGACGTACACCAAACGCCTCGCCGCGACCCCCGCACCCGCCGCGAGCGAGGTCTGGCCCAAGGGCGCGACCACGACCCGTACCTTCAAGTCCCCTGCTGAACTGCTGAGTTACGTCGGCAAGCACCGGTCCGGCATCCGGGCCGCCTACGTCCCCGACGCCACCACGGGCACCCTCTGGTTCGCCGACAAGGCGATCTGGGTGACCGACGGCGACCAGCTTCTCCCCTTCGTCGCCCCGTCCACCGCGCAGTCGTACGTCGCCGAACACGGCGGCGCCCGCGTCATCACATACGCCGACGCAATGGAGCGGGCGTCGTGACCGCGCCGCCGCCGGCCGGGAACACACCCCGATATCCGCGCCAGGCCCGCCGCTACGCTCTGCGACTCGTCTCCCTCGCCGCCACCCTCGGCCTCTGGCAGCTGTTGACCAGTGCGAACGTCGACCTGTGGCTGCGCTTCTCGCAGTTCCCCACCGTCGCCGACGTGGCCCGCGCCTTCGCCGACCGGCTCTCCGGCCCCGACTACTGGACGGACCTCACCGATAGCCTCACCCGCATCCTCACCGGCTTCCTCCTCGCCGCCGTCCTGGGCGTGGCGACCGGCGTACTCGTGGCCCGCTCCCGCCTCGCCGAGGACCTGCTCGGCCCGCTGCTGGAAGTGGTCCGCCCGATCCCGGCGATCGCCCTGGTCCCCGTCGCGATCCTCCTCTTCCCCTCCAACGAACAGGGCATCGTCTTCATCACCTGCACCGCCGCCTTCTTCCCGGTCCTGGTCTCCACCCGGCACGCGGTCCGTGCGCTGACCCCCGTCTGGGAGGAGGCGGTGCTCACCATGGGCGGCGGCCGCTGGCGAATCCTCGGCTCGGTCGTCCTGCCGGGCGCGCTGCCCGGCATCTTCGGCGGCCTGTCGGTCGGTATCGGCGTGTCGTGGATCTGTGTGATCTCCGCCGAGATGATCTCCGGCCAGTACGGCGTCGGCTACCGCACCTGGCAGGACTACACGGTCGTCGACTACCCCGGCGTGTTCGTCGGCATGGTCACCATCGGCATCCTCGGGTGGCTCACCTCCACGGCCGTGGAGCTGCTGGGCCGTCGCCTGACCCGTTGGCTGCCCCGCACGTCGTACGTCCCCGGGGGGCGCGCTCCCCGGGCCCGGGGTTTCGGCCCCACCCCCGTGGCGGCGCGTCCCGAGGCCAAGCAGGAGGTGGCCCATGACCAGCTCGTCTGAGGTCCGACCGGCGCAGCGAGGGCGGGAGCGGGCCGGTGCCGGGCTCGCCCTGCGCGGGGCCACGCTCGGCCGCCCGGGCGTGCCCGTGCTGGGGGGCGTGGACCTCGAAGTGGTATCCGGCGAGATCCTCTCGGTCGTCGGTCCCTCGGGTTGCGGCAAGTCGACGCTGCTGCGCACCCTCGCGGGGCTGCTGCCTCCACTCGTCGGCGCGGCCACCCAGGACGGCAGTCCGCTGACGGGCCCCGCCGCCGACCGCGCTCTGGTCTTCCAGGAGGACGCCCTCCTGCCCTGGCGCACCCTGCGCGCCAACGTCGAGCTCCCGCTCGCCATCAGCGGAGTGCCACGCAACGAACGCCGTGCCCAGGCCGCGTCCTGGCTCGACCGGGTCGGACTCGCCGACCTCGCCCGGCAGTTGCCGCACCGCGTATCCGGGGGCCAGCGCCAGCGCGCACAACTTGCCCGCGCCCTCGCCGCGCGCCCGCGCGCCGTCCTGATGGACGAACCGTTCGGCGCCCTCGACGCCCAGACCCGCGCCGGCATGCAGGACCTGCTGGTCGAGGTGCTGCGCGGCACCGGCGCGACCGTCGTCTTCGTCACCCACGACGTGGACGAGGCCCTCTTCCTGGGCGACCGCGTGGCCCTTCTCGGCTCCGGCCGGCTCACCGCCGTACGCGACATCCCGCGCCCGCGCGACCGTGCGGCGCACGACGACCCGGCACACGTGGCGCTGCGGCGTGACGTCCTGACCTCCCTGAGCAACTGAAAGGCACCCCGGTGGACACCCTCACGGAGATTCCGGCCCTCACCGACGCCGAGGAGCTGACCTGCGACGTCCTCGTCATCGGCGGCGGCACCGCCGGCACCATGGCCGCCCTGACCGCAGCCGAGCACGGCGCGGACGTGCTCCTGCTGGAGAAGGCCCACGTCCGCCACTCCGGCGCCCTCGCCATGGGCATGGACGGCGTCAACAACGCGGTGATCCCGGGCCGCGCCGAACCCGACGACTACGTCGCCGAGATCACCCGCGCCAACGACGGCATCGTCGACCAGTCCACCGTCCGCCAGACCGCGACCCGCGGCTTCGCCATGGTGCAGCGCCTGGAGTCGTACGGCGTGAAGTTCGAGAAGGACGAGCACGGCGACTACGCGGTCCGCCAGGTCCACCGCTCCGGTTCCTACGTGCTGCCGATGCCTGAGGGCAAGGACGTCAAGAAGGTCCTGTACCGGCAGTTGCGGCGGCGGGAGATGCGGGAGCGGATCCGGATCGAGAACCGGGTGATGCCGGTGCGCGTGCTGACGTCCCCGGAGGACGGGCGCGCCGTCGGAGCGGCCGGCTTCAACACCCGTACGGGACAGTTCGTCACCGTCCGCGCGGGCGCGGTCATCCTCGCCACCGGCGCCTGCGGCCGCCTCGGCCTGCCCGCCTCCGGCTACCTCTACGGCACGTACGAGAACCCGACCAACGCGGGCGACGGCTACGCCATGGCCTACCACGCGGGTGCCGAGCTCACCGGCATCGAGTGCTTCCAGATCAACCCGCTGATCAAGGACTACAACGGCCCGGCCTGCGCCTACGTCGCCAACCCGTTCGGCGGCTACCAGGTCAACCGCCACGGCGAACGCTTCGTCGACTCCGACTACTGGTCCGGCCAGATGATGGCCGAGTTCGCGGCGGAGGTGGCCTCCGACCGGGGCCCGGTCTACCTGAAGCTGAGCCACCTCCCGGAGGAGTCGGTCTCGGCGCTGGAGTCGATCCTGCACTCCACCGAGCGCCCCACCCGCGGCACCTTCCACTCCGGCCGCGGGCACGACTACCGCACCCACGACATCGAGATGCACATCTCCGAGATCGGCCTGTGCGGCGGCCACTCGGCCTCGGGAGTCCGCGTCGACGACCACGCCCGCACGACCGTCCCCCGCCTGTACGCCGCCGGCGACCTGGCCTGCGTCCCGCACAACTACATGATCGGCGCGTTCGTCTTCGGCGACCTGGCGGGCGCGGACGCCTCCCAGTACGCGCCGTACGAGGGCGAGCTCTCCCCGGACCAGCTCCGGGAGGCCCACGAGCTGATCTACCGCCCGCTGCACCACCCGGACGGCCCGCCGCAACCCCAGGTCGAGTACAAGCTGCGCCGCTTCGTGAACGACTACGTGGCCCCGCCGAAGTCCGGCGCCCGTCTCTCCCTGGCCGTGGAAGCGTTCGAGCGGATGCGCGCCGACATCGCGGAGATGGGTGCCCGCACCCCGCACGAGCTGATGCGCTGCGCGGAGGTCACCTTCATCCGCGACTGCGCGGAGATGGCCGCCCGCGCCTCCCTGGCCCGCACGGAGTCCCGCTGGGGCCTCTACCACGACCGCCTCGACCACCCTCATCGCGACGACGCGTCCTGGTTCCACCACCTCGATCTGCACAAGTCCCCCTCTGGTGCGATGGAGTTCACGGCCCGTCCCGTGGCTCCCTATCTCGTCCCGATCGAGGAGTTCACCCCGACCGGTGGTCCTTCCCGGCACCTCGGCGAGGTGCACGCCGAGCAAGTGGCGACGGCGGGGGCACGGGAGGTGGCACCGGTGGCCCGGGAACGGACGCCCACCGCGGACACCGGGACCGACCACGCTGTCGCCGTTCCGGAGATCGGCGGACTCGCCGTCGGGACCGATGCGGCCGCTCACCCCGGAGCCGATGTCCACGCGGGGACCATCGCTGTCACCGAGGCCGACGCCCCGACCTCACCCCGCCTGCTCACCCTCCTCGCCCTTGCCGAGGAGGAGCCCGAACTCACCTCCCTCCAGCCCTACTTGACCGACCCCGACCCGACCGTCCGCCGGACCGCCGTCACCGTCCTCACGGAGACCGCCCCGCCCGGAACCGGACCGGCCCTCGCCGCGCTCCTGTCCGACACTCACCCCGGCGTCCGCTCCGCCGCGGCCGCCTCACTGCGCGAACTCGTCGAGACTCTGCCGCCCGAGCCGGCCCTCCGCGACCGCCTCGCCGCCGCGGTGTCCGGCGCCGACGCCGTCGTCCGGGCGACCGCCCTGGACGTGTTGCGGGCGCTGCGCCTGGGCCACGCCGACCTGTTCGCGGGCTCCCTGTCGGACTCCGACATCTCCGTCCGCATCGAGGCCGTACGCGCCCTCGTGTCCGTGGACGCCGTCGCCCAGTTGGCCCACGCGGCCACCACCGACCCGTCCCGCGAGGTCCGCGTCCAGATCGCCAAGGCCCTGGCCACGGTGACCACGGGACACCCGACCGACACCCCGGCCACCGACCGCCCGGACACCTCGGCCGGCACCCCGACCGCCCCCGATTCCGCTGCCGGAGCCGCAGTCCCGGACACAGCCGAGGTCGTCCCGGCCGTCCAGGCGGCCCTCACGGAGCTGACGAGTGACCCCGACGCCCTGGTGCGCGCCGCCGCCTACAGTGCGCTGGGCACCACCGGCTGCCCTCCACCGCTGGCCGCCCGCGCCACGTCCGCCCTGTCCGACCCCACCTGGCAGGTTCGGGCCGGCGCCGCCACCGCCCTGGCCGCGGCGAACCCCGAAGCGGCCGTCCCCGCCCTGGCCAAGGCCCTGGCCGACCCGAACGCCGACGTCCGCAAGGCCGCCGTCCTGGCCCTGACCCGGCACACGGGCACCGAGAACGCCCTCGCGGCCCTTGCCACGGCCACCACCGACTCCGACGCGGACGTCAGGGCGTACGCGACCCGGTCTCTCTGAGACCGCCGAAGCGGAAACCGGTGCCGATGCCGCACCCCACCCGTCTGTCCAGTCCTCCGAGCCCCTATATCCAGTCCTCCGGCTCGGGCTCCGTCTCCGGCCAGTCGTCGAACTGCGAGCCCGACCCCGCGCCCGAACCGGAGCCCGGCGCGGCACCACCGGCGGACTCCTCCGCCCCGGCGCCGGGGTCACCCGTCGCACCCGGAGTGGCTCCGGCTCCGGGAGGGCCGCCCAGCTCGGCCAACACCCCGATCACGCCCTCCCCGTAGGTCACCAGCTTCTTCTCGCCGACCCCGCTGATCCCGCCGAGCTGCTCCACGGAGGTGGGCCACACCGTCGCGATCTCCCGCAGGGTCGCGTCGTGGAAGATGACGTACGCCGGAACGCCCTGCTCCCGCGCCTGCTCGGCCCGCCACGCCCGCAGCGCCTCGAAAGCGGGCAGCAGTTCCTCGGGCAGCTCGGCCGCCGCCTTGGCCTTGCGTTCGCCCCGCCCGGAGCCCGAACCGGACGACCCGGACGCCGACCGCGAGGTCACCGCCTTCTTCGGCTCCTTGCGCAGCGGCACCTCCCGCTCCTGCCGGAGCACCGACCCGCTGCCCTCGGTCAGCACCAGCGTGCCGTAGTCCCCCTCGACCGCGAGCAGCCCCTGGGCCAGCAGCTGGCGTACGACGCTCCGCCACTCGCCCTCGGAGAGCTCGTCGCCGATGCCGAAGACGGACAGCTGGTCGTGGTCGAACTGGATGACCTTCGCGGTGCGCTTGCCCAGCAGGATGTCGACGATCTGCACCGCGCCGAACTTCTGCCCCCGCTCCCGCTGCAGCCGCACCACCGTCGACAGCACCTTCTGGGCCGCGACCGTGCCGTCCCAGGTCTCCGGCGGGACGAGGCAGGTGTCGCAGTTGCCGCAGCCCGTCGGGTCCGGCTCCTGGCCGAAGTAGGCGAGGAGTTGGCCGCGCCGGCACTGGGCCGTCTCGCACAGCGCCAGCATCGAGTCGAGATGGGCGGCGGCGCGGCGCCGGAACGCCTCGTCGCCCTCGCTCGACTGGATCATCTTGCGTTGTTGTATGACGTCGTTGAGCCCGTAGGCCATCCAGGCCGTGGACGGCAGTCCGTCGCGGCCCGCGCGCCCTGTCTCCTGGTAGTAGCCCTCGACCGACTTGGGCAGGTCGAGGTGGGCGACGAAGCGGACGTCCGGCTTGTCGATACCCATGCCGAAGGCGATGGTCGCGACCACGACCAGGCCGTCCTCCCGCAGGAAGCGGGCCTGGTGGGCCGCGCGGGTGCCGGCGTCCAGGCCCGCGTGGTAGGGCACCGCCTCGATGCCGTTGCGGGACAGGAACTCCGCGGTCGCCTCGACCGACTTGCGTGAGAGGCAGTACACGATGCCCGCGTCGCCGGGGTGCTCCTCGCGCAGGAAACCGAGCAGCTGCTTCTTGGGGTCGGCCTTCGGCACGATCCGGTACTGGATGTTGGGCCGGTCGAAGCTCGCCACGAAGTGGCGGGCCGTCGGCATGTCCAGCCGCTGGGTGATCTCCTGGTGCGTCGCGTGTGTGGCCGTCGCCGTCAGAGCGATCCGCGGCACGTCGGGCCAGCGCTGCCCCAGCAGCGACAGGGAGAGGTAGTCGGGACGGAAGTCGTGGCCCCACTGGGACACGCAGTGTGCCTCGTCGATGGCGAAGACGGCGATCTTGCCACGGGAGAGCAGGTCCAGCGTGGACTCCAACCGCAGCCGCTCCGGCGCGAGGTAGAGCAGGTCCAGCTCGCCGGCCAGGTACTCCGCCTCCACCACCCGCCGCTCGTCGAAGTCCTGCGTGGAGTTCATGAACCCCGCACGCACCCCGAGCGCCCGCAGCGCGTCCACCTGGTCCTGCATCAGGGCGATGAGCGGTGAGACCACAATGCCCGTACCGGGTCTGACCAGGGACGGAATCTGGTAGCACAGCGACTTGCCGCCACCGGTCGGCATAAGGACGACGGCGTCTCCGCCGGCCACCACATGCTCGATGACCTCGTGCTGCTCGCCACGGAAGGTCTCGTACCCGAAGACCCGGTGCAGCGTGGCCAGCGCCTCGCTGTCCGTCGCCGGCGTCTCGGTGATCCCTGGCATCTCGATGATCCCGCCCGTCCCGCCCATAGCCGTGTCCCCCGTACGTCGTCCCTCGACCACTGCCTCCACGATAGGGGCAGGAACTGACAGCGCCGGAGTTATCCACAGGCTGATGGCATGCCGCCGCTCGCGCCTGCCCCCATGCGAAGGGCCCCGCCTCCCGCAACGGGAGCCGGGGCCCTCCTCACCAGCACCGCAGGGTCAGCGAACGAACACCCCCGCCTGGTTCGCCAGGTCCAGGAAGTACTGCGGCGCCACGCCGAGCACCAGGGTCATCGCGACACCCACCCCGATCACCGTGGTCGTCAGGGGCGACGCCACGGCCACCGTCGGGCCCTCGGGCCGCGGCTCGCTGAAGAACATCAGCACGATGACGCGGATGTAGAAGAACGCCGCGATCGCGGACGAGATCACACCGACCACCACCAGCGGAGCCGCGCCGCCCTCCGCCGCCGCCTTGAACACGGCGAACTTCCCGGCGAACCCGGAGGTCAGCGGGATACCGGCGAAGGCGAGCAGGAACACCGCGAACACCGCCGCCACCAGCGGTGAACGCCGGCCCAGCCCGGCCCACTTGGACAGGTGGGTCGCCTCGCCGCCCGCGTCGCGGACCAGAGTGACCACCGCGAACGCGCCGATCGTCACGAACGAGTACGCGGCCAGGTAGAAGAGGACCGACGACACCCCGTCGGGTGTGGTCGCGATGACACCCGCCAGGATGAAGCCCGCGTGCGCGATCGACGAGTAAGCCAGCAGCCGCTTGATATCGGTCTGGGTGATCGCGACGATCGCGCCGCCGAGCATGGTGACGATCGCGACGCCCCACATGACCGGCCGCCAGTCCCAGCGCAGGCCGGGAAGGACGACGTACAGGATCCTCAGCAGCGCGCCGAAGGCCGCCACCTTGGTGGCCGCCGCCATGAAACCGGTCACCGGCGTCGGAGCACCCTGGTAGACGTCGGGCGTCCACATGTGGAACGGCACCGCACCGACCTTGAACAGCAGGCCCATCACCAGCATCGCGGCACCGATGAGCAGCAGGACGTCGTTGCCCATGGTGTCCGCGAGCGCCGGGTCGACGTTGGTGACCGTGCCGTCGACGACCTGCGCGATGGTGGCGTACGACATCGAGCCCGCGTAGCCGTACAGCAGAGCGATGCCGAACAGGGTGAACGCGGAGGCGAACGCTCCGAGCAGGAAGTACTTGACCGCGGCTTCCTGCGACATCAGCCGCTTGCGGCGGGCCAGCGCGCACAGCAGGTACAGCGGGAGCGAGAGGACTTCCAGCGCCACAAAGAGCGTCAGCAGGTCGTTGGCCGCCGGGAAGACCAGCATGCCGGCGACGGCGAACAGCAGCAGCGGGAACACCTCGGTGGTGGTGAACCCGGCCTTCACCGCGGCCTTCTCGCTGTCGCTGCCCGGCACGGACGCGGCCTGCGCGGCGAAGGAGTCGACACGGTTGCCGTGCGCCTCCGGATCGAGCCGGCGTTCGGCGAAGGTGAACAGGCCGAGCACGGCCGCCAGCAGAATCGTGCCCTGAAGGAAGAGGGCCGGTCCATCGACGGCGATCGCGCCCATGGCGGCGATGCCGGCCTTGGTCGTGGCGTATCCGTCCGCGGCGAGCGCGACGACCGCGACGACCGCGGCGGCCAGTGCGACCACCGACACGAACAGTTGAACGTAGTAACGGGACTTGCGCGGGACGAACGCCTCGACCAGCACCCCGACGATCGCCGCGCCGACGATGATCAGGATGGGGGACAGTTGTCCGTACTCGAACTTCGGCGCGTCGATCTTCGAGATCGGATCGGCCGCTGTTGTCCACAGGCTGTGGACGGCTGTTGCGCTCACTTGGCCGCCTCCACCTCGGGCTGGGGGTCCTTCTTCTGTACGTCGGACATGGTCTGTTTGACCGCCGGGTTCACGATGTCCGTGACGGGCTTCGGGTAGACACCCAGGAAGATCAACAGCACGATCAGCGGAGCCACGACCACCAGCTCGCGCGCCCGCAGGTCCGGCATCGCCGAGACCTCCGGTTTCACCGGGCCGGTCATGGTCCTCTGGTAGAGGACCAGGGTGTAGAGCGCCGCGAGCACGATGCCGAAGGTGGCGATGATCCCGACCACCGGGTAGCGCGCGAACGTGCCGACCAGCACGAGGAACTCACTCACGAAGGGCGCGAGCCCGGGGAGCGAGAGGGTCGCCAGGCCGCCGATGAGGAAGGTGCCGGCGAGCACCGGGGCGACCTTCTGCACTCCGCCGTAGTCGGCGATGAGCCGCGAGCCGCGCCGCGAGATCAGGAAGCCGGCCACCAGCATCAGGGCCGCCGTCGAGATCCCGTGGTTGACCATGTAGAGCGTCGCCCCGGACTGGCCCTGGCTGGTCATCGCGAAGATGCCCAGGATGATGAACCCGAAGTGCGAGATCGACGCGTAGGCGACCAGCCGCTTGATGTCCCGCTGGCCGACGGCGAGCAGCGCCCCGTAGATGATGCTGATCAGCGCCAGGACGAGGATGACGGGCGTCGCCCACTTGCTCGCCTCCGGGAACAGCTGGAGGCAGAAGCGGAGCATCGCGAAGGTGCCCACCTTGTCGACGACCGCCGTGATGAGCACGGCGACCGGGGCGGTGGCCTCCTGCATGGCGTTGGGCAGCCAGGTGTGCAGCGGCCACAGCGGCGCCTTCACCGCGAAGGCGAAGAAGAAGCCGAGGAACAGCCAGCGTTCGGTGTTGGTGGCCATGTCGAGCGAGCCGTTGGCCCGGGCCTCGGCGATCTCCTGGAGGCTGAAGTTCCCGGCGACCACGTAGAGGCCGATCACCGCGGCCAGCATGATCAGACCGCCGACCAGGTTGTAGAGGAGGAACTTCACCGCCGCGTACGACCGTTGCGTGGACGCCGTCTCCTCGCCGTGCGCGTGGGCCCGGTCCCCGAAGCCGCCGATGAGGAAGTACATCGGGATCAGCATGGCTTCGAAGAAGATGTAGAAGACGAAGACGTCGGTGGCCTCGAAGGAGATGATCACCATCGCCTCGACGGCCAGGATCAGGGCGAAGAAGCCCTGCGTCGGCCGCCAGCGCTTGTTCCCGGTCTCCAGTGGGTCGGCGTCGTGCCAGCCCGCGAGGATGATGAACGGGATCAGCAGCGCCGTCAGCGCGAGAAGCGCGACCGCGATGCCGTCCACGCCCAGCTCGTAGCGGACCCCGAAGTCCTTGATCCAGGCATGGGATTCGGTGAGCTGGTAGCGGTCGCCGTCCGGGTCGAAGCGCACCACGACGATGGCGGCGAGCACCAGGGTGGCGAGCGACACGAGCAGTGCCAGCCACTTGGCGGCGGTGCGCCGGGCGGCCGGTACGGATGCCGTGGCGACCGCCCCGAGGGCCGGGAGCGCCGCCGTCGCTGTCAGCAGGGGAAAGGACATCGGTATCAGACCGCCCTCATCAGCAGGGTCGCGGCGACGAGGACCGCCGCACCGCCGAACATCGAGACCGCGTACGACCGCGCGAAGCCGTTCTGCAGCTTGCGCATCCGCCCGGAGAGGCCGCCCATCGAGGCCGCCGTGCCGTTGACGACACCGTCGACCAGGGTGTGGTCGACGTACACGAGGGAGCGGGTGAGGTGCTCTCCGCCGCGGACCAGGACGACGTGGTTGAAGTCGTCCTGGAGCAGGTCGCGCCGGGCGGCCCGGGTGAGCAGCGACCCGCGCGGGGCGACGACCGGGACCGGACGGCGGCCGTACTGGGCCCAGGCGACGGCGACGCCGACGACCAGGACGACCATGGTGGCCAGGGTGACCGTGAGGGCACTGACCGGCGGGTTGCCCTCCGCGTGCCCGGTGACGGGTTCCAGCCAGTGCAGGAAGCGGTCGCCGATGCTGAAGAACCCGCCCGCGAACACCGACCCGAAGGCCAGCACGATCATCGGGACCGTCATGGACCTGGGCGACTCGTGCGGGTGCGGTTCAGCGTGCTCGCCCTGGTGCTCGGCGGCGGGCTCCGCGCTCGGCGCCTCAGGCGAGCGGGTCGGCTGGTTGCGCCAGCGTTCCTCTCCGAAGAAGGTCATCAGCATCACGCGCGTCATGTAGTACGCCGTGATGGCCGCGCCCAGCAGGGCCGCGCCGCCGAGGATCCAGCCTTCGGTGCCGCCCTTGGCGAAGGCCGCTTCGATGATCTTGTCCTTGGAGAAGAAGCCGGACAGCCCTGGGAAGCCGATGATGGCCAGGTAGCCGAGGCCGAACGTGATGAAGGTGATCGGCATGTACTTCCTGAGGCCGCCGTACTTGCGCATGTCGACCTCGTCGTTCATGCCGTGCATGACCGACCCTGCGCCGAGGAAGAGCCCGGCCTTGAAGAAGCCGTGCGTCACCAGGTGCATGATCGCGAAGACGTAGCCGATGGGACCGAGGCCCGCGGCGAGGACCATGTAGCCGATCTGCGACATGGTGGAGCCGGCCAGCGCCTTCTTGATGTCGTCCTTCGCGCAACCGACGATCGCACCGAACAGGAGCGTGACGGCACCGACGATCGTGACCACGAGTTGCGCGTCGGGCGCCGCGTTGAAGATGGCGCCGGAGCGGACGATCAGGTAGACGCCCGCGGTCACCATCGTGGCGGCGTGGATGAGGGCCGAGACCGGGGTCGGGCCTTCCATCGCGTCGCCGAGCCAGGACTGCAGCGGCACCTGGGCGGACTTGCCGCAGGCGGCGAGCAGCAGCATCAGGGCGATGCCGGTGAGTGTGGCTCCGGAGGCGCCGCCGACGAGACCGGGCTCCTCATGGGTGCCGAGCACCGGACCGAAGGCGAAGGTGCCGAACGTCGTGAACATCAGCATGATCGCGATCGACAGGCCCATGTCGCCGACGCGGTTGACCAGGAAGGCCTTCTTCGCCGCCGTGGCCGCGCTGGGCTTGTGCTGCCAGAACCCGATCAGCAGGTAGGAGGCGAGACCGACGCCCTCCCAGCCGACGTAGAGCAGCAGGTAGTTGTCGGCGAGGACGAGCAGCAGCATCGCCGCGAGGAACAGGTTGAGGTAGCCGAAGAAGCGGCGGCGTCGCTCGTCGTGCTCCATGTACCCGACCGAGTACAGGTGGATCAGCGAGCCGACACCGGTGATCAGCAGCACGAACGTCATCGACAGCTGGTCCAGGCGGAAGGCGACGTCCGCCTGGAAGCCCTCGACCGGCACCCAGCTGAACAGGTGCTGGGTGAGCGTGCGGTGTTCGGCGTTCTTGCCGAGCAGGTCGGCGAAGAGGATCACGCCGAACACGAAGGACGCGGCGGCAAGGGCGGTACCGATCCAGTGGCCGACGGCGTCCAGCCTCCGGCCGCCGACGAGCAGGACCGCCGCTCCGAGCAGAGGCGCCGCGATAAGCAGCGCAATCAGGTTCTCCACGATTCAGCGACCCCTCAGAGCTTCATCAGGCTGGCGTCGTCGACCGAGGCCGAGTGGCGGGAACGGAACAGCGACACGATGATCGCGAGCCCGACCACGACCTCCGCGGCGGCGACGACCATCGTGAAGAAGGCGATGATCTGGCCGTCGAGGTTGCCGTGCATCCGGGAGAAGGCGACGAACGCGAGGTTGCAGGCGTTGAGCATGAGCTCGACGCACATGAACACGACGATCGCGTTGCGCCTGATCAGTACACCCGTGGCGCCGATGGTGAACAACAGGGCGGCGAGGTAGAGGTAGTTGACGGGGTTCACTTCGACGCCTCCTCGGCCCGCTTGAAGGTCGACGGTTCGATCGCGGCCCGCTCCAGGCGTTCCTCGGCACGCTGTTCCAGCGCCCGCAGGTCGTTGATCGCCTCCTGCGACACGTCACGGATCTGGCCGCGCTCCCGCAGCGTCTTGCTGACGGTGAGGTCGGACGGCGTGCCGTCGGGCAGCAGACCCGCGATGTCCACGGCGTTGTGCCGGGCGTACACGCCGGGTGCCGGCAGCGGCGGTACGTGCTTGCCCGAGCGCACCCGCTCCTCGGCCATCTCGCGCTGCGTCTTGGGACGCTCGGTGCGCTCGCGGTGGGTGAGCACCATGGCGCCGACCGCGGCCGTGATCAGCAGGGCGCCGGTGATTTCGAAGGCGAAGACGTACTTGGTGAACAGGAGGGCGGCGATGCCCTCCACATTGCCGTTCGCGTTCGCCTGGGTGAGTCCGTTGAACTCCTTGAGCGAGGCGTTGCCGATGCCCGCGAACAGCAGGACACCGAAGCCGAGCCCGCACACCAGGGCCAGCCAGCGCTGGCCCTTGATGGTCTCCTTCAGGGAGTCCGCCGCGGTGACGCCGACGAGCATCACCACGAACAGGAACAGCATCATGATCGCGCCGGTGTAGACGACGATCTGGACGACGCCCAGGAAGTAGGCGCCGTTGGCGAGGTAGAAGACCGCCAGGATGATCATGGTGCCGGCGAGACAGAGCGCGCTGTGCACGGCCCTCTTCATGAAGACGGTGCACAGGGCGCCGAGCACGGCGACGGTGCCGAGGATCCAGAACTGGAAGGCCTCACCCGTGGAGGTCGAGTAGGCCGCCAGGGAGGTGGCGGCGAGGTGCGGGGTCATCGGCCGATCACCTTCTCCGACGCCGGTTCGTCCTCGCCGAAGGTGGAGGCGGCCTCCTGGACCACTTCGCCCCTGGAGTGGGCCACTTGGCGCTCGGTGCCGGGCGCGGCCTCCGTCACCAGGCCCCGGTAGTAGTCCTGCTCGTCCATCCCGGGGTAGATCACGTGGGGCGAGTCCACCATGCCCTCTTCGAGGCCGGCGAGCAGCTGCTCCTTGGTGTAGATGAGGTTGGCGCGGCTGCTGTCGGCGAGCTCGAACTCGTTGGTCATCGTGAGCGCGCGCGTGGGGCACGCCTCGATGCACAGGCCGCACAGGATGCAGCGGGCGTAGTTGATCTGGTAGACGCGGCCGTACCGCTCGCCCGGCGAGTAGCGCTCCTCGTCGGTGTTGTCGGCGCCCTCCACATAGATGGCGTCGGCGGGGCAGGCCCAGGCGCACAGTTCGCAGCCGACGCACTTCTCCAGGCCGTCCGGATGGCGGTTGAGCTGGTGCCGTCCGTGGAAGCGGGGAGCGGTGGTCTTCTGTTGCTCCGGGTACTGCTCGGTCAGCCGCTTCTTGAACATGGCCTTGAAGGTCACGCCGAAGCCGGCTACCGGGTTCTGGAAGCCGGGCTTCGTCTGCCCGGCCTCCTTGGGCTCCTCAGCCATCGGACGCCTCCTTTCCATCCAGAGATCCGTCACTGTGAGTATCGGGCCCACCACTGACAATCAGCTCCCGCTCGCGGCGCGAGCGGCGCCGGGGCACCGGTGGAAGCTCCTGTCCGGGCAGCGGCGGTACGGGGAATCCGCCCGCCATCGGGTCGAACCCGGCCGGTTCCTCGGCGGGCTGTTCCGCCGCTTTCGCCTTGTCACGGAACACGTCGGCGACGAAGGAGAGCAGCAGCAGGACGAGGACGCCGCCGGCGATGTAGAGGGCGATGTCGGCGAAGTCGTAGTTCTCGTTCTTGAGCGTCCGCACGGTGGCCACGAGCATCAGCCAGACCAGGGAGACCGGGATGAGGACCTTCCAGCCGAGCTTCATCAGCTGGTCGTAGCGGACGCGCGGGAGCGTGCCGCGCAGCCAGATGAAGAAGAACAGCAGCAGCTGCACCTTGATCACGAACCAGAGCATCGGCCACCAGCCGTGGTTCGCGCCCTCCCAGAAGGTGCTGACCGGCCAGGGGGCCCGCCAGCCGCCCAGGAAGAGCGTCGTCGACACGGCCGAGACCGTCACCATGTTCACGTACTCGGCGAGCATGAACATCGCGAACTTGATCGACGAGTACTCGGTGTTGAAGCCGCCGACGAGGTCACCCTCGGACTCCGGCATGTCGAAGGGTGCGCGGTTGGTCTCTCCGACCATGGTCACGATGTAGATGAGGAAGGAGACCGGCAGCAGGACGATGTACCAGCGGTCGTGCTGCTGTTCGACGATCGTCGAGGTCGACATGGACCCCGAGTAGAGGAACACCGAGGCGAACGCGGCGCCCATGGCGATCTCGTACGAGATCATCTGCGCGCAGGAGCGCAGACCGCCGAGCAGCGGGTAGGTGGATCCGGAACTCCAGCCCGCCAGTACGATGCCGTAGATGCCGACCGAGGCGACCGCGAGGATGTACAGCATCGCGATCGGCAGGTCGGTGAGCTGCATCGTGGTGCGGTGGCCGAAGATCGAGATCTCGTTGCCGGCCGGGCCGAAGGGGATCACCGCGATCGCCATGAAGGCCGGGATGGCCGCGACGATCGGCGCGAGGACGTAGACCACCTTGTC
This sequence comes from Streptomyces violaceoruber, assembly GCA_000720805.1. Taxonomy (GTDB): domain Bacteria; phylum Actinomycetota; class Actinomycetes; order Streptomycetales; family Streptomycetaceae; genus Streptomyces; species Streptomyces cellulosae_A. Next base: position 19,332 of record JODI01000031.1, read on the forward strand.
CGCGCGTTTGACGATGACGTCTTCCTTCAGCATCAGCTTCATGCCGTCGGCGAGCGACTGGAGCATGCCCCAGGGTCCGTGCCGGTTGGGGCCGATGCGCAGCTGCATCCAGGCGACGACCTTGCGCTCCCACACGATGGAGAACAGCACGGTCAGCATCAGGAAGGCGAAGCAGAAAACGGCCTTGATGACGACCAGCCACCACGGGTCACGGCCGAACATCGAGAGGTCTTCCGCGGCGAGGTACGGGCTCATGCCTCCACCTCCTTGGGAGCTTCGGCGGCGAGGTTCGCCGGTCCGATGCGGACGAGGGAACCGGGCCGCGCCCCGGTGTCGGAGGCGACGCCCCCGCCCGCGGAGTTCAACGGGAGCCAGACCACCCGGTCCGGCATCTCGGTGATGCGCAGCGGGAACGCGCAGTCTCCGGCGGGGCCGGTCACGGCGAGCAGGTCGCCGTCCTTCACACCGGCCTCGGCGGCGGTGGCGGGCGACACGCGCGCGTGGGCCGCGTGCCGCGTCCCGGCGAGCGCCTCGTCCCCCTGCTGGAGGACACCCTGGTCCAGCAGCAGCCGGTGCCCGGCCAGGACGGCCTCTCCGGCGGCGGGTCGCGGCAACGCGGCCGCGACCTCCAGCGGTTCGGTGGCCCGCGGCCCGTCCCAGGCGCCCAGCCGGTCCAGCTCCGCGCGCGTGGTGCGCAGATCCGGCAGACCCAGGTGTACGTCCATGGCGTCGGCCAGCATCTGCAGCACGCGCGCGTCGGCGGGTGCGAGGCGGCGGGTCATCTGGTCGGGCTTGAGGGCGGCCTCGAAGAAGCGCACCCGGCCTTCCCAGTTGAGGAACGTGCCCGCCTTCTCGGCGACCGCGGCCACCGGCAGGACGACGTCCGCGAGTGCGGTGACCTCGCTGGGCCGCAGCTCCAGCGAGACCAGGAAGCCGACCTCCTGGAGGGCTTCGCGCGCGCGTGCCGGGTCCGGCAGGTCGTCGACCTCGACGCCGGCGACCACCAGTGCCTGGAGTTCACCACCGGCGGCGGCCTCCACGATCTGGCCCGTGTCGCGCCCGTAGCGGTGCGGGAGCTCGGCCAGGCCCCAGACGGCGGCGACCTCGTCCCGCGCGCGCGGGTCGGTCGCCGGACGTCCGCCCGGCAGCAGGGTGGGCAGCGCACCCGCCTCCACGGCGCCGCGCTCCCCGGCACGGCGCGGGATCCACACCAGCTGCGCGCCGGTGGCGGACGCTGCCCGTACGGCGGCGGTCAGCCCGCCCGCCACGGCGGCCAGTCGCTCACCCACGACGATCACCGCGCCCTCGGTGCGCAGCGCCTCCGAGGCCCTCGCCCCATCATCCTCCAGACCGACCCCGCTGGCGAGGGCGTCCAGCCACTCGGTCTCGGTGCCGGGAGCGGCCGGCAGCAGCGTGCCGCCCGCCTTCTCCAGACCGCGCGTGGCGTGCGTGGCCAGGGAGAACACCTTCTGCCCGTGCCCCCGCCAGGCCTTGCGCAGCCTGAGGAAGACGCCGGGCGCCTCCTCCTCGGCCTCGAACCCGACCAGCAGGACGGCGGGCGCCTTCTCCAGAGTGGTGTACGTGACGCCCGTACCGTCGAGGTCACGTCCCCGTCCGGCGACCCGGGCGGCGAGGAAGTCGGCCTCCTCGGGGCTGTGCACCCGCGCGCGGAAGTCGATGTCGTTGGTGCCGAGTGCCACGCGCGCGAACTTGCTGTACGCGTAGGCGTCCTCGATGGTGAGCCGGCCGCCGGTCAGGACTCCGGTGCGGCCCCGCGAGGCGAGCAGTCCCTGAGCGGCGATCTGCAGCGCTTCCGGCCAGGACGCCGGGACGAGATCACCCTCGGGATTGCGCACCAGAGGCGTCTCGAGCCGGTCCCGCTGCTGCGCGTACCGGAACGCGAAGCGGCCCTTGTCGCAGATCCACTCCTCGTTGACCTCGGGATCGTTCGCCGCGAGCCGGCGCATGACCTTGCCGCGACGGTGGTCGGTGCGCGTGGCGCAGCCGCCGGAGCAGTGCTCGCACACCGAGGGCGAGGAGATCAGGTCGAAGGGACGGGAGCGGAACCGGTACGCCGCCGAGGTCAGCGCGCCGACCGGGCAGATCTGGATGGTGTTGCCGGAGAAGTACGACTCGAAGGGGTCACCCTCGCCGGTGCCGACCTGCTGGAGCGCGCCCCGCTCGATCAGCTCGATCATCGGGTCGCCCGCGATCTGGTTGGAGAAGCGGGTGCAGCGGGCGCACAGCACGCACCGCTCACGGTCGAGCAGGACCTGCGTGGAGATGGGGACGGGCTTCTCGTACGTCCGTTTCTTGCCCTCGAAGCGGGACTCCGCGTTGCCGTGCGACATAGCCTGGTTCTGCAGCGGGCACTCGCCGCCCTTGTCGCAGACCGGGCAGTCCAGCGGGTGGTTGATGAGGAGCAGCTCCATCACACCGTGCTGGGCCTTCTCGGCGACCGGCGAGGTGAGGTGGGTCTTCACCACCATCCCGTCGGTGCAGGTGATGGTGCAGGAGGCCATCGGCTTGCGCTGGCCCTCGACCTCCACGATGCACTGGCGGCAGGCGCCGGCCGGGTCGAGGAGGGGGTGGTCGCAGAACCGGGGGATCTCGATGCCGAGTTGCTCGGCTGCCCGGATGACCAGGGTGCCCTTGGGCACGCTGATCTCCACGCCGTCGATCGTCAGCGTCACGAGATCTTCCGGCGGGACCGCCGCCTGTCCCCCACCGGTGGGAGCGTTGGTGGTCACGGTCATGCGTTCACCTCCGTGCGGTCGGCCCAGGCCGTCGACTTGGCCGGGTCGAAGGGGCAGCCGCGGCCCGTGATGTGCTGCTCGTACTCCTCGCGGAAGTACTTGAGCGAGGAGAAGATCGGCGAGGCGGCACCGTCACCGAGGGCGCAGAAGGACTTGCCGTTGATGTTGTCGGCGATGTCGTTGAGCTTGTCGAGGTCGGACATGGCGCCCTTGCCGGCCTCGATGTCGCGGAGCAACTGCACCAGCCAGTACGTCCCCTCGCGGCAGGGCGTGCACTTGCCGCAGGACTCGTGGGCGTAGAACTCGGTCCAGCGGGTGACGGCGCGGACCACGCAGGTCGTCTCGTCGAAGCACTGGAGAGCTTTGGTGCCGAGCATGGAACCCGCGGCACCCACGCCTTCGTAGTCAAGAGGGACGTCGAGGTGCTCGTCGGTGAACATCGGCGTCGAGGAGCCGCCGGGCGTCCAGAACTTCAGCCGGTGCCCCGGCCTCATTCCGCCGCTCATCTCCAGCAGCTGGCGGAGTGTGATGCCGAGCGGGGCCTCGTACTGGCCGGGGCTGGCGACATGGCCGCTGAGCGAGTAGAGCGTGAAGCCCGGGGACTTCTCGCTGCCCATCGACCTGAACCACTCTTTTCCTTTTTGCAGGATCGCGGGAACCGACGCGATCGATTCGACGTTATTCACCACAGTCGGGCACGCGTAGAGGCCCGCGACGGCAGGAAAGGGGGGACGGAGCCGCGGTTGACCCCGGCGGCCTTCGAGCGAGTCCAGGAGCGCGGTCTCCTCACCGCAGATGTACGCGCCCGCGCCCGCGTGCACGGTGAGTTCGAGGTCGAGCCCGCTGCCCAGGATGTTCTCGCCGAGGTAGCCCGCCGCGTAGGCCTCAGCGACGGCTGAGTGCAACCGCCGCAGCACAGGGACGACTTCACCACGCAGATAGATGAAGGCATGAGACGACCTGATGGCATAACAGGCGATGACAATGCCCTCGATGAGGCTATGCGGGTTCGCGAAGAGGAGCGGGATGTCCTTGCAGGTTCCAGGCTCCGACTCGTCGGCGTTGACAACTAGATAGTGCGGTTTTCCATCCCCCTGGGGAATGAACTGCCATTTCATTCCCGTGGGGAATCCCGCGCCTCCGCGGCCGCGCAGACCGGAGTCCTTGACGTACGCGATCAGGTCGTCCGGCGACATGGCCAGCGCCTTGCGCAGCCCCTCGTATCCCTCGTGCCTTCGGTAGACGTCCAGCGTCCAGGACTTGTCCTCGTCCCAGAAGGCCGACAGCACGGGTGCGAGCAGCTTCTCGGGGCCGGTGTCTTTGAGTTCGGGTGCCAAGGTCATCACTCCCCCTCCTCGGCGGTTGGCCCTGCCGGGTGGGCTGGGTCGGAGGCCGATGTGTCCTGTGGCGCGTCGTGTGAGCTCAGGTGCTCGGTCGGCGACGGTTGGTGGACGGGCCTGTCCTGCGGCTCGTCGTGCGGACCGCCGTCGCGCGGATGGACCACGCGCGCGGGTGCGGCCTCTCCCCTTGCCAGGCGAAGGCCCACCAGCGAGGCGGGTCCCGCGCTGCCGCTCGCCTCGACGGCCCCGGGCCGCTCGTCGGGGAAGCCGGCCAGCATCCGCGCGGTCTCCTTGAAGGTGCACAGCGGCGCCCCGCGCGTGGGCTCGACCGGCCGGCCCGCGCGCAGGTCGTCGACGAGGCGCTTGACGGTGGCCGGGGTCTGGTTGTCGAAGAACTCCCAGTTGACCATCACCACCGGCGCGAAGTCGCAGGCCGCGTTGCACTCGATGTGCTCCAGGGTGACCTTGCCGTCGTCGGTGGTCCCGCCGTTGCCGACGCCCAGGTGCTCCTGGAGCTCCTCGAAGATCGCGTCACCGCCCATCACCGCGCAGAGGGTGTTGGTGCACACGCCCACCTGGTAGTCGCCCGAGGGCTTGCGCCGGTACATGGTGTAGAAGGTGGCGACCGCGGTGACCTCGGCCGTGGTCAGGTTCAGCACGTCCGCGCAGAACTGCATCCCGGTGCGCGTGACATGGCCCTCCTCCGACTGCACGAGATGCAGCAACGGCAGCAGGGCCGAGCGGGAGTCGGGGTAGCGGGCGATGATCTCGCGCGCGTCCGTCTCCAGCCGGGCTCGGACGTCGGCCGGGTAGGCGGGCGCGGGCAGTTCGGGCATGCCCAGGCTGACGCCCCGCTCCGAAGAAGAGGTGGTCACCGGTCGACGCCTCCCATCACGGGGTCGATGGACGCGACAGCGACGATGACGTCGGCGACCTGGCCGCCCTCGCACATCGCCGCCATGGCCTGCAGGTTGGTGAAGGACGGGTCGCGGAAGTGGACCCGGTAGGGGCGGGTGCCTCCGTCGGAGACGGCGTGCACCCCGAGCTCGCCCTTGGGCGACTCGACCGCCACGTAGGCCTGTCCCGGCGGCACGCGGAAGCCCTCGGTGACCAGCTTGAAGTGGTGGATCAGGGCCTCCATGGAGGTACCCATGATCTTCTTGATGTGGTCGAGGGAGTTGCCGAGGCCGTCCGGGCCGAGGGCCAGCTGGGCGGGCCAGGCGATCTTCTTGTCCTCGACCATGACCGGGCCGGGCTGCAGCCGGTCCAGGCACTGCTCGACGATCCGCAGGGACTGGCGCATCTCGTCCAGACGGATCAGGAAGCGGCCGTAGGCGTCGCAGGTGTCGGCGGTCGGGATCTCGAAGTCGTACGTCTCGTAGCCGCAGTACGGCTGGGTCTTGCGCAGGTCGTGCGGCAGACCGGTGGAGCGCAGGATCGGGCCGGTGGCGCCGAGGGCCATGCAGCCGGCCAGGTCGAGGTAGCCAATGTCCTGCATGCGGGCCTTGAAGATGGGGTTCCCGGTGGCGAGCTTGTCGTACTCCGGGAGGTTCTTCTTCATCTTCTTCACGAACTCGCGGATGTGGTCCACCGCGCCGGGCGGCAGGTCCTGCGCGAGTCCGCCGGGGCGGATGTACGCGTGGTTCATCCGCAGGCCCGTGATGAGCTCGTAGATGTCGAGAATCATTTCACGATCACGGAATCCGTAGATCATGATCGTGGTGGCGCCGAGTTCCATACCGCCGGTGGCGATGCACACCAGGTGCGAAGACAGCCGGTTCAGCTCCATGAGGAGCACCCGGATGATCGTGGCCCGGTCGGTGATCTGGTCCTCGATGCCGAGGAGTTTCTCGACGGCGAGGCAGTAGGCGGTCTCGTTGAAGAAGGACGTCAGGTAGTCCATGCGCGTCACGAACGTGGTGCCCTGCGTCCACGTGCGGAACTCGGTGTTCTTCTCGATGCCGGTGTGCAGGTAGCCGATGCCGCAGCGGGCCTCGGTGACCGTCTCACCGTCGATCTCGAGGATCAGGCGGAGCACGCCGTGGGTGGAGGGGTGCTGGGGGCCCATGTTGACGACGATGCGTTCGTCGTCGGCGCGGGCCGCGGACTGGACGACCTCGTCCCAGTCGCCACCGGTGACCGTGTAGACGGTGCCCTCTGTGGTCTCCCGAGGGGAGGCTTGCGAAGTGCTCATGAGTACGACCTCCGCTGGTCCGGAGCCGGGATCTGGGCGCCCTTGTACTCGACGGGGATGCCGCCGAGGGGGTAGTCCTTGCGCTGCGGGTGGCCCTGCCAGTCGTCCGGCATCATGATCCGCGTCAGGGCCGGGTGGCCGTCGAAGACGATCCCGAAGAAGTCGTAGGTCTCGCGCTCGTGCCAGTCGTTGGTCGGATAGACGGAGACCAGGGACGGGATGTGCCGGTCGGTGTCCGGGGCGCTGACTTCGAGGCGGATCAGCCGGTTGTGGGTGATCGAGCGCAGGTGGTAGACGGCGTGCAGCTCGCGGCCCTTGTCGTGCGGGTAGTGGACGCCGCTCACGCCGGTGCAGAGCTCGAACCGCAGGGCGGGGTCGTCGCGCAGGGTGCGGGCGACGCGGAGCAGGTGCTCGCGTTCGATGTGGAAGGTGATCTCGTCGCGGTCGACGACCGTCTTCTCGATCGCGTTGTCGGGCAGGAGCCCCTGTTCCTCCAGCGCGCCTTCGAGCTCGTCGGCGACCTCGTCGAACCAGCCGCCGTAGGGACGGCTCGCGGGTCCCGGCAGGCGGACCGAGCGGACCAGCCCGCCGTAGCCGGAGGTGTCGCCGCCGTTGTTGGCGCCGAACATGCCGCGCTGGACGCGGATCTCCTCACCACCCTCGCCTCGCTGGCCGGGGAGGTTGTCGGTGCCGAGGTCCTTTTCGGGGTTCACCCCGTTCGACCCGCCCGTGGTGCCGTTCGCGTCGCTCACCGCAGCAGCCCCTTCATCTCGATCGTCGGCAGGGCCTTGAGCGCCGCTTCCTCCGCCTCCCGGGCCGCCTCCTCGGCGTTCACGCCGAGCTTGGAGGTCTGGATCTTCTGGTGGAGCTTGAGGATGGCGTCCATCAGCATCTCCGGCCGTGGCGGGCAGCCGGGGAGATAGATGTCGACCGGGACGATGTGGTCGACGCCCTGGACGATGGCGTAGTTGTTGAACATGCCGCCCGAGGAGGCGCAGACCCCCATGGAGATCACCCACTTGGGGTTCGGCATCTGGTCGTAGACCTGCCTGAGCACCGGCGCCATCTTCTGGCTGACCCGGCCGGCGACGATCATCAGGTCCGCCTGCCGCGGGGATCCGCGGAAGACCTCCATGCCGAAGCGCGCCAGGTCGTAGCGGCCTGCACCGGTGGTCATCATCTCGATGGCACAGCACGCGAGGCCGAAGGTGGCGGGGAAGACGGACGACTTGCGCACCCAGCCCGCGGCCTGCTCGACGGTGGTCAGCAGGAAGCCGCTCGGCAGCTTTTCTTCGAGTCCCATGGCTTAAGGCCCCTCAGTCCCATTCCAGGCCGCCGCGCCGCCATACGTACGCGTACGCGACGAAGACGGTGAGCACGAAGAGCAGCATCTCGACGAGCCCGAAGACACCCAGGGCGTCGAAGGTGACGGCCCAGGGGTAGAGGAAGACGATCTCGATGTCGAAGACGATGAAGAGCATCGCCGTCAGGTAGTACTTGATGGGGAAGCGCCCGCCGCCGGCCGGCGTGGGGGTCGGCTCGATGCCGCACTCGTAGGCCTCGAGCTTGGCCCGGTTGTATCGCTTCGGACCGATCAGCGTGGCCATGACCACGGAGAAGATCGCAAAGCCTGCCCCGAGGGCTCCCAGTACGAGGATGGGCGCATACGCGTTCACCGCTCCTCGCTCCTCTCAGTCGGCACTGACTGCTGGCGATGGCGTCGGACTCACATCCGTCTCACGCGCCCCACGAACCCCGCTCGTTCCGGCGAAGATCGAGAACATGTGAAGCAGGTCACAAGCCCAACTGATGCGCATCTTATGCCCGGCGGTCTGTGATCTGCGACACGGGGTATTCCCCAAGCTTTGTGATCTCCACCACCTACCGAAGGATCATGGAGCAGGATGAGCGGTGATCTTCACACGAGATGCATCCGAGTGATCACAAGAGGTGACATTTCCGCTCGTCAGCACAGTTCGAGAGCGGCCTCTCCATATCAAGAGGCTTCCCTTGCATGCAAATTGCGCTGGACGAGAGCGGTTGATAGAGGCCGCGTTCACACCTCAGAGCGAGGGGTTGCATGGATGTGGATGTGTGCACGCGTTCACGAGCGGCTCCCGGGTCGTGACCCGCCCGCGACCGGTCCGTGATCCACGCGCGAGACGCGGCCGCACTTGTGACCGTTGCGTGACCTCCGCCACATCCATGAGAGGCGCATGAGAAGGAGGCTTGGCCACCGACCGCAACAGGTGGTAGGCGCCGGGCAATCCGGACGTAACAGCGAAAGCCCATGATCACAGGCTTGATCACCTGCGTCCGCAATGTCCGTTACGGCGTCAATAAAGGTCGGCGCGCCCGGCATTCAGGGGCCCGATTGAACAACTGTGGCGCACCACACGTTTCTTGAAGGTATGGAGGAGCCCCTGATACCGGTTGTTCTCATGTCCCACACCGCTCACATACGCAGCCACCGGAAACCCCGCCGCAGCGCGTCGAAAATCGCGATGCGGGCCGGAGTTGCCGGTGGCGTCCTCGGCACCCTGGCCGTTGCCGGGGCGTCCGGCGCGGCGAACGCCGCCGAGCCGGTGACGCAGACCCTTGAACTGCCCACCCTGACGGCCGACCTGGGTACCCAGATCGCCGAGTCCGCAGACGCCACCCAGCAGGCCGCGGCGAACTACCAGCTGCAGGCCGAGCGCGACGCGGCCGCCGCAAAGGCCGCGAAGCAGGCCAAGGCGGACCTCGCGGAGGCGAAGCAGAAGGCCGAGGCCAAGAAGAAGGCCGCCCAGGAGGCCGCTCGGCAGGAAGCTGCCGAGCGCGCGACCCGCAGCAGCGAGCGGACCACGCTGTCCGCCTCGGTGGGCTCTGACACGGCCACCAGCACGTCCTCGGCCACCGGTTCGGCCGCCGCGGTCGTCTCTTTCGTGAAGTCTCAGGTCGGCAAGCCCTACGTGCTGGGCGCGAGCGGTTCGTCCGCCTACGACTGCTCCAGCCTCGTCCAGGCCGCGTTCAAGCAGGTCGGCGTCAGCCTGCCGCGTGTCTCGCAGGACCAGTCGACCGCCGGCACCCAGGTCTCGCTGAGCAACCTGCAGCCGGGCGACATCCTGTACTGGGGCAGCGCGGGCAGCGCGTACCACGTGGCGGTGTACGTCGGTGACGGGATGTTCGTCGGCGCGCAGAACCCGTCCACGGGTGTCGCCGAGAAGCCGCTGTCGTACGACCCGCCGACCGGCGCGGTGCGGGTGCTCTGACACACGGCACCACACAGTCGCACAGTAGGGCCGCAGCCGCTCGGGGCTGCGGCCCTACGAGGCCTCCTGGGATGCTCGGTTCGGGCCGGTTCACTTCCGGCCCGTCCACGGGACGAAGGAGCCAGTCGTGCCAAGCGTGTTCGTACAGGGACATCCCGCCCCTTCCTACCCCCCGCTCGCACCCGAGGCCCGGCGCGGGTCGGTGCGCCGCATCACCGAGACCGGCGAGGAGGTCCTGCACAGGCCCTGCCGGGACGTCACCGAGTTCGGACCCGACCTCGCCGCGCTCATCGACGACATGTTCCTCACGATGTACGTCGCGGAAGGCGCGGGACTCGCGGCGAACCAAGTGGGCGTCGGTCTGCGACTGTTCGTCTACGACTGCCCCGACGACGGCGGTGTCCGACATGTCGGTCACATCGTCAATCCGGTCCTCCAGCCCCTCGACCCGGCCGGCCGGCGGCTGCTCGACGAGGGTGAGGGGTGTCTGTCGGTCCCGGGTGCCGTCATGGACGTACCGCGCCCGGACCGGGCGCTGGTGCGGGGGCAGGACAAGGACGGAAGTCCGCTCGTCATCGAGGGCACGGGGTACTTCGCGCGCTGCCTCGCCCAGGAGACGGACCACACCAACGGCCACGTGTACCTGGACCGGTTGTCGAAGCTGGAGCGGAAGGAAGCGCTGCGGCAGGTGGCGGACCGTCGGGAGGACGTGCTCGCCCGCCGGTCCGCCAACGCGGCGGCGCTCACCACCTAGTGCCGCGGCAGGCACCCGTCACGCCTTCGGTGCCACCTTGCTGAGCCCGTTGATGATGCGGTCCATCGCGTCGCCGCCCGTCGGGTCGGTCAGGTTGGCGAGCATCTTCAGGGTGAACTTCATCAGGACGGGGTGGGTCAGGCCGCGCTGGGCCGCGATCTTCATGACCTTCGGGTTGCCGATGAGCTTCACGAAGGCGCGGCCCAGCGTGTAGTAGCCGCCGTAGGTGTCCTTCAGGACACGCGGGTAGCGCTGGAGGGCCAGTTCGCGCCCCGCGGGTGTGGAGCGGGCGTGGGCCTGGACGATGACGTCGGCGGCGATCTGGCCGGACTCCATGGCGTAGGCGATGCCCTCGCCGTTGAAGGGGTTCACCAGACCGCCGGCGTCGCCGACCAGCAGCAGACCGCGCGTGTAGTGCGGTTGACGGTTGAAGGCCATGGGGAGGGCCGCGCCGCGGATGGGGCCCGTCATGTTGTCCGGGGTGTATCCCCAGTCCTCCGGCATCGACGCGCACCAGGCCTTCAACACCTCGCGCCAGTCCAGCTCCTTGAAGGAGTCGGAGGTGTTCAGGACACCCAGGCCGACGTTCGACGTGCCGTCGCCCATGCCGAAGATCCAGCCGTAGCCGGGCAGGAGGCGGTCCTCGGCCCCGCGGCGGTCCCAGAGTTCCAGCCAGGACTCCAGGTAGTCGTCCTCGTGGCGCGGGGAGGTGAAGTACGTACGGACCGCGACGCCCATCGGGCGGTCCTCGCGACGGTGCAGGCCCATCGCCAGGGACAGCCGGGTGGAGTTGCCGTCGGCGGCCACCACCAGGGGCGCGTGGAAGGTGACCTCGCGCTTGTCACCCGTCTCGCCGAGCTTGGCGTTGACGCCGGTGATGCGGCCGGTGCGGTCGTCGACGATGGGTGCGCCCACGTTGCAGCGCTCGTACAGCCGCGCGCCCGCCTTCTGCGCCTGGCGGGCGAGCTGCTCGTCGAAGTCGTCGCGCTTGCGGACGAGGCCGTAGTCCGGGAAGGAGGCGAGATCCGGCCAGTCCAGCTGCAGCCGCACACCTCCGCCGATGATCCTCAGGCCCTTGTTGCGCAGCCAGCCGGCCTCCTCGGAGATGTCGATGCCCATCGCCACGAGCTGCTTGACCGCGCGCGGGGTGAGGCCGTCGCCGCACACCTTCTCGCGCGGGAACTCGGTCTTCTCCAGCAGGAGGACGTCGAGTCCGGCCTTGGCGAGGTGGTACGCGGTGGTGGAGCCGGCTGGCCCGGCGCCGACGACGATCACATCGGCGGTGTTTTCGGAGAGGGGCTCGGTCACGGCGGGATCTCCCCAAGTTCGGAATCTGCGTGCCGACCGGCACTGGACATGGGCAGTCTATTCAGCAGAATTGATCACCCGGCTGAAGGGCTGCCCAGTGAACCGAGCTCTCCCCGTAGTACGGTTGCGCGTCCCGACCGACGAGGACGCCGTGGCCTGGCACCGGGCCTTCGCCCACCCGGACGTCATGGAGTTCCACGGCGGCAGGATCGCGGAACTCTCGGTCTACGAGGAGCTCACCGCCCGCCAGCGCCGGCACGACGCCGAGCGGGGCTTCTGCCTGTGGACCATGCTCGACGAGGCCGGGCAGGTCATCGGCTTCACCGGTGCCCAGCCGTGGGAGCAGGCCTGGGGCCCCAAAGGCGAGATCGAGATCGGCTGGCGGCTCGGGCGGGGGTACTGGGGCCGGGGGTACGCGACGGCGGCGGCACGGATCACGCTGGAACGGGTCACGGCGGCGGGCGTGCCGAGCGTGGTCGCCATGGTCGACGCGCGCAACACCCGGTCCGTCGCGGTGACCAAGCGGCTGGGCATGCGCCTCGCCGAGGTGTTCCGGACCCCGGCGGCGCCCCAGCGGGAGGGTCACTGCTACCGGCTCGACCTGAAGCAGCAGACGGCCACCAACACCGGCAGTCACCGAGAGTAGTCGACTGTCACAGAAAGCCACTCGCAGCTTCCGGGCGACACCGGGGCGGAGTTACCCTGCCAGTACCGCTGGGGGTGACATCTGTGCGTACAACACCCAAATCGCCCGGGGTGCGAGTGCCTAAGCTCGTCGGACTGATGGCCATGGACGCTCGCGAGGCAGCCGAGTCGGGCGGCGTTCTGCTCGCCGCTCCCGACCGCCCCGACTTCCCTCGCACCGTCGTCGACTACGTCGTACGGCAGTACCCGCCACCCGGAGCCGAGGTGCCGCGCGGCACCGTGGTCACCGTGTGGTTCGACTTCGGCGAGGGGGAGGGCGGCGGAGGCGCGGGCGTGCACGAACCACGGCTGCCCCGTCCGGGCGGAGGCGGTATACAGCGCGAGCTCGACGAGCCGGGAGATCCCTACGCCGTGGCCGGGTTCGGCTCGCTCTACTGATCGCGGGTCACCGGCCGGCGGTTGACGACCGGCGATTGCCGGCCGTCGGCAATAGCGGCTACTGGTCCGCCGACTGCCACCTACCGCCCGTCGGCTACGGGCTATCGGCCGTCGGCTACGGGTTACGGCCGTCGGCTACGGGTTACGGCCGTCGGCTGCCGACTACCGCCCGCCGGCGCCACCGGCCGACGGCTACGACTACCCCCCGCCGGCGCCACCGGCCGACGGCTACGGCTACGGCTACCGGCCGTCGGCCTTGAATCCCCGGTGCAGTGCCACGATGCCGCCGGTCAGGTTGCGCCAGGCCACTTTCGACCAGCCGGCCTTCTGCAGTCGCTGGGCGAGAGCGCTCTGGTCGGGCCAGGCGCGGATGGACTCGGCGAGGTAGACGTACGCGTCGGGATTCGAGGACACCGTGCGCGCGACCGGCGGCAGGGCGCGCATCAGGTACTCGGTGTAGACGGTCCTGAAGGGCGCCCAGGTCGGGTGCGAGAACTCGCAGATCACGACCCGGCCGCCGGGCTTGGTCACCCGGTACATCTCCCGCAGGGCGGCGTCGGTGTCCTGCACGTTGCGCAGCCCGAAGGAGATCGTGACGGCGTCGAAGGTGTCGTCCTTGAAGGGCAGCTTCGTCGCGTCGCCCGCGGTGAACGGCAGCCAGGTGTGCTTGCGCTTGCCGACCTGGAGCATGCCGAGCGAGAAGTCGCAGGGGACGACGTACGCGCCGGTGCGGGCGAAGGGCAGTGAGGACGTGGCCGTGCCGGCGGCCAGGTCCAGGACCTTCTGCGCGGGGCGGGCGTCGACGGCCTTGGCGACCTCCCTGCGCCAGACCCGGTCCTGGCCGAGCGAGAGCACGTCGTTCGTCAGGTCGTACCGTTCCGCCACGTCGTCGAACATCGAGGCGACTTCGTGCGGCTGCTTGTTCAGGGAGGCGCGGGTCACGGGCCCATTCTTGCGCACGGGCCCGCCGGGCTCGCCGCACGGGTTCACGGAACAAGCCGCGGTTCCTTCTTCCCGGCCACGTCCTCCACCCATCCGCACAGCAGGACGAACACCGCGATGAGCACCCAGCCGATGCCGAACAGGAACCACTGGCTCTCCAGCGGCAGGTACCTCTCGAACGCCGGCACCTTCCAGAACTGGTCGATCAGCGGCACGGCGAGGATCAGCGCGATCTCGTGCCAGAGGTAGATCGTCACGGCCCGTCCGTTGAAGACCGTGACGGTCCGGTCGAGCCGCCGGAAGGTGGTCAGTCCCGCGAAGTCGATCCGGAAACGGGCCTTTGCCCACATCAGGAGCATCACGAAGCCGGCCGACCAGAACGCCTGCGCGAGCGGGATCTCGTCCAGGTCGTAGGTGCCGAACTCGGCCTGGTGGGAGAAGGCGTACCAGCCGCCGTAGCCGATCGCGGCGAGGGAGAGCACGACGACCGCGGCCGGTCTCATCCGCTGGAGCACGCCGTCGCGGTGGGCGAAGCCGAGGATCCAGCAGAAGAGGTACGTCGACAGGTCCCACAGCGCGCTGCCGAGCCGGTTGTCCGGGCCCGACCGGACGAAGGTCAGGACCAGGATCGGGGAGAGGGACAGCAGCAGCACCGGGAGGGGCGCGAGCCGGAAGACCTTCAGCAGGAGCGGGGAGAGGAGGACGAACCACAGGTACGTCCGCAGATACCAGAGGATCTCCCACGCCTGGGCGCCCCACTGGTTGCCCGGCGGATCGCCCAGCGGCACGATCCAGTAGACGATCTGCCAGCCCGGCATCCAGCCGTGGACCAGCATCGCGGTCACCACGAAGAGGCCCCAGAACCAGAACGGGGGGAGGAGCCGGCGCAGGCGGCTCCTCACCACCTGGGGCGCGGGACGTTCCAGGGACTTCGCCATCAGGGTGCCGGCCAGAGCGAACATGATCCCCATGGAGGGGAAGACCATGCCGGCCCAGGCCCAGCCGAAGGTGTGATAGGCCACGACGCGGGTCAGGGCCAGGGCCCTGAGGGTGTCGAAGTAACGGTCGCGACCCGCGGCCTCGGGCCGCGGCGGAGCACCGGCCTGCGGCAGCGGGGCCGTGTCAGCGAGCGGAACCGCTCGCACCGTGTTCTTGCTGTGCGCCCCCATCACCCCACCCCCGCCGGGGTCCCGACCTCGCCGGTCCGCTTGAGTTTCTGCCACCTCAGGCGGCCGCCCGTGAGGGCGGTGATGCAGGAGTGGATGAGGACGAGGTACATCATCTGGCGGTAGGCCAGTTGTTGCAGCGGCATCATCAGCAGGAAGCGGTACTTCTCGCCGTCCAGACGGAAGGCGTACGCGGCGCAGACCAGTTGGATCCCCAGCACCGCGCACCACGCCAGCAGTGCCGCCTTCAGGTCGACGAAGATCATCGAGTAGACGGTGAACACGTCGATGAGCGGGGCGAAGACCGGCGTGACGATCTGGAAGAGGACCACCAGCGGCATGCCGACCCGGCCGAAGCGGCCCGAAGGACCCTTGTCGGTGAGGGATTTGCGGTGCTTCCACAGCGCCTGCATGGTGCCATAGGACCAGCGGTAACGCTGGGACCACAGTTGCTTGAGGGAGCCCGGCGCCTCGGTCCAGGCTCGGGCGTGCTCCTGGTAGACGACCCGCCGGCCCGCGCGGTGCATGGCGATGGTGATGTCGGTGTCCTCGGCGAGGGTGTCCTCGCTCATCCCGCCGACCTCGAGCACCGCCTCCCGGCGGAACGCGCCGATCGCGCCCGGGATCGTCGGCATGCAACGCAGCAGGTCGTACATCCGGCGGTCGAGGTTGAAGCCCATCACGTATTCGATGTGCTGCCAGGCGCCGATGACGGTGTCGCGGTTTCCCACCTTGGCGTTGCCGGCGACCGCGCCGACCTCAGGGTCGGCGAAGGGCTGCACGAGCTGCCGTACGGTGTCGGCCTCGAAGACCGTGTCGCCGTCCATCATCACGACGATGTCGTGACTCGCGCTGCGCACACCGTTGTTGAGGGCGGCCGGCTTGCCCGCGTTCTCCTGGCGGATGACCCGGACGTTCGCCATGCCGAGTGAGTCGGCCGCGCTGCGGGCGATCTCGGAGGTGCCGTCGGTCGAGCCGTCGTCCACGACGATGATCTCGATCGGATGGGTGCTCCGCGCCAGCGACTTCAGGGTGTTGGCGATGCACTCCTTCTCGTTGTACGCCGGGACGATCACGCTCACCGGCGGGGTGACCGGTGGCCCCCAGCTGAACCGGCGCTTGTTGCGCTGTCTGTAGTGGCGGCGGGCGAGGATCAGCATCATCCCGAAGCGGCCCATGACCGCCACGCCCACCACGGCCAGTCCGACCGACAGCGTGGGCACGGTCCACTCGGCGACGGCGACGGCGCCGACGAGGGCCTTCCCCTCGTAGAGGGTGGCGCCGGTGGCCTCGCGGTGCGCGGCCTGGAGCCGGGACGTGGCCGAACCCTGCGCCCCTCGTTGTCCGTTCGGCACGCCCGGGAGCTGTTCACCGGTCGCGCCCTGATCGGGGCCGGCCGCCCCCGACGCCTGCCGCCGGCTCGCGTTCTGCGCCTCGATGACCCCGCTGACGGTGGTGAAGGTGTAGCCCTTCGCCTTCATCTTCTTGATGTACACCGGCAGCGCCTCGACCGTCTGCTCGCGGTCGCCACCCGCGTCGTGCATGAGCACCGAGGCGCCCGAAGTCCCCGACGGGGTGGCCCACTCGACGATCTTGGAGACGCCAGGCTTCTTCCAGTCGTCACTGTCGGTGTCGACGAAGACGCTGGTGTAGCCGTCCGCGCCGAGTTCCTTGTAGACGGGCCAGCTGTAGTTGTCGACGGCGTCCGTCTTCGAGGAGTACGGCGCCCGGAACAGCGTGGTCGTGATACCGGCCGCGCCCGCCAGTGCGAGCTGCGTCTGTGTCATCTCGCGCCGGAGGCGGGCCTCGCTCTGGTAGGAGAGGTCGACATGGGTGAACGTGTGGACGCCCACCTCGTTGCCCTGCTCGACCATGTCCTCCACGATGTCCGGGTAGCGCGAGACCATCGATCCGACCAGGAAGAACGTGGCCGGGACGTCGTACTGGTCGAGGATCTTCAGGACGTCGGGGGTGTACGTCGGGTTCGGGCCGTCGTCGAAGGTGAGCGCGATCGTCTTCGCCGGGACGGAGACCGTCGTGGCCTGGCCGCCCCGGAAGGTGATGATCGGCCCGCCGTCGAGGATCGTGTCGGGGACCTCGCTGGCGCTCGCTCCGTCGCGCACGCGCTGGTCGCCGCCGACCTCGGCGCGCAGATAGCCGTCCAGCAGCATCACGCTGGTCAGTGCGAGCAGGAGTAGTCCGGCGAGGATGACCCGGGGTTTCTGCAGTGCCGCGGCCTTGCCCGCCGCCCGTTCGATCCGGGTGGGGGCGCGTCGGCGGCGGCGTGGGGGTGTCGTCGTGGTCATGGGTGGCTGCGTTCCGGTCAGTCGGCGACCGTGGTGGCGGACGCGGTCGGTGCGGAACTGGGCCGGGCGCCGGTCGCGGTGCCCGTGGGCGGAGGGCCGACGGGCCTCGCCGGTGGGGTTCCCGTACGGCCCTGAGGCTGGGCTCCGCCCGAACCAGAGCGCTGGGGACCGCCCTGTCCGCCGGCGAACGGCACCAGCGAGGACGGGTTGACCGAGGTGCCGATGCCCATGAAGGCCATGCCGAGCACGACCGCGTACCCGAGACAGGCGACACCGACCAGGGTGCCGATCCGGCGCAGCAGCTTCGACCTGCGGCCGGAGTTGTCCACGAACACGGGCCCTTCGGCGGACCCGTTGCCGCGTTTGCGGCGGCGACCGCGCACAGGTGCGGCAGCGGCGCGGTTTTCGATGGCGGGCTCAGAATGCATTCCCCGGATATTAGGGATTCTTCATGTGTCCTAAACTCAGGTTTTCCTGTGAACGCTCCATGAGAAACTCCTCAACCTGTTCCTTTCCTGAGAGATTCCAAGAAACCCTGCGCAAATCGCACTGGAGGGAAAGGAGTTGGATGTCCGGATTGCGTACACCAAAAGACCTGTTTACCCCTTCTGTCCACGCGGTGTCCGGGTGGTGCCCGCGTGGTCGCTGTCCGCGCGACGGCCGACCGGACGTGAGACATTTCCGCTCCGGACACGTTGTTTATTCATGTCCGGAGACAGAACTCATGAGAGCGGGTGGATACGCGATGCGGACTCTCCTGAAGCCGGCGGCAGGGCTCACCTGCCTGTTCGCGCTGGCCACCGCGGGGTGCTCCGCGGGATCCGACGGCACGTCGGACACGGCACCCGAGGTGTCCAAGAACGCCGGCTCCTCCCCCAACGACCCCTCGGACCCCTCGGACCCCTCGGACGCCTCGGCCCCCTCCGGCCAGGAGACGGCCACCGCCTACGCCCCCTACGTCAGTGCCACGGAGGCGTCCGACCTCGACTCCAACGGCTCCCCCACGACGTACCAACTCGCCTTCGTGATCTCCGACGGCAGCGGTTGCACACCGAAGTGGAACGGCACCCGCGCGATCGGCGACTCCAGGCTGAAGTCCCGGACATCGCGGCTCACTCAGGGCGGCGCCACGGTCCGTGTCTCCTTCGGCGGGGCGTCCGGCGAGGAGCTGGCGGCGACCTGTGACAGCGCGTCCGAGCTGGCGGCGGCGTACGGCGAGGCGCTGGACGCGGCCGGCTCCACCCAGGCCGACTTCGACATCGAGGGCGACGAACTGACCGACGACCGCTCGGTCGGCCTGCGCTCCGAGGCGATCGCACTGCTGCAGAAGGAACGCACCGACCTCGGCGTCTCCTTCACCCTCCCGGTGATGCCGTCCGGCCTCGACGCCGACAGCCTCGCCCTCCTGGCGTCCGCCAACGAGCACGACGTCCAGGTCTCCACCGTCAACCTCATGACGATGAACTACGGGGAGTCGTACGACGGCGACATGGGCGACTACGCCCTCACCTCGGCGAAAGCCGCGCACACCCAGCTGAAGAAGGTCTTCGGCCTGTCCGACGCGGCCGCCTGGCGGGGCATGGCCCTCACCTCGATGATCGGCGTCAACGACGTCGCGGGGGAGACGTTCACCGTCGCGGACGCTGCCCAGGTCCGCACCTTCGCCGAGGAGAAGAAGCTCGCCTGGGTGTCGATGTGGTCGGCCCTCCGCGACCAGCAGTGCGAGGGCGACGACGCCGCGTCCGACGACGCGGCCACCGACTGCAGCGGGGTGAGGCAGAGTCCGGGGGCGTTCGCGCAGGCCTTCGCCGGCTGAGCGTCAGCGGCGGCGGTGCACGAGCCGCCCCGCGCACACCGTGGCGACGCACACGCCGGTCTCGTCGAAGACGGCGAGGTCGGCGCGGCCCGTCGAGCCGATCGAGACGGGGCGCGGTCCGGAGAGGACCAGGACATCGTTGCGTCCGGCGGCGGCCCGGAGTTCCGGCGTTCCGGCGTACTCCTCGAGGACGGCCACCGACCCGAGCTTGAGCACCGCGTGAACGCGTTCACGCGGTGAGGGCGCGTCCGGGAGCGGCCCCTCGTGGACGCGGGCGGGCCCCAGTACGCCGGGCCAGCGCCGTACGCGGGCACCCGGGAACCGTGCCCGGACCTCGGCCAGCGGACCCACCTCGGCGACCCTGGCGCCCTCGACGGCCACGGCGCCGTCCTGGATGGGCTCCTGCGTGCCGTCCCAGACGTACCGGACCTCGTCCGCGGCGTGAATCGTCAGCACGCGCGCACTAGTTGGAGGCCAGCAGCTTCAGCTCCGGGTGAGCCGTGCCGCCGTCGATCGCCGTGGAGGAGATGTGGGACATCACGCGCTCGTCGACAGGGTCGTTCGCCGGGTCGTCGTGGACGACGATGTGCTCGTACGTCGTGGTCCGCTGGGCCGGGACCCGACCCGCCTTGCGGATGAGGTCGATGATCTCCATCCGGTTGGAGCGGTGCTTGGCGCCGGCGGAGGAGACCACGTTCTCCTCCAGCATGATCGAGCCGAGGTCGTCCGCGCCGTAGTGCAGGGAGAGCTGACCGACCTCCTTGCCGGTGGTCAGCCACGAGCCCTGGATGTGGGCGATGTTGTCCATGAACAGACGCGCGATGGCGATCATCCGCAGGTACTCGAAGAGCGTCGCCTGGGTGCGGCCCTTCAGGTGGTTGTTCTCGGGCTGGTAGGTGTACGGGATGAAGGCGCGGAAGCCACCCGTGCGGTCCTGCACGTCCCGGATCATCCGCAGGTGCTCGATGCGCTCGGCGTTGGTCTCGCCGGTCCCCATCAGCATGGTGGACGTCGACTCCACACCCAGCCCGTGTGCGGTCTCCATGATCTCCAGCCAGCGCTCGCCGGACTCCTTCAGCGGGGCGATGGCCTTGCGGGGCCGCTCGGGCAGCAGCTCGGCGCCGGCGCCGGCGAAGGAGTCGAGGCCCGCGGTGTGGATGCGCGAGATGGCCTCTTCCACCGAGACGCCGGAGATCCGGGCCATGTGCTCGACCTCGCTCGCCCCCAGGCTGTGGATGACCAGCTGCGGGAAGGCCTTCTTGATGGCGGAGAAGTGCTCCTCGTAGTACTCGACGCCGTAGTCCGGGTGGTGGCCGCCCTGGAACATGATCTGCGTCCCGCCGAGCTCGACGGTCTCGGCGCACCGTCGCAGGATGTCGTCGAGATCCCGCGTCCAGCCCTTGGCGGTGTCCTTGGGGGCCGCGTAGAAGGCGCAGAACTTGCACGCCGTGACGCACACGTTCGTGTAGTTGATGTTGCGCTCGATGATGTACGTGGCGATGTGCTCGGTGCCCGCGTACCGACGGCGGCGTACGGCGTCGGCGGCGGCGCCGAGCGCGTGCAGCGGGGCGTCGCGGTAGAGGTCGAGTGCCTCCTCAGGGGTGATGCGTCCGCCTGCCGCGGCGCGGTCGAGCACAGACTGGAGGTCGGCCTTCTCGGTCACCGGGGGCGTCCCTTTCGTCAAGGGTTGTGGACGGACCGAACCAGCCTACGCCAGCGTCCCGTCCACGCCGACGTCAGGCCGTGTACGCCCCGATCAGCAGCCCGAGGTACGCCCCCGCGATCAGGAACGGACCGAACGGTACGGCCGTCTTGCGTCCCGCGCGGCCCGCGACGACCAGGGCACCGCCGTACAACGCGCCGAGCAGGAATCCGGCGAAGGTGCCGAGGAGCAGAGTCCCCCAGCCGTACCAGCCCAGGACGGCGCCCGCCCCGAGCGCCAGCTTCACGTCGCCGAAGCCCATCCCGCCGGGGTTGACGAACCACAGCACGTAGTAGCCGGCGCCGAGTGCGAGGGCGCCCAGCGCGGCGGAGGGCCAGTGGCCGGCGTGCTCGGGTACGAGCGTGACCAGCCCGAGCAGGAGCAGCGCGGCGGCGGCGAGCGGCAGGGTCAGCACGTCCGGCAGCCGCCGCACCCGGAAGTCGACGGCGGCCAGCAACACCCCGACGGGCACGAGCAGCAGCCAGACGGCGACCTCGGGCCGGGTACCGGTGGCGGCGGCGAGGCCGGCACAGAGGAGGGCGGTGACGAAGGAGAGGAGGGGCGTGCTGGGCCCGTACATGCCCTTCGACGTGCCAGGACCGTATGCGCCGGGCGGCCTGTCAGGACCGTACGTACTCGGCGGCCCGCCGGGACCGGAAGTGCCTCTCGAGGTGCCGGGACCGTACGCGCCCTCCGCCCGGCACTGTCCGCACCGCGCCCGCCCGATCCACCCGCGAACCGGTCCCCGGAGTGGATGTCCGCCCGGGCACCGCTCCCGCCAGTTCTCCTCCTCCTGGACGGAGAAGCGGTAGGCGGCGCGTGGCACCAGCACGCCCGTGGCCGCACCCCACAGCGCGGCGACGGCGATCAGCAAGCCGGTCATCATCATGAGATCCCTCAGCGTCCTCAGCCGTCCTCAGCCGTCTTCCGCCGACCTCAGCCGACCTCAGCCGACCTTGGACAGCCGGGCCTCGGGCCGGCCCGAGCCCTCGCTGTCGGACTGGTACTCGAGATCGTCGCCGACCGGCGTGATCCGGACCGTGTGCGCCTCCTGGTCGCACACGCCCCGGTTCCCTCCGGCTCCGACGGCGGACGCGACGATCTGTTTCCTCGTCACCTTCTTCACGGTCAGCACGTCGTCGCAGACGCCGCCGAGCACATCCGTGTTCCGGAGGGTGCCCAGCTCCTCGCCCACGCCGGCCCGGTGGACGGTCAACCGGAAGGTGCCCATCGGAAGCGTGCCGTCGAGGGCGACGGCCTGGCCCTCCCAGGTGCCGAGGTAGGCGGCGGGTACGGCGGTCGGCGCATCGGTGTCCGCGTCGCCGCCCGTGCTCGTCGACGCGCTCGGCGCCGGTGACTGCGCCGTGTCGGAGCCGGAACCGCCCGTGTCGTCCTGGCCGTTGCCCGGCAGCAGGTCGAACAGGAACGCCGAGCCGAGCAGCACCGCGGCCATCGCACCCGCGATCGCCAGCGCGACCGTGCAGCTCAGGCGGCGCCCCCGCACCCCGGGCTTGCCCTCAGAGGCCGCCGAGACGGAGACGGAGAGCCTGCTGCCGCGGCGGTCGGAGGGAGCGGAGGTGGGTGCCGTGTCCTGCGAAGGCGGCTGGGGCTGTGACTGAGGCTGCGGCTGGGGCTGTGACTGCGGCTGTGATTGGGGCTGTGGCTGTGGCCCGCGTGGCCCAGGGACGGCGTCCGACGGTTCCTCCGGAGTGGGCGAACCCGGCGTCCCCATCACCGGCGGCGGCCCGAACACCCCCGCCCCGGAGGCCGCCACGGCCCGCTCGCCTCCGACATCGCCGACAGCCGGACTGCTGAATCCCGCCGGCCCCGAGGGCGCTTCTCCCTCCCCCGCCTCCAGGTTCAGCAGCGATACGGCACTCCGGCTCACCTGCGCCACCAGCGTCCCCGGCAGCCACCCGCCCGCCACCAGCCGGGCCGCGCCCTCGGGAGCCAGTCGCCGGGCCGCCTCCCCGGGGGCGGGCCGTGCGCCCGGGTCCTTGGCCAGGCATGCCTCGACCAGTTCGCGCAGGTCCCCGGAGAGCGTGCCGAGTTCGGGTTCCTCGTGGACGACCTTGTAGAGGAGGGCGGCGGAGGAGTCGCCGGGGAAGGGCGTGGCGCCGGTCGCGGCGTACGCGAGCACCGCGCCGAAGGAGAAGACGTCCGCCGCTCCCGTCGCGCCCTTGCCCAGTATCTGCTCGGGGGCCATGTAGCCGGGTGAGCCGACGGAGACGCCGGTGGAGGTGAGGGAGGCGGTGCCGTCGGTGGCGCGGGCGATGCCGAAGTCGATGAGCAGCGGGCCGTCGAGGGTCAGGAGGATGTTCGAGGGCTTCACGTCCCGGTGCACCAGTCCCAGTTCGTGCACCGCCGCCAGCGCTTCCGCGAGACCCGCGCCCAGCGCTCGTACGGTAGGGACGGGCAGCGGGCCGCCGTCGGTGACGGCGGCCGACAGGGACGGTCCGGCCGCGTACGCCGTGGCCACCCACGGCACCGCCGCCTCCGGGTCCGCGTCCAGGACGGGGGCGGTCCACGCCCCGCCGACCCGGCGGGCGGCCTCGACCTCGCGGCGGAAGCGGGCGCGGAACTCCTCGTCCAGCGCGAAGTGCGGGTGCACGATCTTGACGGCGACCGTACGACCGCCGGCGCTGCGGCCGAGGTAGACCCGGCCCATTCCGCCGGAGCCGAGCCGGCCGAGCAGCCGGTAGGGGCCCACGGATGTCGGTTCGTCGACCCCGAGCGGCTGCATGGCGTCCCCTCCCCCGTGCTCCCCCGTATGACCAGCCCCATGAGCAGCCCCATGACCAGCCCCGTCGACCGGGACCGTCCACGTGCTCCGCATGCCTGGTTGCCCACCCGGCAGCGTAGTGCGCGGTCGTGCCCCGGATCACGGCTCCAGCAGATCGACCTTCACGTCGGCCGGGAAGCCGGTGGTGGGGCCGACCCGGCGGGCGAACTCCGTGACGGCCTCCAGCTGGGGCCCGCCGAAGCGGAAGTCGAGGGTGGTGAAGTACCGCTCCAGGACCTCCTCGTCGAAGGCCTCCCAGCGGGCCGCCTGCTCGGCGACCTTGCCGACCTCGTCGAGGGAGAGGTTGCGGGAGGCGAGGAAGGCCTCGTGGACCTTGCGGGTGATGACGGGCTCGCGCTCCAGGTAGTCGCGGCGGGCGGCCCAGACCGCGAAGACGAAGGGCAGGCCGGTCCACTCCTTCCAGAGCGAGCCGAGGTCGTGGACCTCCAGGCCGAACCGGGGGCCGTCGAGCAGGTTGGCCCGCAGCGCCGCGTCACCGATGAGTACGGCGGCCTCGGCCTCCTGCATCATCAGGCTCAGGTCGGGCGGGCAGGTGTAGTAGTCGGGGCGGACGCCGTAGCGGTCGGACAGGAGCAGCTGGGCCAGGCGTACGGACGTGCGCGAGGTGGAGCCGAGGGCGACCCGGGCGCCGTCCAGTCGCTCCAGCGGGACCTGCGAGACGATCACGCAGGACATCACCGGGCCGTCGCATCCCACGGCGATGTCCGGGAAGGCGACCAGGTCGTCCGCGTTCTTGAGGAACTCGACGAGGGTGATGGGCCCGATGTCGAGGTCCCCCCGCACCAGCTGCTCGCTGAGCTTCTCCGGGGTGTCCTTGGTGAGCTCGAAGTCGAGGAGGGTGCCGGTTCTCGCGAGCCCCCAGTACAGGGGCAGGCAGTTCAGGAACTGGATGTGGCCGACGCGCGGCCGGGTGCGAGCAATGTCCACATCGCGAGACTAGCCCCCCTGGGGTAGGCTGCCTCCTTCACCCCTGAGGTCAACCACCAATCGATCTTCAAACATTCGGGTGACGTGATCTTGGCCTCTATTGCTTTCGGCTGCCCGCGTGCTAGGCTCGCCGCAAGTTGCAGTTTGGTTTCCCTTGCAGTACAGAGCCTGCGGAGCATGTGACCGCGGGCTCTCGTCGTATTCAGACGTATGCAGTTGTGCGGCATTTTGCTTTCACACTTTGCAGGGTTCTGGAGCAGGGCAACCCTTTGGGCCCAAGGAGGGCTTATGGCTACCGGAACCGTGAAGTGGTTCAACGCCGAAAAGGGCTTTGGATTCATCGCCCAGGAAGGCGGCGGCCCCGACGTCTTCGTCCACTACTCCGCGATCAACGCGAGCGGCTTCCGCTCGCTGGAGGAGAACCAGCAGGTTTCCTTCGACGTCACGCAGGGCCCGAAGGGTCCGCAGGCGGAGAATGTCACCCCTGTCTGAGTTCAGAGTTCACGAGCCCAAAGCTCTGATCCGGAACCGATAGCAGTACCCAAGGAGCCCCGTGCCGCAAGGCGACGGGGCTCCTGCCTTTCCGGGGCCCCTGCCGCCCCGACGCCCGGCCGCCTCTCACGCGTGCTGCATCACCAGTACGAACGTGGTCCCCGGCGCCAGCGCCTCGTACGAATGGGGCACATCCCCGCGATACGTCATGTAATCGCCGGGGTCCAGCTCCACTTCCTCCCCGCGCGGCCCCGCCTTCACCCTTCCCGTGCTCACGATCAGATGCTCCACCGAGCCCGGAATGTGAGGCTCCGATTCGCGTGCCGGGCCGGGCTCGGCCCGTAGGTGATAAAGGTCACGTCGGGCGCCCGGCGGACTGGCGGACAACAGGGTGGCGGCGAATTCGGCCCGTTCGGACGCCACGGCCGGCCCCTCGCCCGCGCGGATCACCCGAACGGACGGATTCGGCGGCTCGACCAGCGCGCTGAACGGCACACCCAGTGCGACGCCCAGCGCCCAGAGCGTCTCCACGCTCGGGTTTCCGCTCGCCGCCTCCAACTGCGACAGCGTCGACTTCGCGATGCCGGCCCGTTTGGCCAGTTCGGACAGCGACAGCCCGGCGCGGGTGCGTTCGCGACGCAGGGAGGCGGCGATCCAGTCGAGGGGGAGGCGGGGCGGTGAGGGCGGCGGCTGGGACGGGGGCGCGGGTGGTGGGGTGTCGGCCATGGTGTTCGCTCCATCGGTACACTCGTTCGCCTTGACGAACGCGCTGTCTCCTGTCCACTGTAGAGAACATGCGTACGGCAGAGCGAACGCCCCAAGGCGCGCGGTACCCGGAACTGGTCCGGGACGCGTCCCTCGTCTGGCTGGCCAGTGGTGTCGTCGGGGTCTCCTTCGGCGCGATCGCCGTCACCGGCGGGCTGCCGATGTGGGTGCCGGTGGTGATGTCACTCGTGGTGTACGCGGGCTCCGCCCAGTTCAGCGCGGTCGGTGTGCTGCTCGCCGGGGGCGGGCCGGTCGCCGCGGCCGCCACCGGGCTGCTGCTCAACACCCGCACGGCGGCTTTCAGCCTCGCCGTCGCGGAGACCATCGGGCGGGGCCGGCTCGCCCGTCTGCTCGGCGCGCACCTGGTGACCGACGAGACGGTGGCCTTCGCCCTCGCCCAGCCGGATCCGGCACGGCGCCGGGCGGCCTTCTGGATCTCCGGGCTCGGTCTGTTCGCCGTGTGGAACGCGGGGGTCCTGGTCGGTGCGCTGGCCGGCAGCGCACTGGGCGACACCGGCACGTACGGGCTGGACGCCGCCTTCCCCGCCGTACTCGTCGCCCTGGTGCTCCCCGCCCTGCGCGAGGACGCGGCCCTACGACGGTCCGCCCTCCTCGGCGCCGCCCTGGCCCTGGCGGTCACACCGGCCGTCCCGGCGGGGGTGCCGGTGCTGGCGGCGCTGGCGGGGCTCGCGGCGTACGGCCGCGGCGGCGCCAAGGGCACCGGGAGGAGCCGCGGCGGCGACCGGACGAACGGGAGGGACACGGCGTGAGTGCGACGGTCGCGATGATCCTGGCGTTGGCGGTCGGTACGTACGCCTTCCGGCTGGTGGGGCCGGTGTTGCACGGCCGGGTCGAACTGCCGGCGCGGGTGCGGGAGTTTCTGTCGGCCGGCGCGGTGGTGCTGCTGGTCGCGCTGCTGGCCACGGGGGCGTGGACCGAGGGCGGTGGCTTCGCGGGGTGGGCGCGGCCGGCCGGGGTGCTGGTGGGGGGCGTGCTCGCCTGGCTACGCGCGCCGTTCGTGTTCGTCGTACTCGGCGCGGCGGGGGCTACGGCGGTGCTGCGGGCGGCGGGGGTGGCGTGACGCGTTCTCGATGCTCGTGTCGGTGCCGGCCGCTAGGGTCCCCGCTCATGACCGACACCGACTTCCTGACCGACACCCGGACCTTCTACGACACCGTGGCCGAGGACTACGCCGCCCAGTTCCGGGACGGGCTCGCGAAGAGACCGCTGGACCTGGCCGTGCTCACCGGGTTCGCCGGACTCGTCGCGGCGAACGGGGCCGACGGCGAGGTGGCGGACCTGGGCTGCGGACCGGGCTGGACGACCGCGCACTTCGCCGCCCTGGGCCTGCCGGTGTTCGGGCTCGACCTGTCGGAGTCGATGGTGGCGATCGCCCGCCGCACGTACCCGGACCTGCGCTTCGAGCAGGGCTCCATGCTGGAGCTGGATCTTCCCGACGGGGTGCTCTCGGGCGTCGTCTCCTTCTACTCGTCCATCCACACCCCGACGGACCGGCTGCCCGGCCTGTTCGCCGAGTTCCTCCGCGTCCTCGCCCCCGGCGGCCATCTCCTCCTCGCCTTCCAGGTCGGCGACCGGCCCCGGCACCTGGACCGCCCCTACGGCCACCCGGTGTCGCTGGACTTCCGGCGCAGGCGGCCGGAAACCATGGCGGACCTGCTGTCGGCGGCCGGTTTCGCCCTCGTCTCCCGGACGGTGCGCGAGGCGGACACCGACCTGGAGGAGACGGCCCCACAGGCGTTCCTGATCGCGAGGAAGCCCGCCTAGGGCCCTAGGTCCGTTGCCCGGCGAGGTCCAGCGCCGCGATGTACCCGAAGGTCATCGCCGGGCCGATCGTCGAGCCCGCGCCCGCGTAGCTGTGGCCCATCACGGCGGCGCTGGCGTTCCCGGCCGCGTACAGGCCGGGGATGACCGAGCCGTCGGGGCGCAGGACGCGGGCCCGGGCGTCGGTGCGCAGGCCCCCCTTGGTGCCGAGGTCTCCGGGGACGATGCGGAAGGCGTGGTACGGGGGCAGCCACAGCGGCGCGAGGCAGGAGTTCGGGAGGACGGCGGGGTCCGTGTAGTAGTGGTCGTACGCGCTGTCGCCGCGGCCGAAGTCGGTGTCGTCGCCGTTCACCGCGAGGGTGTTGAAGCGGGCGACGGTGGCCCGCAGGGCGGGCCCGGGCACTCCGATCGCGGCGGCCAGGGCGTCCAGGGTCCACTCCTTGTGGGCGGCGCCGGAGGTGTACCAGTCGTCGGGGAACGGGAAGGTCGGCGCCACGTCCTTGAAGAGGTACCGGTTGCGGTAGTTCTGGTCGGTGATCAGCCAGGCCGGGATGTCCGGGTCGGTCGGGTGCCGCTCGTACATGGTGTGGACGACGTCGCTGTAGGGCCCGGCCTCGTTGACGAACCGGCGGCCGGCGGCGTTGACCAGGAGGCCGCCGGGGAGCGTGCGTTCGGCCAGGCAGAAGTACGGCTGGCCGGGGAGCGGGATGGCCGGCCCCCACCAGGCGTCGTCCATGAGGGCGAGATCGGCGCCGAGCCGCTGCCCCGCACGGATGCCGTCGCCGGTGTTCTCCTTGGCGCCGACGGTCCAGTCGGTGCCGATGGGCTGCCGCTGGTACTGCGCCCGCATCGCCGCGTTGTGCTCGAAGCCACCCGAGCCGACGACGACCCCGCGGCGGGCGCGGACGAGTCCCGGAGCGCCACCCCGGGTGACCACCGCGCCGGCCGCCACCCCGCCCTCGACGTACAGCTCGGTCAACGGGGTGCCGAGCCACACCGGCACCCCGGCGGCCCGCAGGCCCAGGCGCAGTCCCGCCGCCAGCGACTGGCCCATGGTGAGCGGCCGCTGTCCCAGCACGGCGGCCTTGGTGCCCCGGGCCAGACACTCGGCGGCCACGGCGGCACCCCGCACGCTCACGGCGGTCAGCGCGAGCCACTTGTAGTCGGCGCTGAAGACGACCATTCCGGCGGGGACCTCGAGGTACGGCGGGTTGAGGTGGGCGAGGTCGGCACCGAGGAGGTTGCCGTCGAGCTGGTCGGGCTCGATGGAGCGGCCGTTCGGGAGACCGCCGGGGAGCTCCGGGTAGTAGTCGCTGTACCCCTCCATCCAGCGGAAGCGCAGCGGGCTGTTTGCCATGACGAAGGAGATCATGGCGGGCCCGTGGGCGAGGAAGGCGCGCTGCCGGTCGACGGGGACGTCCGCGCCGACGACGGCGGCGAGGTAGGCGGCGGCCTTGGCGGGCGTGTCCGGGACGCCGGCCGCCAGGATCACCGGGTTGTTCGGGATCCAGACCCCGGCACCGGAGCGGGCGGCCGACCCCCCGAAGGTGGCCGCCTTCTCGACCACCACACAGCTCAGCCCCCGTCTGGCCGCCGTGAGCGCGGCGGTCATCCCGGCCGCACCGGACCCGATGACCACGACGTCGTACGTGCCGAGGAGGGGCAGATCGGCGGCCCGGGCCCCCTGCTGGACACCGGCCGCGACGGCGAGCCCGGCCCCGGCGGCCCCCGCGAGCAGGTGCCTTCGGGAAGGACCTCCGCCGCGTCTTTCAGGGGCTTCGACTTGCCTGTCGGCTTGTCTGTCGGTGTCTCCGGTGTCTCCGGTGTCCAAGGTGCCGCTCGCAGGGTTCGCGCTCGTGGTCATGGCCACTCCAGCCCGCCGGGAACGAATGAAAGAGATGGGGGACGGGAATGTCGCGCGGGCGTCCTGGGAAGTCAAGAGCCGTGCTGTGGGCACAACATGCTCTGCCTCAAGCCGAGTTGGGGAACCCGGCCGGCTTCCTCACGCGTACAGCCCCTCCACCTCGTCGGCGAAGTCCCGCATGACGGTGTCCCGGCGCAGTTTCATCGACGGGGTCAGGTGGCCCGCCTCCTCAGTGAAGTCGACCGGGAGGATCGTGAAGCGGCGGATGGACTCCGGGCGGGAGACGAGTTTGTTCGCCTCGTCGACCGCCCGTTGCATCACGGCCTGCAACTCCTCGTCGGTGACCAGGAGTTCGGCCGGGACCGGATGCTTGCCGTTCATCCGGCGCCAGTGGGAGACGCCCGCCATGTCCAGGGTGATCAGGGCGGAGATGTAGGGGCGGCGGTCGCCCAGGACGAGGCACTGGGAGATCAGGGGGTGGGAGCGGAGGTAGTTCTCCAGTGGTGCCGGGGCCACGTTCTTGCCGCCCGCCGTGATGAGGATCTCCTTCTTGCGGCCGGTGATCGTGAGGTAGCCCTCGTTGTCGAGGTGGCCGATGTCGCCGGTGGGGAACCAGCCGTCGGGGGAGGCGGGGATCACTCCGCCGCCGTACGGGTCCCAGTAGCCGCGGAACACCTGGTCCCCGCTGAGCAGGATCTCGCCGTCCGCCGCGATGCGGACCTTGGTGCCGGGCAGCGGCCAGCCGACGGTGTCCAGGCGGGGCTTGAGCGGTGGGGTGACCGTGGCCGCGCCGGTCGACTCGGTGAGGCCGTAGCCCTCGTAGATCTCCATGCCCGCGCCGGCGTAGAACGCTGCGAGGCGGCGGCCGAGGGGGGAGCCGCCGCAGATGATGTGGCGGACTCTGCCGCCCATGGCGTTGCGGATGCGGCGGTAGACGAGTGAGTCGTAGAAGGCGCGGGAGGTCTTGAGGGCGGCGCTGGGGCCGGGGCCGGTGCCGGCCTTGCGGGCCTCCAGCGCCTCGCCGTAGCGGATGGCCACGTTCGTCGCGCGGTCGAAGGCGGTCGTCCGGCCGCCGCTCTCCGCCTTGGCGCGTGCGCTGTTGAAGACCTTCTCCAGCATGTAGGGGATGCAGAGGAGGAACGTCGGGCGGAACGTGCTGAGTTCGGCCACCAGGTCTTCCGCCTTCAGGCTCGGCGCGTGGCCCAGCCGGACGCGGGCGCGGACGCACGCGATCGCCACCATGCGGCCGAAGACGTGGGACATGGGGAGGAAGAGCAGGGTGGCGAGTTCCTCGGACGACTTCGACTTGAAGACGGGGTGGAGGAGTTCGATCGCGTTGTCCACCTCGGCGAGGAAGTTGCCGTGGGTGAGGACGCAGCCCTTGGGCCGGCCGGTGGTGCCGGAGGTGTAGACGACGGTGGCGAGGGTGTCCGGGACCAGCATCCCGCGCCGCACGGCGACTTCCTGGTCGGGCACCTGGTCGCCGAGTTCCGCCAGGCGGTCCAGGTGGTCCTTCTCGATGACCCACATGTGGCGGAGGTCGGGCAGCCGGTTGAGCTCCGGGCCCAGCGCCGCAGCCTGGCCGGCGTGCTCCGTCACCAGGGCCACCGCGCCGGAGTCCTGGAGGATCCAGCGGGTCTGGAAGACCGAGGAGGTCGGGTAGATCGGCACGGTGACCAGACCGGCGGCCCACGCGGCGAAGTCCAGGAGGGTCCACTCGTAGATCGTCCGTGCCATGACGGCGATACGGTCGCCGGGGACCAGGCCCTCCGCGATCATTCCCTTCGCCAACGCCAGTACCTCCGCGGCGAACTGGGCCGCCGTCACGTGCTCCCACGCACCGTCCTGTGTGCGGCGGCTGAGCACATGGTCCTCGGGGGCCGCGTCCGCGTTGTCGAACGGCAGGTCGGCCAGCGAGCCGTGGGTCGCCGGCGGGGCGAACGGCGGCACGGACACCTCCCGGACCTCTCCGTCCAGCCGCCGAATCTCAGGTTCCACCAACACGGGCGCGCCGTCGTAGTCGTGGCCGGGCGAATAGGAGAGGGACATGGGGCAGCTCCTGAGGCGTGCAGCTCGGTTCCACTCTGCTGCAAGTGGTACGTGCGGTACGTACCGGGACGTTCACCGGCGGTCGCGACTTACCGGGTTACCGCGGGTTCGCAGGATGATCGTAGGGGGCCCTCGTGGAAGGTTCGTGCGGGTTCGGGGGTGGTACGGGGTCAGGCGTGTGCAACCTCGGGGGTTACGTGAGGGACGTTCACGTTGCCCTGGTCAGGGACCGGTCGGGAGCAGGACAGGGGCGGGACAGGTACGGGACGGGGACCGGGCGGGAGCGGATCAGTCGCGCTCCAGGATCGCCGTGACGCCCTGCCCGCCCGCCGCGCACACGGAGATCAGTCCCCGCCCGCGCGACCCCCGTTCGGCGAGCAGCTTCGCCAGCGTCGCCACGATCCGGGCGCCGGTCGCCGCGAAGGGGTGCCCGGTCGCGAGGGAGGAGCCGGCGACGTTCAGGCGGGCCCGGTCCACCGTGCCCAGGCCCCGCTTCTCCCAGGCGGCGAGGGTGGCCAGCACCTGGGACGCGAACGCCTCGTGGATTTCGAGGAGTTCGAAGTCGCCGAGGCCCAGTCCCGCCCGCTCCAGCATGCGCGGGACGGCGTAGGCCGGCGCCATCAGCAGCCCGTCCTCGCCGCCGGCGACATCGCCCGCGACGAAGTCCACGGCCGCCGTCTCGTACGCCGCGAGATACGCCAGCGGCTGCAGTCCGCGCGCCTCGGCCCACTCCTCGCTCGCCAGCAGGACGACCGCCGCCCCGTCCGTCAGCGGCGTCGAGTTGCCCGCCGTCATGGTCGGGTCGGCCGCGTCCAGACCGAACACCGGCTTCAGCGCGGCCAGTTTCCCCACCGTCGAGCCGGGGCGCAGGTTCTGGTCGCGGGCCAGGCCCCGGAACGGCACCACCAGGTCCTGGAAGAAGCCGCGTTCGTACGCCGCCGCCAGCCGCTGGTGGCTGAGCGCGGCCAGCTCGTCCTGGGCCTCGCGGGTGATGCCCCAGGTCCGTGCGGTCACCGCCGCGTGCTCGCCCATGGACAGGCCGGTGCGCGGTTCGGCGTTGCGCGGGATGTCGGGGACCAGGTGGGACGGACGCACCCGGGCGAGCGCCTTGACCCGGCCGCCCGGCGACTTCGCCCGCCGTGCCGCCAGCAGGATCCGGCGCAGGTCGTCGTTCACGCCCAGCGGCGCGTCGCTGGCGGTGTCCGCGCCGCCCGCGACGGCCGACTCGGTCTGCCCGAGAGCGATCTTGTTGGCGGCGGCGATCACGGCCTGGAGCCCGGTCCCGCAGGCCTGCTGGATGTCGTACGCCGGGGTCCGCGCGTCCAGCTTCGAGCCGAGCACGGTCTCGCGGGCGAGGTTGAAGTCCCGGCTGTGCTTGAGAACGGCCCCGGCGACGAACTCCCCCACCGCGCCCGGCGCCTCCAGCCCGCACCGCTCGACCAGGCTGTCGAGCGCGGCGGTCAGCATGTCCCGGTTGGAGGCGGTGGCGTACGGCCCGTCGGAGCGGGCGAAGGGGACGCGGGCGCCGGCGACGATCGCCACGCGCCGGGCCACCGGCGGCTTCAGGGGGCTCATCTCGACCTGCTCCTCACCTCTGACGTAACCTCTGACGTAGTATTACCTACGGTAACCTTACTCGTAAGTAAGGACGAGTGGACTTGGGCAGGAAGAGTCACCGGCGCTGGGAGATGACATGGCCGACCGCTATCTGAGCTTCACCGGCACCGCGCCCGGCCGCTTCCTCACCCGGCGCCTCGGGCTGCCGCAACCCGCTCCGCTGCGCCGTTGGTCGCCGGAGCACCCCACCCTCGGCGGAGACCTGCTGCATCTCACCGCGGGCAAGTCCGACCTGGACCTCGCCGCCACCGGCCTCGCCCTCGTCCGTTCCTCCGAGCGCCCCGCCGCCGTGCTCCTCGACGCCTCCGGCGTCCGGGACGTCGAGGGCCTCGCCGACGTGCACGCGGCCCTGCACCCCGTCGTGCGGTCGGTCGCCGCGGGCGGCCGGGTGGTCGTACTGGGCGCCCCGCTGGACCCCGCCGACCATCACCAGTCCGCCGCCCAGCAGGCCCTGGAGGGCTTCACGCGCTCGCTGGGCAAGGAGATCGGCCGGGGCAGGACCGTGAACCTCGTCCGGCCGGCCGACGCGCTCGCCGCCGAGTCGACCCTGCGCTTCCTGTTCTCCCCCAAGTCGGCCTACGTCAGCGGCCAGGTGATCGAGGTGGGCGCCCGGCAGGTCACCGCGCCGGACGACTGGGACCGCCCCCTGACCGGCCGTACCGCGCTGGTCACCGGGGCCGCGCGCGGGATCGGCGAGGCGGTCGCCGGGACGCTGGCGAGGGACGGGGCGCGGGTCGTCGTACTGGACGTACCGCAGGCGCAGGCGGCGGCCCGGCAGGTCGCCGAGCGGCTCGGCGGGACCGCGCTCGCCCTCGACATCACGGCCCCGGACGCCGGTGAACGGATCGCCGCGGCCCTCCCCGACGGCCTGGACGTCCTCGTCCACAACGCGGGCATCACGCGCGACCGGCGACTGGTCAACATGCCGGCCGAGCGCTGGAGTTCGGTGCTGGAGGTGAACCTGGCGAGCGTGCTGCGGACGACGGACGCGCTGCTGGCGAGCGGGACGATCAGGGCCGGCGGCCGGATCGTGGCCACCGCCTCCATCGCCGGGCTCGCGGGCAACGCGGGCCAGACGAACTACGGGGCGAGCAAGGCGGGCGTGGCCGGCCTGGTCCGCTGCCTCGCGCCGCGCGCCCTCGCCGAGCACGGGGTGACGGTCAACGCGGTCGCGCCCGGCTTCATCGAGACGAAGATGACGGCCGCGGTCCCCCTGTTCATCCGCGAGGCGGGCCGCCGGATGAACTCCCTCGCACAGGGCGGGCTGCCCGTCGACGTCGCCGAGACCATCGCCTGGCTCGCGCATCCGGCCTCCGGCGCGGTGAACGGGCAGGTCGTGCGGGTGTGCGGCCAGAGCCTGCTGGGGGCCTAGTGCCGACCGCGCCGACCACCACCACCCTCACCGCCTCCCCCGGCCTCGCCCCCCTGCTCGCCCGGGGAGCCCTGCTGTCCCCGTTCAAGCGTCCCCGCCCGGACGCCGATTTCCCGCGCACCCGGCTCGTACTGCCCGGTCTGCGGGTCGACCTGGCCCGACTGGCCGCCTACGAGCGGGTGTGCGGCTTCGCGACCGGCGACGACGCGCTGCCGCCGACCTATCCGCACGTCCTCGGCTTCCCGCTGGCCATGCGGCTGATGAGCGCGCGGGACTTCCCCCTGCCGCTGCTCGGGCTGGTCCACACGTCGATCGAGATCACCCGGCGGCGGGCGCTGACCGCGACCGGTGAGTACGAACTCACGGTGTACGTCGACCAGTTGGCGCCGCACCGGCGGGGCACCGAGGCCGCGGTGGTGACCGAGCTTCGGTCCGGGGACGAGGTGGCGTGGGAGTCGACGAGCACGTATCTGGCCCGGCACCGCACGGACGGCCGTACGACCGCGGGCGGTACGGCCACGGGTGGTACCGCCGCGACACCCGTGCCTGCGGCCTCCGTACCCGAACGCGAGTTGTTGCCCGCCGTCGCCGAGTGGCGGCTGGCCGGGGACGTGGGGCGGCGCTACGGCGCGGTCTCCGGTGATCGCAACCCGATCCACCTGTCCCCGCTCACCGCCCGCCTGTTCGGCTTCCGCCGGGCCATCGCGCACGGCATGTGGACGGTGGCCCGCTGCCTGGCCGCACACGGCACCCCGGCGGCCGTGCTGGTACGGGCCGACTTCCGGGCGCCGGTGCTGCTGCCGGGGGCGGTGACGTACGCGGCCCGCGACGGGCTGTTCGAACTGCGCGGTGGTGACAGCCGTACGCATCTGACCGGGGGCGTCTACCCGCTCTGCTCCTGAGCGACGGAGCCGGACGGAGATCCCTGAGCCGTTGGCTCGGACACCGGCCCGTGAACCGCGGGCTCGGACACCGGCCCGTGAACCGCCGGCTCGGACACCGGCCCGTGAACCCCGGGCTCGACCGCCGACCCATGAGCCGCGGAGTCCGGCGGTGACCAGGGGGTGCCCGCCATCAGGTTGCCGAGGCCCGCCCAGGCGAAGTTCATCAGGGTCGCCGCCGCCTGTCTCGCGGTGATGCCGGGTGTCGCGTTGGCCCAGGCGGCCAGTGACTCGGCGGCGCCGACCAGGGCCTCGGCGAGGCCGGCGACCTCACGTTCGGGCAGGTCGGGGTCCCGGTGCGCCTCCCGGGCGGCGACCACGATCAGCTCGGTCACGAACGTGACGATCTCCTCGCGCATCACGGTGACCTCGGCGGCGAACGGCTCGCCGTGGGTACGGGCCTGGAGGTGCAGGACCGACCAGGCGTCCGGATGGTGCGCGGTGTGCTCGAAGAACGCCCGCAGGCCGTCCCAGAGTTGACGATCGGCCGGCGCGTCGGCGCGTACCCCGGCCCGGACCGCGTCGGTGAGTGCCCGCGCCTCGCGGCGGATGCAGGCGGTGAAGAGGTCTTCCTTGGAGTTCAGGTACAGGTACACCAACGGCTTCGACACGCCCGCCAGTTCGGCGATCTCGTCCATCGACGCGGCCATGTACCCGCGCTGCCCGAAGGTCCGTACGGCGGCGTCCATCATCTGCTGTTCCCGGACCGCCCGCGGCATCCGCTTGCTCTTCACGGCACCCATGTCCGAAGCCTAGTTGGGGAGGGTGCCGGAGCGCGCCGGCGCGCTGCCCGGAGCTCCGTGCCTACCGGGTCTGCGCCTACGAGGTCTGCGGGGCCTGCCCCTGGGCGCCCTGGGCGCGGGCCGTGTCGTCGGCGATGTCCTCCTGGCTGCGGTTCTCCTCCAGGTTGGCCTTCATCCGGTCGACCCGCTGGACGACCTTCACGGAGGCGCGGTCGCGCTCCTTGCGCAGGACGACGAAGCTGATCGGGGCGGAGATCACCATGGCCAGCAGGACGACCCACATGCCGTTGGAGTCGCCGAGGCCGCGCGGGACGAGACCGGAGTAGACGAGGCCCCAGACGACCAGGAGGCACGCCGCGAAGACCCCGAGGCGCATCAGCGTGTAGCGGAGCATCTCAATCCACTCTTCCGGTTGGAACGGTCCTAACGTCCCCAAAGGGACACCGTCCAGTGAAGCACGCCGGACAGCCGATCTTGCACGGGGGTGTGCCGCCCGGCAGGGGGCGCGCCACCGCGGCTCAGGTCAGGGGCAGCAGCATGACGATGTCGTCGCGGTCGTCGCCCTCGGCGACGCGTATCGCGCCCGGTATCCGGCCGACCTCCTTGTAGCCGCAGGAACCGTAGAAGTGCTCCAGGCCGAGGCCGCCGCGGCAGGTGAGCCGGATCGCCTCGATGCCGTCGAGGCCGCGGGCCGCGTCCGCGGCGGCGGCCAGCAGGTCACGGCCGTATCCCTTGCCCTGGTGGCGCGGGTGGACCATCACCGTGTACAGCCACAGCCAGTGGGCCATCAGACGGTGCGTGTTGTGGGTGAGGAAGGCGGCCGCGGCGACCTGTCCCTCCTCGTCGAAGCCGACGAGGAGCCGGGTGCGTCCCTCGCTCATCGCCGCGAAGTGCTTCACCAGCTCCGGCCGGATCGCGTCCCGCGCCACCGGCGCCACGAAACCGACGGCGCCGCCCGCGTTGGTGACGTCGGTCCACAGGTCGAGGAGGCCGTCGCGCAGCTCGGGGGTCACGGCCGGTTCAAGAGTGAAGGTAAGGGGCATGCAGCGAGAGTAGTTATTACGTCACGCTCGCCTCAAGTGCGTTTCGGGTCACGTACGTCACCCCAGCGCCCGCGCCGCCACCTTCAGATCGGCGACCAGGCCCTGGTAGGCGCCCTCCCGGTCGTCCGCGCGCAGGACTGCCGACGGATGCACGGTCGGCACCAGCCGTTCCGGGCGCCCGTGGATCTCCTCCTCCAGCACCGTCCCGCGCACCTGGGTGACCCGGAACGACGACCCGAGCAGCGCCTTCCCGGCGGTGGCGCCCAGCACCACGATCAGCTCGGGTTCGACGACGGCCAGCTCGGCGGCGAGCCACGGCCCGCACGCGGTCATCTCGCGCAGGCTCGGCGCCTTGTGGATCCGGCGCTTGCGCGGCTCGGCCCGGGTGAACTTGAAGTGCTTGACGGCGTTGGTGACGTAGGCGTCCGCCGGGTCGAGGCCGGCCTCCTGCAGCGCGCGGTCCAGGAGCTTGCCGGCGGGACCGACGAACGGCTTGCCCTGCCGGTCCTCCTGGTCACCGGGCTGCTCCCCGACGAGCATCACCCGGGCGTCCGTCGCCCCCGCCCCGAACACGGTCTGGGTGGCGTCCCGGTGCAGGGGGCAGCCCCGGCAGTCGGCGGCGGCCTTCCGCAGGGCGGTCAGGCCACCACGGTCCGGGACGAAGGGCTCCGCGGTGTAGGCGTCCTCGGGCGCCTTGGTGACGGCCATGCCGGACGGGTACCCGCCGGGGCGCCCGGCCTCACGTCACACGTCGCCCGGCGGCCGCACGTCGCACCCCGTCCGGCGGCCGCACGTCACACGCGCATCGGCTGCGGGGCCTCCCGACGCGCCGGGTCCGGGCCGTCGTACTCGCGGATGATCTCGTACCGCGTGTTCCGCTCGACCGGACGGAAGCCGGCGTCGCGGATGAGGTCGAGGAGGTCGTCGCGGGTCAGCTTGTTCGGGGTGCCGTAGTTGTCGGCGTCGTGCGTGATCTTGTACTCGACGACCGAGCCGTCCATGTCGTCGGCGCCGTGCTGGAGGGCGAGCTGGGCCGTCTGGACGCC
Organism: Streptomyces violaceoruber; assembly: GCA_000720805.1. Lineage (GTDB taxonomy): Bacteria > Actinomycetota > Actinomycetes > Streptomycetales > Streptomycetaceae > Streptomyces > Streptomyces cellulosae_A. The sequence goes on from JODI01000031.1 coordinate 57,394, forward strand.
GTGCATGACCCAGAAGACCTTGACGTGCGGGACGTTGTCGAAGAGCAGCCGGGAGACCGCGAAGGTCTTCAGTGCCTCGGCGCCGGTCGCCATCTGCGTCCGCGCCTGAAGGCGGTTGCGTACCTTGCCGTCCTTCATGTCCACGAAGTCGTGCTGGTAGCGCAGCGGGATGAAGACCTGGAAGCCGCCGGTCTCGTCCTGGAGCTCACGCAGCCGCAGCACGTGGTCCACCCGGTGGCGGGGCTCCTCGATGTGGCCGTAGAGCATGGTGGCGGGGGTCTTCAGACCCTTCTCGTGCGCCAGCCGGTGGATCCGCGACCAGTCCTCCCAGTGGGTGCGGTGGTCCACGATGTGCTGGCGGACCTCCCAGTCGAAGATCTCCGCGCCGCCGCCGGTGAGGGACTCCAGACCGGCGTCGATCAGCTCGTCGAGGATCTCGGAGGCGGACAGACCGCTGATCGTCTCGAAGTGGTGGATCTCCGTCGCCGTGAACGCCTTCAGCGACACGTTCGGCAGCGCGGCCTTCAACTCCCGCAGCGAGCGCGGGTAGTAGCGCCACGGCAGGTTCGGGTGCAGCCCGTTGACGATGTGCAGCTCGGTGAGGTTGTCGCCCTCCATCGCCTTGGCGAGCTTCACCGCCTCCTCGATGCGCATCGTGTACGCGTCCTTCTCGCCCGGCTTGCGCTGGAAGGAGCAGTAGGCGCAGGACGCCGTGCACACGTTGGTCATGTTGAGGTGCCGGTTGACGTTGAAGTGGACGACGTCACCGTTCTTCCGCGTCCGCACCTCGTGCGCGAGTCCGCCCAGCCAGGCCAGGTCGTCCGACTCGTACAGCGCGATGCCGTCCTCGCGGGTCAGGCGGACGCCCGCCCGCACCTTCTCCTCCAGCTCGCGCTTGAGCCCGACGTCCATGCTCATCCCTCTCCTAGACAGACTCCGACAACCGTACGCCCCGCCCTTCGGGCGGAAGGTGCCCCCATACGGCGCTGACACGCGCCTACACCTCTTCGGGAAGCTCCCCGACCCGGTTCTCCCACTTCGTGGAGAGCACGATGGTGGTACGGGTCCGGGACACGCCCTTGGTCCCGCTGAGCCGCCGGATGATCTTCTCCAGGCCGTCCACGTTCGTCGCCCGCACCTTGAGCATGAACGAGTCGTCGCCCGCGATGAACCAGCAGTCCTCGATCTCGGTGAGGTCCTTCAGCCGGCGGGCCACGTCCTCGTGGTCGGCCGCGTCGGAGAGCGAGATGCCGATCAGCGCGATCACGCCGAGGCCGAGCGAGGCCGCGTCGACGGTGGCGCGGTAGCCGGTGATGACACCGGCCGCCTCCAGCCGGTTGATGCGGTCGGTGACGCTGGGTCCCGACAGACCGACGAGGCGTCCCAGCTCCGCGTAGGAGGCCCGGCCGTTCTCCCTCAGGGCCTGGATGAGCTGCCTGTCCACCGCGTCCATGCGATCGAAGCCTTCCGATGAAGAGTTCCAGAAGTGATGAGAGGTACTGCCAGGTACTGCCGAGTACTGCCGACTGCTCCCGGTCCTGCTCCGGGCGCCCCGCCCTGCTCTAGGCGTCCGGTGTGCCGTCGCCCAGTTCGCCCTTCCACCGCCGGTAGAGCCCGTGCTCGACGCCCGCCGCGTCGAGGACCCGCCCGGCCACGAAGTCCACCAGGTCCTGGATATGCGTGGCCCCCGCGTAGAAGCCGGGCGAGGCGGGTACGACGCTCGCGCCCGCGTCGTCCAGGGCGACCAGGTGCCGCAGCGTCTGACCGTTCAGCGGGGCCTCGCGTACGGCCACGACCAGCGGACGGCGTTCCTTGAGCGTGACGCTCGCGGCCCGTTGCAGCAGATCCTTCGACAGCCCCAGCGCGACCCCGGCCACGCAGGCGGTCGAGGCGGGGACGATCAGCATCCCCTTGGTCCGATACGACCCGGAGGACGGCCCGGCCGCGAGGTCCCCGGCGCTCCAGTGCCGTACTCCACGGATGTCGGCCTGGAAGGTCCCGGGCTTGCCGTCGGCCCCCCTGGCCAGCCATTCCCGCAGGTCGTCCTGCCAGTGGGCGTCCCGGAAGGCGATCTGGGTCTCGTCGAGCAGGGTGAGCCGCGAGGCCCGGGACACGACGAGGTCGACGCTCTCCCCCGCGTCCAGCAACGCCCTCAGCACCGCGGCGGCATACGGCGTACCGGACGCCCCGGACACCCCCACGATCCAAGGCACGCGCTGCGTTTCTCCTGCGTTCACACCTTGAGCGTACCGGCGAACGACGAGGTACTGAGGACCGGACTACACCGTCAGACCCCGGACCAGGAGATCAAGCAGCGCGCACACGAACAGGGCGATCCCGATGAACCCGTTGACGCTGAAGAACGCCCTGTTCAGACGGGACAGGTCGTGGGGGCGGACGATCGAGTGCTCGTAGACGAAGGCGGCCGCGACGATCAGCAGACCGAACCAGAAGAACGCGCCGGCGTCGGTCGCGAGGGCGTACCAGACGAACAGCACCGTCACGACGGCGTGGCACACCCGCGCGCCCCAGATCGCCGCCGGGATGCCGAAGCGGGCCGGGACCGACAGGACACCGATCTCGCGGTCGGTCTCGACGTCCTGGCAGGCGTAGATCAGGTCGAAGCCGCCGATCCAGATGCCGACGGCGAGGCCCAGGATCACCGCGTCCCAGGACCACTCGCCGGAGATCGCGAGCCAGCCGCCGACCGGGCCCATGGCCTGGGCGAGACCGAGGATGGCCTGCGGGAAGTTCGTGAACCGTTTGCCGTACGGGTAGACCACCATCGGGATCACGGCTATGGGAGCCAACGCCAGGCAGAGCGGGTTCAGGAGGGCCGCCGAGCCGAGGAAGACCACCACGGCGATCAGCGCGCCCGTCCAGGCGTGCTTCACCGACATCGCGCCGGTGACCAGCTCGCGGTGCGCGGTGCGCGGATTGCGGGCGTCGATCTCACGGTCGATGATCCGGTTGACCGCCATCGCGAAGGTCCGCAGGCCCACCATGCAGATGGTGACCAGCAGCAGCCGGCCCCAGTGGATGTTCTTGTCCCAGTCGAACATCGCCGTCAGCGCGGCGATGTAGGCGAAGGGCAGGGCGAAGACGGAGTGCTCGATCATCACCAGACGCAGGAAGGCCTTGGTGCGTCCCGGTTGCGGAAGAGCGGCTGACGCGCTGCTCACAGTCCGTACTCCTTCCAGCGGCGGTCGACCTTCGCCGCCGTATCCGGGTCCGACTCCACCATGTCCGGCCAGCCGCCGTCACGGGTGTAGCCCTCCTCGGGCCACTTCCTCGTCGCGTCGATGCCTGCCTTGCCGCCCCAGAACTGCTGGTAGGAGGCGTGGTCGAGGTGGTCGACGGGGCCCTCGACGAGGGAGAGGTCGCGGGCGTAGTCGGTGTTGCCGAGCGCCCGCCAGGCGACCTCGTGCAGGTCGTGGACGTCACAGTCCGCGTCCACGACCACGATCAGCTTGGTCAGGGACATCATGTGGGCGCCCCAGACCGCGTGCATGACCTTCTGCGCGTGCTTGGGGTACTTCTTGTCGATCGAGACGATCGCGCAGTTGTGGAAACCCCCGGCCTCGGGCAGGTGGTAGTCCACGATGTCCGGGATGATGATCTTGAGCAGCGGGAGGAAGAACCGCTCCGTCGCACGGCCCAGCGGTCCGTCCTCCGTCGGGGGGCGCCCTACCACGATCGACTGGAGCAGCGGCCGCTTCCGCATCGTCACACAGTCGATCTTCAACGCGGGGAAGGGCTCCTGCGGGGTGTAGAACCCGGTGTGGTCGCCGAAGGGCCCCTCCGGCAGCATCTCGCCCGGCTCCAGCCAGCCCTCGATCACGACCTCCGCCTGCGCCGGCACCTGGAGCGGAACGGTCTTGCAGTCGACCATCTCGATCCGCCTGCCCGCGATGAACCCGGCGAAGAGGTACTCGTCGATGTCGCCGGGGAGCGGGGCGGTGGAGGCGTACGTCACGGCGGGCGGGCAACCGAAGGCGATCGCGACCGGCAGGCGCTCTCCCCTCCTCGCCGCCACCTGGTAGTGGTTGCGGCTGTCCTTGTGGATCTGCCAGTGCATGCCGATCGTGCGCTTGTCGTGCCGCTGGAGACGGTAGAGCCCCAGGTTGCGGATCCCGCTCTCCGGGTCCTTGGTGTGGGTGAGCCCCAGGTTGAAGAAGGAGCCGCCGTCCTTGGGCCAGGTGAACAGGGCGGGCAGCCGGTCGAGATCGACGTCGTCGCCGCGCAGCACCACCTCCTGCACGGGCGCGCTGTCGGACTTCACCTTCTTCGGCGGTACGTGCGTCATCGCGCCGAGCTTCCCGAAGGCCTCCCGCACGCCGATGAACCCCTGCGGCAGTTCGGGCCGCAGCAGCCCGCCGATCTTCTCCGAGATCTCGCCGTACGACTTCAGGCCCAGCGCCTTCAGCAGGCGCCGGTCGGTCCCGAAGACGTTCATCGCGAGGGGCATGTCGGAACCCTTCACGTTCTCGAAGAGCAGCGCGGGGCCGCCGGACTTCTGCACCCGGTCGACGATCTCCCCGACCTCCAGATACGGGTCGACCTCGGCCTTGATCCGCTTGAGGTCGCCCTCGCGCTCCAAGGCCCGGAGCAGGGAACGAAGATCGTCGTAAGCCATGCGGCCAAGTATCCCCGAGCCGCTACCCTGGCCCGGTACCTGGGGTCCGTACCAGTGGCCCCGACGACCCTTCCACCGAGAGGCCCCATGCTCCGGGTACTGATGTTCCTCGTACCACTGGCGTTGAGCGTGTACGCGTTCATCGACTGCATCAGCACCGAGGACGACGACGTCCGCCACATGCCCAAGCCACTGTGGGCCATCGTCGTCCTGGTGTTCCCGCTCGCCGGATCCATCTCCTGGCTCATCGCGGGCAAGAAGCGGCACCCGGCCGGCGCGGACGGCTACCCGGGCCTCGCCGGTTCCGCCGGTTCGCCCTGGAGCCGCGGCGGCGGGCAGCGGTGGGTGGCGCCCGACGACAATCCCGAGTTCCTCAAGTCGCTGAAGGACGAGAACGGCGACGACGGGGACAACGGGGACCACGGCCGGAAGCGACCCGGCGGCGACCCCGAGGGCGACTGACGACGACGCGGCCGGTCCCTACAGGTTGTAAGCCGACGAGCCTGCCGAAGCGGACAATGCGCCCCTGGGCCGGAACCCGTCCGGACCGGACACTTACCTCGCATGACGACTGCTCCCGCCGACTCCGCCGGCACCCTCGCTCCCGCCTACGGCGACAAGGTCATCGCCGTCGAGACGGCAGGCTCGGACCCGATCCCCGACGCCGAACGCCACGGCTCCCCGCTCCAGCTCCTGTGGACCTGGGCATCCCCCAACATCGAGTTCGCGACGGTCTACATCGGCGTGATCTCGGTCCTGTTCTTCGGTCTGAGCTTCTGGCAGGCAACGGCCGCCATCCTCCTCGGCACCGCGGCCGGCGCGATCGCCCAGGGCGTCCTGTCCCTGGACGGGCCCCGGTTCGGGGTGCCGCAGATGGTGATCGGCCGGTTCTCCTTCGGCTTCAAGGGCAACGTGCTGCCGTCCGGCGTCAACGCGGTGGTCGCGGGGGTCGGCTGGTTCGCCGTCAACAGCGTCAGCGCGGCCTTCGCGCTGAACACGCTGACGGATCTGCGTCCGCTGCCCTCGCTGCTGCTCGTGGTGGCGGCGGAGATCCTGATCGGCTTCATCGGCCACAATTTCGTGCACGTCTTCGAGAAGTACGCGTTCCCGGCGCTCGCGGTGATCTTCCTGACGGCCGGGGTGTGGACCTTCAAGGACGCCCACCTGGGCGGGGGCGGCGCGGGCGGCGGCATCGGCGGCTTCCTGCTGGCGTTCAGCGCGGCCTGGGGGTACGCGGCGGGCTGGAACCCGTACGCCACGGACTACTCGCGCTATCTGCCGCGTACGGCGAGCAAGTTCAAGACGGTCCTGTATCCGGCGGTCGGCCTGTTCGTGTCCGTCGCCGTGGTGGCCGTCATCGGCGCGGCCTCCGCGACGATCGTGGCCCCGAAGAACGCCACCCCCACAGCTGCCTTCACCGGTCACCTCCCCGGCTGGCTGGGCAACCTGGTGCTGCTCGCGATCATCCTCGGCGCGGTCTCCGCGAACGCCCTGAACGTGTACTCGTCCGCCATCTCGCTCACGTCCCTCGGCCTGAAGCTCCCGTCCTGGCTGGGCCGCGGCACGCTGGTCGTGCTGTCCGGAGTCGCCGGTACGGCGGCCGCGTGGGCGTCCCTGTCGGACGCGGGGTCGGCCTACGAGGCGTTCCTTCTGGTCATCGCCTACTGGGTGGGTCCGTGGCTCGGGGTCGTCCTGGTCGAGCGGTGGCTCCAGGGCCGTACGACCACGGACGAGGTACTGGCGTCCCGCCTCGGCGACCGCACCTTCACCAACTGGCCCGGTGTCGCCGCCCTGTTGATCGGCGTGGCGGTGTCCGTCCCGCTCTTCTCCAACCAGGAGAAGTACGTCGGCTATGTACCCGAGCACTGGCCGTCCTTCGGCGACAGCACCCCGCTGGTCGGGTTCGCGCTGAGCGCGGCACTGTACGCGGTGGTGCGGGGGCGGCTGGGGTCCAGGGCCTGAAACGAGCGCGACCTCACCGTCGAGCCGGTCAGCGGAGTCGCAACGCCGGGGGGCGTGGCGACTTCTGCGGAGGCGCCTCTGACCAGGCACGACGGGCGCCTCGGGTGAGGTTGCGGAGATTGGGGGAAGAAGTTGCGGCAGCCGATGGGAGGTTGTCGTGGAGGGTGGAGATCTGGAACTGGGCGAGTTGCTGGCCGCTGCGGAAGCGGCCCCGCCCGGTGAGTCCGTCGACGTGGTGGCACATGACCTGCAGAAGCGGTTCGGTGCGGAGCACGTGGCCTTTCTGTTCGTCGACCTCGTCGGTCAGCGGCTGGTACGCCTCGCCGCCTCCGGCAATGAGGTCGCCGACCAATGCGAGCCGATCGACCTGCGGGGCAGCGTCTACGACGGTGTTCTGCGGAGTCAGCGCCAGCACGTGGAACCGGACGACCAGGGCGGACGGCGCGTCATCACGCCGGTCACCAACCGGGGCGACTGCCTCGGCGTCCTGGAGATGACTCTGCAGTCGGCCGACGACACCGTGTTGCGCCAGGTCCGCGACGCGGCACACGCGCTGGCCTACATCATCGTCACGGACGGCCGCTTCACCGATCTGTACCACCTGCGCCGGCGCACCACCGAGACCAGTCTGGCCGCGGAGATCCAGCACCAGCTGCTTCCCTCAGCCCCCTGCTGCGAGGCGGTCCAGTTCACCCTCGCCGCCGGGCTGGTCCCGGCCGACGACATCGGTGGCGACACCTACGACTACACCCTCGACCGCGACACCCTGCACCTGTCCATCACCGACGCCATGGGCCATGACACGAACTCCGCCCTGCTGGCCACCTTGCTGGTCGGTGCGCTGCGGCGGGCCCGTCGCAGCGGCTGTGACGCCCTGAAGCAGGCGAACCACGCCCACCAGGCCCTGCTGAGTCACAGTCGCGGCCTGGCCACCGGACAGTTGCTGTGCGTCGATCTCGAAACGGGTCTGTGCGAACTGGTCAACGCCGGCCATCCCTGGCCGCTGCTGATGCGCGACGGCACCGTCGAAGAGGTCAGACTCGCCGTCAACCTGCCGTTCGGTGTGGCGGCGCCCACCTCCTACCGCGTACAGGAGTTGCAGTTGCGTCACGGGGACCGCCTGGTACTGCTCACCGACGGAATGCTGGAGCGCGGCGCCGCGGCCGTCGACCTGGCCTCGATCGTTCACGACACCCGCGCGCTGCACCCGAGGGAAGCCGTCCGGAGCCTGACCGGAGCCGTGCTCGACGCGTGCCATGGCAGCCTCAGGGACGATGCCACGGTCCTGATACTGGACTGGCACGGCGATCGCCGCAGATCGGCGGAGAAGAGACCGGACCCGCATGCATGACGCTGCCGTGGGTACCGGCGCCCATGAGCGGGGAGTGAGGGCGACACGTGGGATCCCATGCCGACGGTGACGGCTGTACCGGGCCGGATGAGTACTTGATGCGTGCCGGCTACGCGCTGGAAGGAGAGCGCGGCTGCATCGCGGACGCGCGCCGCCACGCCGACGCCCTCCTCGACAAGGCCCACGCCGACCATGATCTGCCCGTGTCCGCCCGCGCCAGGGACCTGACCCAGCTGGTGGTCAGCGAACTGGTCACCAACGCCCTGAAGTACGCCCCCGGCCCCGTCCTGATGGAACTGCGCATCAGCGCCCACGCCGTGGACGTCGTCGTGTGGGACAGCGACCCCACCGTTCCCGTGGCCCTGGCCCCTGATCCCGACAGGATCGGCCAGCACGGCCTGGAGATCGTCAAGGCCGTCACCGAGTCGCTCTTCACCGAGCAGGAACCGGTGGGAAAGCGCATCACGGCCCGCATCGCTCTGTGCCACAGGCCTGAGCCCAACCCCGTCACCGGGTGACGGATCAGCGCAGAGCGGATGTAAAAGCGACCCAAGCGGAACGGGAGACCAGGAGGACGGCGCCGTCAGGGTTCTTGCTGTCGCGGACGGGGACGACGGTGGGGAATCCTGGGGCGACTTCGATGCAGTTGCCGCCGTTGGCGTCGCTGTGGCTGCTCTTGGTCCAGGTCGCGGCGCTGAGATCGTGGCTGTTCATGATGCTCGTACCTCTCCATCGCGTCGCCGATCAGCGCGGCGGACTCGGGGGCTGACGGAGAGTCCGCCCTGAGCACATCATAGGTCTGGCTGTGCCGGGCGTAGACGGCCGGATCGCCGTTGAAATGGCCACGGTCAAGCGATTCCGAGTAGACCCACTCATGCCCGTCGGGCAGTTTGATCAACGACATGGAGCCGCTCGGACGCTCCAGTCCTAGGCGGTCGGCCGGGGCCACCTGGATATGGATGTTGGGGAGCTGCCCCACGCTGAGCAAATGCGCGCACTGGTCTCGCATGATGGCCCCGCCCCCCACCACGTTGCGCAGACAACTCTCGTCCAGGACGACTGCGTAGAACGGGCCACCGTCGACCAGGAAGCGCCGCTGTCGGCTCAGACGAGCCCGGACGCGTTCCTCCAACTCGTCGCCGCTCACGAGTCGTGAGAACAGGGCCCGCGCGTAGTCCTCCGTCTGCAACAGTCCGGGCATCACCCGCTCTTGATACTCCCGCAGAGCAACGGCCACCTCATCCATCTCAGCCCGCCGCCGGAACCAGTCCGGATGCTCCACCTGCGGATACCAGTCCACCTTCCCCCACAACCGCGCCAACACCCCACCCGTGCCCAGCACTTCGTCGCACTTCTTCGCGAACGTGTCCTGCGGTACCCGCGTCCCCGCCTCCACCCGGGCCACGTGTGAGCGGTCGCAGGGGATCTCCTTGGCCAGCCCGTCCTGCGTGAGCAAGGCCGTCTCACGGAAATGCCGGAGCACCTCGCCGAACAGGTCGGCGCTGGTCACCCCGGACGCCCCCTCCGCATTGCGCCGCGTCACCGCGTCCTCCTCCGTGTCAAAGAGCCACTCGCACGCGCCAGGCATTGATACGGACCGTTCCCGTGAGCGACGCTCGATACACCCAGAGTTACGGAAGGTGCCGGGAGTTGCACATGCCTGAGCGGTTGGAACCGGGAACGCTCGTCTACGACCCACAGACACGCAAGGTGGGCGAGTACCAGGACAGGGTGGGCCCGTACGTGATGCTGCGCCCCGTCGGCGGCGGCCGGGAGTGGCAGGCGGACCCGGCGCGGATCCGGGCGGCGACGCGGGAGGAACGGCTGAGCGCGGGGGTGAAGGCGCTCAACGACCGCTTCCGGGAGGGCCTGGTGACGCCGCGTGAGCTGGATGACGTGTCCCGTCCGCCCGTTCCCGTGCCCGACTGCGCCACGTGCGAGGAACTGGCGACCCGTCGGGACGAGGCACGGGCCGCCTTCGACGGCAGCGCGGAGACGGACGCGAACGTGCTGCTGCGTCAGCACCAGGGCCGTGACCACGCAGCGCCCCCGGCCGCCGGGCGCCGCGTCTTCCGGTACGTGCCGTACTCGATCGTGCAGGACCCCTCGGCGCGACCGGAGTACGAGGCGTACTGCGTCTCGGGCGAGGAGGCGGACTGCGGGGCGAGTTCGGGCCCGTGCCAGGCCCCGGCGGAGGTCGAGGAGTGGCAGCGCCGGCACACCCAGGAGACCCGGCACCTGCGCTACCGCCGCAGCTTCGCGGACTACGCCGTGCTGGAGAGGCAGGGGTAGCGGAACGCGCCCGGCGTTGAGGCCTCCGCCGTCGCCACCTGTTCCGAGGGCGGTCGCGATGCCCGACTGCCGCACGCGCGGCGGTGATCGGGACAGGTCACTCGACCGGCTCCTGGACATTTCTGGGGGAATTTTGGCACGGTGAGGTGCGCCGGCCCGTATTCGAACACGTGGTCGATGACGCCTTTCGGAGGCCGACCGTGCCCCTCGACTTCTACGCCACCCAGAGCCCCTTCTCCGACCCGGGCGACCTCGCCCACCGCTACCGCGACCTGCCCCGCGACCCCGCCCGACTGGCGCGCGTGGCACGGGATCTGCTCATCCACCGCGTGGAGGGCGAGCTCTTCGGGTACGCCATCCCCGCCGACCGCCTCCACAACGACGCCGAGACCCGCTACATCGACGACATACTTCGGATCGTCCTCGGCCGGAACGACGCTCCCCTGACCCGGCGCCGCGAAGTCGACGACCGGTTCGTCGGGGTGTGCAGGGACTTCACGCTGCTGCACTGCTCGTTCCTGCGCCATGCGGGCGTCCCCGCCCGGCTGCGGTCCGGTTTCGCCGACTACTTCGGTACGGACGGCTTCCACTGCGACCACGTGGTCACCGAGTACTGGGACGCGGAACGCGGCTGGCTGCTCGCCGACGCCCAGCTCACCGACCCGGACGTCACCCGGCACTGGAACGCCGGCTTCGACCCCATGGACGTACCGCGCGACCGCTTCCTCGTCGCGGGCAACGCGTGGCGGGCCATCCGCGAGGGCGGGGCCGATCCGAGGACTTTCGGGCTCCATCCGCCGGAGGAGGGACTGTTGTGGGGGGAGCGGTTCGTCGCGGGCAACATCCGGCTCGACCTCGCCGCCCTGAACAAGGTGGAGACGCTGCTGTGGGACGTCTGGGGAGAGGAGGGCGAGTTCGGCGAGCCCCTGTCCGAGGCGTCCCGCGAGTTCTACGACCGTGTCGCCCTGACCACCGGCGACGACGTCCCCTTCGACGCGGCGCGCACGCTCTTCGCCGAGGAGGATGCCCTGCGCACTCCGAGGACGGTGCTGTGCATGGCGCCGTACAACGGGACGAGCCACGTCACACTGCGCTGAGCCCGCCCCCCTGCGTCGAGCGCGTCAGGCGACGGTCCGCAGTCCGCCCCGGACCGTCGCGCCCGTCCCCCGCACCACCCGATGCGCACACGCCGCCGCGAGCAGCTCCCCCAGCAGGTCCGGGTCGTCGATCTCCAGGCCGAGGAGGGACTCGATGCGTTCGAGGCGCTGGTAGAGGGACTGGCGGCCGATGTGGAGCAGGGCTGCCGTGCGGGTCGGGGAGCATCCGTTGCGCAGGTGGACCTCCAGGGTGCGGACGAGGTCGCTGGGGTGGGCCGCCTCCCAGGCCAGCAGCGGGCCCAGGGCGTGCTGGACCAGCCCCGCCAGGCGCTCCCGGTTGGCGTCCACTCCGCCCCGGGTCAGCTCCCGCTCCAGGGCGAGGGCGCGGGACGACGTGACCAGCGGGCCGTCCGGAACGCCTGGTCCGGCGGCCGGGACGGTCAGCGCCAGCTCCAGTGTCGTACGGGCCGCCCGCAGCGTGTCGCTCCAGCGCAGCCAGCCGCCGTCGGCGGTGACGGCATGGCCGACGGCGATGGTGAGTCCGGGGTCGGCGGCGGTGCGGAAGGCGTCCTGGACGGTGCGGATGGGGTCGCCGGGACGGTTGCCGTTCAGCGCGAGCAGGGCCAGGACGTCGCCGGGGAAGGCCGCCCGCAGCACGCCCGCCCCGCCGAGCAGCCGTACCGCCCGGTCCACCGTGGTCACGTCCCGGGTGCCGTGCAGGGACACCCCGACCAGGCGGGCTCCGGGGCCGGGGTGGAACCCGGCCAGCGCCGACCTCGCCTCCACCTCCGGCTGGTTGAGCGCGCTCCGGTCCGCCAGGTCCGCCAGAAGGGCCGCCGTGTGGTCGTCGCCCCAGGGGCGGGCCACGGAGCGGCCCGACAGGCCCCGGGCCACGATCGCCCGGTTCGCGGCCTCGGTGATGCGGACGAAGGGCACGACCCGGCGCAGGGCGAGCAGGGGCAGGCCGAGCCGGCGGGCCTCGTCGGTCACCTCGGGCGGCATGCTCGGCAGGGCGCGGCCCACCTCCACGGCGAGCCCGGCCGCACCCCGGGCCGCCAGCTCGCGGACGTAGCGGCGGCGGACCTCCTCGTCGGCGTCGGTCAGTCCGAAACCGTTGGTCAGGAGCAGCTCGCCACCGTCCAGGAAGTTGGCGCCCTCGTACACCTCGCTGGAGTGGACCCAGCGCACGGGGCGGTCCAGGGCGCCCTCCCCGGCCAGCAGCTCGGGCTCGGCGGCCCGTACCGGGTCAAGGGCCAGGACTTCACGGAGGGTGAGTGCGGGCACGGGCACCTCCAGGGGCGCTGACAGTTCGTCCGGCTGCGGGATGCCGGGAGAGTACTTTCCGCACGTTGCCCTCGTGTTTCGGCCACAGGAGAGTGAAGGCATGGACCCCATGGATCAGGCGACGGCACGCACCTGGCTCGCCACCGCCGTGGCGGAGGCCCGCGCCGGTCTCGCCGAGGGCGGTATCCCGATCGGCGCCGCCCTCTACTCCCCCGACGGCACGCTCCTCGGCCGCGGCCACAACCGGCGCGTCCAGGACGACGACCCCTCCATGCACGCGGAGACGTCCGCCTTCCGGGCGGCGGGACGGCAGCGGTCGTACCGCGGTACGACGATGGTCACGACCCTCTCGCCGTGCTGGTACTGCTCCGGTCTGGTCCGCCAGTTCGGGATCTCCCGGGTCGTGATCGGCGAGGCGGCCACCTTCCACGGCGGGCACGACTGGCTGGCGGAGCACGGCGTGGAGATCGTGCTCCTGGACGATCCCGAGTGCGTCGCGATGATGCGCGACTTCATCAAGAACCATCCGGCACTGTGGAACGAGGACATCGGTGAGTAAGCCCCGCATTCCCACGATCGACCTGAGGCCCTGGCTGAGCGGTGACCCCGACGTCCGCGCCGACATCGCCCGGACCGTCGACGAGGCCCTGCAGACCGCCGGGTTCCTGCTGGTCACCGGGCACGGGGTGGATCCGGCCCTGCGCTCCGGGATCCGGGAGGCCGCGCGGACGTTCTTCCGGCTTCCCGTCGAGGCGAAGCAGCCGTACACCGCGAAGGTCGGCGGGCGCGGCTGGCTCGGGCCGGGGGCGGAGGCGAACGGCTACTCGGAGGGCACCGAGACCCCGCCCGACCTGAAGGAGTCGCTGACCTTCGCGACGCACGAGCCGTTCGACGACCCGGACGTCAACGCCGAGTGGTACGCGCCGAACGTGTGGCCCGCCCAGGTGCCTGAGCTGCGGGTGCTGTGCGAGGAGTACCTGGCCCGGATGGCGGATCTGGAGAAGGAGCTGCTGTCCCTGCTCGGCGAGGCGCTCGGGCTCGGAACCGACTTCTTCTCCCGGCACATGGACCATCCCACCTACGGCTTCAACATCAACTGGTACCCGGGCACCGAGATCGTCGGCGAGCCCGAGCCCGGCCAGTTCCGGATCGGCCCGCACACCGACTTCGGCACGGTGACGATCCTCGACCGTCAGGCCGGGAAGGGTGGCCTGCAGGTGTACACGGACGAGGGTGGCTGGGAGGACGCACCCCACGACCCGGACGCCTTCACGATCAACGTCGGTGACCTGCTGGCCCGCTGGACCGGCGACCGGTGGCGGTCGGGACGGCACCGGGTGCTGCCTCCGCCTGCCGACGCGCCCGCCGAGGAGCTGATGTCCCTCGTCTACTTCGGCGAGTGCACGCCGGGAACCCGCGTGGAGTCCATCCCCGCGCCGGTGGGACGGGTGGCGTACGAACCCGTCGACTCGCACGCCTATCTGCGGGCGAAGCTGGACTCCATCACGGTGGGCTGACGGGGCGGTACGGCTCACACGGCGAAGGCCGGTTCCCGTGACCCGGGTGGGTCGGGGGAACCGGCCTTCGCCGTGAGGTGCCCGGGTGTCAGACCCCGGCGTACGAGTGCATGCCGCCGACGAAGATGTTGACGCCGTAGTAGTTGAACAGCCAGCAGGCGAACGCGGTCAGGGCCAGGTAGGCGGCCTTGCGGCCCTTCCAGCCGGCCGTGGCGCGGGCGTGCAGGTAGCAGGCGTAGGCGACCCAGGTGATGAACGCCCAGGTCTCCTTGGGGTCCCAGCCCCAGTAGCGGCCCCACGCGTCGCCCGCCCAGATCGCGCCCGCGATGATCGTGAAGGTCCACAGCGGGAAGACGGCCGCGTTGACGCGGTAGGAGAACTTGTCCAGCGACGCCGAGGACGGCAGCCGCTCCAGGAACGACGTGGCGAAGGTGCCGGGGGTGCCGCCGTTCGCGAGCTTGTTCTCGTACGAGTCCTTGAACAGGTAGAGGATCGTGGTGACGGCGCCCACGTAGAAGACCGCGCCGCACAGGATCGCGGTGGACACGTGGATGTACAGCCAGTACGAGTGGAGGGCGGGAACCAACTGGTCGCTGGCGGTGTACAAGACAGTGACGGCGATGCCGAGATCGAGGAGGACCGTCGTGATCAGGAACAGCCCGAGCCAGCGCACGTTCTTCCGCAGCGCGAGCAGCGTCAGGTACACGCCGACGGCCACGGTGGAGAAGGTGATGTTGAACTCGTACATGTTGCCCCACGGCGCCCGCTGCACCGAGAGCGCCCGCGCGAGCACACCGCCGAGCTCGATCAGGAAAGCCAGGACCGTGAGCGAGACGGCGATACGACCGTAGAGGTCGCCCTGCTCGTCCCCGCCGTGCGCCCCGGGCCCGTCGGGCACGTCCCGCGCACCCGCCGCGGCCCGCACGACGACCTTGGGACGTTCCATCACGGCGGTGCCGCCGGCGTTCTTCACCGTCACGGCCGGGGCCTGCGCCTTGCCGGCCGCGTCGCCGGTGAGCGCGGCGGCGGTGCGGCCGATCTTGCTGCGGCTGCCGAAGATCCATTCGGTGATGTAGGCGAAGAAGGCGAGCGTGTAGACGGCCATCGCGGCGTAGATCAGCGTGTTGCTGAGGTGCGCGAGGTTTTCGTTCGTTGCGGCGGCGAGAGTCATGTCGTCTCAGCCCCTTCAGCAGGTACGGCGTCGGAGTCGGGGGTGGCGGTGTCGTCAGGGATGTCTTCGGAGAGGTCTTCTGGATCGGGGGCGCCCGGTGCCTGGTCGTACAGGATCCCGGCGAGGGTGCCGAGTTCCTCGGGCACCTTGGCGGACTCGCTGCGGCCGAGGCCCGCCATCTCGACGACGGTGACGCCGTCGTCGCCCTTCGCCGCCCGCACCCACACGCGGCGGCGCTGGATGAACAGGGAACCGGCCAGACCGAAGATGGCGGTGACCGCGCCGCCGAGCGCCCAGCCGGCGCCGGGCTGGCGGGTCACCTGGAAGTTCGCCCACTCCTTGATCCCCTTCTCGAAGGTGACCGAGCCGGCGCCGTTCGGGAGCTGCATGGTCTGCCCGGGCCTGAGGTTCTTCCGCAGCTGCTGGCCCTTGGAGTCCTTGAACCCCTTCAGGTTGGTCTTGTCGAGCTGGTACACGCTCTGCGGGATGCCCGCGTCGACCCCGAGGTCGCCGTGGTAGGCCTCCAGGTTGAGCACCGGATTCGTCAGCGCGGGGAACTGCGAGACCACCGAGGTGCCGCCGCCGTAGGTCGGCAGGAACGCGGCCTGGAAGCCGAGCTGTTCCTTCTGCGCCTTGGCGTTGCGGTAGCCGTCCATGACCTTGATCGCGCCGGTGGAGGTGACGTTGGAGTCGAGCGGCAGCAGCGGCACGGCGTCGCTGAAGACGACGTTGCCCTTGCCGTCGCGGACGGTGATGACGGGCGCGTAGCCGTGGGCGGTGAGGTAGACCTTCGAGTCGCCGATCACGAGCGGCTCGTTGACCTTGATGGTGGTCTTCTTGCCCTTGCCGTAGGCGCCGACGCTGTAGTGGACGGCCGCCTGGTAGGTGCGCGGGGTGCCCCGGTTCGGGCCGGACGTCTCGTAGGTGCCGGTGAACTTGTCCAGGTTGAAGCTGAACGGGTCCAGGTCGTCCTGGGTGAAGAGGTTGCCGGACTTGAAGTCGTCGTACTGCGTGAGGACGTTGGAGAACCCGCCGCCCTCGACGATCAGCTTGTTGCCCTCGGACTTGAACAACTGGCCCCAGGCGAAGGCGACCAGCATCACGACCAGCGCGATGTGGAAGGCGAGGTTGCCGAACTCCCGCAGATAGCCCTTCTCCGCGGCGACCGCGTCCCCGGCGACATGAGCCCGGAAGCGGCGCTTCTTCAGCAGGGCGAGCGCGGCCTCACGGACCTGCTCCGGCTCGGCCCCGGTGCGCCAGGTGGTGTACGCGGGCAGCCGGTTCAGGCGCCGGGGCGCACCCGGCGGGCGGCCGCGCAGCTGGCCCACGAACTGCCAGCTGCGGGGCACGATGCAGCCGATGAGGGAGACGAACAGCAGGATGTAGATCGCCGAGAACCACACCGAGCTGTAGACGTGGAAGAGCCCGAGCTTGTCGTAGACGGGCCCGAGGATGGTGTGGTTCTGCTGGAAGTCGGCGACCTTCGTCGCGTCGGTCCCGGACTGCGGGATCAGCGAGCCGGGGATCGCGCCGAGCGACAGCAGCAGGAGCAGCAGGAGCGCGACCCGCATCGAGGTGAGCTGACGCCAGAACCAGCGGGCCCATCCGATGACGCCCAGGGTCGGCAGGTTGGGGGCGTCCTCCTGGGGCGCGGTGGAGAGCTGGGAGCCGGCCGCGCCGAGGTCCTGGTCCTCGGCCCGCTGGGAGGCGGTGTCGGGCGGTGTGGTCTTGCTCATCGATCAGATCCCCACAGTGAAGCCGTTGGACCAGGTCTGCATCTCCTGCACGATGCTGTCCCACGCCCCGGTCAGCAGCAGCAGGCCGGTCGCGATCATCATGCCGCCGCCGACCCGCATGACCCAGACGTAGTGGCGCTTGACCCAGCCGAAGGCCCCGAGGGCCCTGCGGAAGGCGACCGCGGCCAGCACGAACGGTATGCCCAGACCGAGGCAGTACGCGACGGTCAGTATGGCCCCACGGCCCGCGCTCCCCTGGTCCTGGGACAGGATCAGCACGGAGGACAGGGTCGGACCGATGCACGGGGTCCAGCCGATGCCGAACATCGCGCCGAGGAACGGGGCACCGATCAGCCCGGTCGCGGGCCGCTTGTGGAGACGGAACTCACGCTGGCTCATCCAGGGCATCAGCCCCATGAAGAAGACACCCATGAGGATCATGAGCACGCCCAGCACCTTGGACGTGACGCCCTTCTGGTCCTGGAGCGTGTTGCCGAAGTACCCGAACAGGGCTCCGCTGGACACGAAGACGGCGGTGAAGCCGAGCACGAACAGCGAGGCGCCCGCGACCATCCGCCCGCGCCGGGCCTCGGCCAGGTCGGTGCCGGCGACGCCGGTGACATACGAGAGATAGCCGGGGACGAGCGGCAGGACGCACGGGGAGAAGAAGGAGACGAGGCCGCCGAGCAGCGCGATGGGCAGGGCCACCAGCAGGGCGCCGTTGAGCACCGTGCCGTTGAGTCCCTCCGCGGCGAGCGTGGACGCTGTGGTCACGTCACTTCTCCGCGAGGACCGGCTTGAGCATGGCCCGCAGCTTCTCCTCGCTGAGTGCCTGCAGGGTGCGCGCGGCGATCTTGCCCTCGCGGTCGATGATCAGCGTCGACGGGATGGCCTGCGGGTTGAGCGTGCCCTTCTTGAAGCGGAGCATCAGCTTGCCGGTCGGGTCGTAGAGACTCGGGTAGCTGACGCCGAACTCCTTCTCGAAGGCCTTGGCCAGAGAGACCTGGGCGTCGCGGGTGTTGATGCCGACGAACTCCACGCCCTGGTCCTTGACATCCCGGTAGACCGTCTCCAGGTTCTTCGCCTCGGCACGGCAGGGCGGACACCAGGAGCCCCACACGTTGAGGACGACGACCTTGCCCTTGAAGTCGGCGACGTCCACCTGACCGCCGTCGACGGTCTCGCCGGACAGCTCGGGGACGTCGGCCCGCTCGCCCTTCTCGACGGTGGCGACACCGTCGGCCCCCGTGACGAAGTTGGTGTTGCCGCCGCCGCCCGAGGTGCCGCCCGAGCTGCAGGAGGTCAGGGTCAGCGCGGCGGCCACGGCACCGGCGGTGAGCAGGGTGGCGCGGACACGGGTGCGACTACGGCTGGCGGCACTCATGTGAAAAGTTTCGCATGTCCGTTCCGGGGATCTTGCGCACCCCCCTTACGGACGGAAACCCGCATTTCAGGCGGCGTTCGCGGAGGTCTCGGGCGGTCTCTGCGACGGCCTCTCCGGCGGCCTCTCCGGCGGCCTGTGCAACGGCCTCTCCAGCGGTCTCTCCTGCGGCGTTCCCGTCATGCGTCCCCGTCAGGCGTCCCCGTCAGGCCTTTCCGTCAGGCCTTTCCGTCACGCCTTTCCGTCGGCCTTTCCCTCGGCCTTCCCGGAAGCCGTCGAGCCGCTCGGCGGCGTGGCCCTCAGGAACTCCTTCCAGCCCCCGGCGGGCTGCTGACCGACGTCCAGCGTACGGAGCTTGGCGAGCACCTCGGGCTTCTGTACGTCCATCCAGTCCACGAACTGCCGGAAGGAGACCAGGCGTACGTCCTGGCCCTTCTCCTTCTCCCGCGCGATGTGCTTGAAGGCTTCCTCGACGGCGTCCATGTAGATGCCGCCGTTCCAGTGCTCGAAGTGGTTGCCGACGAAGAAGGGCGCGCGGTTTGTCTCGTATGCCCGCTTGAATCCCTGTATGTACGCCTGCGAGGACTGCTTCCGCCAGGCCGGGTAGTTGTAGGCGGGCGCGTTGGTGGAGTTGAGCGACTGGTTGGCGAGCATGTTGTAGTCCATCGAGAGAACCTCGAAGCCACGGCCGGGGAAAGGTATCTGCTGAAGCGGCAGATCCCAGATCCCCTGCTTCTTGTCCGGCCACACCTGACGGCCGCCCGGCGAGGAGGCGTCGTAGCGCCAGCCGAGCGCGCGGGCCGTGGGCAGCAGGTTGTCCTGGCCGAGGAGACAGGGCGTACGGGCGCCGACGAGTTCCTTGTCGTAGTCGAAGGGCAGCGACGGCAGGTCGGTCCAGCCGGTGTTGGTCCGCCACTCCTTCACGAACGACTTCGCCTGGTCGATCTCGCTGCGCCACTGCTGGGGCGTCCAGTTGCCGACCGTGCCGTGGCCGGAGCAGAAGTGCCCGTTGAAGTGGGTGCCTATCTCGTGCCCTTCGAGCCAGGCCCGCCGGACGTTGGCCAGGGTCGCCTTGACGTGCCCGTCGGTGAGGTAGCCGATGTCGGAGGCGCCGCGCGGGTTGTTCGGCGGGTTGTAGAGCCGCTTCTTCGACTCGGGCAGCAGATACAGCCCGGACAGGAAGAAGGTCATGCCCGCCTCGTACTCCTTGGCGAGGTCCAGGAAGCGCGGGAAGAGGCCGTTGCCGACCTCGCCGGCCCCGTCCCAGGAGAAGATCACGAACTGCGGCGGGGTCTGCCCCGGCTCCAGGGGTTCGGGCTTTCCCGGCTGACGGGGCTGCTTGCCGGTGACGGAGGTGGAGCCGTCACCTATGGGCCGGGCGGTGGGCTTGGGCTTGGCGCTGGGACGGTCACCGCCCTTACCGGAACCGGAACCTCCGCCATGGTTCGTCCCGTCCGACGACGTGAGGCTCCCGCAACCGCCCAGTCCTACGGCGGCCGCGGCGCCCGCGCCGAGACCGAGCATTCCCCTGCGGGAGAGAGCGCGCATGGCATCCCCGTTCGTCATGTTCTCCGGTGGTGGTCACCCAGTGAGAGGAGGCGACGAACGGGGAGGTTCCTGCGATTCTTACGGTTTTCGTAACAGAGCCATCCGGAAAGGGCTTACCGCCCGAGGAGGAGGTCCTCCTCGGCTCCGGACTCACGCACCCGGGCTCACGCCCCGGCGATCACGCTCCCGGGAATCAGGCCCCGGGGATCACGCTCCCGGGGATCAGGCCCCGGGGATCAGGCTCCGGGGATCAGGCTCCGGGGATCAGGCTCCGGGGATCACGCTCCGAAAGCCTTGCCCTGTCCCTTCGCCGGCCTGGCTCCGGCGAGGAGGTGCGCGGGAACGAGATCGCGGGCCGGCTCGCTGTAGCCGACGGAGACGATCTTGTCACCCTGGTACGTGAAGCTGGTCAGGGAGGCGAGCGTGCACTGCCGCTTGCGCGGATCGTGCCACAGCCGCCGCTTCTCGACGTAGGACCGCACGATCCAGATCGGCAGCTGGTGACTGACCAGCACCGCCTCGTGCCCGCGCGCCTGGTCCTTCGCCGCGTTCAGCGCGCCCATCATGCGGATGACCTGTTCGACGTACGGCTCGCCCCAGGACGGCTTGAACGGGTTGACCACGTACTTCCAGTTCTCCGGCCGCCGCAGCGCCCCGTCCCCGATGCCGAAGGTCTTGCCCTGGAAGACGTTCTCGGCCTCGATGAGCCGCTCGTCGGTGGCGAGGTCCAGCCCGTGCGCCTTGGCGATCGGCGTGGCCGTCTCCTGCGCCCGCTCCAGCGGGGACGCGCAGACGTACGTGATGTCGCGGGAGGCGAGATGCTCGGCGACCCGGTCGGCCATCTGCCGGCCCAGCTCGGAGAGGTGGTAGCCGGCGAGACGGCCGTA
Source organism: Streptomyces violaceoruber (assembly GCA_000720805.1). Lineage (GTDB taxonomy): Bacteria > Actinomycetota > Actinomycetes > Streptomycetales > Streptomycetaceae > Streptomyces > Streptomyces cellulosae_A. The sequence continues at coordinate 78,256 of JODI01000031.1, forward strand.
GAGCACACCGTCCGGGTTGGCGACCTCGCCGTGCCGCATGACGTGGACGACGGTGATGTCGCTGTTGCTGTTGCTGTCGCTGTTGCCGCTGTTGCTGTCGCTCATGCTGCGGTGGCCTCCGCTGCCGCTCGGGCCGCCGCCGGAAGGGCGTCGGCGATCCGCTGGATGGCCCGCTCGTCGTGGGCCGTGGACACGAACCAGGACTCGAAGGACGAGGGCGGCAGATAGACACCGTTCGCCAGCATCGAGTGGAAGAAGGCGGTGAAGCGGTACGACTCCTGCGCCTTGGCGTCCTCGTAATCGCGCACCGGCCGGTCCGTGAAGAAGACGCTGAACATGCTGGAGGCGTTCTGCACCGTGTGCGCGACCCCCTCCTTGGCGAGCGCGTCGGAGACCAGCGCCTGGATCCGCGCCGACACGTCGTTCACCTTGGCGTAGGCCGCGTCGTCGAGGAGCCGCAGCTGGGCGAGACCGGCGGCGGTGGCGACCGGGTTCCCGGAGAGGGTGCCGGCCTGGTAGACGGGCCCGGCGGGAGCGAGGTGCTCCATCACGTCGGCACGCCCGCCGAAGGCGGCGGCCGGGAAGCCGCCGCCCATGACCTTGCCGAAGGTCATCAGGTCGGGCTCGACGCCGTCGATGCCGTACCAGCCGGCGCGGCTGGTACGGAAGCCGGTCATGACCTCGTCGGAGACGTACAGGGCGCCGTGCTCGGCGCAGACGTCCTTCAGCCCCTGGTTGAAGCCGGGCAGCGGCGGTACGACGCCCATGTTGCCCGGGGACGCCTCGGTGATCACGCAGGCGATCTCACCGGGGTGGGCCCGGAAGGCGGCGTGCACGGCGTCGAGGTCGTTGTACGGCAGGACGATCGTGTCGCCGGCCTGGGCGCCGGTGACGCCGGGGGTGTCCGGGAGGGCGAAGGTGGCCACACCGCTGCCGGCCGCGGCGAGCAGCGAGTCGACGTGACCGTGGTAACACCCGGCGAACTTGATCACCTTGCTGCGGCGCGTGAACCCGCGGGCGAGCCGGATCGCCGACATGGTGGCCTCGGTGCCGCTGGACACCAGCCGCACCTGCTCCAGGGGCTCGATCCGGGCGACCATCTCCTCGGCGAGCGCGACCTCGCCCTCACCGGGCGTACCGAAGGAGGTGCCGCGCGCGACGGCGTCCTGGACGGCGGCGATCACGTCGGGGTGGGCGTGCCCGAGGATCATCGGGCCCCAGGAACAGACGAGGTCGACGTACTCCCGCCCGTCCGCGTCCGTCAGGTACGGGCCGGTGCCGGACACCATGAACCGGGGCGTTCCGCCCACCGCGCGGAAGGCACGCACCGGGGAGTTCACACCGCCCGGCGTGACGGCGGCCGCACGGTCGAACAGCGCCTGCGAGACCGGCGCATCGTATGCATAGGGATATTCGCTCATGACCTGCGACTTCTCCGACCTTCCCCGACTTCTCGGACTCCGGTTGTCTGTGACTACCTCAGGGTAGGCCAGTGACCGACGGCGGCAGCGAGGCCGCCGGGGGCCGCCCGCGGTGGGCCTGCCGCGGCCCCGCTCCGGCCCGCTCCGGCCCGCTCCAGCCCTGTTCCGGGCATGTTCCCGTCCCGCTCCTGACTCGGCAGACAGTCGCGAACTCCCCCGGGCCCGATGTGATCTGCGAAACTGTCCCCTGGTACACACAGCTCATCGCCCCTGGCGTACGTATAGGTGTACGGATACGTGACGGATACGTGTACGGACAGGTCTACGGAGGCCTGTTCAGGGGCTGCGAAGATCCTGCGGACAGGTGTTTCAACGCACGTTTCGGCGGGCGGCCGTGGGGGAGGTCACTGACACGATGATCGGGTTGCGCGGCGGGGGCCACGCGTCCTAGAAAAGCAGTCGGGTGGAGATATGCATCGCGGTGGCGGACTGGGCGAGGGGACTGACGACCTGGGTCCTCGACGTGCCCGGCGGGGAAGGCACCGACGCGAGGCGGAGGAATCGAACGAACCACGTCAGGGACGCGTCGTACCGGGTGGCCTGGGAGGACCGGGCGGGCCGGGTGGACCGAGTGAGGAGCTGGAGCGGGCCGACCGACGTGTCGACCGGCTGAGGGCGGGGAGCAGGAATGGTGGTCGGGTGGGGGTGACGTACAAGTACTTCGGCGCGCCGGACGGCGCGACCGCGGCCCGCGTCCCGATCTCGATGCGCCCCGAGGAACTCGGTGGCGACGAGCTCGGGATGAACGGCATGTTCACCAAGATCAAGCCGGAGACGATGGCGGCGATGGTCCTCACCGGCATCGAGGGCGTCCCCCTGCACAAGGTCCCGCCCCTGGAACTGGTGGTCCTGCACCCCGACTACGCGGTCGTCAAACTCCCCATGACGGTCGTCGACCCCCTCCGCGGCATCGGCGAGGAAGCGGTCGGCGCGGCGGCCTTCATATGGTCGACGGTCCCGGACCGGGGCGGCCCCCGGGACGCGTTCAACGTGTACCAGCTGCTGCACGAGTGGCAGGACTTCAGCCATCGGCTGCATGAGGCGGGGCATCAGCCTTATTGCCTTGTGTGGCCCTGAGCTGGGGTTTCGTGCGGATCGGGCGGGGTCTTCGGGCCTCGCCCTTTTGGTGCCGGGGAGGGGCCGTCAGGCGGCCAGAGCACATTGGTTTCGTTGGGGGCGCTGATGTGCCCTGGGTGGCGGGCGGGTCGTCGTTGCCTTCCGCCTCGGCTTCCGTTTCCGTGGAGGCGTCGTCGATCGCCTTGCGGGTGCGGGTCTCGCTGGACGGCAGCAGATGCGTGTACGTCCGCAGCGTGAAGCCCGGGTCCGAGTGGCCGAGGTACTCGGAGAGCGCCTTGATGCTCTCCCCCGCGTCAAGGAGTACGGAGGCGTAGGCGTGCCGCAGGGCGTGCATGCCATCTTCCGGGGCCGCCTGGAGGTACCTCGCGCCGCGTTCGCGGGGAGGGATCACGCCGGCGGCGGCCAGGGCGAGCTTCCAGGCACCCATGTTGAAGAGGCTGCGGTTGTACGCCCGGCTGCCTGACCCCGCGTCTGGCGCGGACAGCAACGGCCCAGCGTGCCGGTCCACACCGCGGCAGCCATTGCTCGGCCACCACAGGGGTCACCGACACGGCGGCACTGATCAGGCGGGAGCGGACGGCTTGGGCGCGAGGAGCTCCAGGGCTTCCTCCCAGCGGTAGTGATCGGCCCCGCCGCCGGCCTTTGGCCGGTGCGGCTCGTACGAGCCGGTCAGGACGCCCATCTCGCGTAGCCGTTCCAGGCTCTGGCGGTACGCGGGGTGGGCCGCCTGGGCCGAGTTCAGGTATGGCAGCACAGCGACCGGGATGTCCATGGCGGGTGCTTCGCACAGGACGCCCAGGGCGAGATTGTCGGAGATCCCGGCGGCCCACTTGTTGATGGTGTTGAAGCTGGCCGGGGCGACCGCGATCGCGTCCGCGGGCCGAGTCGGGCGCGGTTCACCCGGTGACCGCCAGGCAGAGCGGATGGGGTGGCCGGTCTGGGCCTCGACCGCCTCCACGTCAACGAAGCCGAGGCCCTGTGGGGTGGCGATGACGCCGACATCCCAGTGCCGCTCCTGTGCTGCGGTGATCAGCCGGCCGACGTCGGCGGCGACACCGGCCGCGCAGACCACGATCTGGAGGAACGGCTTGTCGGGCTGATCACTCACGCGGGCACTCCCAGTTGGCGGCTGAAGTGGTGCAGCTCGGGCAGTGCCCGGCGGCGGTCGCGGGCTGCCATGTCGGCGACCAGTTCGCGTACGGCCGGGCGGCGGACGTCCTGTGCCGCGCAGCTCTCGGCGATACGCAGGGCCTGATAGCCGTCAGCGAGCAAGCTAACCAACACTCACCCCGGCGGAACGACGGCGAGACCTCCACCAACCCCAGACCGTGTGGCCCACCAGAGCGACCGCAACGGCAACAGCAGTGAACCGAACGGTGGTCCAGGTACCCAGAACAACCTGACTCGGCACGCGCGACTCCGTCTCCAGACGCATGGAAGTCTCATAAAAAGCCACCAGGGGAACAAGCAGCCGGAAGAGCAGGCCGCCGATGCCCGGCACCTGTGCGAGGTTCCCCAGGAGCCCAAGGGGTGCTCCGAAGAATAATGCCAGCAAACCCCAGAGGGCAATTCCGGATGATCCCGCACCTGAGGAATCCAGTCCACCCAGGGAGGCCAGGTTTCCCTTAGTCAGGTAGTAGGTCACGACTCCGATAACCAGCCCCAGAGGCGCGAGAACAACCGATTCGATTTTGGACCGACGGAAATAGCCCACCAGAAACGCGTAACAGGCCCACGGCCACCCACCGACGAAAACGGCGCCCACGGCCGCACCTGGACGGCCGCCCCAATGCTCAGCGGTAGGCCCTATCAGACCAAGCAACAAGCCAAGCCCGAGTGGAACCACAAACGACGTGACCCGAGCACCCCAAAAGTTCACTCTCTCCCTTTCCGGCCCTAATGTGACATTGGATCTTCAGTCTGCGCGACTGACAGGGTGGTTGCCGCCGACTCTCCGCCGTTTTGAGCTGCCGTCGCCGAGGTGCCGAGCATCACAAGCGATTCAGCAAGGCAATGCGGCGCCTAACCATCTGGTGTATGTGGGCAGCACGTTTCCCCAGTTGATGTCTGAGTGTCGATCACTCCGTGATGTTTAGCAGTCCCACAGTGACCGATGGGGTATCTGATTGTCCGTTCGACTGGTTCCGGCTGCGGAATGGCAGATTCTCGGCTACAGGCGGACAGCTCTGCGGCCGGTTCACGGATCTTCCGGATGTGAAGCCGCAGGCTGGTTGACCTCGATTCGTCAGCGGTCGTGATTGCGTGACCAGGCTTTCGGTTCGCCCTTCTTGTTCCGCGTGTTCGCGGGCGGGGGCTTCGCGTGTCGCTGCGGCTGCGCCGGGGTTCCGCGGCACCCGAAGGTCGTGCGCTCGTACTCCTTCGTCGGTGCCCCGGGCGCCGTCGCGGATACCGCCGTCGGGTTCGGCGGCCGGTGTCCAGGCGGAGGCAGGGATCTTGAGGACGGTCTGGTGGATGGCGTCGGTGAGGGTCTTGCCCTTCTTGACATGCTCCTCGCCCTGAAGGCCGGAGCACTGCGAAGGAATCCCGGTAGCCCCAGGCCCATCCACACCCTGCCCCGTACACAATGCGGCATGTTCTGGTCAAAGCCTGTCCAAGCGTCGGACGCTCCGCCTCCGGCCCGTGATCGGGTCCCTGCGACGGCTGAATATCAACGCCCGTTCGGAGGACCCGATGTCAGCACCCCCCCGCACCCGTAGAAGACGATGGCTCACGATCTGCTCCCTGACCGCTTCCGCCGCGCTGGTGGCGGTGCCCGCGGGCGCGGCGTCCGGCGGGGGCGGCAGCCCCTTCGGCGCCCGTACGCTCACCCAACTCGGCGCCGATCGTGAGGACTCGGTTGGCGCGTTCACGCCCAGGTCGAAGGGCGAGGACGGCGACGGCGACGACGGCAACGAGGCCGACGAGATCGCCGAGGGGGCGGACCAGTACGCCGAGGCCCGTACCTCACCCGGGATCGTCGCACCGGGCGCGTACGGAGCCGCCTGGAACAGCCTGACCGAGTTGCCGAGCAGTGGCGGGAGTTGGCGGAACGTCACCGACCTGCCGTACAACTCGGACGACGCGCGCTACCGGGACATCGACTCCAACTCCAGTGGCGGCTCGGGCCTTGTGACGGGTCGTATGGCGGCGATGGCCGCCGATGACGACGGGTATGTGTACGCCGGCAGCGCGGGCGGCGGCGTGTGGCGGTCACGGACCGGCGGGGGGCACTGGCAGGCCATCAGCGACGGGTTGTCCTCGCAGTCCACGGGCGCGCTCGCGCTCGACGGCGGCGGGCGGCTGTGGCTGGGCACCGGTGAGGCGACGACCAACGCGGACGCGTATCTCGGCAGCGGTGTCTACGTCCTGACCGATCCGCACCACGGTACGTTCTCCTCCCGCAGCCGGGTCGGCGGCGACGAGCTGGAGAGCACCACCGTCCACCAGCTGCGCTTCGGCGGCGGCAAGGTGTGGGCGGCGACCAGCGAGGGGGTGTGGAGCCACTCCACGAAGACACTGAGGGGCGCCTGGAAACTGGAGTTCGCGCCCAACCCGGACTACCTGCCGGGCGGTTCGGAGGCGAAGGACCCCAGCGCCCCGTACAAGAACATCGCCAACGACATCGCGATCGACCCGAAGGACCCGAGCAAGGTCGTCCTCGCGGTGGGCTGGCGCAGCGGTGACGACTACAACGGCTTCTACACCAAGGGCGCCGGCGGCACCTGGACCCGGATCACCAGCGGCCTGGGCGACCTGCCCGCCGACCCGGACGGCATCGGCAACGTCACCTTCGCCCGCTCCGCCGACGGTTCGCGCTACTACGCCATCGACCAGTCGCCGGAACAGCTGAACACCAACCCGGACAGCGGACTGGAGGGCTTCTACGTCTCCAAGTCCGGGTCGCCGACCGGGCCCTGGACGAAGATCGCCGACTACCAGGGGCTGGCCGCGTCCGGCTCCGCGCTGACCACCAGCGGGTACATGCCCGGCGTCCAGGCCTGGTACAACCAGTTCCTCACCGTCGACCCGGCCAACCCCGAGCACGTGTACGCGGGGCTGGAGGAGGTCTACGAGACCAAGGACGGCGGCGGCACCTGGTCGACCGTAGGCCCGTACTGGAACTTCAGCTTCCCCTGCTGGAGCATCGACCCCGCCAAGCAGACCGGCGACTGCAACGCGACCACCCACTCCGACCAGCACGGCGTCGCCATCGGCCGCTACCACGGCAAGAGCTTCGTGTACGTAGGCAATGACGGCGGCGTCTACAAGCGTCCCCTCCACGGCTCCCAGGACGCCTCCGGCCACGCCACCGACTGGACGTCCCTCAACGACGGCACCATCGACACCCTCCAGTACTACTCGGTGGGCATCGGCAAGGACCTGGAGCACGGCGGGGTCTCCGTCACCGGCGGCCTGCAGGACAACGGCCAGTCCGTCCTGCGCAGCAACGACCGGGTGATGGGCTCCAACTTCGGCGGCGACGGCGGCGACACCCTCACCGACCCGGCCAACGGGTGCGACATCGCGGAGGAGTACGTCTACCTCTCCATCCAGGTGACGCAGAACTGCGCGGTGAACGACGGCAGTTGGATGACGGATTTGAGCAAGGCCACGTCGTTCAACGTCGCCCCCGCCGACAACGCCACCGGCGAGGCCCGCTTCATCGCCCCGCTCGCGGCCGACGCCAGGAATCCCTCGACCTGGATCGCGGGCGGCCGTCACGTGTGGGTCCAGACCCACGGCTACGCCATCCGCAGCGGCAGCGAGTGGACCAGCCTGTACGACCTCGGCGAAGGGCGCACCGCGACCGCGGTCGCCACCTCCGGCGGCAAGGTGTACGCGGCCTGGTGCGGCCCCTGCAACAACCAGGGCTTCGCCCGCGGGATCTCCGTAGGGAACACGGACGGCACCGGCTGGCACGACATCGCCCTGCCGGTCGACGGGACCGTACCCAACCGCTACCTCAGCGGCTTCGCCGTCGACCCGAAGAACGCCGACCACGTCTACCTCACGGTCAACGGCTTCTCGCGGCAGTGGACCGAGGGCCCGGGTGCCGGTGTCGGCCACGTCTTCGAGTCCAAGGACGGCGGCACCACCTGGAAGGACATCTCGAAGAACCTCCCCGACGTGCCGGCCGACTCCGCGGTCGTCACCCCGAACGGCGGCCTCGCCGTCGGCACCGACCTGGGTGTCGTCTACCGGGCGCCGGGCCGTACGACCTGGCAGCGCGTCGGCGACCTCCCGGCCGTCGCCGTGCTCCAGCTGAAACTGAGCCCTGACGGTCGCACGCTGTACGCGGCCACGCACGGCCGCGGCATCTACAGCATCAAGGTGCAGGACTGCGGCTGACCGAAGCCGACCGAACCTGACCGAAGCAGGCAGGGGTGATCCGGGCGATACGACGTCCGGATCACCCCTCCTTCGGATACGGCACCACACTCACGTCAAGCGTGAAGGCGACGCGGGCCGCACCCGCCACATCCGGTGCCTTCGCCGACGCCGTGATCTCGGCGGCGCCCGCCCGGGTCCCCGCGCACCGCAACGAGGCGCGGGCCGTGCCGTCCGCGCCCACCTGCCATCCGGACACCAGGACGAACACCGGGGCGGAACTGCGTACGGCCGTCCACCGCTTGTCGTCCAGGCGCGGCCGCAGGACCAGCTCCACCACGGTTCCGGGACGTACGCACAGCCGCTGCCGGGGTGCGGCGCCCGGGGCGACGGTGACCTCGGTCTGACCAGCGACGCAGCGGCCTGCCGCGGGGGCGGGGGCGGAGGCGGAGGGCGGCACCGTGGCCGGTGTGGAAGACCTGCTCGGGGATGGGGAGGGGGGCCGGGACGGGGACGGGGGCGTGGGCTCGCTCGCGGACGAGGGCGCGGACGTGGTGTGCGTCGGCTCGCCGGTCGGCTGGGGCGTGGCACTGGCACTGGCGCTTCCGGGCGTCTCTCCCGCCGATCCGCCGTCCGACGGCCCACCGCACGCCGCCAGTACGGCCATCCCGGCCACCATTCCCGCGATCCCCGCGTTCCTCGCCATCCCGCCTCCGGGCCACCGCCGCATCCCGCACCACCTCCCCGGCCCGCGCGCGTACGCCTACCAGCATGCTCCGCCGGTGCGGACGGCGACGGGACCCGTACGCCGGAAAGGACTCGGTGAGAAGTCGGCGGCGAGGCGTCAGCAACCGCCGGAAGAGCCGGAAGAGCCTGAGGATGCCGGAGCCCCGACACCGATCCGCAGGGTCGTGTTCGTCGGAGCCGCGCAGCAGCCGCCTTGGGACTGTTCCCCGTTCCCCGGCTCGTCGGGCTCGTCGGGCTCGTCGAAGAGGCCGGCTCCGCCGCACACCCCGGTCTCCGGGAGGGTGAGTTCGACGCGTTCGGCCGCCTCCCGGTCGCCGGCGAGGGCGGCGGCGACGGAGCGGACCTGCTCGTAGCCGGTCATCGCGAGGAAGGTGGGCGCACGGCCGTAGGACTTCATGCCGACGAGGTAGAGGTCCGGCTCCGGGTGCGAGACTTCGTTCACGCCGTGCGGGTAGACCGTGCCGCACGAGTGGACGTTGGGGTCGATGAGCGGGGCGAGCGCGCTCGGGGCCTGGAGGCGCTCGTCGAGGCCCAGGCGGACCTCGGAGAGGAAGGACAGGTCGGGGCGGAAGCCGGTGAGGACGATGAGCTCGTCCACCGGGTCGAGGCGGCGGCCGTCCTCCGCCACCAGGACGAGCCGGTCACCGTCCCGCTCGACGGCCTCCGTCCGGAAGCCGGTGACGGCACAGGCGCGTCCGCTGTCCACGGCCGACTTGGCGCGCAGGCCGAGAGCGCCCCGGGCGGGGAGTTGGTCGGCCTCGCCACCGCCGTAGGTGCCGGTGCCGATACCGCGGCGCAGGATCCACACCGCGTGGGTGCCGTCCGCCTGCTCGGCCAGGTCGGCGAGGTACGCGAGGGTGGTGAACGCGGAGGCGCCGGAGCCGACGACCGCGGTGCGCCGGCCCGCGTAACGGGCGCGGACGGCCGGGTCCGTCAGGTCCGGGACGCGGTAGGAGATACGGTCGGCCGCCGCCCGCTCCCCCAGCGCGGGCAGGCCGTCGGCGCCCAGCGGGCCGGGGGTGGACCAGGTGCCGGAGGCGTCGACGACCGCGCGGGCGACGATGCGTTCCTCGCGGCCGTCCGCGGTACGCAGGTGCACCGTGAAGGGCTGCTCCTCGCGGCCGGAGTCGACGACACGGTCGCGGCCGGCGCGGGCGACGCCGGTCACCCGGGTGCCGTAGCGGACCCTGGGGCCGAGGGCGTCGGCGAGCGGCTGGAGGTAGCGCTCGGCCCAGTCGCCGCCGGTCGGGTACCTCGTGCCGTCGGGGCGGGTCCAGCCGGCCGGGGCCAGGAGCTTCTCGGCGGCCGGGTCGACGAGTTCGGCCCACGTCGAGAACAGCCTCACATGGGCCCACTCCCGCACGGCACTGCCCGCGACCGGTCCGGCCTCCAGGACCAGCGGTTCCAGGCCCCGTTCGACGAGGTGGGCGGCTGCGGCCAGCCCGATCGGGCCGGCTCCGACGACTACGACAGGCACATGGTCGGTGATGGACACGCTCACGACGACTCCCCTTGTTTCGACATCTGTCGATCTCCTGCGAGGCCAGGGTCGCACTTGATTCGACGAGCGTCAACATAGACATCCATCTAAGTAAGCAGGCAGGGCCGTCGCCACGGTGGCCGCCCTGGGGAGTCTTGATTCGACGTGTGTCAACATAGACGTATGTCGAATGCTGTCGAGGCCCCGAAGCTGGACGTCGTGGCGCCCTGCTGCCCGCCGCTGACCGAGCGACCTCTGACCGCCGACGAGGCGGAGCGGACGGCCCGGATGTTCAAGGCGCTCGGCGACCCGGTGCGGCTGCGACTGTTCTCGCTGGTCGCCTCGCACGAGGGCGGTGAGGCGTGCGTGTGCGACATCTCCGACGTCGGCGTCTCCCAGCCGACCGTCTCGCACCATCTGAAGAAGCTCAGGGAGGCCGGGCTGCTCACCTCCGAGCGGCGCGGGACCTGGGTGTACTACCGGGTGGAACCCTCCGTGGTCACCGCGCTGGGGCAGATGCTCGGAAGATGACCGCCACCAGCGCCAACCCGACCGCCGCACCCACGAGTTGCATGCCGACGAACCCCACGACCGAGCCGGGAGCGATACCCGCGAAGGTGTCGCTGAAGGCGCGGCCGACGGTCACGGCGGGGTTGGCGAAGGACGTGGAGGAGGTGAACCAGTAGGCCGCGCCGATGTACGAGGCCACCGCCACCGGCGCGAACCGCAGCCGGTCCGTTCGGGCCAGGCCGAAGATCAGCAGGATCAGCCCGGCCGTCGCGACGACCTCCCCGAGGAGCAGGTGCCCGGCGGAACGGTCGTGCGTCGACCACTTCACCAGCGGCTCGCCGAACATCGCGTCCGCCAGGATCGCGCCGGCGATGGCGCCGACGAGCTGAGCGGGGACGTAGACGGCCGTCTCGCGGAGCGTGACACCGGGGGCGCCGGGGCCAGCGCGGCGGGCGGTCCACCACTCGGCCAGGGTGACGACCGGGTTGAAGTGGGCGCCGGAGACCGGTCCGAGCAGGGTGATCAGGACTCCGAGACCGAAGACGGTGGCGAGGGAGTTGGCCAGCAGCTGCAGTCCGACGTCCCGGGTCAGCTCGGTGGCCTGGATCCCGGACCCGACGACGACCGCGACCAGGCCCGCCGTACCGACCAACTCGGCCGCCGCCCTGGCGATCAGCGGAGGGGCCTGCGGCGGGGTGGAACCGGGAGCGGGCTGCCGCTCGATGCGGGGCGCGACGACCACGGTGGACTCCCCGGGCGTGGCGGGCTCCCCGGGCGTGGCGGGTTCCCCGGGCGGGCCGTGCTCGGTGGCATCGGTGGCGGTCAACAGGACTCCTTGGGCAACCGCCGGGACGGCGGGACGGCGGGGACGGGCCGAGACAGCGGGGTCGGCGGCGACAGCAGAGAGAGCGGAGATGGCGGAAATGGCGGAGATCAGGGACAGGACCGCTTGACGTTGTTCTCGGCGGTGTCGCGCGCGGCCTCCGCCAGGTCCGCGAACCGACCGGCGAGCGTGGCGATGACCTCGGGCCGGAGCCGGTAGTAGGTGAACCGGCCGCACGGTTCGGTCTCCACGACCCCGGCCTCCCGCAGCACCTTCAGATGGTTGGAGAGGTTGGTCTGTCTGGCCCCCGTCTCCTCGATCAGGTGGGTGGTGCAGAGCGTCTCCCGGGCCAGCAGGGTGACGATCCGCAGACGCAGCGGGTCGGCCAGAACCCGCAACAGATCAGTGTCGACCGACGTCAGCATGGACTGATACTGTCACATCAGTTCGAGCTGATATCAGCTCAGCCTGATGACCAAGGAACAGCAGATGCCCTCCACCCCGCTCGCCTCCGTGCTGTTCGTCTGTGTCCACAATGCCGGGCGTTCGCAGATGGCCGCCGCATTCCTGCGGCACCTCGCCGGTGACCGGGTCGAGGTCCGGTCCGCCGGTTCGCTTCCGGGTGATCAGGTCAACCCGGCCGCGGTCGAGGCGATGCGGGAGGTCGGTGTCGACATCGCCGACGCCCGGCCGAAGGTCCTCACCACGGAGGCCGTCCAGGCGTCGGACTACGTCATCACCATGGGCTGCGGCGACGCCTGCCCCGTCTTCCCCGGCAAGAAGTACCTCGACTGGGCCCTGGACGACCCGGCCGGCAGGGGCGTCGAGGCCGTCCGGCCCATCCGGGACGAGATCAGGACCCGCGTCGAGACGCTGATCGCCGAGATCGACGGTTAGGGCCCACGCTCGTGATCAATACACCTAGGACAGCCCCGGCCCCGCTCCCGTTTTCTGGCGCTGCGGAGCCGTCTCCAGGAGGCGGTTGGCCATTCGGTGCGCGGGTCGCTCGGTCTGTGCGGCGACGCGGCGGAAGGTTTCCTGCGCGGGGCGGGCCGGCCACTCCGGGGGAAGGTGGCGGGCCGGAAGTCTGGGGTCCGTACGGATGGTCCAGAGCCACTCGCTGACCAGCCGCAGCCGGGTGCCGATCGGGTCGTCCCCGGAGGCGGCGTCCAGGTGGGCGGTCCAGCGCTTGTCGAAGGAGACGTACCGGGCGGCGATGCTCTCCAGGTCCCAGGTGTCGCGGATCATGAGCCCGATGTCGGTGGCCTCGTCGGCCTGCGCGTGGAAGATCTTGACGTGGTCGGCGAGGCCCAGCTCCGCGACCAGTCCCGCGACGTCGACCTTCCCCGGCGCGACCCACAGCCCGCTGTACAGCGCGCCGAACCCGGACCAGGCGAGCCGTGAGCGCAGGTCGTGGCGCTGGCGCTGCCAGGACTCGGGGAGCGAGAAGCCGAGCAGGGTCCAGGCGCCGTCCCAGTCGTCGTTGACGGCGCCCTTCCGCCAGATCCGGATCCGGCCGTCCTCCAGGACACGGGTCGCCTGCGGGGTGAGCCCGAAGTACATCCGGCGGCCCTCCCGCTGCCGCCGCAGCAGGCCCCGGTTGACCATGCGGGTGAGCGTGGAGCGTACGGCCTGCTCACCGACGCCGACGCGGCCGAGTACGTCGATGATGCTGCCCGAGTAGACGCACAGGTCTCCCTCGTCCAGGACGTGGTTGCCGAAGAAGGCGAGCATCAGCGACTGGGGGCGCAGCGGCGGGCCGTCCGGGTCGCCGCCCGAGGCGTCGCCGGAGCCGCTCCTGCCGCTGGTGTCGCTGTCCGAGGTGTCCAGGATGTCGTCGTCCGCCACGATGGCAAGCGTACGACCGCCCACCGACAGTGCGGCGGGCGGTCGTACCCGGTCACCGCCGGTCGGCGGGGTGGGCAAGGTCGTACGGCCGCAGGTACGGCGTCGGGCGGTAACTGACGTACCGGGCGGGGGTGGTGGGGTCGGCCGCGGCGGCCTTGGTGTTGAGGGACTTCGGGTCGGTGGCGTGCCAGGTGCCGGTCGTGACGCGGTCCTCCAGCGTGTGCAGGGCGGCGAGCTGCTCGGCGGGGCTGAAGGTGCAGTGGCCGGCGTTGTCGACGTACGCCTGCCGCAACAGAGCCGAGGACCCGGCGGCGGTGACGGCGCGGCGCAGGGCGCTCTCGGTCTGGACGGGGACGAGGGCGTCGCCGGTGGTGTGGATGGAGAGCTGCGGCTTTGTCAGCTTGCCGGTGAAGGAGCTGGTGCGGCTCATCCACGCGACGGCGGACGGGTCGGCGCTGACGCGCGGGGCGCGGTTGAGGGTGGCGAGGTCGGCGCGCAGGGACAGTCCCGCCTTCTTGTACAGCTCGGTGACCTCCTTGCGGACGGAGGACCGGCCGAGCAGCTTCGCGTAGTCGACCCCGGTGTTCCAGGACATGTTGCCGCCCGCGCGCACCTCGGCCTCCTGCCGCCGGGTGAAGGCGGCGATCTGCAGCAGGCCCTTGACCGCCGGGTACTGGTTGGCCTGCTGGGCGTCCCAGTCGGTGGCGGCGGGCCGGGTCTGCGTCGGCTGGTTCCAGACCGGGATGTTGTGCAGGGCGGCGGCGAGGGCGATGCGGGCCCGCCCGGCGGCCGTCGACTGGGCCGAGTCGACGGCGCTCGCCAGGGTGTTCGCCGCGGCGATGGCGGTCGCCTGGTCCGGGAGCCCGGTCAGCGGAACGTCCTTGTCGGGCGCGAGGAGCGTCTTGACGGCGAAGGCCGGGTCGAGGGTGTTGTTCCAGTTGGCCACGCCGCCGTGGACGAGGCCGCACATGGACAGGGAGCCGTCGATCCGGTCGGCGTGCCGCTCGGCGATGGCGGTGGTGACCAGTCCGCCGTACGACCTGCCCCAGGCGAGGGTGCGGCGGGCGGCGCCGAAGCGGTCGGTGAAGGCGGAGAGGGTGGCGATCTGGTCGGGCACCGCGTCGGTCACCGCCCAGCCCGTGGAGGCGTACGAGGAGCCGATCAGGGCGTAGCCCTTCGCGAGCAGCAGGGCCTTCGTGGCGTCGTCCGGGGCGTCCTGCGCGCCGTTGGGGCGGCCGGCCTCGACGTACCCGTGGCTGAAGAGCAGGACGGTGCCGTTCCAGTCGGCGGGGACGTCCATCAGGTAGGTGGCACCCGAGGGGAGTTGCCCCTCGATGTGGCTCGTGGTGGCGGGGGCCGCCGCGGCCGCGGTGGGCAGGGCGGTGACGGCGAGCAGGAGGGCCGCCGCGCAGGCGGTGCGGCGTGCGGTACGGCTGGTGCCACGACGAGCGGTGGGGGTGCGGGTCGCCATGCTCATGCAGAGATCTCCTCGGTGTGGGGGTCCGTGTGGGGGGTGGCGGGGCTTTCGTCGGCCCCGGTGAGGGAGGTCCGGCTGGTCTCGCGCAGGAAGGCGACGGTCAGCGCGGTGACCAGGGCGCCGCCGCACAGCAGCAGCGCGACGGGCGTACCGCTGCCGCCGTTCCCGGCCACCAGGCTGCCGGCGATCATCGGGGAGAAGCCGGCGCCGATGAGGGTGGCGCCCTGGTAGCCGAGGGAGGCGCCGGTGTAGCGGACCCGGGTGCCGAACATCTCGGTGAGCAGGGCGCCCAGCGGGCCGTACATCGCGGACTGGGCGATGCCGTGACCGAGGACGACCGCGAGGATCAGCAGTCCCGGCGACTTCGAGTCGACCAGCGCCATGACGGGGAAGGCGAGCGCGGCCGAGGCGAGGGCTCCGGCGAGGACGACCGGGCGGCGGCCGATCCGGTCGGAGAGCGCGGAGGCGCAGGGCAGCACGACGAGGGCGACGGAGGCGGACACCGTGAGCGCGGTGAGCACCTGCGGGCGGGCGTACCCGATCCCGGTCGCGTAGGCGATCAGGTAACTGGTCAGCAGGGACTGGGCGGTGAAGGCGCCGATGCCGACACAGCAGGCCAGCACCAGGGGGCGCGGGCGGCGCAGCACGTCCAGGATCGGCAGCCTCGACTCGACGCGGTCCTTCTTCACCTCGGCGAACAGCGGGCTCTCGACCACCTTGAGGCGGACGAAGAGCCCGACGCCGAGCAGCACCACGCTCAGCAGGAACGGCACGCGCCAGCCCCAGGCCGCGAACTCGTCCCTGGGGAGGGCGACGACGAGCGCGACGACGGCGGTGGACAGCAGGGAGCCGAGCGGGGCTCCCATCTGGGTGGCGCTGGACCACAGTCCGCGCCGCCGCCCTCCCGCGTGCTCGACGACCATCAGGGTGGCGCCGCCCCACTCGCCGCCGATGGCGACGCCCTGCACCACGCGCAGGGTGATCAGCAGGACCGGAGCCCAGACTCCGATGGTGTCGTACGTCGGCAGCAGCCCGACGAGGAAACTGGCGCCGCCCATCAGACCCATGGTGAGCAGCAGCATCGACTTGCGGCCGAGCCGGTCGCCGAAGTGTCCGAAGAGGATGCCGCCGATCGGTCGGGCGACGTAACCGGCGGCGAAGGTCCCGAACGCGGCGATCGTGCCGACGGCGGGATCGGCCCCGGGGAAGAACAGTTCGCCGAAGACGAGCGCGGCGACCGTGCCGTAGACGAGGAAGTCGTAGAACTCCACGGCGGTGCCGAGCAGCCCGGACAGGGCGACCCGGCGCAGTTGGCGGGTGCGTTCGGGACTGCGCCCGGGGCGGGACTCAGAGGTGTGCTCGGGGGTCTGTCCGGGGGTGGCTTCTGGGGTGGGGGACGGGGACATCGCGGTCTCCCTTGACCGGGGGAAGGACACCGCGAAGTTAGGCGCTCAAGTAACCTCCGTCAAGAAAGTGCACAACATTGGCCCGAGATCCGAGGCCTCAGATCCGCTGCGCGCAGGACGTACCGGGACGTATCTCGCCCCCTCAGCCCCCGCCCCCCGGCGCCGGTCCCCCCACCGTGAACC
>JODI01000032.1 GCA_000720805.1 Streptomyces violaceoruber
CGACCTGAGGACCCCGCGCACCATGAACACCGACGGTGCCGGTCAGGCCGACCACATCATGGCCGCGTTCCCCAGCAGCACACGGCACCGCATCTACCGCGACATCGTCCTGGGGATGGCCAGGGTGCTCGCGCGGGACGCGCAGGCCGGGGAAGAGGGTGCGAAGCCGGCGGACGTCACGGACCTGATCGACTGCTACCTCATGGACCTCGCCTCCATCGCGATCACCAACGACTACCGGATGAACGCGGCGAAGGAGCCCAACTACACGGCGAAGGTCTACAACGCCTACAAGGAGATGCTCCAGGACCAGTTGCGGGAGGACCTTTCTCTCCGGGCTCTCCTGCCGTCGAACAAGAGCCTGTTCGGCGTGATCAACGACTTCCGGCGGATCGGCACCTACATCGCGATCAACAACCGCGGTGACAGCCTGCAGCAGCCGGACGCGACCTGAGCCCACCCCGGACGCGTTCAGGGCCACGCACGGCCGACTCGGAGACTCAAGACCAGGCCAAGGCCGATACGGTGAGTGACACTGTGCGGGGTGTGGGCGGAGCGCGCGGAAGACCCGGAAACCGAGGCGGCGGGCCGACCACGGGCACGAAACAGGCGAACGGCGAGGGGCGGGGACTCAAGGCTCTCTGGTCCTCGCCGCCTTATTGTGACCGCTTCTGACCAGGTGCGATCAGGTGCGTACCGTTCGGCGACCGGTGTTTCGAGGGGCTTATCGGTCTGTCGTACGAGGCCTCATACCAGAGCGGGACGCTCCTCGCGCGAGTTTGTCAACTGCCCACCGCACCTGACAGGTTGACGACTACTGTCAGTGTCCGTCGGGCGACGCGGGGCCGGAATGGTCGGCTCTCTCGACCGACGCCCACATGCGCGTGCCCGCGGCACGCAACCGGCATGTGCACCCTGGCAACCAGGACCGACGGACCAGTACGACGAGGACACCGATGTCTCACCTCCGCGCACCGGCCGCCCACGCAGACCGCCGTGAAGGCGGGCGGCACGGCCGGCCGGCCGCCCGTGCCGCTTCCGCGCTGCCCGAGACCCACATACGGCCTCAGCTGATGCGTCTCGCCGTACTGCCGCCCGTCGCCGTCGCCCTCAGCGGCTGTGCCGCGGTCCTGTTCACGGTGCGCTCCACCGGCGCCCGGCCCGGCCTCACCCTGTGGGGACTGCTCGCCGGCGCCGTCTCCGTGACCTGCGCGGCCGTCCTGATCGCCGCCGTGGCCGCCGACCGCGCCGCGCGCTCCGTCAGCGACCGGATCGGCGCGCTGCGCCGCAGCAGCGCACGCGGCGAGGCCGATCTGCGGGCACTGGTGGAGGCCCTGCGCCGCGGCGAGGGACCGCCCCGGCGCAAGCCGCCCGGGGGGCCGCCCGAGGACGCCGACGACTTCGAACTGCTCGCCGCCGACCTGGCCCGCGCCCACGACGGGGCCGTCGCCGCCGTCGTCCAGGCCGCCCAGCTCTCCAGTCAGGCCGGCAGCGAACAGAAGCTGGAGGTCTTCCTCAACCTCGCCCGGCGTCTGCAGTCCCTGGTGCACCGCGAGATCTCCATTCTCGACGAGCTGGAGAACGAGATCGAGGACCCCGACCTCCTCAAGGGCCTCTTCCACGTCGACCACCTCGCCACCCGCATCCGCCGCCACGCCGAGAACCTCGCCGTGCTCGGCGGCGCCGTCTCACGCCGGCAGTGGAGCAACCCGGTCTCCATGACCGAGGTGCTGCGCTCGGCGATCGCCGAGGTCGAGCAGTACTCCCGCGTGAAACTCGTCCCCCCGATCGACGGCGAACTGCGCGGCCACGCGGTCGCCGACGTGATCCATCTGCTCGCCGAACTCGTCGAGAACGCCACGGTGTTCTCCGCCCCGCACACCCAGGTGCTGCTCCGGGCCAACCTCGTCACCTCCGGGCTCGCGGTCGAGGTCGAGGACCGTGGACTCGGCATGCCCGTCGCCGAACAGAGCCGGATGAACGCACTGCTCGCCGACCCGGACCAGGTCAATGTGGCCAGCCTGCTGGCGGACGGCCGCATCGGGCTCTTCGTCGTCTCCCAACTCGCCAAGCGGCACGGCATCCACGTCCGTCTGCAGAGCAACATCTACGGCGGCGTCCAGGCCGTCCTCGTCGTGCCGCAGGCCCTGCTGGGCACCGTGCCGGGCGCCCCCGGCGTCGTACCGCGGCCACCGGACGGCGCGGCGGGTCCGACGGGCACGACGGGTCCGGCCGTCCCGGCGCGGCAGCACGGGGCCGGGGGAGCGCACCGGAGGGCGCCGGGCGCGCGGGCCGCGAATGCGCCGGTACCCCCCTCGCCGTCCTCGCCGCGGTCCTTCCCGCCGCCCGGCGCACCGCGCCAGCAGCTGACCGGGGCGCCCGGGCAGCCGGCGGGCACCGCTCCGGCCAGGCCGTCGACCTCTGGGACTGGTGCGGTGCCGGCTCCCGGGGCGAACGGCGGGAGGCCGGCACCGCTGCCCGTGCGCGGCGCGCGGGCCGAACGGCCCACACCAGCTGAGGCCGTGCCCGGGATCAAACCCGGTGACCGGCCCCTCGTCGCGGAACACGCGGCCACGCCGCCCACTCCCCGCAGCGGTGCCGTACGCGGCACCATGGGCAAGCCCCAGCTGCCAAGGCGCCGGGCCCAGGAGCACATCGCACCGCAACTGCGCGACGGGCCGGCCCCGCGCCAGGACAGCGAGTACCTGGCCGGGCACGACCCTGGCCTGATGGCCGCCTTCCAACGCGGGATCGGCCTCGCCGAGGCCCAGCAGCACCTGGAGCGCGCGTCCGGCGATACGGCGACCCCTATGGCGCCGGCCCACATGGACTCCCCCCACACAGACCGTGAGCGCGCATACCTCGAGCACGCCCATGTCACACGCCTCGGCCCCGACCGCATCCCGGACGGCACCGACACCACCTCTGCGTCCGCTGCGTCCGCTGCGTCGTCCACGGGCGTACGCCCGCTGCACGCGCCGGTGTCCCGTGAAGCGCCAGGGCTGGACGCCGGGACCAGGACCGGGCCCGTCCCCGCTCGCGGACTCGACCTCGACCTCGATCACAGCACCCGGCACGACGGGAGCGCACCCGCCGGATGACCACCCCCGCGTTGACCCCACCCCCCAGCGCTCCCGCAGACCTTCGTACCTCAAGGAGTCGATCCACCATGGCGAGCGAAGCGCCGACCGGCCATGTATCCGATCTCGACTGGCTGATGAGCGGCCTCGTGCAGCGTGTACCGCACACCACCAGCGCGGTCCTCCTGTCCTGCGACGGGCTCGTGAAGTCGGTCCACGGGCTCGACCCGGACAGCGCCGACCACATGGCGGCCCTGGCCTCCGGTCTCTACTCGCTGGGCCGCAGCGCCGGCGTCCGCTTCGGCGACGGCGGAGACGTCCGCCAGGTCGTCGTCGAACTCGACTCGACCCTGCTGTTCGTGACCACCGCCGGATCCGGCACCTGTCTCGCCGTGCTGGCCGGCCGTGAGGCCGACGCGGCGGTGCTCGGTTACGAGATGGCGATGCTGGTCAAGAGCGTCCGCCCCTACCTGGTGACCGCACCCCGGCAGCACGCCGTCGAATCCACGGCGATGAGGCCTTGAGCGTGGCGGCGGCCGGCGACGGGCCCTGGCTCGACGACGCGGCCGGGCGGCTGGTGCGCCCCTTCACGGTCAGCAACGGCCGCACCCGGCCCACCATCGCGCTCGACCTGCTGTCGCATGTGATGGCCACCGGAGCCACCCCCCTCGGCTACCTCGGACCCGAACACGCGCAGGTCCTCGACATGTGCCGCGCACCCGTCTCGGTCGCCGAGGTCGCCGCCCACCTCAAGCTGCCGGCGGTGGTCACCAAGGTGCTGCTGTCGGACCTCGTCGACTGCGGGGCGCTGACCACCAAGCCACCCGAGTTCACCCACAACCCGACAGACAGGGCCCTTCTGGAGGCAGTACTCGATGGACTACGACGACAGCTCTGACCCCTTCCCCACCGCACTGAAGATCCTGGTGGCGGGCGGGTTCGGCGCAGGCAAGACGACCTTCGTGGGCGCGGTCAGCGAGATCGCCCCGCTCAGCACGGAGGAGCTGCTCACCACGGTCAGTGCCGCGACCGACAGTCTCGAGGGCATCGAGAACAAGGTGGAGACGACGGTGGCCATGGACTTCGGCCGCATCACGCTCGACCGGGAACACGTCCTGTACCTGTTCGGCACGCCCGGCCAGGAGCGGTTCTGGTTCATGTGGGACGAGTTGTCGGAGGGCGCGCTCGGGGCGGTGATCCTCGCCGACACCCGCCGTCTGGAGGACTGCTTCGCCGCCGTCGACTTCTTCGAGCAGCGCGGCCTCGGCTTCATCCTCGCGGTCAACGAGTTCGACGGCTCGTTCCGCTACGACCCGGAGGAGGTGCGCGCCGCCATCGACCTCGCACCGGAGATCCCGGTGGTCAGCTGCGACGCCCGGATCTCCAGTTCCGGGGTGCAGACCCTGCTCACCCTGGTACGCCACCTCATCGCCCACAGCCCGGCCCCCGCGCCGAGCCACGGCGCCCACATGTGACCCCCGCACACCCGCCACGGAGCCGCATATGTCCTACGTCCACAGCGACGGAGCCCGCCCATGAGCTACGACCTGCCCCGCCCGGCCGGTCGACTACTGCTCACCCCCGAGGACAAGGAGGCCCCTGCCCGTGCCCGACGGCTGACCCTGCTGGGGCTGGGGGAACGCCCGGAGCCCGCCCTGGACGCCTTCGCGCACCACCTCGCCCAGCGCGTCGCGACGCCGTACGCCATGGTCAACTTCGTGGGCGAACACCGGCAGTTCTTCGCCGGCCTGCGCGTCCCGGACGTCACGCCCCTGACGGACACCGGGAAGAGCGCTCCCGTGTTGGACCGCCACATGGAGCGCGACCACGGGTTCTGCCCCCATGTGGTGGTGCGGCGCAAGGCACTGGTCCTGGAGGACGTGCGCGACTACCCCAGGTTCGCCGGAAACCCCGTGGTCGACGAATACGGCATCCGTTCCTACCTGGGGGCTCCGCTCATCGACACCACGGGGATGGTGCTGGGCACCGTGTGCGTCGCCGACACCGAGCCGCGGGCCTGGGGGAGGACCGGTCTGGAGAGCATCAAGGCGACGGCGGCGGACCTGGTGGCCCGCCTGGAACAGCGGGAGGCCGACGGGCTGCCGCTGTGAGCGCCGTACGCCGTACGCCGACACCGTACGGCGACCGGTGACCCGGCGGACTGAGACGAACGGGGGCCGGTTCCGGCCGGCCCGACGCATCCCAGTCCGACCGAGCCCAGTCCGACCGAGCCCAGCCCGGCCCGTTCAAGCCGGTTCCGCCGCCGTCGTCACGGGGCTCGCCAGACGTTGTCGAAGGCCGCGTCCTCGATGGTCCGCCGCTGCCGTACGGACTCCAGTTCCGTCACCGCGTCGCCCACCGCCGCCAGCACCGCCTCGACCGCGTCGCCCGTACCGTCGGGGCTCGGGCCGTCGTCCGACGCCTCCCGGCGCCCGTCCGAGTCGGTCGACTTGTCCTCGATTCCGACGGCGGCGGCCAGCGCGGCGAGTACGGGCTCGCCCGAGGCCCGGCGTTCCTCGGCGTGGCGCCGCAGCGGCGAGTCCGTCAAGGATCTGCGGCCGGTCGGGACCGGGAGCCAGCGGCCACGGGCCCGTGTGATCAGCCCGTCCGACTCCAGCGCGGCCAGATAGGCCGAGGCCAGACCACGGCCCCGGCGCCACAACCAGTCCTCGGTCGACTCGTACGGTTGCTGCCGGACGAGTGAGGACGCGGCATCGTCCAGGAGCCGGTCGCCCGTCGACGGCAGGAGGCCGGGCACGATCAGGTCGCCGTCCAGCGTGACCGCCTCGGCCTCGACGAGGTCGACCAGCTCGGCTCCCGCGAGAGCCAGTGAAAGATCACCGGTGTGGACGGGAGCGTCGGGCTCCACGCCCATGGAGACGATCAACAGGTCCTGTGCTGTGGTCATCGCTGGCTCCCTGCCGGTCGGCCGACCTAGGAGGCCGAGTGTCGCACGACCATCATGGACCGGGGGTACCGGATCCGCAGGACGGCGACGGCGAGCTCGCCAGGTGCCCGTCGACGCCGCTCGCCGGCGCCACCCGGTGGCCGCCACCGGCTTCCGCCGACCCGTCCGGCGCCGGCCGCGCCGGAGGGCGCCGCCAGGACGTAACCTCCCTGTTTCATTTCCGGGATATCGTCCCGTATATGAGACAAGACGTCGTCGCGGCCGCGGCGAGCGCCCGCACCACTGACCCCGTCGACACCCGGCTGGGCGCCCGCCTCGCCGAGCTGCGGGCCGAACGGGGCTGGACACTGGGGGAGTTGGCGGAGCGCAGTGGCGTGAGCCGGTCCACCCTGTCCCGGGCCGAGCGGGCGGAGATCAGCCCCACCGCCTCCCTCCTGAACCGGCTGTGCCATGTCTACGGGCGGACCATGTCCCAGCTGCTCAGCGAGGTCGAGGCGGAGCCTGCGCTGCTGGTGAGGGCCGCCGGGCAACCGCTGTGGGAGGACCGCGCCTCCGGGTTCGTACGACGGTCCGTGTCCCCTCCGCACCCGGGGTTGCGCGGCGAGTTGGTGGAGGGGCGGCTCACCGCGGGCGCCGACATCGGCTACGACCGGCCGCCCGTGCCCGGCCTCGAACAG
This sequence comes from Streptomyces violaceoruber, assembly GCA_000720805.1. GTDB lineage: Bacteria > Actinomycetota > Actinomycetes > Streptomycetales > Streptomycetaceae > Streptomyces > Streptomyces cellulosae_A. The sequence goes on from JODI01000032.1 coordinate 6,666, forward strand.
CACATCTGGGTGCTGGCCGGTTCACTCGACGTGACCGCGCAGGACGTCGAACACCACCTCGACACCGGGGACTGCCTGCGGATGCGGGTGTGGGGCGCGACGCGCTTCCGGTGCCCCGGCCCGGACGAAGCGCGGTATGTGCTGGCGGTGGTGCTGCCGTGATCGTGACCCGGCCGGACGCGGCCCGATTGGAGGCCCTCTCCGAGGAGCTGGCCGACCTGCTGATCGACACCGTCGACGGCGGCGCCTCGGTCGGATTCCTCGCCCCGCTCGACCGCGCGGCGGCCGTCGCCTGGTGGAAGGAGCGCGCCGCCGCGGTCGCCACCGGACACCTTGCCGTATGGACCGCGCACGACGGGAGCAGGACCGTCGGCACGGTCACTCTGGCCTTCCCGGACAAACCCAACAGCCGTCACCGCGCGGAACTGGTCAAGCTGATGGTGCACCGGGACGCCCGCGGACAGGGTCTGGGCCGCCGGTTCCTGGCCGTCGCCGAGCGGGCCGCGGTCGCCGTCGGCGTCACTCTCCTCCACCTGGACACCGAGACCGACAGCCCCGCCGAGCGTCTCTACCGCACGGCCGGCTGGACCGTGGCCGGCGTGATCCCCGACTACGCGGCGAACCCGGCAGGGGTGCTGCGGCCGACGACCCTCTACTACAAGTACGTAGGGGAGCGTGCCGAATCCGTGGCAAGCCCCCTCACCAGGTGATTGTCAGTGCCGGACGCTACGGTGCCTGTCATGCCGGATGCCGAAGACGTACGACGGATCGCCCTGTCCCTGCCGGACACGACGGAGAAAATCGCCTGGAGCATGCCCACCTTCCGGGTCGCGGGCAAGATGTTCGCCACCCTTCCCGAGAACGAGACCTCCCTCGCCGTGCGCTGCCCCAAGATGGAGCGCGACGAACTGGTCCTGGCCGAACCGGAGAAGTTCTGGATCGCCGACCACGAGGCGCAGTTCGCCTGGGTCAGGGCCCGCCTCGCCGCGCTGGAGGACGAGGACGAACTACGGGACATCCTCGCCGACTCCTGGCGGCAGGCGGCCCCCACCCGGCTGCTGGACGCTCACCCCGAGCTGGGGCGCCCGGCCGTGGGCTGAGCGGTCGGGGAGGATTCGACATCGGCCGTGCCCCGCCCCCTTCACGAGCGCGCGGCCTCCGCCCCCGCCCTTTCCCGCTCCCCGACGAACCCGCCGATCCGCTCCCGCAGCGACCGGGCGTCCAGTCCGTGCGCGGCGACATGTTCCGCCACGTTCCCGTAGCGCCGCAGCTCACGCCGTCCCACCCCGAGGCCCAGCACCCGACGTACCCCTGGGTACGTCCTCGTTCCTCGGTGATCGTCATACGGACGATCCTGCGACCTCAACCAAACTTGAGGTCAAGCCGTCGACGTGCGCGCCCGCGACGAAGCGGTGCGCGTAAACGAGTGCGCGATCACCGATCCGAGTGCGGTATTGTTTCCCTGCGCGTCCGGCCGGGGGAAACCCCAGGTCAGACAGCACCGGGACGTGGCGCAGCTTGGTAGCGCACTTGACTGGGGGTCAAGGGGTCGCAGGTTCAAATCCTGTCGTCCCGACGGTGTTCATCAGCGGGTCTGCCGACAGTGGCAGGCCCGCTGGTCGCGTTCGTGCGACGGTGACGTGGTGCTTCCGCGGTCAGCCCACCAGAGGCAGGAAGATCGTGTCGCCGATCTCCTCCAGGACGTTCCAGGGGCCGGTCAACGGTCGCCGTCGAGGTCGGTGCGCGGGCGGAGCACCCGCAGCTCGTGATCGAGCAGCTGCATCTCGTACAACTTGCCCCGCGCGTTGTCGAAGGGGCGGTGGAGGATCATCATCAGCCGGCCCTCGAACGTGCGGAACAGCATGCCGTGGCCGCTGTCGTCGCGGACCAGGGGGCGCCGCTGCTGCCACGGTCCCGTGAGGTCGCCGGACGGGGAGACGGCGTAGGTCTGCACATAGCCGCCGCCCAGGGTGCCGTCCTCGTTGATCAGGTTCTTCTCGTACGTCGACCACAGCATGAGCAGGGAACCGTCAGGGGCGCGGTACAGCTGAGGGCCGTCGGTGACGTAGGGCGGGAGCTGATGGGGGACGCCGCCGGGGATCTGCTCGCTGATCCAGGACGCGTCCGACGCCTTGAACAGGAAGACCGGGTCCCCGATCGTCCGGGACAGGTCCGGAGCCAGCCGGATCGCCTCCATGGTTCCGTCGACGGTCTGCAGCCACTCGTGCGCGTACACCATCCAGGGCTGCCCGGACGGGTCGACGTAGAGCGTGCCGTCGAGGGTCATGAGGTGCGCGGGCGGGGTGGGGCGTGAGGGGTCGACGACGGTGAAGGGGCCCAGCAGCGAGTCGGAGACGGCCGTGATCGTGCCGCGCATGTGGTTCGGGAGCTGGAACGGCACGCCCCACTGGTTGGGCGGCGGTACCGGAAGCGGCTTGTCCTGGTCGTGCAGCGTGGTGAACAGGTAGTACTTGTCGCCCCACGCGTGCACCTCGGGCGCCCATCCGCCGTCGGTCGCCCACATCCCGCTCTGCTCGGCGGCCAGGAAGACCACCACGGGGCGCTTCCAGTCGCGCAGGTCGTGGCTGCGGTAGACCATCGTGCCGGTGCCGTCCACGCCCGACACGGAAGAGTCGTTGGACGTGTAGAGGTAGTAGGTGCGGGTCTTCCCGTCCGCGACGACGAACGGATCGTGCAGCGGCATGTCGGGAAGCCGCATCGCTTCGGGAAGCCGCGTCGGGTCGGTCTGAGCCACGGTCGAAGAATACGTACCCCGGGCGCCCCCGGAGTGCACCGGGACGCTCCGAAAACGCATGGACTGCATCCCCGCTCCCGCGGGACACTCCGACTCCTGGCCCGGCCCGTCCGGCCTGGCCGTACCCACGACTCGGGGGGTGGGATGGGATCGCCCGAACCGCGCAGGGTCACACCGAGCAGGGGCTCGGTGCTCCTCGCACTTCGTTACTACTTACGGGAGTTGTCCCGGCTGCGCCGGCTGACGGTGCCCGCGATGGTGATGTCGGCGCTGGGCAACATCGGCATCAACTACCTCGCGCCGCTGGTCGTCGCGAAGCTCGTGGCCCGTATCGCCGGCGACACCGGTGTCACCGTCGGCTCGACGCTGCCCTACGTCCTCGGCTTCGCCGGGGTCCTGCTGCTGTCGGAGGCGCTGTGGCGCGGCAGTCTGCACTGCATGAACCGTCTCGACGCCCGCGGCATCGAGCACCTGTACGTGATCGGCATGGACGAACTGTTCGCCAAGGACGCCGCGTTCTTCCACGACAACTTCGCCGGGTCGCTGACCAAGCGGGTGCTGAGCTTCGCCTCGCGCTTCGAGCTGTTCGTCGACACGTTGACGTTCCAGATCGTGGGCAGCCTGGTGCCGTTGCTGTTCGGGGCGGTGGTGCTGTGGCGCTACGAACCGCTGCTCGTCATCGGGCTGTTGGTGATGATCGCGTTGACGGTGGTGTGCGTGACGCCTCTCATCCGTCGCCGTCAGGCGCTCGTCGACCAGCGCGAGGAGGCGATCGCCTGGATGTCGGGCCATGTCGCCGACAGCCTGATGAACATGGACACGGTCCGGGCGTTCGCGGCCGAGGAGCGCGAGGCGGCCGAGCACCGGTCCCGGGTCGCGGCCTCGCGGCGGCTCATGCTGCGGTCGTGGGACTACGGGAATCTGCGCATCGACACGCTGGTCGCGCCCATGTTCGTGGCCACCAACGCGCTGGGTCTGCTGCTCGCGGTCGCGCTCGGCGGGGGCGCGCACGGGGTGGAGGCGGTCGTGGTCGCCTTCACCTACTACAGCAACGCGACCCGGATCATGTTCGAGTTCAACCAGATCTACCGCCGCCTGGAGAGCTCGATGACGGAGGCCGCGCAGTTCACCGAGCTGCTGCTGACACCGCCGACCGTGCTCGACCCGGCGTCGCCGGAGCCGCTGCTCACCCGGGGCGCCGACGTCCGCTTCGAGCGGGTGACCTTCGCGCACGCGGGCGCGGAACCGCTCTTCGTGGGCCTCGATCTGACGGTGCCCACCGGGACGAAGCTCGGCCTCGTCGGCCGGTCCGGCGGCGGCAAGACCACGCTCGGCCGGCTGCTGCTGCGCATGACGGACATCGACGGCGGCCGGATCCTCATCGGGGGCCAGGACATCAGCAGACTGCGTCAGACCGACCTGCGCAGCCTGATCGCCTACGTGCCGCAGGACCCGGCGATGTTCCACCGCACGCTCCGGGACAACATCGCCTTCGCCCGCCCGGACGCCACCGACGCCGAGATCCGCCGGGCGGCCGAGGCGGCGCACGTCACGGAGTTCGCGGACGCGCTGCCGGCCGGTTTCGACACGATGGTGGGCGAGCGCGGGATCAAGCTGTCCGGCGGCCAGCGGCAGCGGGTCGCCCTGGCCCGGGCGATCCTGCGGGACGCGCCGATCCTGCTGCTGGACGAGGCGACCAGCGCCCTGGACTCCGAGAGCGAGATCCTCGTCCAGGAGGCGCTGTGGCGGCTCATGGAGGGGCGGACGGCGCTGGTGGTGGCGCACCGGCTGAGCACCGTCGCCACCATGGACCAGCTCGTCGTCCTCGACCGCGGCCGGATCGTCGAACAGGGCACGCACCAGGAACTGCTCGCGTCCGACGGCGCGTACGCGAAGCTGTGGCAGCACCAGTCGGGCGGCTTCCTCGACGACGGCCCCGTCGAGGACGACCCCGCGCGGGCGGCCGACCTGCACTGAACGCCGCCGGGGCGACGCCTCAGATCACGCAGCCCACATGCGCCAGCGCCTGCTTGAGCAGCACCCCGTGGCCGCCCGGCATCTCGCTCTGCAGCGCCGGTGACAGCGCCTCCTGCGGACTGACCCAGACCAGGTCCAGGGCGTCCTGCCGGGGGCGGCAGTCACCGGCGACCGGCACCACGTAGGCGAGGGACACCGCGTGCTGGCGCGGGTCGTGGTACGGCGTGATGCCCTGGGTGGGGAAGTACTCGGCCACGGTGAAGGGCTGCAGGGAGGCAGGCACGCGGGGCAGGGCGACCGGGCCGAGGTCCTTCTCCAGGTGACGCAGCAGGGCGTCGCGGACGCGCTCGTGGTGCATCACGCGGCCGGACACCACGTTCCGGCTGACCGTCCCGTCCGGACCGATGCGGAGCAGGAGCCCGATGCTGGTGACTTCGCCGCTGTCGTCGACGCGCACGGGCACAGCCTCGACGTACAGGATCGGCATACGGGCGCGCGCGAACTCGAGCTCGTCGGAACTGAGCCAACCGGGCGTGGTATCGGTCATGTCAGACATTGCTTGATCATACTTTCAGGAGGCGGCGGGAAAGCGGTAGACCAGGTGAGCGTTGTCACCCCCGGCCCATGCGGCGATGCGCAGCGCGTCCGGCAGGCTCAGCTCGTCGGCGTCCACCCGTTCCTGCAGCAGACCGGCGAGGCCCTGCCGGAAGGACAGTGCGCCGAGGTGGTAGAACTCGGCCAGACCGTAGGCGTCGGAGCTGTACAGCAGTTTGCGGAACGGGGTGATCTCCAGCGCCTCCGCCAGGATCGCACGGGCCCGCGCGGGGCCGACGTGGTGCAGGGTGAGGCCGACGTCGAGGTACACCTGCTCGAACACCGCGGCGAGGTAGGCGGCCTGGCGCTGATACGGCCAGCAGTGCAGCAGAAGCACCGGGATTGTGCCGGCCGTGAGGTGCAGCCAGTCCGTCAGGTGGGTCGGGTCCACCCGGTGCAGCCGGATGTCGGCGTCGCCGAACCCGGTGTGCAGCTGGAGGGGCAGCCCCAGGTCGACGGCGGTCCACAGCAGATGCCGTACCAGCACCGGGTCGGCCAGCCGCCCGCCGTCGGCGAGCCAGTGCCGGGCCGCCTCGGTGACCTCCGGGTCCGAGGGCCGCACCGGATCCAGGTCGAAGCCGGTCCGATAGGCGGCGACCGACTTCACCGCCACCACACCGGGCTGCCGTACGGCCTCCTGCGCCGCCGCCCGGAACGTCTCGGCGTAGGCGTCCGGCTCGACTCCCGCCGAGGCCACCGCCTCGGCGACGCTCTCCAGCCGTACGACCTCGTACGCGGTCGCGTTCGCGGTTTCCGCCAGCTGCCCGGGTGAGGTGAGAGGGACCGGGGTGTAGCCGGTGTCCACGCAGAAGACGTCGGTTCCGGCGGCGGCGAGGAAGCGGCGGGTGGCCTCCGGGGCGCCGAGTTCGGCCCGGCGGGCCAGGTACGCGTCGGCGGGGGCGTGGCGCGGCAGGTCGAGGAGGGGCGCGCAGTGCCGGCGTACGGCGATGCCGACCGGGGTGTCGAAGGGCGAGATGCCCGGCCAGGGGGAGCCCTCTGTGAGCAGGGACTCGAACGCCGGGCGGTCCAGGTCGCCGGTCACCACCCCGTGGCAGTGGTGGTCCACCAGCCGCGCGCCGGCCAGCGCCTCGTGGACGGGGCCCGTGGTCATGTCAGTACTTCCATCGGTACGCCGCCGCCACCCGCTCGTCGTCCAGGCCGTCGACGGCCGCGATCTCCCCGAGGCGTACGGCGATCACCGCGTCCGCGAGGACCGGGCCCAGCGCCGTCCGCAGCCGGGTGTCCGCGCGGAACTCCTCCACCGCCTCGGCCAGCGAGACCGGCAGTCGGCGCACCCCCAGGGCCGCCGCCTCCTCGGCCCCGAACCGGGCCGGATCTCCGGTGATCTCTTCGGGCAGCGGCACCGAGGACGTCAGACCGTCCAGCCCGGCGGCGATCGCACAGGCGAGCGCGAGGTACGGGTTGGCGGCCAGGTCGACCGGCTTGACCTCCAGGTTCGCGGCCTGGTCGCGCACGCCCGCCGTTCCGGTGACCACCCGCACCGCCGCCTCCCGCGTCTCCCGGCCCCACACGGTGAACACCCCGGCCCACTGGGAGGGTTTGAGCCGGAGGTAGCTGGCGGGGCTCGGCGCCGTCACGGCCGTCAGAGCGGGAAGGTGCGCGAGGATCCCGGCCGCGAACGACTCGGCCTCCTCCGTCATGCCGTACCGGAGCGGGCCTCCGGAGTGCAGGTTCACGCCGTCGCGCCATGCGGAGAGATGGATGTGGCCGCCGTTGCCGACGCCCTGCGCGAGAACCGCCGGGGCGAAGGAGACCGCGAGACCGTGACGGGCCGCCACCGCACGCACCGTCTGCCGCACCAGCACACTCCGGTCGGCCGCCGCCACCGGGTCGAGCGCCCCCACCGACACCTCGAACTGCCCGGCCGCGTACTCGGGATGGAGCTGCTCGACCTCGACCCCCTGCGCGGCGAGCGCGGCGAGCAGATCGGCGGTGTAGTCGCTGAGCTCGACCTGCCGGGCGGCGCTGTACGCCGGTCCCGTCGTGGCGGGCACGAAGTCGCCGTCGGACGGCCCCCGGGCCACGGACCACTCGACCTCGATGCCCGCCCGGAAGGTGAGGCCGTGCCCTTCGGCGGCCTCCCGGACGATCCGGCGCAGGACGGTCCGGCCGCACCCGGGATGGGGCTCGCCCTCCTGCGTCATCCGGTCGACCGGCGCCCACGCCCAGCCGGGCTGGCCGATCAGTGCCACCAGGTGGTCCAGGTCGGGGTACAGACGCAGATCGCCGTCCGGCGAGCCGAGCACCTCCGTGGTGACGATCGAGTCGTTCGCCAGGAAGGTGTCGAACACCGGGGACATGCCGACGCCCCAGGCCGCGGCGGACGCGAGCCGGGCCGTCGGGACGGTTTTCACGCGGGTGACGCCCGCGGTGTCGACGTAGGCGAGGACGATGCCGTGCACACCCCGCCCGGACAGTTCCCCGGCGAGCGCGGCGGCCCGTTCGACGTCCCCGGGACGTCCGCCGGGGACGGGATCGGCAAGCGTGGTCATACGTCCTCCTCGACGGGCCCGGCCGGACCCACGGCCGGGGCGGCGACAGCGTCAGGGTTTCACGGCCACCGCGCCGAACTGCGGTACCACCACGGGGGAGTCGGGCTCGGCACGCCACCGCGAACACGACACCAGCCCCGGCTCCAGCAGCTCGAGGCCCTCGAAGAAGGCGGCGATGTCCTCGCGGCCGCGGGCGGTGATCGGCGGGGTGGCGTTCTCGTTCCAGAACTTCATCGCGGGGATCTGGCCCTCGCCGCCGAGGTCAGGGTCGAAGGTGGGGTGGGTGAGGGCGAGGTGGCTGCCGGAGGGCATCGCCGCCATGACCCGGCGGGCGATGTCCCGGGCCTCCTCGGTGTCGAGGACGAAGTTGAGGATGCCCAGCATCATCACCGCGACCGGCTTGCTGAAGTCCAGGGTTCGGGACGCGCGTTCGAGGATGGCGTCCGGGTCGTGCACGTCGGCGTCGATGTAGTCGGTGACGCCGTCGGCGGTGCTGGTGAGCAAGGTGCGGGCGTGCACCAGCACGATGGGGTCGTTGTCGACGTACACGATCCGGGAGTCCGGCGCGATCCGCTGGGCGATCTCGTGGGTGTTGTCCACGGTGGGAAGCCCGGTGCCGATGTCGAGGAACTGCCGTATGCCCTGCTCCTCGGCGAGGTAGCGCACCGCGCGGCCCAAAAACCAGCGGTCGGCGCGGGCGATGTCCCGGATGATCGGGAACATCCCGGCGACCTGCTCGCCGACCTGCTGGTCGACCTCGTAGTGGTCCTTGCCGCCGATCCAGTAGTTCCACACGCGTGCGTTGTGGGCCACACCGGTGTTCAACCTCGCCGACGTGCCTGAGGGGGTGTGGCTGTCGCTCACGTCTGTGCTCCTTCTCGCGCCTGCGGCCGTCGGGGCCATTGTGCAGTCCGATGATCAGCCGTGTCCCGGGAACGGCCGCAGCGGAGGGGGAGCGGAGCGGGAGGCAGTGGGAAGAAAGCGGGGAGAGGAGCGAGGGGAGAGGAGGGAGGAGTGGGAGTGGTGGGGGAACGGGAGGGATTCGGTCAGTCGAGCTCGCTCGGCTCCGCGGACGGGGTCCGGCCGGCCCGCACGTCCCGCAGGCGCGGGGTGCCCTGCTGCACCGCCTGCTCGACGGAGTCGTCCGCACCGCCGTCCAGACCGCCGGCGGTGACGGTGATCGCGTCGTTGCCGACGCGTACGACGGCGAGGTCCAGGGTGAGCGTGGCGGGCGCGTCGGCCGCGGTGCCCTGCACCGTCACGTGCAGCCCCTGCCGGGCGTCCCCCTCCTTCGGCACGGAGGCCGGGGTCACCTGGACCGTTCGCTTGCCGCCCGCGGAGCCGGTCGCGGTGAACTCGTCGCACGTCGACGGCAGCGACTTCAACCAGTTCAGGGAAGCGTCCAGGCCGGCCCGGTCGTGGGAGGCGACCTGGTACAGCAGCCGGGAGTCGCCCTGCTTGAAGCCCTCCAGCGCGGACGTCCCGGCCGGTTTGCCCAGCAGGTCGTCGCCGTACAGCCCCTCGAGCAGCCGCTGGCAGTCGGCGGCCTGGGACTTGGCGGTGAGGAAGTCGGCGACGTCGACCTTGCCGACGAGCAGCTTGTCCCGCCAGGAGGCGGCGCCCGGGACCTTCGTCCAGTCGTCCTCGATGTCCGCCTCGGTGATCAGCGCGGTCCGCGCGCCGGCCTCGGTGAGGCTGCCGGACGCGGAGGGGGACGACGGCTTCGCGGCGAGCGGGCCGGCAGACCTTTCCGCGTCCTGTGACGCCGAGGCGTCCGCGGCCCGCGGGCCGCTGTCGTCGTCCGAGCAGGCCGAGGCGGTCAGCAGCGCGCCCGCCGCCAGGGCCGACGAGAGGAACCGGACGGGAAGGGGCGGACGAGCGGTCATGGCGGGGCGCCTCCTGCGGATGTGGCCGATGACGCCCCCAGCGCACCACTGAACCTCGCGGCCCACCAGCGCACGGGCCTGTCCGGGTGAGGGGACGCCTCAGGGGCTGTCCGGTGGATCTCTGCGGCGACTCGAACGCCCCGCCCGGCATGCCCGCCCGCGCCCGCCCGACGACACTGTCCGCATACGGCACCCGGCCCCGAGGAGAGGTCATGCTGCCCGGATTCCTCGCCAGGACGGTCGAGGCACTGCTCAGGCACGAGGGGCGCTCTCTGCACCTGAAGGCGGCCGGCGCCGCGCTGCTCGTCCTCCTGGTGGTGATGCTCACCGGTTCGTGGGCCGTGGTCGCGGCCGAACAGGGCGCGCGGGGCGCCGGCCTGACGACGTACCCGAGGGGCCTGTGGTGGTCGGTCGAGACGGCGACCACCGTCGGGTACGGCGACTTCTACCCGGTGACCCTGTGGGGCCGGATCGTCGGCGTGGTGGTGATGGTCGTCGGCATCACGACGTACGGCATGGTCACCGCGGCCCTGGCCACCTGGTTCGTGGGGCGGGAGCACGAGCGCCGGGGCAGGATCGCGCACCAGGTCGGTGTGGACGTCCGTGCCCTGCACGAGCGGTTCGACCGGCTGGAGCGGCTTCTGTCGGCTCGCGCGAAGGACGGCTGACGTGTCGTCAGGAAGCTGGCTGGGCCTGCCCGTTCTGCCAGGCCCAGGCCGCGATCTCGACCCGGTTGCGGGCGGCCAGCTTGAGCTGGACGCTGGACAGGTGCGTCTTGACGGTGGAGAGGGAGACATACAGTTCGGCGGCGATCTCGGCGTTGGTACGGCCCAGGGCGACCAGGCGGACCACGTCGAGTTCGCGGTCGGTGAGGGGTTCCGTCGGCGGCGCCGGGCGGGTGGGGGCGGCCGGCTGGGGGGTCCCGGTGACGTGCTTGAGGAGGCGGACGGTGACCGAGGGCGACACCAGCGAGTCACCGGCCGCGGCCGCGCGGACCGCCTCCGCGAGCAGGGTCGGGCCGGAGTCCTTCAGCAGGAAGCCGCAGGCGCCGCCGCGCAGCGCCCCGTACACGTACTCGTCGAGGTCGAAGGTGGTGACCACGACCACCCGCATCGGGTCGGCGACCTGAGGACCGGCCAGCAGCCGGGTGGCCTCCAGCCCGTCCAGCTTCGGCATCCGGATGTCCAGCAGGCACACGTCGGGCCGGACCGTGCGGGCCAGAGCCACCGCCTCCTCGCCGTCGGCCGCCTCGGCGACCACCGTGATGTCGGGCTGCGCGTCCAGGAAGAAGCGGAAGCCCGTGCGGACCATGTCCTGGTCGTCGGCGATCAGGACCCGGATGGGCGCGCCGGGCGGGGTGGCCGTGGGGCTCGTCATGGCTCGATCATGCCTCAGGCGGAGGGGCGGGGCGACGGCCCGCCGACCTGTGCGGCGGACCGTGGCCGGGGCGGTGTCAGTCGGCGGTCCGGGCCGGGTCGGCCGTCACCTTCCGCAGCAGCGGGCCGCTGACGCCGATGGCGGCGAACATCGCCAGTGCCCCCACGAGCACACACACGACCAGCTCCACGGCACCCGGGGTGTTGATCGTGGCGCCGGCCGCCTTGTTGAGCTGGTAGGAGCCGTACACCCCCGTCGCGGTGGTGCCGCCGGCCAGGACGACCAGCGGGAGGACCGTCTCGCGGACCCGGGCCCGGTCGAGCACCTTCAGCGGGGTGCCGGCCAGCCGCAGCAGGCCGTACACGCGCCGCCGGTCGAGGACGTTCGCGGCCGCCGTGAGGCCGGCGGAGGCGGTGGCCAGGACGAAGCTCAGGACCAGGGTCGCGGTGCTGACGTCGGAGATGCGGTCGGTGACGACACGGTCGGAGGCGGTCGCGTAGTCCGCGGTGTAGGGCGGATGTCCCGAGCCGACGGCGGTGAGGACGGTGACGGCGGTGTCGATCCGCGCGGGGCCGCCGGTGACCTGCGCGACCACGCCCGGGCTGCCGCCCAGGAGGCTGTCGTACTCGTCCTCCCGCACGACGTCCACGGTCGCGGTGACACCCGCCCGGTGCAGCAGGGTGCGGGCCTCGGTGGCGGCGGTCCGGGCCTCGGCGGCGTTCGCGGTGATCACCGCGACCTGGTCGCGGTACTCGGAGCCGACGCCGCCCAGCATGCTCACCGAGAAGAACCCGGCCGCGAACCCCGCCAGCACCAGGCCGCTGACGGTGCGCCAGGCGCCGCGCGGGTCGTCGCTGAGGCGACGCGCGGCCAGGAGAGCCGCGGGACGGCGGGCGAAGCGTCCCGCGGTCCGGCCCAGCCGGTCCACCACCCACGGGCCGAACAACCAGAACGCGCCGTAGAACACCAGCAGCAGGACGAGCAGGTCCCGGCCCTTGAGCTGGTCGCCGCTGCCGGTGGACTGCCAGATGTAGCCGACGGCCGCCACGAACACCACCAGGCGGATCAGTCGGGTGCGGCGCGGGTTCGCCTGCTGGGCCACGCCGAGGGGGGAGGTCGCCACCTGACGCAGCATCGACACCGCGCTGACCGTGATGAGCGCGGTGACCGTCAGGACGACCGCCGCGAACCAGGCGCTCCCCACCCAGAGTTGGCCCGTGTACCAGGTGCCGACGCCGTACGGCACCCTGGCCAGCGCGGGCAGCAGCGCCACGTAGGCGAGCGCGCCGGCCACAGCCCCGGCCGCGCCGACGCCCGCCGCCTCCACCGCGGTCATCGCGAGGATCTGCCGCGGGGTCGCCCCGGCCAGCCGCAGCGCGGCGAGCCGCTGTTCACGCCGGGCCGCCCCGAGCCGTCCGGAGGCCGAGGACAGCACCACCACGGGCATCGCCAGCAGCACCACACCCAGCAGGGCGCTCGTCCGGTCGAAGCTCGTGAACATGCTCGCCTCGGTTCCGGAGAACCCGGAGACCACGGCCCGGTCGGCCTGTCCCTCGTCGTAGTAGGCCGCGCCCTGCGCGCTCGCCGCGGCCATCGCGGGGTCGGCCGGCGCCCGCCCCACCACGGCCACCAACTCGTCCGGCGAGGCGAGGCCGGCGGCGCCGATCGTGCCGTAGGACGCCACCTTCGGGAAACGGCCGGCGAGTCGGCTCGCGGGCAGCCGGTGCAGCAGCTCGGCCAGGGCGGGGGAGACGTACACCGCGCCCTGCTTCGGGAAGGCTCGCAGACCGGGTGGGGCGGGGGTCGGCCCGCGGTCGGGCAGCTGGGCCAGGGAGACGACGGTGAGGGGCTCGTGACGGACGTACGTCGTGGCGAGGGCCTGGACGGCGGTGCCGTGCCGGTCGGGCTCGGGCGTGCGCCAGGCCGTGTGATCCGCGCGGGTGCCGGAGCCGAGGGTGGCGGCGATCATCACCAGCAGGACGCACGCGCCGACGGCGGCGGCCCCGGCCGCCAGCAGCCGGCTCTGCAGACCGCGGCGGCCGGAGGACCGGGCCAGGTGCCAGGTCAGAGGGAGGACGGGGGAACGCATCTGAGGTCTCCGGAGGTGGGTCGGCACGAGGGGGCTTCGGACATCGGCCACGAGCCCCTTCGGGCTCGACGGACATCCGCCACGAGCCCCTTCGGGCTCAAGCGACGGTGTACTGGCTGTGGTTGGTGATCCGGCCGTCGCGGACCTGGAGGATCCGGCCGCAGTGGGCGGCGACGTCGGCGTCGTGCGTGACCACGACCAGGGCGGCGCCCTGCTCGCGGGTGACGGAGGTCAGCAGTCGTACCACCTCGGTACCGGTGGTCTGGTCGAGGGCGCCGGTGGGCTCGTCGGCGAAGACCACGTCCGGCTCGACGGCCAGGGCGCGGGCGATGGCGACGCGCTGGGCCTGCCCGCCGGACAGCTGTCCGGGCCGGCGTTTCTCCAGCCCGTCGAGACCGAGCGGCGCGAACCAGCGGCGGGCCCGCTCGACGGCCTGCCGGCGGGGGGTGCCCTCCAGCATCAGCGGCAGCGCCACGTTCTCCTCGGCGGGCAGCTCCGGCAGCAGCTGGCCGAACTGGAACACGAACCCGAAGCGTTTGCGACGCAGGGCGCTGAGCCGGTTCTCGCCCAGATCGTCGATGCGGTCACCACGCAGCAGGACCTGGCCGCCGTCCGGCCGGATGATCCCGGCCAGGGCGTGCAGCAGGGTGGACTTCCCGGAGCCGGACGGACCCATGATCGCCAGCGAGTCCCGCTCCCCGACCTCGACGTCCACACCGGCCAGCGCGGTGGTGGAGCCGTACTTCTTCACGAGGCCGTGACCGGCCAGAACGGTGCTCATGATGCGCTGTGTCCTCTTCGTTCTCTTCGTGCTTCGTACTCTTCGTCTCTTCCTGGCCTTTCTGGCCTTTCTGGTTCTAACGCTCGAACTTCCAGGTGACGGAGTCGCTCGTGGCCCTGACGACGGTGACGGGGATGTCCACTCTCTCGCCGTCGCTCTTCCTTCCGGTGCAGACGACGGTGGCGCCGGCCACCGCCTTGAGGCCGGAGGGGCAGGTGACGTCGGCGACCTTGTCGCCGACCCAGGGCAGCGGGTGGTACTTGCTGCGGGTGCGGGCCTCGACGATGTTGTTCGCGAGGGCCTTGTGGCCGCCGACGGTGACGGTGTCGTACCGGTCCAGGGCGGTGGTCGACTCGGTCCCGGACAGCAGATGGGTGCCGATGCCGAAAGCGGCGGTGACGGCGACGGCGCCGCCGACGGCGCCGACGAGGAACCTGCGCTGCATCACGTACTCCTGGTTGCTCCGGCAATGCCCCGACGGGGGAGGAAGTGGCTTCACTCTCGCCCGCGGGCACGGGTGCGCGCCTCGGCCGTACGGCCACCGTGCGCGGGTGGCTCCCTCGGCCGTTCGGCCGATCCCGTGGTGCCGGTCCTGGCCGCCCCTCTCACCCGGGCCTGCCGGGCCTGCCGGGGCCCTGCGCGACGCGCAGGTGCGCTGCCGGGAGCACATGGAGGAGGCGATCGCACAGGTCCGGCCGGGCGCGACCACCGCCGACATCGTCCAGATCCGGCCGCGCGTTGAGGAGTTGGGCGTTCAACGCCTGACAGCGGTCAGCGCTTGATGCCCACCGCGCCGTACAAGGACACCGGACCGTCGCCTTCCGGCTCCTCGCCCGGAGCGGGGCGCCAGTGGGACAGGGACACGATCCCCGGCTCCCACACGTCGAGTCTCGTGAAGAAACGGCTCAGTTCGGCGTGTGAGCGGGCCACGAGCGTCACTCCGCTCGCCGTGTACGCCGCGATGCCCTTGCGCACGTTGTCCGGATCGAAGTCCGCCGTCATCGCGGACAGCACCAGACAACTCCCCGGTGCCAGCGCGTTCACCAGGGTGGCCACGAGGTCGTGGGCGCCGTCCTCGTCGGCGACGAAATGCAGCAGGGCGATCAGCGACAGGGCGACCGGTCGGTCCAGGTCCAGCACCGAGGCGGCCTGTTCGAGGATGCGCTCCGGCTCCCGGGCGTCGGCCTGCACGTAGTGCGTCACCCCTTCGGGCGTGCCGCGCAGCAGGGCCTCGGCATGGGCGAGCACGATCGGATCGTTGTCGACGTACACGACCCGGGCGTCCGGCGCGACGGACTGGGCGACCTGGTGCAGATTGGGCTCGGTGGGGATGCCGGACCCGATGTCGAGGAACTGACGGATTCCCGTCTCCCGTACGACCGCACGCGTGACGCGCTCCATGAACCGGCGGTTGGCGCGGGCGTGCCGTGGGGCGTCCGCCTGCATCGCCGAGATCTGCCGGCCCAGTTCCTCGTCGACCGGGTAGTTGTCCTTGCCGCCGAGGAACCAGTCGTACACCCGGGCCGGATGCGGCCTGCTCGTGTCGATGCGCTGGACGGCCGACTCGGTCCCGGTCACACGGTGCTCCTCCGCTCGACGAGCCCTGCCCGGTGGCCGGGCAGGGCGTGCGAGCAGTCTGACACGATCACGCGGCGCGGCGGAGACAGTCTTCGGCCACCTGTTCGTCCAGCATCGCCCGCACCAAATCGGCGGCGAGCACGGCCGGTTCGGTGTTCCCGGCCGGCTCCATCGAGGAACCACCAACGCCGCCGATCCTGTTCGGGAGCATCGTTCATCACGACCGGTGACCGAAGCCCCGCAGGCGGCATCTGTCCCCTGAACTGTCGCATTCTCGCCGCCTGTTCAGCCAAGAAGGCATTCGACGTCCCATGCCCCCGGTCAACCCGCCGATGCTGCCCCGGCTCGACGAGTTGGAGGACGACCTGGTCGCCCGCCGTCAGCATGCGAACGCCCAGGGCTGGAAGGGCGAGGGTAGGCATCGAGCTGGCCCTGACGTTCCTGCGCTCCAAGCTGGCCCGGGTTCACCGATCTCAGCTGCTGCCCTCGGTGAAACCGAGCATCCCCTCCATGTCTCACAGCCAACTCACAACCGAGTGATCAGCGGCGCGGCCACCAGAGGGAGGCCACGTCACTCGACTTCCCCAGAGGTCGCATCGCGTTGATCTACTCCGGCCTCGATGAGTGGGGACTGCGAGGAGGCGTCAAGGACATCGACAGCTGAGGACACCAGGAGCCCTTGGTCCACAATCAGGAAGGATCTCCGGCTGTAGTACGTGGGCCTCGGCTGACGTAGGCGGCGGTTCCGGCGGCGGTGAGTACCGCTGCGACCACGGCAGCGGGCCGGCTGTCGGAGGCCTGTGTCTGCCAGGTCAGCGCCTCCCCGGCGGTGCCCATGCCCGGGAAGGCCGCCGCGCCGAGCGTCCACCCGAGAGGCAGGAACCACGAGCGAGCGGTGCCGACCGTGGCCGTCCCCAGGGCGGTCAGGCCCAGCAGGCCGGCCGCGTCGCGGACGACACATCCGAACGGCCCGAACCGCGTGCCGGTGAGCAGTGTGGCCAGCAGCAGCATGAGCACGCATCCCAGGGCCGTGGCCAGGTGGGACATCCGCAGCCATCCCCACGGCCTCGCCGCCGTGCGGTCCAGGGTGTCGTCGGGGCCTGAGAGCGTGATGGTGGCGACGGCTACCAGGAACAGGACCGTCAGGGCGAGTACGGTGCTGCTCACCTCGCCCTTGACGCTGAAGGCCGTCGCCAGCAGCCACGCGATGGCAGTACCCGCGGCGGCCGCGCCGAGCGCCGCCGGCACCTGGCGCGAGCGGACGTAGAGCGTCAGTCCTGTCATCGGGCGCCTCGGCTCAGGAGATCGGTGGTGTCCTGGCACTTCTGGGCGGCCTGATAGACGGCGACAACCCGGGCTTCGGCCTCGGCTCGCGGCAGTGCCTGCAGCCCCTTCCAGAGCTTGACGGCGTCCGGGTCATCGAATTCGAGGCCCTCGGGACCGGCGGTCGGCTCCCGGTCGAGCAGCCAGTGGGCCGCAGCGGTGGCGACTGTGAAGTTCCGGTTGTCTCCGCAGCTGAGAGGGCCGGTGAACACTCCGGTGAGCATCGTCGGTTCGAGCCGTCCCGGGTGGGCGAGGTGACCATGCTTGTCGACCGTGATCCTCATCAGCGCGGTGTCGGCCCGCGACCTCGGTGACGTAGGAGGAGAGAACGTGGAGGTGTCCTCATGTGCCTCGACGACCGATGTCTTCGTCAGGAGTTCCAACGCGTGCCGGGCCTTGGGGGTCACCTCGGACAGCAACCCTTCGTGCGCCCGGCTGACGCAGACCCGCGGAGTGTCGTCGGTGCACACCAGTTCCTGGGCGACCGGGTCGAGCATCCCTCGGTCGTAGGCATCGCCGGTCGGCACCACCAGGGCCGTGGCCGTAGCCCCGATGGCCAGCGGCAGCAGCGCGGCGAACGCGAACTTACGGTTCTGGACGGCGAAGAGCACGACGCCGGCCACCGCGACCGCGGCCATCCAGAGTGCCTGGGCGGCGCTGACTCCGCCGTCGACGGTGTCGTAGTCGCTGAACATGCCCATCCCCATGGCCGGGGAGAACGCCGCCGTGAATCCGCCGTCCGGAAGGGCGTGGGGCGCGAGCATCAGGAGCGCGAAGCCGATCACGGCCAGCGCGGGTGCGGTGGCGAGCGCCGGCACCAGGCGTCCGACGGCCAACCCGAGCCAGACCGAGGCGATCATTGCGACCAGCCCGACGGCCACGACGACAAACGCGGCCGGCGGCAGGTAGCGCGCCGTGTCGGCGATCCGTGGTGCCGCCGCGAGGAGCGTGACCAGGTAGGCGACCAGCACCGCCAGGGCCGTCGTGGCCAGGATCGGCACCATGCGCTGCGCTCTCGGGCGGGGCACGGCGGCGAGCAGTTCGGCGACGTTCGCCCGGTGCTCGCGATAGGACTGCCAGGCGCCGGCGGCCATCGCAAGGGGCGAGAGAACCGCGAGGTATTCGCGCTGCGTCATGGCAAGCGCCATCCACCCCGTGGACCATCGCCCCGCCGTGGCGTGGAGGACGATCGTGCTGGCGACGGCGATGGAGAGCGCGGCGCCGAGGGCGGCCGAGCGCCGGAGCTCGATGCCGAGGATGCGGTTCATGCGTTGCTCCGGTGCTGGCGCAGGAGCGCGGAGTAGCCGCGCTCCGCAGGGCTGTCGCCCGCGTCGCCCTGCCCGCCGCGGGCGATCAGGTCGTCGGGGGTGCCCTGGAAGAGGAGTCGGCCTTCGTTCATGAGGATGACGTCGGTGCAGGCAGCGACGACGTCCTCGACGAGGTGGGTGGAGACCAGGACACAGCTGTCGGCGCCGAGGTCACGCAGCAGGTCGCGGAAGTCGAGACGTTGTTCGGGGTCGAGTCCGACGGTGGGCTCGTCGAGCAGTAGCAGTTCGGGGTCGTTCACGATGGCCTGGGCGATGCCGGCCCGGCGGAGCATGCCGCCGGACAGGGTCTTCATCTTGGCGTCGGCCTTGGTGGTGAGATCCACCCGATCGATCGCGCGTTGTACGGCGTCGGGTATCGCGGTCTTGGGCATTTCCTTGAGCCAGGCCATGTACGCGATGAACTCGCGGACGGTGAACCGCGGGTAGAAGCCGAACTCCTGTGGCAGATACCCCAGTTTGCGACGCACCTCGCGCAGGTCGGCACGGCCGTCCACCTGTGCACCGAGCAGCGTCAATGAGCCGCCGGCGGGCTTGACGACGGTGGACAGCGCGCGCATCAGCGTGGTCTTGCCGGCGCCGTTCGGGCCGAGCACACCGTGCACGCCGGCAGTCAGCGTCAGGTCGAGTCCGTCGACGGCCAGGTGCCGGTCGGCCCGGACACGCAGTTCTTTTGCGTGGACGAGCCAGGGATGAAGGGTGGGAGCCGTTTCGGCAGCGCGCACCGCTCGCATGGGTCTCTCCTGTTGATCTGTAGATCCTGTTGATGGGGGGGTCAGTTGCCACTGGCCAGGCGGCGGAAGTGCGTGGCGGCGAGCGGTGTGATCGCGGCAAGGGCCACGGTGGCCACCACCCAGTCGGCGGTGCTGCCCGGCTGCAGTACCGGGGACAGGGACTGGGCCGCCACACTCGGCAGCAGGACTGCCGCGGACCAGACCACCGCGAGTCCGATCGCCGCGCGCCGTACGCCGATGAGAGCGCCGAGCACGAGGGTGGCCCCCGTGAACGCCAGGCACGGCAGCAGGGTGAGGGCCAGCGAGGTTCCGGTGCTCACACCCGCCACCAGCAATGCCGGAAGCACGACGACGAGCACCGCGAGCGTCCGCCGCAGCACCATGGCCAGGCCGGCTGCCGGTGTGGTGGCGATCAGTTCCCAGGCGGGGTCGACCCGCCGGCTCCAGGCCACCGCGACGCCGGGCAGCGGAGCCACCGGGGCCAGCAGCAGTACGAGCGACGGCAGGCTCGGCTCGGCGGAGTCCAGGAGTACGCCACAGCCCAGCACCGCGACGGTCACCGCGAGCCAGGGCAGCAGCGTCCACGCGAGCCAGCGTCGGTGCACGGCCGCTGCTGGTGTGCGTTGCCGGGTCGGCGACGGGCTCGCCTCGATCGCCTGGCCGAGCGAGACGGCGACACCGGCGAGCAGATCCGTCGTGGCAGGGGTGGCCTTGGCGGCCAGTGACTCACGGCAGTTGGCACACGTGTCGAGATGGACCTCGATCGACCAGAGCGCGGCGTCGTCGAGTCCGTGCCCGCCCTCCGCGTAGCGGGCCAGGGTCGTGGTGGTGGGATGAGTCATGAGAGCGCCTTCCGCAACGCGATCCGAGCCCGCCGCGCGCGGGTTTTCACCGTGCCCTCCGGCATACCGAGCAGCACAGCCGTCTGACGGACCGACAGGTCGTCGAGCACCATCGCCTGCAGCACCTGCCGCAACTCCGGTGGCAGCCGCAGCAGCGCCTGTTCGAAGTTCTGGTCGACGCGGTTCGCCATCACCTCGTCCTCGGCGGCCGGCGCGGTCGTGTCGAGCAGGGCAACGGTCGGCACCCGCTCCTGCCGGGCGCGTCGGCGGAACGCGTCGACGAGACGGTTCGCGGCGATCGTCCAGAGCCAGCCGACCGCACTGCCCTCGGTCACGGAGCCCGCATAGCTGCCGGCCGCACGCCAGACCGCCAGGTAGGTCTCCTGGAGCACGTCGGAGACGACGTCGTCGTCGGTGCAGCGGCGGCGGAGCCGCACCGCCAACCAGGGCGAAGTACGCCGATACAACTCGTCGAACGCTGCCCGGTCACCACCGGCGACGCGACGCACGAGTTCTGCCTCGTCGAGGTCTGCCATACCTTTCACGATCAGGGAGACGAAACGACCGTCCGTTCAGGTTCTCGGACGCTTCGGCGGCTCCTGAAAGCAATGTCGTTACCGGGTGCCAAGTCGACCCTCACTGTGCAGGGGTCCGCCGAGTTCGCCGGAATCGTCGGCCTCGACGACAGCGCCCCCCACGCCGACCCGGCCGTGATCACCGGCTGAAAAGCCGACCGGAACCGCCCATTGACCCGCGGTCAGAAACTGTCCGACAAGGCCCTCGCCGCCGTCCGAGCACCGGTCGAGCACGGCTCGCCCACCTCTGAGAACTGGGGGCCCTCGGCAATATCCGCACCGACCCCGAAGCGGGCGACCGCCCTGGTGCGGGTCCTGGCGTGGGTTCGAGAACCGTCACCGCGCCCGGCGGGTCGACGCCGGACTGGTGGCGGCCCGCGCTGGGGATATCCCCCCTTCTGATCCTGGGGTGCGCCTGATCGCGCCACGTCGGTGGGCGAAACTAGCGTTCGGCCATGACTTCGACTCAACGAAGGCACCTCGCCGTGACACTCGGTGTCACTGCGCTGCTCGCCGCCCAGGTGGCCACCGCCGTCGCCGAACCGGCCCGTCCCTCCCCTGCGGAGCAGTTACGCCGGGACACCGAGGCGATCCGCGCCCTCGGAGTCAGCGGTGTGCAGGCCCGCGTGATCACACCTGACGGTCGGCAGTCGGTCGCCACCAGCGGCACTGCCGACCTGAACACCGGCCGCCCGGTCTCCTCCGACGGTTACTTCCGTATGGCCAGCACGTCCAAGACGCTGGTCGCCACCGTGGTCCTCCAACTGGAGGCCGAAGGCAAGCTGTCGCTGGTCGACACGGTCGACCACTGGCTGCCAGGAGCAATGGAGGGTACCGGCAATGACGGCAGCCTGATCACCATCCGCCAACTGCTACAGCACACCAGCGGCATCCACGACAATCTGCCCGGATACACCACGCCGCAGGAGTACTACCAACAGCGCCACGACGTCTACAGCCCCGAACAGCTGGTTGCCCTCGCCAAGGCCCCCGAGCCGGACTCCACGCGCGGCTGGAAGTACTCCAACACCGGCTACGTCCTGCTCGCCATGATCATCCAGAAGGCCACCGGTCAACACGCCCACCAGGAGATCGAAGACCGCATCCTGCGCCCGCTCGGCCTCGACCAGACCCGGTGGATGGGCACCTCGCCGGACCTGCCCCGGCCACACTCCAAGGCCTACCAGCTCTTCGGGCCCGGCTCCCTGGTGGACGTCACCGATCAGACAGCGGTGGACCATGAGACCTCGTTCGCCACGACCACGCGGGACGAGAACCGCCTCCTCCGCGCGCTGCTCGCGGGCCGCCTGCTACCGACGCGGCAGCTGGCCGCGATGAAGCAGACCGTCTCCGTGAGCGCGGAAGTCCAGGAGTTCTGGCCCGACGGTCGATACGGGCTCGGCCTGGCCGAGCGCCCCCTGACCTGCGGAGGAACCTACTGGAGCCACGAGGGCGGGGACGGCGGCTACATCACCCTCAACGGCGTCACCGACAACGGCAGGCGAAGCGCCGTGGTCTCCATGTCCGAGGCACGCGGCGACACCCAGGAGCACGTACTGGAGCAGGAGAAGGCGGCCAGCGCCCTGGTCGATCACGCACTGTGCGCCGGGCGCCCCAGCACACCGTGAGCGGAGGCATCGTCGCGGTGGGCAGTGAGCTCGGCCCGGTACTCGCTGGTGCCGCGGATCAGCGTTCCGTACACCCCTTGCCTGCCATGCCCTCTTTCGAAGTCACCTCGACACCCCGTCCTCGCCATCCACATCGCCCCTGTGGGCGCTGACGCCATGTCGCCCCGTAGTCCGGTCAACAGCTCGGTGGCGGTCGCCGGCGCATCCGAGCGCGATGTGCCCGGATCGGTGGGAAGGCCGGCGTAGTCGGCGGGACCGGTGTCCTCGTAGGTCGTCGCCCCACCGCTCGGTCAGCAGCTGGGCACCGTCGTCGAGCGGAGTGAAGGGAGATGCCCCCGCGCCCGAAGGCCTGCGGGGGAGGGTGGCGGTGCGCTCGTCGTGGCGCCGGTAGCCGCCGCGGCCGGTGCGTCCGCCCGCTCCCGCCCGTCCGCCCCGGACACGCGGCGCGGGTCGCGCAGCCCCGCCTCATGCAGAGCACGTGCGGTGGCCGCCGCGACCGAGCCGCGGATCCGGACGCCGAGCAGGACGGCGAGGGCGAGCAGCCGGTACAGGGCCACGGGAGCACCCTGAGCGGGGTGCCCGTCTCCCCGGCGATCGTCCGCCGGTGCGCGCCGACGAGTTTCCGGACGAGGTACGACGCCCTGCCGCCGTCTCACGGCTTGAGCGGATCGTGGCCGATCGTCATGAGACGCTGCCGCAGACGCGTGTCCTCGGCCGCGGGTTCGTTCTCCAGGTCGGTCTGTTCGGTGACGGTGTCCACGACCTTGTACATCACGCGGACGTCGTCGTCGGTGAGATCCGTGCGCCGCTTCTGCAGGATCGCGAGGACGTGCTGCCCCGTGGGCGTGCCCGCGTTCTCGGGCAGCGGCTCCGTGTTCTCGTCGGCGTCACGGACCCGCAGCCAGGCGGCCAGCTCCTGCGAGGTCATGTTCACCACGCGGTGGAAGTCCTCCCACAGCGCGTCCAGTTCGAGGGCGTCGGTCATCGCATGCCCCTTCCGTACGTACGTGTTTGCGGACCTCAGCTGTCCTTGGGCCAGTTCTCCGCGTCGAACATCCAGCGCTGCTTCTCCAGGTCGGCGGTGATGCTGATCAGCAGGTCCTGGGTGACCGGGTCGGCCTTCTCGGTCGCCTCGATGCGCTCACGCAGCCGCCCGATGGCCGCCTCCAGCGCCTCGACCAGCACCTCGACGACGTCGGTGTCCCGCACCCAGCCGTCCTTCGGGCTGGGCAGGGTGAACGCGGACGCGATCGTCTCCGGCCGGCCGTCGGGCGGCAGGCCGAGCGCCGCCGAGCGCTCCGCCACCGTGTCGGAGAAGTCGCGCGCGGCCGACACCACCTCGTCGAGCTGCAGGTGGATCGAGCGGAAGCGGGGTCCCACCAGGTTCCAGTGGGCCTGCTTCCCGATCAGGGAGATCCCGATCAGATCCACCAGGGTGCTCTGCAGCGCGTCTCCGACCACCTGTCGGGCGGATTCGGGAATCGTGCTCTTCACGACAGTCATACGATGCTTCCCCTTCTCGCGTCGGCTCTGGCCGTACGGAGCAGCGCGTCCCGTTCCTCCTCGCAGGTCCCGCCCCACACGCCCGAGGTCTGCCCGCTGTCCAACGCGAACCGAAGACACTGGGACGTCACCGGGCAGCGGGCGCAGACGCGTTTCGCGGCCGCGATCTCTCGCAGCGCCGGTCCGGTCGTGCCCACGGGAAAGAACAACTCCGGGTCCTCTCCCACGCAGGCAGCACTGCGCAACCACTCCATGGCAGCGCGGGTGCCCAGGGCGAACTGGGGCAAACACCTGGTGGGAACGCCACGGAAGTGATGCCTCAGCCCATGAGCACCTCGTCCAGGAAACGCGTCATGTCCGCGAACACCAGCGCCCTGTCCGTCTCGTGGAACACCTCGTGCCGGGCGCCGGGACGGATCCGCTCGGTCAGCCGGCCCCCGCTCCCGCTCAACGCCTCGACACCCACCCGGCTCCCGGCGAGCGGCACCAGCCGGTCCTCCTCGCCGTGCAGCCACAGCAGTGGAAGACGCCCCACGGCACCGCCCTCGGACACGGTCTCCAGGGTCCGCGCGAACGCCTCCACCGTCGGCCGCTTCATCGGCCCGTGCCACACCAGCGGATCCGCCGCGTACGCCGCCCCGACCGCCGGGTCACGGGAGAGCGCGGCCGGGCTGACGGGCGTGTCGGGGATCTCGTCGAGGGCCAGCAGCCGCCCGGGCAGCTCCCAGGCCCCGATCACCGGCCCGGACAGCACCAGCGCGGCGAGCGTGTCGCCGTACCGCTGGGCGTAGCGGGCCGTGATCAGCCCGCCCATGGAGTGCCCGACCATCACCACGGGTACGCCCGGATGCGCGGCCCGCGCCAGTGCGGCCACGGTGTGCACATCGGTGACCACGTCCTCGAAGTCCTCGATCAGCACCCGCTCTCCCGCCGACCTGCCGTGCCCGGCGTGGTCGGGCCCGAACACTGCCGCGCCGTGGCCCACCAGGACACCGGCGAGCTCTTCGTACCGGCCGATGTGCTCGCCGTATCCGTGGACGAGGAGGGCGACGTACCGGGGCTGTTCGAGCGGCCATTCCCGCACGCTGATCGTGCCGCGGGTGCCGGGCAGGACGTGCTCCCGGGAGTCGGTCATGTCTCCTCCGGCCAGGTCGGTGCGGCGTCCCGGGGATCTTCCCAGGGTGCGGGCGACGGGTCCACAGTCATGAACCAGCAACGCCGGGCAATGTCCGCGGTGATTCTTCGGACGCGTTCGCGCTCCGCAGCCACCAACGGGGCGCAACGGTCGGCGAGAACGGCCGCCGCGGTGACGAACTCGGAGGTACTGAAGCGCCTCAGGTCCACACCGACACCGGCCACCTGGCGAGACGCTCCTTACGGCCACCCGTTCCTTGCACATAGCATCGGTGTTCGCATGAACACGATGACTCTTTGGCACATCACCGGCTGGGAGTTCGCCGCTCTCGCCTTCGCCGCCCTGCTCGTCGGCTTCTCCAAGACCGCCGTCAGCGGGGCCAACACCGTCAGCCTCGCGATCTTCGCCGCGGTGCTGCCCGCCCGTGCCTCCACCGGCGTCCTGCTGCCCGTACTGATCGCCGGGGACGTCCTCGCCGTCCTCACCTACCGCCGGCACGCGCACTGGCCCACACTGTGGCGGCTGTTCCCGGCGGTGGCCGTGGGCGTGGTCGGGGGCACGCTGTTCCTGGTGTGGGCGGACGACGGGGTCGTCCGCACGTCGATCGGCGCGATCCTGCTGCTGATGGCCGGGGTGACGGTCTGGCGCCGCCGCACGGCCGACGCGGAGGAGAAGCCCGACACGGTCGCCACCCGCACCGGCCGCGTCAAGGCCCGCTCCTACGGCGTCCTCGGCGGCTTCACCACGATGGTCGCCAACGCCGGCGGCCCGGTGATGTCGATGTATCTCCTTTCCGCGGGTTTCCGCAAGCTCGGCTTCCTCGGGACCTCCGCCTTCTTCTTCCTGATCGTCAACGTGTCCAAGGTGCCCTTCAGCGTCGGCCTCGGCCTGATCGACGGCCACTCGCTGCTCCTTGACGCGGTGCTCGTGGTGTTCGTCGTGCCCGGGGCGTTCCTCGGCAAATGGGCCGTGCACAGGATCAACCAGCGCCTGTTCGAGCAACTGGTGATCGCGGCGACGGTGGTGGGCGGCGTACAGCTACTGGTCCGCTGAGCCGCGCAGCAGTGCCGGCAGGTCCGCGAACGAATCGAGCACGTGGTCAGGCGTCCCGCTCGCCGCCTCATGGGTCTGAGGCAGGTACTTGCCGGTCTTCACGAGCACCCCGGTGACCCCGGCGCGCTGTGCCGCCAGGACGTCGGACTCGATGTCGTCCCCGACCATGACCGCCTCCTCCGCACCGACTCCCACGTGAGCCAGCGCCGCCGCGAAGAAGGCCGCCGACGGTTTGCCCGTGACCTCGGCCTCGACCCGCGCCGCCTGCTCCAGACCGGCCAGGAACGCACCGGCGTCCAGCCGCAGGCCGTCCTCGGTGCGCCAGTACGGATTGCGGTGCATGGCCACCAGCCGTGCTCCCCGCTGCAGCTGCCGGAAGGCACCGTCGAGCGCCGCGTACCCGAACTCCGGCCCGGCCCCGCCCACCAGCACCACGTCCACGGCGGCGTCGGTGTCCGCCGGGTCGACGACGGTGACGTCCCCCAGGTCCGCCCGGATGTCGCCGCTGTTCAGCACCGCGCACCGCGCGCCGGGCCACCGCTCGGCGAGATACTCGGCGGTGACGGCGGGCGCGGTGAGGATGTCCTCCGCCGTCACGGGAAACCCAGCGTCGTCCAGCGCTGCGGCGATCGACGCCCGCGTCCGCGACGTCGTGTTGGTGACGAGAGCCACCCTCAGGCCCGCCCCGCGGATCTCCCGCAGCGCCTCGACCGCCCCGGGCAACGGCCGCCAGGACACGGTGAGCACTCCGTCGATGTCGATCAGGACCGCACGTACGGATTCCATGTCCGGACGATAACTCTCGGCGCCCCGGAAAGCGGCCCGGAAACCGCCCCGACGGCGACCCGGAAAACGGCCCGGAAGGCAACCTGGACAGCGACCTGTACCCGGCCTCCAGTCCGCCGTCCGGAACTCGTAGGCTCTCGGCATGTCCCCGCACGTCCTCATCCTCGGCGGCACCGCCGAGGCCCGTGAGCTGGCCGCCGCGCTCGCGGCGGGCTGCGGTGTCCGAGTCACCACGTCGCTCGCAGGGCGCGTGGCGCGGCCGGGGGCGATCACCGGGGAGGTCCGGATCGGGGGCTTCGGCGGGGCGGACGGGCTGGCGGACTGGCTGCACGAGCAGCGCGTGGACGCGCTCGTCGACGCCACCCACCCCTTCGCCGAGACGATCACCGCGAACGCCGCCCGCGCCGCGGCGGCGGCCGGTGTCCCGGCGGTGGTGCTGCGCCGCCCCGGCTGGCGGCCCGGCCCCGAGGACCGCTGGCACTCCGTCGCCTCCCTGGCCGCGGCCGCCGACCTGCTGCCGCGCCTCGGCCGCCGGGTCTTCCTGACCACCGGCCGGCTGGGCCTGGCCGCCTTCGCCCACCTCACGGACCTCCACTTCGTCGTACGGTCCGTGGAACTGCCCCAGCCGCCGATGCCCCCGCATACCGAAGTGCTCCTGGCCCGCGGCCCGTTCACGGTGGCCGCCGAGTCGACCCTGCTCTACGACCACTGCGTCGACGTCCTGGTCACCAAGGACAGCGGGGGCCGGGCCACGTCCGCGAAGCTCACGGCGGCCCGCGACCTGCGCCTGCCGGTCGTGATCGTCCGCCGTCCACCCCTCCCGGAGGGCGTCACGACGGCACCCGACGTCGGGGGAGTGCTGACGTGGCTGGGTCTTGCCCCCGACTGAGCGATCCGCGGGACGCGGTGTCAGGAGGCCGTCGCCGAGACCGGTTCCGCCGGGCGCGGGCGTTGCGGCGGGACGTGGGTCAGGTCCTCGACCAGGAGGCGTTTGGCGATCGTGTCCACCACGGCCCGTAGTTCCGTGCCCGACGAGCGGCCGGTGTCCCGCTGGACACGGTCCTCCAGCCAGGCCGCCCAGGCCTCGGTGATGACGCGGGCCTCGCGGGCGCCGTCCTCGGTGTGGGAGAGGAAGGAGCCGTGGCGGACGAGGCAGCCCTCGTCGACCATCCGGTCGAAGACCGGCTGCAGCACCTCCGGAGGCACGTGCCGGCGGGCGGCGATCAGTCCGAGACTCGCGTACCCGACCATCCTGGTGAACAATTCCACCTGCATCACCGCCCAGGCGCCGGCGATGTCCAGCCGGGTCGCGGAGTCCGTCACGATCCGGCGCGCGGTGTCCGGGTCCGTACTGCCGATGATCTTGCCGACGGACGCCTCGAGGACCCGCCGCGAGTCCGCGCCGGACGGGGACGCGAACGCCTCGCCCATGTCGGTGGAGCCCAGCCGCGCACTGTCGCGCAGCCGCACCTGTTTGAGGAACAGGGCGACCACGAAGCCCACGGCCGCGACCGGCACGGTCCACAGGAAGACCGTCCGGATGGTGTCGGCGTAGGCGTCGATGATCGGTGCGGCGACGTCCGACGGCAGCCCGTGCAGGCCGTGCGGGCTGGTGGCCGCCCTGGTCACGGTGGCCGGGTCGACGGATCCCACCCGCGCGGCGGACGCGATGCCGTCCGAGAGGTTGGGCCCGAGGGCGTTGGAGTAGATCGTGCCGAAGACCGCCGTACCGAACGAACTGCCCAGCGTACGGAAGAAGGTGACCCCGGACGTGGCGGTGCCGAGGTCGGCGTAGTCGACGGTGTTCTGCACGGCGATCGTCAGCACCTGCATGCACAGACCGATGCCGGCACCGAGCACGAACATGAACAGCGACTCCAGCCAGGCCCCGGTCGACGGCCCCATCCGGGACATCAGATACAGGCCCAGCCCCATGACGAGGGAGCCGGCGATCGGGAACTGCCGGTACCGCCCGGTCCTGCTGACCACGTTGCCGCTGAAGATCGACGCGATCAGCAGACCGATCACCATCGGCAGCGTCCGCACACCGGAGACCGTGGCCGAGTCGCCGTCGACGTACTGGAGATAGCTCGGCAGATACGTCATCGCGCCGAGCATCGCGAAACCGACGATGAAGCTGAGGACGGAGCAGACGGTGAACACGGGGTTGGCGAACAGTCGCATCGGCAGCATCGGTTCGGCCGCCCGGGTCTCCGCCCAGCAGAACAGCCCGAGCGCGACCATACCGCCGGCGAACAGGCCGATGACGACGCCCGAACCCCACGGGTACTCGTTGCCGCCCCAACTCGTCGCCAGGATCAGCGCGCTCGCGCCCAACGCGACGAACGCGATGCCCAGATAGTCGACGACGGGCCGGGTCGCCGACTTGACGACCGGGATGGTGCGGGCGGCCGCGACGACCACCACGACGGCGATCGGGACGTTGACGTAGAACGCCCAGCGCCACGACAGGTGGTCGGTGAACAGGCCGCCGAGCAACGGCCCGACGACCGTCGCCATGCCGAACACCGCGCCGATCGCGCCCTGGTACTTGCCGCGCTCGCGCAGCGGGATCACATCGGCGATCAGCGCCATGGCGGTGACCATCAGACCGCCCGCGCCGACGCCCTGCATGGCCCGCCAGGCGATCAGCAGCGACATGTCGGAGGCCAGGCCGCACAGGAACGACCCCGTGATGAACACGACGGCCGAGACCTGGAAGACCACCTTCCGGCCGAACATGTCGCCGAACTTGCCGACCAGGACCGTCGCGACGGTCTCCGCGAGGAGATAGGAGGTGACGACCCACGACATGTGCGCCGCACCGCCCAGATCCGACACGATCGTCGGCAACGCCGTGCCCACGATCGTCTGGTCCAGGGCCGCCAGCAGCATCCCCAGCATGATCGTCACGAAGACGACATTGCGGCGCCGCTTGTCCAGCACCGGCGGCTGGGACGTGGGCAGTTGGGTTTCCTCCACGACAGTCACGGGGTCACCTTCAGACCTGTGAGTCACGCACGCATCCGGACACGGTGCGCACGAGTGCCCGCCGCCGGTCACTTCAGTCCGGGGCGGGTCCCGTCAATCCCCGGGACGCCGGCGCAGCAGATAGGTGTCCATGATCCAGCCCTTGCGCTCGCGCGCCTCGGCACGCAGCCGCTCGATACGGGGCGCGGCCTCGGCGATCGGACCGGCGGCGAGGATCTCGTCCGGCGTGCCTATGTAGGCGCCCCAGTAGATGTCGATGTCCTGGTCGGCGTACTGCCGGAAGGTCTGGTGGGCGTCGAGCATCACGACCACGTCGTCCACCCCCTCGGGAAAGCCCTCCGCGAGCCGTCGGCCGGTGGTGATCTGCACGGGCCGGGCGACCCGGTTCAGGCCGGTGCGATGCCGGGCGACCAGCGCCGAGACACTGCTGATCCCGGGCACGACGTCGTAACTGAAGTCCACCTCTCCCCGGTCCAGGATCTCGTCCAGGATGCCGATCGTGCTGTCGTACAGCGCGGGGTCCCCCCACACCAGGAACGCACCGCTCTCGTCCACGCCCAGCTCCTCGGCGATCAGCCGCGCGTAGATCCCGGCACGGGCGCTGCGCCAGTCCCCGACGGCCGGCGAGTACGCGGCGCCGCCCGCCGCCCGGTCACGCTCCGGATCCCGCGCCTCGACCACACGGTACGAACCCTCCGGCACATGAGCGTCCAGCATGTCCCGGCGCAGCCGCACGAGGTCCGCCTTCACCTCGCCCTTGTCCAGGACGAAGAACACGTCCGTGCTCCGCAGCGCCTTGACCGCCTGCAGGGTCAGCTGGTCGGGGTCGCCCGCGCCGATACCGATGACATGAATCTTTCGCACGCCCCGAGTCTGCCTCACGGCACTGACATGCCGATCACCGAGTCGGCCGGGGACGACCCGTCCGCGTCCACGACGCCTACGACGGTCCAGCCTCCCGCCCCCGAAGCCGCGGCGCCCGAGCCCCCGCGTCCACGCTTTCGCCGTCCCGCTCCACGTCCTCCGCCAGCCCCCGCGCCCAGGTCGCCAGCTCCGCCAGGTCCATGTCGTACGGCCGTCCGCGCCCGGTCCGCGACGCCCACTCCGTCACGGCTCCCGCACCGCGTCGCAGCAGCCGGGCGCCGCCCGTCACATTGCCCCGGGCGGCGTGGGTGAGGCCCACGGCGAGCTGGGCGAGGCCGCGCCACAGCTCGCGTTCCTCCTCGGGACCCGCCTTCCAGGCGTCCTCGAACACCTCGTGCGCGTGGAAGGGCCTTCCCGCGTCCAACAACTCCTGCGCCTCGGCGACGCTCTGCCCGGGGGTGCGGACAACCCCCTCGGGCTGCCGCTCCACGCCCTCCGCGCCGTATGGCAGCGGCCGCCCCAGCCCGTCCCGGGGCCGGGCGTTGCGGGCCCGCCCCTCCTCGTCCCGGTCCCGTGCGCCGATCTGTCGCCCTGCGGATGCACTGCCCATACGTCGATTGTGCCGCGCCCGGCCCGGACGGCCCCGGCCGCCCCGCGCCCTCCTTCGAGGACGCCTGCGACGTGCGGTAAAGTTCTGTTCGCGCGTTCCCGCGGCCCGCCGTGGGAAGCGCATCGGGACGTGGCGCAGCTTGGTAGCGCACTTGACTGGGGGTCAAGGGGTCGCAGGTTCAAATCCTGTCGTCCCGACTTTGCGAAGTCGCACGCAGGGGCCGTTCAGAGGAGATCTGAACGGCCCCTGATCATTTTCCGGGGCCGGTTCGGGGACCGGTTGGGCGCGCTCAGGACCAGTTGGCCGGTTCGGCGAGCGCGTAGGACGAGGCGATCCGGTGGTTGTCGTGGTGGATCGTCAGCACGTCGGGACCGCTGGGCGTGCCGTCCCGCCAGGCCGTGCAGTAGATCCCGTTCGACCAGCGGATGGTCTGCGAGGTCGAGGGAAGGACCGTGATGCCGGTCCTGCTGACGGTCTTCGTTCCGTTGAGCCAGACCTCGAAGGCGCCCGCGCCGCTGCCGGCCAGCTTGAGGCGGGTGACGACGCGCAGCCACGTACCGCGCAGGGCCGTGATGGAGCCGACCGTGCCCTTGATCCCGCCGGAGCCGCCGAAGCGGATCTCGTCCCCGATGACGAACATCAGGAGCCAGGGCCCCTCGGGGTCCTCGGGGGACCACTGCTGGAACGTGACGTTCTGGTCGTGGAACTCCCAGTCCGCGGCGAGCCGGATGGCCTGGCCGTAGTACTTGTCCTCACCGACGCTCTGCGCGCCGCGCTGGATGACCTCCGAGTGGTAGCCACCGGTCTCACCGATGTACGTCTGAGTGGCCTCCAGGGAGTGGGCCCCCTTGTACACCGGGGAGTCGACGGTCGCGATCACGCCGTCCTTCTGCGTGTAGGCGTAGTCCCAGCCCTCGACGCTGCCACGGTTCTGGAAGTACACCTCGTCGGCGGCGTACGCCCGCCCGGCCGTGCCGGCGGCGCCGACCGTGCCTGCCAGGACGGTGCCGCCGAGCATGGCGAGGGCCTGTCGTCTGCGCATGACACGGTCACCTCGTCCAGTAGCGGATGTTGCGGAAGCGGGCCTCGGCGCGGCCGGAACCGTGGTTGTAGACGCCGTTCTTGAAGTAGCGGGTGGCGGGACCCCGGTCGTCGACCGTCAGGACGAGGGAGTCGTCGAAGTAGACCTTGATGGTCCCGGTCCCGCTGCTCGCCTGGTGGGCGATCTTCACGTTGAACCAGGTGTTGAACGCACCCGTCTTGAGCACGGTGCCGTCGTAGCGCCGCACCGTGCCACCGCCTGTGTTGTAGACGTTGAGCATGATGTCGGTGGCGGGGGTGCCCGAGGGGTGGACGCCCCGCAGGATCTGGACGAAGGAGGCGCCGTCGGTGCCGGACGGGAGGTAGACGTCGGCGTCCCACATGCGGTTGCCCGTCTTGTAGTCGTTCTTCCAGCGCATCTCGGTGCGCGGGTCGGTGGAGCTGCCCTCCTCGAACGGCTCGTCGGTGGCGTACACCCACATGCGGTGGACACCGTCGCTGTAGCTGTGCCGGTCGGCGAGGTCCAGGTTCCAGGGCTTCTGCCAGCTGTACGTGAACGAGGTCTCGTTCCAGCCGTCGGTCGGGTCGGCGGCGGGCGCGGCCTGCGCCGCGCCGGCGAGCGGGGCCGGCGGCAGGGCGAGCGCGGCGCCGCCGGCCAGCAGACCGGCCCCGGCCCGTAAGAGTGATCGCCTGTTCATGGGGTGTCCTTTCCGATGAGGGAGTGCAGGTCGACGGCGTCGGCCATCGCCTGGAGGCCCACGTCGCCGAAGTGCAGGTGGTCGCCGGAGTCGAAGGCCGGCAGGATCCGGTCGGGAGCGTCGGGGTCTCGGACAGCGGCGTCGAAGTCCACCACCGCGTCGAAGACCCCGCCGTACCGGATCAGGTCGTTGACGGACTGCCGTACGGCCTCGCGGGCCGCGGTCCAGCCGCCGTTACCGCCGTACGGGGTGATCGTGCCGCCGACGACGCGGATGCCGCGGGCGTGGGCGCGCGCCACGATCTCGCGGTACGCGGCCGCGAAGGCGGCGGGATCGGTCTGGTTGGGGCTGCCCTTGATGTCGTTGATGCCCTCCATGACGATCACGGCACGGACGCCGCTGCGGGAGAGCACGTCCGCGTCCAGCCGGGACAGGGCACTGGGGCCGGTGCCGTCCAGCAGCACCCGGTTGCCCGCGATGCCGGCGTTCAGCACGCCGAGGCGCTCGCGTGGTGGCAGTCGGCGCAGCCGGGCGGCGAGCCGGTCGGGCCAGCGGTGGTTCGCGCTCGCCGTGGAGCCGGACCCGTCGGTGATCGAGTCGCCCAGCGTGACGACGCTGCCGGCGGCCCGCGCGCCGAGCACGTCCACGCCGGTCAGGTAGTACCAGGAGCCGGTGGTCGCGGTGTACGCGGCGCCGTCCTGGTCCGCCGTGCGGTTGCCGTCCGGGGCGAGGAACGAGGTCTGCAGCGCGGAGCGGTGATACGCAGCCGGGCCCGAGTCGCCCGGCGTGTACAGGCTGACCAGCAGGTTGGCGTCCGATGGCACCCGCAGCGGGACAAGATCGCTCACCGCGTCCTGGCCGGCCGGCACCACGACGGAGGCGGCGCCGCCGAAGGTGACCGTGCGCACCGTCCCGGGCACCGCGTCCGGGCTTTTCGGAGCGTCGGGCTCCTGTACGGCGACGGCTGCGGCGCCGAGTTCCAGCGCCGCCGTACCGAGCCGGTTGGACACCCGGATCCGGGCGGCACGACCTCCCACACTGGTATGGATCACGTTGCGCACCGACTGGCCCGGCAGTGCGGTGGTGGTGCCGGACGCGGCGGCCTCCCAGGTGCCGGTCCAGTCGGTCCGGCCGGTCCGGCCGGTCGAGGTTCCTTGGTGGCCGGACGCGGCCGCGCTCTCCGGAATCGGCAGGAGGGCCAGGGTCAGTACCACCAGGAGAGCCGCGAGTACGTGTCTGATCGTGACCTTGCGCATGCGGCGCGGTCCTTCCGGTCGGGGTCGGCCAGCGGCCGAACGCGGAATGCGCAGTGAGGAACGGGACCGCAGGCAACCGCAATACATCGGAGGAGTCAAGGACTTCGGGCGGAATTGTTGATGTGCCCATGACCGTCGAACCTGCCCAAGATGGCCTGTCAGGGCCTGGTTTTGGGACTGTTGACGAGGTTGACGGTGCACGGAGTTCAGTCCAAGCTTGCCGATACACCCGATGTACTCGTGGGAATGTCCAGGGCGCGCCGGGCGCCGCCGTGGGCCTGATGAAGGGAGGGCGGATCGTCCGTCCTTGAAGGCGACCGGCCTCAGCTCCGGCCGAACCGCAGCTCTGCCCAGCGGCTGGTCCCACCGGGGTGCACATGAACGCCGCACCGGGCGGCCAGCGCGGTGACGATACCGAGGCCCCGGCCGTGCTCGTCCGGGTCGAGAGCGGAAGCCGACTGCCCCGCCGGGGTCACGGGTCCCCTGTCGGTCACTTCCACGCGCACGGCTCCGCACCTGTCCGCATGGCTCCGCGAGAGCCTCAGCGTCGCCGGTGGCAGGGCGTGGACGAGCGCGTTGGTGAGCAGTTCCGAGGTCACCAGCAGTACGTCTTCGGCGGTGTCCGCGGCCAGGCCCCAGTCGGCAAGGACCTTACGTATGCGCCGGCGCACGGCCGAGACGGCTCCCGGGGTGTGCGGCAGCGAAAAGACGTGCTCGACCTCCCCGCGTGGGACGGCGTCGAGCTGCGCTGGTGTCATGTGTCCTCCTCGGGGAAGCGCTGTCGGCCACAGGCTGGGCGTGATGCACGCTAAGGAAGGAAATGTGCCGGGTCAACGAACCCTGGTCGGCATTACCGAACGCCAGTCCCCAATGGGAAAAACCGGGACTATCATCGCTTCATGGCCGGCCCAGTCCAGTCGATAGAACGGGCGGCGGCGATCCTGCGCCTCCTCGCCGGCGGACCCCGTCGGCTGGGGCTCGGGGAGGTGGCCTCATCGCTGGGGCTGGCCAAGGGCACCGCCCATGGAATTCTGCGCACCCTGCAACACGTCGACTTCGTGGAGCAGGACCCGGCGACCGGGAAATACCAGCTCGGGGCGGCCCTGTTGCACCTCGGCACCAGTTACCTGGACGTCAACGACCTGCGTTCGCGCTCCATCAACTGGGCCGACGCCCTGGCCGCCCGCAGCGGTGAGTCCGTCCGCCTGGGCACGCCCCTGGAGGGCAAGGTGCTCGTCATCCACCATGTCTTCCGGCCGGACGACACCCTCCAGACCCTGGACGTCGGCGCGCTGCTGCCGCTGCACGCCTCCTCGCTCGGCAAGGTCCTGCTGGCCTTCGGGGCCACGCCCAGCGGTCCCTTGATGGAGGCCGCACCGGAGGCGTACACCCGGCACACCCTGGTCCACCCGGACGATCTCAACCGGGCGCTCGGCGAGATTCGGGAACTCGGCTGGGGTGCCGAGGTGCAGGAAATGAGCATGGGTGAGGCCGGAATCGCCGCGCCCATTCGAGGGCAGGGCGGTCTCGTGGTGGGCGCGATCGGAGTGTCCGGCGCCGTCGAGCGGATCTGCGAGGCCAAAGGCCGGCCTCAACCGGCCCTGATCACCGTGCTGCGGGAGACGGCACGGGCGATCTCCAGAGACCTGGGCGCGGCCCGCTGGTAGGTCCCCAGCGCCTCCGCCGCACATCGGAAGGCAGGGCCGATCATGGTTGAACGGTATGTGATGTCCATCGACCAGGGCACCACCTCCACCCGATGCATCCTGTTCGACCACGGCGGGCGTCTGGTGTCGGTCGCGCAGCGGGAGCATCAGCAGCACTTCCCGCGGCCGGGCTGGGTCGAGCACGACGCCGTCGAGATCTGGCGCAATCTCCAGCGCGTCGTACCCGAGGCACTGTCGAACGCCTCTGTGGACGCGGGGCAGATCTCGGCCATAGGGATCGCCAACCAGCGCGAGACGACGGTGCTCTGGGACCGGCGGACGGGTGTCCCGCTGAGCCGGGCGATCGTCTGGCAGGACACCCGAACCGCCCCGCAGGTCGAGGACCTGAGGAAACAGCCCGGAGACGAATTCTTCCTCGACCATTGCTGCCTCCCCCCTTCGACCTACTTCTCCGCGCCCCGGATCCGCTGGCTGTTCGACAACATCGACGGGTTGGAGCGACGCGCCAGGGACGGCGAGGTGCTGTTCGGCACCATCGAGAGCTGGCTGATCTGGAATCTCACCGGCGGTACGGACGGCGGCCTGCACATCACCGACGCCACCAACGCCAGCCGCACCATGCTCATGGACATCCGGACGCTGACCTGGGACGAAGCACTGATGGACTTCTTCGGAGTGCCGCGCTCGATGCTGCCGGAGATCCGCTCCTCGGCCGAGAGCTACGGTGAGGCCCGCTCCGTGCTCCCCGGTGTGTCGATCACGGCCGCCCTCGGCGACCAGCAGGCGGCTCTGTTCGGACAGACCTGCTTCTCGCCCGGCGAGGCGAAATGCACCTACGGCACCGGCAGCTTCCTGGTGATGAACACCGGCACCGATCTCGTACGGTCCCGGCACGGGCTGCTCACCACGGTCGCGTACAAGATCGGGGACCAGCCCACGGTCTACGCGCTGGAAGGCCCGATCGCCGTCACCGGCTCGCTCGTCCAGTGGTTCCGCGACCGGCTGGGCCTGATCCACAGCGCCCCCGAGATCGAGACGCTGGCGCGCACCGTCGAGGACAACGGCGGATGCTACATCGTCCCCGCGTTCTCCGGTCTGTTCGCACCCCACTGGCGCAGCGACGCCCGCGGCGTCATCGTCGGCCTCACGTCGTACATCACGAAGGGGCACCTGGCCCGAGCCGTCCTGGAGGCCACCGGCTGGCAGACCCGGGAGGTCGTCGACGCCATGAACGCGGACTCCGCGCTCGCCCTGAAGCAGCTCAAGGTGGACGGAGGGATGACGTCCGACCACCTGCTCATGCAGATCCTGTCCGACGTGCTCGACGTTCCCGTGGTGCGGCCCCTGGTCCACGAGACGGTGTCGCTGGGCGCTGCCTACGCCGCCGGGCTCGCGGCCGACTACTGGCCGGATCTGCAGATCCTGCGCCGCAATTGGCACCGGGCCGCTCAGTGGCTGCCGGACATGGACCCCGAACGGCGAGAAGGGGAATACGCGAGCTGGAAGCGAGCCGTCGAGCGGTCCCTGGGTTGGATCCAACCGCCGGAGGGCTCGTGAGGTGCCGGCCCACGGGCTAACGCGGGGACCCCCGGCGGTGCGCAGGTCTTCGCGGGCGAGAGCCTGTGGGCCCTTTTGTCGCGTGGTCCCGGTGGGCGTCGCGTGGGCCCGGTGGGCCCGGTGTCCCAGTGGTCTCCGGGTTGCCGTGGGCTCCGAGTCCGTGTGGTCTCAGTCGAAGAGGATGTGCCGCAGTGTCCGGGTGAGGCGCTCGGTGAGCTGCTCGGGTGGCATGGAGGCGAGTGGTTCGGTTCGTGCGATGTACCGGCTGAAGGCCACGCCGATCATGTGTGACCCGACGAGTGCGACCCGGGTGTCCAGGTCGTCGCCGGGTGCTGCCGGTGCGCCCGGGGAGAGCACGGACCGGTAGACGGCCGCGCTGTGCTCCTGCATCGCCACCAGGAGGTCGGCGGCGGCGCGTTCGTCGGACGCGGCGCTGCGCACGAGGGCGATGAGGGGGTCGTCGACGGCGCCGGTCTCCATTCGCCGGACGAAGGCGTGGGCGATCCGGTCGGGCAGCGTCGCCCGGTCCCCGGCCGCCACCCGCTCCAAGTCGCGGTTGCCTGGTACCGCCGCGAGGAAGAGCCGCTCCTTGGAGGAGAACTGACGCGAGATCAGGCCGTGGGTGACACCGGCCCGGGCGGCGATCTCGCGGAGGGTGGTGCGGGCGTAACCGCGCTCGGCGAACGTGTGGCGGGCCGCCTCCAGGATGGCTGCCCGGTGCCCCTCCGGGTCCCGTCGGCGCCTGCGCGGCGGTTCGTCGGGTGCTTCCTGGTCGTTCATGGCGGCTCCTTTCTGTGATCACTGTAGTGCGGGTCTCCGGGGTCTTCGCCGTCCGCTGATACTCTTAATATCCAAGTGGCCAATAAGGCTGGTCCCGTGGAGAGATGGAGTGTGGTGTGAGCACGAATCCGCCGGAGTCCGCCGTGATCGCCGAGACCCGGCTGCGGCACAAGATGCACCGGGCCGCGACGGCCCTGCTCGCCGACGCCGCACAGCGCGACACCACGCCGCCGGAAGCGCTGGGCGAACTGCGTGACTTCCTGGTGGCTGCGCTGAGGCATCGTCACGAGAGCGAGGACGACGTGCTCTGGCCCCGGTTGATCGCCGCCGACCCGGTGGCCGGTGCCGGGCTGACCGGACTCGGCGCGGAACACGAGGCGCTGGACGAGGCGCTGGACGCGCTGGCCGTCGCTCCCGTACGGGAGGGTGAGGACCGGAAGGCGCCGGCAGCCGCGGCGGCGACGGTGCGCGACCTGGTGCACCAGCACCTCGAGCACGAGGAACCGGTGCTCTTTCCCGCGCTGGCGGCACACATGCCCGATGAGGCGTGGGCGGAGTTCTCCCGCGCGGTGATCGCCTCGGCTCCGCCCGTGGGTGGCCACCTCGACATCGGCTTCTTCGAGGAGGTGGGCACGCCCGCCGAGCTCGAGGCGGTCACGGCGAACCTCCCGCAAGCCGTTCTCCCGCTCGTCCCGGCCATGCGTGAGCAGGCCCTCGCCACTCTGAGCAGCCTCCGGGCGACCTACGACGCAAGGACGGTCACGGCATGACCAGCACGCTCATCATCGGCGGCAGCGGCGGCCTGGGCGGCGTGATCGCCCAGCACTTCGCCGATCGCGGTGACGACGTCATCATCACCAGCAGGGACAAGGCGCGGGCCGAGTCGGTCGCCGCCCGGATCGGCGCCGGCACCCAGGGGCTGGCCCTGGACCTCGTCCGGCCGGAAACGATCAGCGCCTCGCTGGCCGGCGTGACGGGCGTCGACAACGTCGTCATCACCGCCGTCGGACAGGCCGCGAACACGCTGGCGCAGTTCGACATCACGGACGCCGTCGCGGCCGTGACCATGAAGCTCGTGGGCTACGCCGAAACCGTCCGCGTGCTGCGTGACCGGTTCAATCCGGGTGCCTCAGTCGTGCTCTTCGGCGGACTCGCCAAAGAACGCCCGTATCCCGGGTCGACGGTCGTCACCACCTTCAACGCCGGAATCTCCGGCCTGGTGAAGACCCTCGCGGTGGAGATGGCCCCGCACCGTGTCAACGCCCTGCATCCGGGCCTGATCGGCGACAGTCCCAAATGGCGTGACGTCCCCAACCCCCCGCACTCGGCCCAGACGCCGATCGGACGGCTGGTGACGATGGCCGAGATCGCCGACGCCACCGACTTCCTCCTCCGCAACACCGGTATCAACGCCCACGACCTGCACATGGACGGCGGCCTGCTGGTCACCTGAACCACACCACCGCCCCGGGCGATCCGCCCCGGACGCTACGCGGCGGAGCGCACCGCGGCCCGGGTCAGGGTGGTCGCGGTCCGTACGGCGCTGGTGACGGCCTCGTCGGGAGCGAGCCCGCACAGATCGGTCAGGGTGAACAGCGCCTCGGCGCTCACGACCACCGCGAGGTCACGCTTGAGCTGGGCGAACCCGTCCGGGTCCGTCGCACCGAGGGTGTCCTCCAGGGGCAGGAGCGCATGGTCGATGAGTCCGAAGCGGATGCCCGGCCGGGTGGTCACCGTCTCGGGCCGGGTGACGGTGGCGGCGATCATCGCGCGTACCGAGCCCTGCCGGGCGAGGACGCCCCGGAGCAGGAACTCGCAGGCGAAGGCGACGCGTTCGACGGGGTCGGTGGAGTCCCCGACCGGTGCGAGCGCCTCTGCGGGGGGCGGCCAGACGCCGGCCAGGGCCTCGCTGATCAGTGACGGGAGGTCCGGGAAGTACCGGTAGGCGGTGGCCTCGGAGACCAGAGCGGCGCGGGCGATCGCGGGCATGGTCACCTCGGCGCCCGTGCCGATGAGCTCCCGGGCGGCCGCCAGGATCGCCGTCCGCGTGCGCTGCTTCTGGTTGGTGCGGCCGGTGCCGGCCTGCGCCGTCATGGTGCGACTCCTCCTCGTCCCGGTGCTCGCCTGTGCGCGCTTGTGCTCGCCTTCGTTCTCGTCATCCTGCTCCGAGGATCGCCGACATCCTAGCATCGCTCTCTCGTTATGAGAGTCCACTTGCACGATGAGGGTCAGCTCCCTAATCTCGTGAGAGTCGGCTCTTACGAACGGGAAGCGATGAACGGGAAGCGATGAACATGACCAGAAGCACCCACACCCTCACGCTCGACCAAGGCGCCCTCGACGTCACCGTCGACCTCCACACCTCCGACCTCCACGGCCGGCAGGGACGCCCCGTCCTGCTCCTGCACGGAGGCGGCGGTCCGCAGACCGTCACCCCCTTCGCGAGCCTCCTGGCCGAGCAGCGTCCGGCCAGGGTGTTCACCCCCGTCCACCCCGGCTTCGACGGCACGGCCCGTCCCGAGTGGCTGACCGATGTCCCGACCCTGGCCAAGGCCTACGCGCAACTGCTCGAAGCGCTCGGCCTGCGGGACGTCGCCGTCGTGGGGAACTCCATCGGCGGCTGGATCGCCGCCGAACTGGCGGCTCTGGGCAGCGACCGGATCGGCAGCGTCACCCTCGTCAACGCCGTCGGCATCCTCGTCCCGGGCCACCCGATAGCCGACACCTTCTCCCTGACGCCGGTCGAGCTGTCCCGCCTCTCCTTCCACGACCCCTCGAAGTTCCGTTTCGACCCCACCGCGCTCTCCGAGGCGCAGCGAGCGGTCATGGCCGCCAACCGAGCCGCCTTGCAGGTCTATTCGGGCCCGCACGCCATGGCCGACCCCACCCTGGCCGGCCGTCTCGCCAAGATCGCCCACCCGACCCTCGTCGCCTGGGGTGCGAGCGACCAGGTCGTGGACGCCGACTACGGACGCGCGTACGCCCACGCCGTCCCCGGCGCGCAGTTCCGTCTGCTGGAGGGCACCGGCCACCTGCCCCAGGCCGAGACGCCTGAGCAACTCCTCACCGAGGTATGGGAGTTCGCCGACACGCAACGGTAGTTGATGCCAGGTGACGGACACCTGCTCCGCTATGCTCGGCCCCGTTCGAGCGAAGGACGGCCGAACGAACGACCGTCGAGTGAACGACCGTCGAGTGAACGACTGTCGGGCGAACGACCACTGAACGAGCGACGACGACCGGCGGGCGCCCCGTCCACCGGGAAGGAAATGTGAGAGCGCGTGATATCCGAAGACGGCGATCACCAGGCGGCGACGCGTGCGGAACGCGGCTCGGAACGGCTGATCGCCGGCAGGTATCTGCTCCGCGACGTCCTCGGCAGGGGCGGCATGGGCACGGTGTGGCGCGCCCACGACGAGTTGCTGGACCGCCCGGTCGCCGTCAAGGAACTGCACATCCTCACCCACGGCGACGAGGAGCACCGTATCCG
This sequence comes from Streptomyces violaceoruber, assembly GCA_000720805.1. Lineage (GTDB taxonomy): Bacteria > Actinomycetota > Actinomycetes > Streptomycetales > Streptomycetaceae > Streptomyces > Streptomyces cellulosae_A. The sequence continues at coordinate 48,074 of JODI01000032.1, forward strand.
TCTGCGCCGCGCGATCCGTGAGGCGCGGGCCGTCGCCCGGGTGCCGCACCCGCACGTGGTCGGCGTCCACGATCTGGTCGAGTCCGACGACCGGCTGTGGATCGTCATGGAACTCGTCGAAGGGCCCTCGCTGGAACACCGGATCGCCGAGTCCGGACCGCTCACCCCGCAGCACACCGCCGTCCTCGGTCTGCAGCTGCTCGATGCGCTGGAGGCCGTGCACGCGGCCGGAACCCTGCACCGTGACGTCAAACCCGCCAACGTCCTGCTGCGCGGCGACGGGAACGCCGTCCTGACCGACTTCGGGATCGCGGCCCTGGACGACGGCGAGTTCCTGACGAGCACCGGTGAACTGGTCGGCTCCCTCGAGTACATGGCTCCCGAGCGGGTCATGGGCTGGGAGGTCGGCCCGGCCTCCGACCTGTGGTCACTGGGCGCGACCCTCGCCACGGTCAGCGGCGGGCAGTCCCCGTTCCGCAGACCGGCACGGCCCGCGACGCTGCACGCGGTGGCGTACGAAGACCCCGCGCTTTCGGAGCGGCTGGGCCCGCTGCGCCCCGTCGTCGAGGCGCTGCTGCGCAAGTCTCCGGACGAGCGCCCCGCGGCGGCCGGCGTGCGTTCCGCGCTGCGGCGCGTCGCGGCGGGGGAGACGGACGCCGGGCCGCTGCCGACGCCGACCGTGCGCGTGGTTGGGCCGTCGGCCCCGTTGGCCGACGCGGACACCGTGACCCGCGGCCAGGAACGCCTCGTCCCGACGGGGGAGACCGCGCCGACGGCGCTGCACACCACGTCGCTCAGGCTCGCGTCTCAGCAGTCGTCCCGCCCGAGGGGTGCGAAGCGGCTGTGGTGGGCCCTGGCCGCCACGGCGGTGCTGGCGGCGGGCGTCGGCGGCGCTCTCTTCGCCACCGGGATGCTGCCGTTCAAGAAGGACCCCAAGACGACGACCGTCAGTCAGGTCGTCCGGTCGACGAACGGTTGGCAACGGGTGACCGGGGTGTCCGTCCAGCGGGGAGACCAGGTCACCGTACGGTTCGTCTCGGGGGAGTGGACGGTCGACTACCGGAACAAACCCATGACCGGGCCGGCCGGGTACGACGCGACCGTCGACAAGTCGCTGGACGGGGCGAAGAGCTGCAAGATCAAGCCCTCGGCCCGGTTCGGCACCCTGCTGGCGCGCCTGACCGATCGGCCGGAGGCCCCCCTTCACACCGTCGGGCGGAAACTGGCCTTCCGGGCGGCTCAGACCGGCACCCTGCACCTGGGCATCAACGACGCCGCGGGCCCCTGCTCCCAGGACAACAGGGGCGCACTGACCGTGCAGGTGAGCGTCGCACACCAGCCTTGAGGGGCGGCTGCTCCAGCAGCCTCCGGAGGCCGTGAGGCCCGCCGCGCCGACAACGACGCGGTCGCCCGGCACCGGTGGCGCCAGCTACTGGAGGCGCCATCCACCGAAGGCGTCATCCACCGGAGGCGCCCCCAGTGAGCCCGGTCCCTGGCATCCGGGTGACAGTCCGCGAACCACGCCTGACCGGCCGTGCCGTGCCGCCACCGTGGTGGGGTCGGCGCTTCACGACCTCTCGCGGCTGCGCCGGCCGCGAAGCCCACCGCCGGACCGGTGGCCGGCCCCGCGCGCCGGCCGGCAGGGCCGGCTCCGGCAACCGGCCCGCGGCGCCTACGTCAGGACCGTGCCGTGAGAGCCGTCAGATAGCCCCGCAGCATGGTCTTCGCCTCGTCGAGCAGAGCCGCGTCGCCCTGCGGGTCGCGGCGGAAAGCCTCCTGGGCGAGGGCGTCGGCGGCGAGGACGGCGGCGTGGCAGGCCCGGGCCACCGCCTCGTCGTCGCGGGGCAGGGGGACGTCCAGGGCGAGCAGGACGCGGCGGATCCCGTCGGCCATCCGGCGCTTGTGGGCGCGGTCGGCGGCCCGGGTCCGCTCGGTCAGGCCGCTACCGAACCAGAGGGCCCTGAAGCCGTGTTCGGTGCGGTAGATCTCGGCGTAGGCGTCGACGAGGACGCCGACCGGGTCCTCCCAGCGCTCCGCCGTCGCGGCTTCGGCGAGGGCGTCCGTGGTGGCTTCGAGCTTGGCGAAGTAGCCCGCCGCGAGCGCCTCGATGATCGCGCCGCGGTCGGGAAGGTACTGGTACAGCGAACCCACCGACACCTTCGCCTCGGCCGCGATCCGGGTCGTGGTGAGCGCCCCCGTCCCCTCGTCGATCAGGACGCGCTCGGCGGTCTCCAGGACCCGGGCCAGGCGGGCCCTGCTGCGCGCCTGCTGGGGCGTACGCCGGAGGGAGGCGAGACCGGCCGCCCGGTCCAGGCCCGTGGTGGGCTCGCTCACGCGACAACCTCCAAAGGTGAACGTGACATTGTTTCAGGTTTACGTTACCGTCGCGCGCATGACCGACTCAAGCTCGGAGCTGAGCGAGGAGCGAGCCGCCGTCGCGGACGCGTGCCGCCGTCTGGGAGGCGAGGGCCTGCTCATCGGTACGGCGGGGAACGTCAGCGTGCGGGTGGGGGAGCGGGTCGCGATCACCGCCACCGGCGCGGTGCTCGCCGCACTGACCCCGGACCAGGTGACCGTCGTCGACCTCGACGGCAAGGTCGTGGCCGGCACCCTTCGGCCGACCTCGGAGCTGGATCTGCACCTCGGCGTCTACCACCGCTACGGCACCGGCGCGGTCGTACACACCCACGCCCCCATGGCCACCGCCCTGTCCTGCGTCCTCGACGAACTCCCGTGTATCCACTACCAGTTGCTCTCGCTCGGCGGCACCGTACGAGTGGCACCGTACGCCACCTTCGGCACCCCGGAACTGGCCGAGTCGGTCCTCACCGCGCTCGACGGCCGCGGCGCCGCCCTGATGGCGAACCACGGCGCGCTCACCCACGCGCCGACGCTCGGCAAGGCGGTCGAGCACGCGCTGCTGCTGGAGTGGGCCTGCGGTGTCTACCAGCGCGCGGCCGTCCTCGGACCGCCCCGCGTCCTCGACGAACAGCAGCAGCTCGCGGTGATCGAGGCCGCCGTCGCCCGCGACTACGGCACCACCCAACCCGTAACACCCGTGCAGGAGGGGACCCGATGAAGGCGCAGCAGGTCGTCACGATGGGCGTGCACGTACTGGACGTACTGGTGCGGCCGGTGGAGGAGATACCCGAAGGCCAGGGCGCGACGCTGGTCGACGACATCAGGATCACCGCCGCCGGAACCGCCGGCGGCACCGCGCTCACCCTGGCCAAGCTCGGCGCGTCGGTCCGCACCGCCGGCGCGATCGGGACCGACCCCACCGGCGACCTGCTGGTCCAGCTGCTCGACCGGGCGGGAATCGACACCGGGTCGCTGGTCCGCCGCGTCGACACCTCCACCTCCGCGAGCGTCCTGCCCATCCGCCCCAACGGCGACCGGCCCTCCCTGCACCTGCTCGGCGCCAACATCACCTACGGCCTCGACGACGTGCCCTGGGACGCCCTCGCCGAGGCCACGCATCTGCACCTCGGCGGCCCGGAGCTGATCGGCGTCGACGTGGCCGCGCGCATCCTGTCGTACGCCAAGGAGCACGGCGTGGTGACCTCCGTGGACCTCCTCGCGCCCGGTGTGCTCGGCAGCTTCGACCAGATCGAGGCGGCGCTGCCGTACGTGGACCACCTGCTTCCCAACGACGACCAGCTGCTCGGCTTCACCGGCGAGGACGACCTGCTGACCGGCGCGGAGAAACTCCGGGCCGCCGGTGTCGGCGTGGTCGCGGTCACGCGCGGCGGCGACGGCGCGCTGCTGGTCACCGCCGAGGGCACCGAAACGGTCCCCGCCTTCGCGATCGACGTCGTCGACACGACCGGGTGCGGCGACGCGTTCTCCGCCGGGTACCTGCGCGGGGTGGGCCTGGGCCGCACCCCGGGCGAGGCCGCCGTCCTGGGATGCGCGGCGGCGGCACTGGTGGCGGAGGGTCTCGGCAGCGACCACGGGGACTTCGACCTCGCGGCCGCCGACGAGTTCGCCGCGACCCGCAAGCCGCGCACCTGAGCAACCGGCTGCCGGCTACGTCGACCTGGCCGGCAGCTCTACGGCTACGGCAGCGGCGTGCCGCCCGTCGCGTTGACGATCTCCGCGGTGATGAAGGACGCCTCCTGCGAGGCCAGGAAGACGTACGCCGGGGCCATTTCGGCGGGCTGGGCCGGGCGGCCCAGGGGGGCCTGCTTGCCGAACTCCACGGTGTCCGGCATCGTCGCGGGGATCAGCGGGGTCCACACCGGACCCGGCGCGACCGCGTTGACGCGGACGCCCCGCTCGGCCAGCATCTGGGCCAGTCCCTGGGTGAAGGTGACGATGGCGCCCTTCGTCATCGCGTAGTCCAGCAGATGCGGACTGGGCTTGTACGCCTGCACGGACGTGGAGTTGATGATGCTGCCGCCCTCCGGGATGTGCGGCAGCGCGAACTTCGACAGCCAGAACATGCCGTACAGGTTGGTGCGCATCACCCGGTCGAACTGCTCGGTGGAGACGGCCTCGATCCCGTCGGGCTGCGACATCTGGTACGCCGCGTTGTTCACCAGCACGTCGATCCGGCCGAACTCCTCCACGGCCCGGTCGACCAGCTCCCGGCAGTTGGCCTCCTCGCGGATGTCGCAGGGCACGGCCACCGCACGCCGCCCCGCGTCCTGAACCCACCGCGCGGTCTCGTGGGCGTCGTCCTTCTCGTCGTCCAGGTGGGTGAACAGGACGTCGGCGCCCTCCCGGGCGAACGCGATGGCCACCGCCCGGCCGATCCCCGAGTCACCCCCGGTGATCACGGCCTTGCGGCCCTCCAGACGGACACTGCCCCGGTAGGACTCCTCGCCGTGGTCCGGAGGCGGGTCCATGGGTCCCGTCCAGCCGGGATGCGGCTGGTCCTGGGACGGGAACTCGGGCTGCGGATGACGCTCGGCGGGGTGCTCCGGTGCGGTCACGGCGTGGCTCCCTTTCGTGCTGGTCCCGGGCTGGTGGGACGCGGTTCGCTGGGCGAGCCCCCGAGTACCCGGTCCGCGGTGGTGGAAGCGGGAGTGGTAGAAGCGAGCATGACCAACTTGCCCCTCCCCGCTCTCCCCGGGGGCCCGCGATGACCGCCGGCGTCGACACTCCCGACGGCCGGGGCCGCACCGGCCTGGACCGCACGGGCCGGGATCTCACCGCCAACCCGCGTGTCAGGGTGCGGGACGTGACCCTGCTGTCCAGCCACTGGTACGTCGAACGCGCCACCACCTTCGAGTACCAGCGCGCCGACGGCACCTGGATCACCCAGCAGCGCGAGACGCACGACCGCGGCAACGGCGCCACCATGCTCCTGTACGACACCGACCGTGAAACCGTGCTGCTCACCCGGCAGTTCCGCTTCCCGGTGTACGTCAACGGCCACCCGGACGGCATGCTGATCGAGACCCCGGGCGGACTCCTCGACGACGAGGACGAGCACCCGGAGATCGCCGTACGCCGCGAGGTCGTCGAGGAGACCGGCCACACCATCGGCGAGGTCCGGCACGTCTTCGACGTCTACATGAGCCCCGGCTCGGTCACCGAACGCGTCAGCTTCTACGCCGCCGCCTACGGCCCCTCGACCCGCACCCACGAAGGGGGCGGCCTGGACGAGGAGGGCGAGGACATCGAGATCCTCGAACTCCCCTTCCGCCGGGCCCTGGAGATGATCCGGACGGGCGAGATCGCCGACGCCAAGACGATCATGCTGTTGCAGTGGGCGGCATTGGAGGGCCCGTTCGCCCGCGGCGCGTGAAGTCCCTTGACTTCGAGCGCGCTGCAGCATGAAGACTCCCGTTCGTGCCCCGAGTGCGGGCACGAACGGGAGGGACGACCATGAAGTACCGCACGATCGGCACCGACCCGGCCCACCGCCGTGAGGTGAGCGTGCTCGCGCTGGGCGCGATGCTGTTCGGCTCCCGGACCGACGAGGAGACCGCCTTCGCCGTACTCGACCGCTATGTCGAGGCCGGCGGCACCTTCGTCGACACGTCCGACAACTACGCCTTCTGGGCCGACGGCGGCCAGGGCGGCCAGAGCGAGGAACTCCTCGGCCGCTGGCGGCGCAGCCGCGGCATCGGCGACGAGATCGTCATCGCCACCAAGCTGGGTGCCCGCCCCCTGGCCCCCGGCACGAGCTACGTCGACAACGCGGAGGGCCTGTCGGCGAAGGTGATCCGTGAGTCGGCGGAACGCAGCCGCGAGCGTCTCGGCGTCGACAAGCTGGACCTGCTCTACGCCCACATCGAGGACCGCACCGTCCCGCTGGCGGAGACCGTCGAAGGCTTCGCCTCGCTGGTCGCTGAGGGCACGGTCGGCCTGCTCGGCGTCAGCAACCACGCCGTCTGGCGGGTGGAACGCGCCCGTGCCCTCGCGACCGCCGCCGGCCTGCCCGGCTACGAGGTCCTCCAGTACGAGCACAGCTACCTCCGCCCCCGCACCGACATCCCCGGCGACCTCTTCCCCGACGGCACCCTGGGCGCCGCGGGCCCCGACCTGCTCGGCTACCTGCGCGCCGAGCCCGCCCTGACCCTGGTCGCCTACTCCCCCCTCCTGAAGGGCGCCTACACCCACCCCGAGCGGCCCCTGTTGCCCGGCTACGACCACCCCGGCACGCCCGCCCGCCTCACGGCCCTGCGCGAGGTGGCCCGGGAGACCGGCGCGACCGTCAACCAGGTGGTGCTGGCCTGGCAGCTGGGCGGCGCACTGCCGATCATCCCGCTGGTCGGGGTGTCGTCGGTGGCTCAGCTGGAGGAGAACCTGGCGGCGGTGGAGCTGGAGCTGACGCCCGACCAGCGGGCGCGGCTGGACGGGGCGCACTGAGGGCACCGCTCGCCGTACGCGCCCTCCGCTGTCGACTGTCGACGCCGGGCGGTAGGCGGGCACGGTGGGCCGCGAACCTCCCGGGGGAAGATGCCGGGGGAAACCTCGAGCTGGCCCGAGAGCACGGCGGCATCCGTGTGCCGGTGCTCGGACAGGAACCGCCCGCCCCACCCCGCCCGGCGCTCCGCAGCGTCATCCCGCCCGACCGGAGCGGCGGGGGAGGGAGCACTCCGCACCGCGGTCCCCACACGCCGCGCGATGAGCGCGGTAAGCGCAGTCGGCCACGGGCGGCACGGGGTACGAGAGCACGGGAGCACGGGAGCACGGGAGAGCCGACCGCCTCCACGAACCGCGCCCCCCTGCCGCGGACCGAGGATGGTGAGGACGACCCCAGGCGCCCCGCTCAGGCCGTCGCGCGCGGCGCCGGGAGGTCCGCGTGCCGTGCGGTGCGCGGCTCGGGTACACCCGAGAGCAAGTTCTCGACCTCGGGTGCGGTCGGCATCGCGGAAGCGCAGTCGAGGCGGGAGCCGACGAATGCGCTCGCCGCGTTGGCGTACCGCACGGCCTGGTCCAGTTCCCAGCCGGACAGCAGCCCGTGGCACAGTGCTCCGCCGAACGCGTCGCCGGCGCCGAGGCCGCCCACCACCTCGACCGGCACCGGTGGGACCTCGGCGGTGGTGCCGTCCCGCCGCATGGCCAGCACCCCCTTCCGGCCCTGCTTCACCACGGCCAGTTCGACGCCCGCCGCGAGCAACGCCTCGGCGCACGCGTGCGGTTCGCGGACGCCGGTGGCGATCTCACACTCGTCGAGGTCGCCGACGGCGACGGTGGCGTGCCGCAGGGCCTCCGCGTAGTACGGGCGGGCGTCCTCGGGGTTCGCCCAGAACGTCTCGCGCCAGTCCAGGTCGAAGACGGTCGTGCCCGCCCTGCCCCGGGCCTTGAGCGCGGCGAGCGTGGCCGACCGGCTCGGCTCCTCGCTCAGACCGGTACCGGTGATCCAGAAGATCCGGGCGGCACGGATGGCGAAGTAGTCCAGGTCGTCGGTGTGGATCTGCAGGTCGGGGGCGCTGGGCCGGCGGTAGGAGTACAGCGAGGAGTCGTCCGGGGGGAAGACCTCGCAGAACGTCACCGGGGTCGGCAGGCCCTCCACCGGGGTCACCCAGCGGTCGTCCACGCCGCTCTCGGTGAGACTGTCGTGGAGATAGGTGCCGAAGGGGTCGGCGCCGGTACGGGTGATCACGGCGGCGCGGCGGCCGAGGCGGGCGGCGGCGACCGCCACGTTCGCGGCGGAGCCCCCGAGGAACTTGCCGAAGGATTCGGCGCGCGCCACAGGCACTCCCGGCCGTAGCGGGTAGAGATCAACTCCGATACGGCCCATACTGATCACGTCGAACTGCTGGGCTGATCCGTCCATGCGCGACGCTCCTCGGTCCGGGCTGGGGAGGCGGGTCCGACCGGGCCCGTCGCCCCCAGGTGTAGGACCCGAAGGGCGACACTGTCAATAGTTTGTACTTACATTCGGACCTGCTCGTGAAATGATGTCTTAACAAAGTATTGACAGCGAGCGTGGCAAGGGATTGGATCCGGTCCCAGCGCAACAGCCGCTTTTTCGCGGAGTACGACCCGGCACTCTCCAGGTCCCGGCCCTCTCGGATCCCAGTGATCCCCTTCCCTTTCCCGACGTTCCCCCGTCGTACAGTGAGGTGCAGGAAAGATGGACAGCTCTTCTCGCTACCGCTCCCGCAGAATGGCCCCCCTGGTGGCCGTCGTCGCAGCGGCAGCCATGACTCTCGCAGGCTGCTCCAGCAGCTCCGGCGGCAAGAAGGCCGAGGAGAGCGATGCGGGGGCCTCCGCGGGCAAGGCCACCACGCCCCGGATGACCGTCGCGCTGGTCACCCACCAGTCCCAGGGCGACACCTTCTGGGACATCGTCCGCAAGGGCGCCGAGGCCGCCGCCGCCAAGGACAACATCAAGCTCATCTACTCGGCCGACCCGAACGCGGGCAACCAGGCCGGCCTGGTGCAGAACGCGATCGACCAGAAGGTCGACGGCATCGCGATCACGCTGGCCAAGCCCGACGCCCTCAAGGACGTCGTGAAGAAGGCGAAGAACGCGAACATACCCGTGGTCGGCCTCAACTCCGGTGTGAGCGAGTGGCAGAAGCTCGGTCTCATGGAGTTCTTCGGTCAGGACGAGACGGTGGCGGGCGAGGCGCTCGGCAAGCGGCTCAACGCGGCCGGCGCCAAGAACGCCATCTGTGTCATCCAGGAGCAGGGCAACATCGGTCTGACCCAGCGCTGTGACGGCGTGGACAAGACCTTCAACGGCAAGCTGCAGACGCTGAACGTCAACGGCACCGACATGCCGTCCGTCAAGTCGACGATCACCGCCAAGCTCAGCCAGGACAAGTCCATCGACTACGTCGTCGCGCTCGGCGCCCCCTTCGCGCTGACCGCGGCGCAGGCGGCGTCCGACTCCGGCAGCAAGGCCAAGGTCGCCACCTTCGACCTGAACAAGGACCTGACCACCGCGATCGACAAGGGCACGATCCAGTTCGCGGTCGACCAGCAGCCCTACCTCCAGGGATACCTGGCCGTGGACTCCCTGTGGCTCTACAAGTACAACGGCAACTACAGCGGCGGCGGTGAGCAGCCGGTGCTGACCGGTCCGGCCTTCGTCGACAAGTCCAACGTCGACCGGGTCGCCGCGTTCGCCGCGAAGGGCACCAGGTGATGGGTATGACCCAGCAGGCTGCGCCGGCGGTGCCCTCACCGCCGGCTCCCGGCCGGAAGGAGACCGACGGCCGGACCAGGCAACAGCCGCTGCCCCTGCGGCTGTTGGCCCGCCCCGAGATCGGTGTGTTCCTCGGTGCGGTCGCGGTGTACATATTCTTCCTGGTCGCGGCCCCGCCGGTGCGCGAGGGCAGCGCGATGGCGAACATCCTGTACCAGTCGTCGACGATCGGGATCATGGCGCTGCCGGTCGCCCTGCTGATGATCGGCGGGGAGTTCGACCTCTCGTCGGGTGTCGCGGTGGTGACCTCGGCGCTCACCGCGAGCATGCTCGCCTACCAGCTCACCCTGAACGTGTGGATGGGGGTGATCGTGGCACTGCTGGTGTCGCTGGCGGTGGGCTTCTTCAACGGCTGGATGGTGGTCCGGACCGGCCTGCCGAGCTTCCTGGTCACCCTGGGCACCTTCCTGATCCTGCAGGGCGCGAACCTCGCGGTGACCAAGCTGGTCACCGGGAACGTGGCGACCGACGACATCAGCTCCATGGACGGCTTCGACCAGGCGAGGAAGGTCTTCGCCTCCTCGTTCGAGGTCGGCGGCGTCGCGGTGAAGATCACCATCGTGTACTGGCTGGTCTTCGCGGCTCTGGCCACCTGGGTGCTGCTGCGCACCAAGTACGGCAACTGGATCTTCGCGGTGGGCGGGAACAAGGAGTCGGCGCGGGCCGTCGGTGTCCCGGTGACGTTCACCAAGATCTCCCTGTTCATGCTGGTCGGCTTCGGTGCCTGGTTCGTCGGCATGCACCAGCTGTTCTCGTTCAACACCGTGCAGTCCGGTGAGGGCGTGGGCCAGGAGCTCATCTACATCTCCGCCGCGGTCATCGGTGGCTGCCTGCTCACCGGCGGCTACGGCTCGGCGATCGGCCCGGTCTTCGGCGCGTTCATGTTCGGCATGGTGCAGCAGGGCATCGTCTACGCCAACTGGAACCCGGACTGGTTCAAGGCCTTCCTCGGCGTGATGCTCCTCGGCGCCGTACTCATCAATCTGTGGGTCCAGCGCACCGCGACCCGGAGGTGACCCGAATGACGACCGACAAGACCTCGCCACAGTCCGACACGCACTCCGGCACGCACGGAGCCGTCATCGAGGACACGGCCCCCGAGACGGACGCCCCGCTCGTCGAACTGCGCGGCGCGGGCAAGGCGTACGGCAACATCCGTGCCCTGCACGGCGTCGACCTGAGGGTTCATCCCGGCCAGGTGACCTGTGTGCTGGGTGACAACGGCGCCGGCAAGTCCACCCTCATCAAGATCATCTCCGGGCTGCACCAGCACACCGAGGGCGACTTCCTCGTCGACGGCGCCCCGGTCCGCTTCAGCACCCCGCGTGAGGCTCTCGACAAGGGCATCGCCACGGTCTACCAGGACCTGGCCGTCGTCCCGCTGATGCCGGTGTGGCGCAACTTCTTCCTCGGCTCCGAGATGACCAAGGGTCCCTGGCCCGTGCGCCGTCTGGACATCGAGCGGATGAAGAGGACCGCCGACGAGGAACTGCGCAACATGGGCATCGTCCTCGACGACCTGGAACAGCCCATCGGCACCCTCTCCGGCGGTCAGCGCCAGTGCGTGGCCATCGCCCGCGCCGTCTACTTCGGCGCCCGCGTCCTCATCCTGGACGAGCCCACCGCCGCCCTCGGCGTCAAGCAGTCCGGTGTGGTGCTGAAGTACATCGCCGCCGCCCGCGACCGCGGCCTCGGCGTCATCTTCATCACCCACAACCCGCACCACGCCTACATGGTCGGCGACCACTTCAGCGTGCTGCGTCTGGGCACCATGGAACTGTCCGCCGAGCGCAGCCGGATCACGCTCGACGAGCTGACCAACCACATGGCCGGCGGCGCCGAACTCGCCGCGCTCAAGCACGAGTTGTCCCAGGTAAGCGGCGTCGACGTCGAGGAACTCCCCGAAGAGGAAGACCTCACCGCACCCGTCGTGGCCACCGGCGAGGGGGCGTCCTGAGATGGCCTCTCCGCTCGACCGCATCCGGGTCGGTTCGGCCCCCGACTCCTGGGGCGTCTGGTTCCCGGACGACCCGGAACAGGTGCCCTGGGAACGCTTCCTCGACGAGGTCGCCGAGGCGGGCTACTCCTGGATCGAGCTGGGTCCGTACGGCTATCTGCCGACCGACCCGGCCCGTCTCACCGACGAGGTGGCCCGGCGGAACCTGAAGGTCTCCGCCGGTACCGTCTTCACCGGCCTGCACCGCGGTCCCTCCGTCTGGGAGGCCACCTGGGAGCATGTCAGCCAGGTCGCCGCGCTCACCCAGGCCATGGGCGCGCGGCACCTGGTCGTCATCCCGTCCTTCTGGCGGGACGACAAGACCGCCGAGATCCTGGAGCCGCCGGAGCTGACCGGCGAGCAGTGGACCCACCTCACCCGGGGAATGGAGCGGCTGGGCCACGAGGTGAAGGAGACCTACGGCCTCGACATCGTCGTCCACCCGCACGCCGACACCCACATCGACACCGAGGACCACGTCCAGCGGTTCCTCGACGGGACGGACTCCGCCCTGGTGTCGCTGTGTCTGGACACCGGGCACTACGCGTACTGCGGCGGCGACAGCGTCAAGCTCATCGAGACGTACGGCGAACGGGTCGGCTACCTCCATCTCAAACAGGTCGACCCGGAGATCCTCGCGGACGTACGGGCGAACGAGGTGCCGTTCGGGCCGGCCGTCGCGCGCGGTGTGATGTGCGAACCGCCCTCCGGTGTACCCGAGTTGGAGCCGGTCCTGGTGGCCGCGCAGAAGCTCGGCGTGGACCTGTTCGCGATCGTCGAGCAGGACATGTACCCGTGCGAGCCGGACCGGCCGCTGCCCATCGCGGCACGCACCCGTAAGTACCTGAGGTCCTGCGGCGCCTGAAGGGGACGACCATGACCCAGCGTGGCAGGAGCGAAGAACTCCGTGTCGCCGTCATCGGCACCGGACGGATGGGCGCCGACCATGTCCGTCGTATCCAACAGGTCATCAGCGGAGCGCGGGTGACCGCCGTCGTCGACGTCGACGCGGAGCGCGCGAAGGCCGTCGCGGCCCCCGTCGCCGGCTGCGCCGCCTACAGCGACCCGGCCGCCGCGATGGCCGCGGCCGACGTCGACGCCGTCCTGGTCGCCTCCCCGGGCCCCGCTCACGAGGCGGCCCTGCTGACGGCCTTCGAGCACGATCTGCCCGTTCTGTGCGAGAAGCCCCTCACCCCGGACGCCGCCTCCGCGCTGCGCGTCCTGGAGGCGGAGCTCGGCCTGGGCCGGCGCCGCGTCCAGGTCGGCTTCATGCGGCGCTACGACGCCGAGTACGTGAAGCTCAAGGCTCTGTTGGGGACAGGCCAGTTGGGGCGTCCGCTGATGCTGCACAACAGGCATCGCAACGTGGCCAGTCCGCCCGGGTTCACCAGCGCCATGCTCATCAGTGACTCCGTCGCCCACGAGACGGACGTGACCCGCTGGCTGCTCGGCCACGAGATCACGGCGGTCACGGTGCTGCGCCCACGACCGTCGGCGAACGCGCCCGACGGCATCCAGGACCCCCAGTTCGTCGTGTTCGAGACCGACGGCGGCGCGGTCGTCGACGTCGAGATCTTCGTCAACTGCGGTTTCGGCTACCAGGTCCAAGCCGAGATCGTCTGCGAACGCGGCACCGCCCGCATCGGCGACGGCCACGCCATGGTCACCAACATGGCGGGCCGCTGGGGCGGCACCATCGCCCAGGACTTCACCGACCGCTTCGCCGACGCCTACGACCGCGAACTCCAGGCCTGGGTCGACGCCACCCGCCAGGGCGAGGTGACGGGTCCGAGCGTCTGGGACGGCTATGCCGCGGCCGCGGTCTGCGAGGCGGGCGTACGGGCACTGGAGGAGGGCGGCCGGGTCGAGGTGGAACTGGTGGAACGGCCTGCGCTGTACCGGTGAGCGGGGGATCCGTGACCCCGGATGTCAGCCGCCCGTCGTGGTCCGTGGCCGGGGCGCGAACCCGGCCGCCCGGTAGCTCGCGTCGATCAGCGTCATCGTCGCGACCGCGTCGTCCGCGTCCAACGGCAGCGGAGCGCCCCCGCGGACCCGCGCCGCGAACTCCTCCAACTGGTAGGTGTACGAGGACCGCGTCCCCAAGCGCTCCGTGCGCTCGCCCCGCGCCGTACGGACCACGACCCGGTCGTCGAGCTGCGGCAGCACGAAGTTGGGTGCGCTCGCCTCGCCCAGGGAACCGACGACGCGGCAGCTCATCTCCAGCGTGCCGTAGGCCATGTGACAGCGCGCGGAGCCCGTCGCGCCGTTCGGGAAGGCCAGGTCGGCGTCCAGCCACTCGTCGACGCCCGGCGCGCCCGCCCGCTCCCCGCCGCGGGCGGAGACGAGCCCGGGCGCGCCGCCCGCCCAGGGGGCTAGCATGCGCAGGGCGTGCAGGCCGTAGCAGCCGAGGTCCATCAGGGCGCCGCCGGCCAGCGGCAGTGACCAGCGCGGGTCGGTGTCCGGCGGCGCGGGGATCGCGACCAGCGCCTCGACGTGCCGCAGTTCACCGATCTCGCCGCTTGCCAGGATCTCGTGCAGCCGCCGGGTGAGCGGGTGGAAGAGGTAGTGGAAGGCCTCCATGAAGACCGTCCCCGCCTTCGCGGCCGCCTCCCGCACCTGCGCGGCCTCCTCGGCGTTGCTCGCTGACGGCTTCTCCGTCAGGACGTGCTTGCCCGCTGCGAGGGCGGCGAGGTTCCACGGCCCGTGCAGGCTGTTGGCGAGCGGGTTGTAGACGACCTCGACCTCCGGGTCCGCGAGCAGCTCCGCGTAGGAGCCCGCGACCCGCTCCACGCCGTGCGCGGAGGCGAACTCCTCGGCCCGGGACCGGTCCCGGGCGGCCACCGCGACGAGGCGGTGACCGGTCGCCCGGGCCGGGTCGATCAGGGCGCGCTCGGTGATCCGCGCGGCTCCCAGTACTCCGATGCGCAGCGGTTCCCGGTTCGGTTCGCTCATCCCTGCGGCTCCTTCTCGCTCTCTCGGTCGTGACGGGACGGTGTGCCGGCGGCGGCCGGTTGCGGACGCGCGTCGCCGGGGGGCGGGAAGTGGCGGCGGGCGAGGTCCTGCGCGTGGGCGACGGCGCACTCGATCAGTTCGAAGGCGGGCAGGCCGCCCACGTAGTAGGTGTGGGCCCGCCCCTGCAGCGCGTCGAGCCGGTCCAGGGCACCGTCCCGGAGGTCGTCGCTGCCGAAGTGCGGCATGAACGCCCACTCACGCCGCAGGTGCACCTCCCCCAGCCGTCCGCCGAGTTCCGTGACGTCGTCGGCCAGCAGCGCGGGGACGTCCTCGGAGCGGCTGTAGGAGTAGAAGGTCCGCACGTCGCTGCCCGGGTAGCGGTGGTGGTACGAGACGCAGTGTCCGCTCGCCTCGCGCGTCGCGGTGTGGCGCTCGAGGAAGTAGAAGGCGTCCTCCGGCAGGCCGGACGCGGTGGCGAGGGTGGTGTGGTAGGCGTTGCTGCGGATCCGTCCCGCGAGGTCACGCTCCTCCTCGCCGGCGTCGAGGACCGGCAGGACGCTGTCCAGGGCGACGGCGAGCACGAGGTCGTCGGCCAGCACCGGGCCGGAGTCCGTGTGCACCCGCACCCCGGCCCCGTCACCGTGCCGCTCGACCGACGTCACGCGCACCCCGCACCGTACGTCCTTCAACTCCTCGGCGATCCGGCACCACAGCGTGGCGAACCCGCCCACGACGGTGAACGCGCCCGGGTGGCCGAGCAGTTCGGATCGGCGCGACAACAGGCCCGTCATCTCGGCGTACTTGACGAAGTACAGGGCAGGCACGTCGTCGTCGAGATAGCCGTACCCCGCCGCCGTGTATCCGGTGCCGAACGACGCGGCCATGGACTCCATGCCGTGCTCGGCGACCCACTGGCTGACGGGGGCGGCGAGCGCCCGCGCGGAGTGCGAAAGCCCGGGCTCGCCGATGCGCGGGAACTCACGCGCGCGCAGGGCCCGGTAGCGGAGGAACGCCTCGTCGTGGAGGAACGACATGGCCTGGCGGCTCGGGGTGCGCCCCTCGGCGTCCAGGACGCGGTAGCGGCTGGTGCGCTCCGTCTCGACGTTCAGCTCGGTCACCAACTCCGCGATCCGCTCGTACCGGGGGGTGCAGATGTGTCCGCCGAGGTCGTAGGCCAGGCCGTCGACCTCCACGCTCTGGCACTTGCCGGCCACCGTGCTCTGCTCCTCCAGCACGGTCACCCGGTGTCCGGCACGCTCCAGTTCCCGGGCGACCGTGAGGCCGCTCGGCCCGGCGCCGATGACCACGACGCTGCGGGGGCCTTCGGCGCGGGGGTGGCGGCCGTCGCCTAACTCTTCTCGCGGCTCTTCTCGCGCATCCCCCCGCCACATTTCTCGTGAAGGTTTTCGCGGCCGGCCGGCGTTCATGGGCTTCGCTCCTCGGTCCGTTGCGCGTGCGCGGATCTTCATGGTCGTACGCCACATGGTCGTACGCGAAGATCTCATGACCGTAAACGAACGTCGGCAACTTCCGGGCGCCGTCAGCCGGTTGGCGCCCGGAACACGAGAAGAGGCCGACCGTCAGGCGGTGCGGACCTCGGCGATCGTCACCGGCCGGTGCTCGTGCAGCGACAGCGTGCAGGCCTCGGCGATCCAGCCGGCCTCCAGCGCGTCCTCGATCGTGCAGGGGGAGGGGCGGGTGCCCGCGACGACCTCGGTGAACGCGGTGAGTTCGGCGCGGTAGGCGGCGGTGAAGCGGTCCATGAAGAAGTCGTGCGGGGTACCCGCCGGGAAGGTCACCCCGGGCTCCACCGAGCGCAGCGGCAGCTTGTCCTCCAGACCGACGGCGATGGAGTCCGTGAAGCCGTGGAGTTCCATACGGACGTCGTAACCCCGGGCGTTGTGACGGGAGTTGGAGACCACCGCGATGGTGCCGTCGTCCAGGGTGAGAATCGCGCCGGTGGTGTCGGCGTCGCCCGCCGCCTTGATGAAGTCGGCGCCCCGGTTGCCGCCGACCGCGTACACCTCGGTCACCTCGCGGCCGGTCACCCAGCGGATGATGTCGAAGTCGTGCACCGAGCAGTCCCGGAAGATGCCACCGGAGGCGGCGATGTACGCGGCCGGCGGCGGCGCCGGGTCCAGCGTGGTCGACCGGACGGTGTGCAGCTTGCCCAGCTCACCGCTGAGCACGGCGGCCCGGGCGGCGACGAACCCCGCGTCGAAGCGACGGTTGTAGCCGATCTGGATCGGTACGTCCCCGCCCTGGACGGCCCTGAGCACCTCGACGCCCTCGCTCATGGTCTTCGCGACGGGCTTCTCGCAGAACACCGGCACGCCCGCCTGCACGGCGGCCAGGATCAGCGCCGGGTGGGCGTCGGTGGCGGCGGCCACGACGATGCCGTCCACCCCGGCCGCCAGCACGGCCTCGGGGGAGTCCGCGACCTCGCCGCCGAACCGCTCGGCGGCGGACTTGGCGGCGTCCGCGAACGGGTCGGCCAGGACGAGCGACTCGACCGCGTCGAGTCCGGAGAGGGTCTCGGCGTGGAACGCGCCGATGCGGCCGAGGCCGAGGATTCCGATGCGCATGGTGGTGCAGCTCCTAGTTTCTTGTGCGGGGAGAGAGAAGGGCCCTAGTCCAGGCCGCCGAGCACGTTCTGGTCCCAGTCGATCACCGAACCGGTGACCACCCCGGACCGGTCCGACAGCAGGAAGACGACGAAGTCGGCGATCTCGTCCGGCTGGCCCAGCTTGCCCATCGGCAGGCGGGCGGCGGCCTGCTCGCGCCAGTCGTCCCCGGCGCCGTGGAAGGCCTTCTGGGTCGCGTCCTCGCCCTCGGTCGAGGTCCAGCCGATGTTCAGGCCGTTGATCCGGACCCGGTCGAAGCGGTGTGCGTGCGCGGCGTTGCGGGTCAGGCCGATCAGCCCGGCCTTCGCGGCGACGTACGGCGCGAGGAACGGCTGCCCGCCGTGCGCGGAGGACGTGATGATGTTGACGACCGTGCCGGGCGTCCCCCGGCCCACCATGTCGGCGACGGCGGCCTGCATGGCGAAGAACGGCGCCTTGAGGTTGATCGCGATGTGCTGGTCGAACAGTTCGGGCGTGGTGTCCAGCAGGGTGCCCCGGGAGGTGAGGCCCGCGGAGTTCACCAGGCAGTCGATCCGGCCGTACGCGCCGACCACCTCGGCCACGGAGGCCTTCGCCTGCTCGGCGTCCGCGAGGTCGGCCCGGACGAACATCGCCTTGCCGCCGGCCGCGGCCAGCTCCGCCACGAGGGCCTCGCCGGGCTCGGTGCGCCGCCCGGTGACGGCGACCTGCGCCCCCTCCCGGACCGCGGCCCTGGCGATGGCGGCGCCGACGCCCTGGCTGCCGCCGTTGACGAGGACGACCTTGTCGTCGAGAAGTCCCATGAGATCCAGGCCCTTTCAGCTCTCGCGCCGTACGGCGCCGGCCCGCAGCTCGTCCCGTAGTGTCCGCGGGGTCCATCCCTCGCCCAGCGCCCGCCGTACGACGTCCGCCTGAGAGGGCGGGGCCAGACCTTCGAGGGGCGGGTCACTGTCGAGGTTGGTGGGGAACGGGTAGCCCTCGGCGCTCGCGGCGATCACACGCTCCAGCCACTGATCGCCGACGCCGTCGGCCAGCCGTCTGCGCAGCACCGGGTAGACCGCGTTCGCGACCGCCTCCCGGTCCACCGTCTCCATGGCCCGTCCGAAGGCGGAGGACACCTGGAGCAGGTTGGCGACGCGCCGCACGTCCAGGGTGCGGTTGGTGCCGGCCGCGTGGAACAGCGCCGGGTTGAAGAAGGCGGCGTCGCCCTTGGCCAGCGGAAGCTGGACGTGGTGCGCCTTGAAGTACGTCTGGAACTCCGGCAGCCGCCACGCCAGGTAGCCCGGCTCGAAGGTCTGCGAGTACGGCAGGTACAGGGTCGGCCCGGACTCGACCGGCATGTCGCAGTGCGCGACCGCGCCCTGGAGCGTGAGCACGGGGGAGAGGCGGTGCACGTGCGCCGGGTAGGCCGCGGCCGCCTCGTTCGACAGGAACCCCAGGTGGTAGTCGCGGTGCGCGGTCTGCGCCGCGCCGCCCGGGTTGACCACGTTGACCTGCGAGGTCATCTGGTAGCCGGGACCCAGCCAGGCGGCCGAGACCAGCGCCAGGATGTCGTTGGCGTAGTAGTCGGCGAACGCCTCGGGGTCGTAGAGCGCGGCCTTCTCCAGCGCGTTCCACACCCGGTCGTTGGCACCCGGCTTGGCGAAGTGGTCGCCCGCGTCCGCGCCCGAGGCGCGCTGCTCGGTGATCAGCGCGTGGAAGACACCGGTGAGCCGGTCGACGACCGCCGGGTTCGGGAAGGCGCCCCGGAAGACCACGACACCGGGACCGTCGGCGAAGGCGCGGACCAGCTCGGCCCGCACCTCACGCGAGGCTTCGGCGGTGCGCAGACGTTCACTGTCGTAGACGAGGACGTTCCCCTCGACCGCCGAGGCGTGCGGGTAGTCGGCGAGGTCCGTCGTACGGTCGATCAGCGAGCGGAAAGCATCGAGGTCACAGTCCTGCTCGGTCAGCCAGGCCCGCTGCTGAGCGGCGATGAGGGACATCGTCGTCCTACTTTCGGTCACGGAATGCGACGCGGATCCGGTCGCCCGACGGCGACGCGGCTCTGCCATTCTTGTCAGTACAAACCCCTCCAACAACCAGCAGTGAGCCATCAAAAACCCCTCAAGGAGCCGTCGGTGGGCCACCCCTTCCCGATCCGGGAGATCGCACGTCAGGCGGGCCTGAGCGAGGCCACCGTCGACCGGGTCCTCAACGGCCGGGGAGGGGTCCGCGAGAGCACCGCCCGGGAGGTGCGGCAGGCCATCGCCGACCTGGACCGACAGCGCACCCAGGTGCGGCTGGTCGGCCGCACCTTCATGATCGACATCGTGATGCAGACGCCGGAGCGGTTCTCCACCGCCGTCCGCGCCGCCCTGGAGGCCGAGCTGCCGTCCCTGCACCCGGCCGTCGTGCGCTCGCGCTTCCACTTCCGGGAGACCGGCCCGGTGCGGGAACTGACCGGGACGCTGGACCGGATCGCCCGGCGCGGTTCACAGGGGGTCGTCCTCAAGGCGCCGGACGTTCCCGAGGTCGCCGCCGCCGTCGGCCGGCTCGCCGAGGCCGGCATCCCCGTCGTCACCCTGGTCACCGACCTGCCCTCCACGTCCCGCCTGGCCTACGTCGGCAGCGACAACCGGGCCGCCGGCGCGACCGCCGCCTACCTCATGGGCCAGTGGCTCGGCGACCGCCCCGGCAATGTGCTCACCAGCCTCAGCAGCGGCTTTTTCCGCAACGAGGAGGAGCGCGAAATGGGCTTCCGCAGCGCCATGCGCGCCCGCCACCCCGGGCGCACGGTGGTCGAGATCGCCGAGGGCCAGGGCCTGGACGCCACCCAGTACGACCTCGTCCGGGCCGCGCTGGAGCGGGACCCGGACATCCGTGCCGTCTACTCGATCGGCGGCGGCAACATCGCCACCCTGCGGGCCTTCGAGGACCTGGACCGCGAGTGCGCGGTGTTCGTCGCGCACGACCTCGATCACGACAACACTCGCCTGCTGCGCGAACACCGCCTGTCCGCCGTGCTCCACCACGACCTGCGCCAGGACATGCGCGAGGCGTGCCACATCGTCATGCGGGCCCATGGCGCCCTGCCGTCGGCCGGGCCGAGCCTGCCATCGGCGATCCAGGTGGTCACCCCGTACAACATGCCGCCCCAGGCGACGACCGGCTGACACCGGCGGCCTGGGGCGGGCTTCGCGAGCAGGAACGTCAGTGCCGCAGCGCGGGCGACCCGGTCGGTGCGACCCGTCCGGCACCGCGGTACGTCGAGACGCCCACGGCCAGCAGCCAGTAGCTCAGGACGGCGCCCATCAGCGCGGTGGTGCCCCAGCCGTTCGCCGCGTAGAAGTTCGCGGGCGTGTTGCCGAAGAACAGGGACGGCACGAAGGCCAGGTTGACCGCTGCGAGGACGTACGCCGACCGGCCGGTCCAGCGCGGCAGCAGCCGGCTGCGGGAGACGGCGTACCCGAACGCGGTCAGGAACAGCGCCAGCATCAGCCGGGAGATCGAGCCGTACAGGATGTAGGTGCCGCTGACGTCGATCGTCGGGTCGATCGGTCGGTCCGCGGCGATCACCGCGCCCGCCTCCAGACCGGTGGAAACCAGGGTGATCGTCGCGTAGACCAGCCCCGTGGCGAAGGCCAGCGAGCCGACCCACTCGTGGGCGGGACTCACCCGCTTGACCAGCTCGCGGAAGGCGGTCACGAACACCACCAGGGACGCCAGCCCGATGATGCCCAGCAGCAGCCGGGACAGGACGTTCGCGTCCGGCGGCGGACCCGAGTAGACGAAGTACAGCGGTACTTCGACGATCAGGGCGAGCGCGGCGGTGATGCCCGCGAGGCCCGTCAGGCGCCTGGCGAGGATGTCGTTCATGGATTCCCCCGGGAGTCGGTGAGGCGGATTCGTCCGGCGCCGGCGTGCCGCCGGCGCCCTTCGAAGCCTGCCGTCCCCGGGGCCCGCCGTCGCGGGGCCTGGGATCCGGATCCGGGGTGGTCCTAGGGACACTCTCCCGGGTGCACCTCCACCCAGGCCCGGCTCTCGGCGGACCGCGCCATCGCCTCCAGTACGGCGGCACTGTGCACGGCGTCCGCGAGCGTGGCCCCGTACGGGACGCCCTCGGCGACGGAGCGGAGGAAGCGGTGGGCCTCCACGACCTTCAGGTCGTCGTAGCCCATCGCGTTCGCCGCGCCCGGCTGGAACGCGCCGAACTCGCCGTCGCCCGGGCCGACGTACACCGTGCTGACCGGCTGGTCCTGGTAGGTGGTACCGCGGCTGACACCGAGCTCGTTCATCCGGCGGAAGTCCCAGAACACCGCGCCCTTGGTGCCGTGCACCTCGAAGCCGTAGTTGTTCTGCTCGCCGACCGAGACCCGGCAGGCCTCCAGGACGCCACGCGCTCCGGAGGTGAACCGCAGCAGACAGTTGACGTAGTCCTCGTTCTCCACCGGGCCGAGTTCGCCGCCCGAGGCGCGGCTGTGACCCGCGGTGGCGCCGGTGGGGCGGGCCCGCTCCGGGACGAAGACCGCAGTGTCCGCCGTCAGGGACGCGATGTCGCCGAGCAGGTACCGGGCCAGGTCGGCGCCGTGCGAGGCCAGGTCGCCCAGTACTCCGCTGCCGCCGCGCTCCCGCTCGTACCGCCAGGTCAGCGCCCCCTCGGGGTGGGCCGCGTAGTCGCTGAACAGACGCACCCGGACATGGGTGACCGTGCCGATCTCGCCGGAGGCGATCAGCGAGCGGGCCGTCTCGACGGCGGGCGCGTTGCGGTAGTTGAAGCCCACCGCGCCCTGGACGCCCGCCTCGGCGACCGCTTCGGCCACCGCCCGCGCGTCGGCCAGGGTGAGGCCGACCGGCTTCTCGATCCAGATGTGCTTGCCGGCCTCGGCCATCGCCACGCCGATCTCCCGGTGCAGGAAGTTCGGCGCGGTGATGCTGACGGCCTGCACCCGGGGATCCGCGGCCACCTCCCGCCAGTCGCGGGTCGTGGCGGCGAAGCCGAACTGCGCGGCGGCCTCCTCGGCCCGGCCGGGCACCTCCTCGGCGACGACCACGAGCTCCGGGCGCAGACCGAGTTGCGGGAAGTGGTGCCGGACGCGGGCGTACGCCTGGCTGTGCACCCGGCCCATCCAGCCGAACCCGACGACGGCGACACCGAGCGAATCCACCATGACAACCCTTCTTGGACCGGTCCACACCCTGTCCTGGCCACCCTGAGTGCGGTTACGGGTGGATGTCAACCCTTTGACAAGCCGTCGGGTCCCATGGAACGGTCCATCCCATGGGACAGCCGACGATCCGGGACGTGGCCGAGCGGGCCGGCGTGTCCAAGTCACTGGTCTCCCTGGTGCTGCGCGGCTCAGGACAGGTGCGGTCGGAGAAACGGGAGGCCGTGCTGCGGGCCGTACGGGAACTCGGCTACCGGCCGAACGCCGCCGCCCGCAGCCTCAGCGAGCAGCGCACCCGAACCGTCGGCGTACTCCTGAACGACCTGCGCAACCCCTGGTTCGTCGACCTCCTCGACGGCCTCAACCCGCTGCTGCACGACCACGGCCTGCACATGCTGCTCGGCGACGCCCGCCTCAACCGCCGCGCCGGCCAGGACCTCGCCCGCCCCTTCCTGGACCTCCAGGTCGACGGCCTGGTCGTGGTGGGCACCCTGCCCGACCCGGCCGCGCTGGAGACGGTCGCCGCCCGCATACCGGTCGTCGTGGCCGGCGCCCGTGAGCCGGTTCCGGCCGGTGTGGACGTGGTGGCGGGCGACGACGAACAGGGGGCCCGGCTGGTCACCGAGCACCTCATCGGCCTCGGACACCGACATATCGCGCACCTCGCGGGCTACGGAGCCGTCGGCGAGCTGCGGCGGCGCAGCGTCGAGGCGGTGATGCGCGCCCACGGCCTCGCGGACCGGGCCCCCGTCGAGCTCAGCGACATGACGGAGGAGGGCGGCTTCCGCACGGCCGTCCGGCTGCTCAGCCGGCCCGAGCGGCCCACCGCCGTCGTCGCCGTCAACGACATCGCCGCCGTCGGCACGCTCTCGGCCGCCGAGGAACTGGGCCTGCGCGTCCCCGAGGACCTCTCCGTCACCGGCTACGACAACACGAGCATCTCCCGGCTGCGCCACCTGTGGCTCACCACCGTCGACAACGCCGGCCACGAGGTCGGGCGCCGCGCGGCCCGTTGCCTCCTCGACCGTTTCGAGGGAGCCGGGGGACCGGGGCGGGTCCACCTGGCCGCCCCCACGCTGGAGATCCGGGGTACGACGGCCCCACCCGGGCGCACCGACTGATCCCGCACGCCGTGCGCGGCGTGCGCGGGCGCCGGCCGTGTGGTCCTGGCCGTCTTGTCCCGGCCCTGTCGTCGCGGCCCGTACCAGCGCGTCGGGCCGGGGTCCGGACGCTCGACGTCCACCACGTCGACCTTGGGTCCGGCGCCGGCGAGGACGTCCGGCGCCGGCCAGGACGGACCTCATGGTGGCCATGGAGGTCTCTCTTTCCGAGGTGCCGCGGACCCGTGCGGGCTGGTTGCCACGACAATGACGGACAAAATTGTTGACAATTTTGTTTGGCTAGATTTAGGTTTGTCAGGCACTCACTCAGGGAGAGCGCATGCCGAAAGAAGCCCGTCCGAGCACCGGGGAGCAGGCCAAGCAGCTGGCGTTGTCGCAACTGCGGCAGGCGATCCTGCGCGGCGACATGGCACCGGCGCAGCGGCTGGTGGAGAACGAACTCGCCGAGCAGTTCGGTGTGACGCGGGCCAGCATCCGTGCGGCGCTCATCGATCTGGAGGCCCAGGGCCTCGTCGAGCGGATCCGCAACCGTGGTTCACGGGTGCGGGTGGTGACCGTGGAGGAAGCGGTCGCCATCACCGAGTGCCGCATGGTCCTCGAAGGGCTGTGCGCGGCGAAGACGGCCGTCGCGGCGAGCGACGACCAGCTCGCCGAACTGACGGAGCTGGGCACGGCGATGACCAAGGCCGTGGCGGACGGTGAGCCCGTGACGTACTCCGACCTCAATCACGAACTGCACACCAGGATCCGGGAGTTCTCCGGCCAGCAGACAGCCCTGGAACTGCTGGAGCGGCTCAACGCTCAACTGGTGCGCCACCGCTTCCAGTTGGCGCTGAGGCCGGGACGTCCGCAGCAGTCCCTGAATGAGCACCTGGAGATGATCGAGGCGATCAGAGCCAGGGACCCGCAGGCGGCCGAGACGGCCGTCCGTGCCCACCTCACCAGCGTGATCGAGGCGCTGCGCGGCTGAACCGCGCTAGGCGGGCGCACACCTGTCCACTCCAAGGAGATGTGAGCAATGATGCATCCAGGCGCGCCCGCCGTTCCACGAGCGACACTCGTCATCACCGCGCACGCCGGGGACTTCGTGTGGCGGGCGGGCGGAGCCATCGCCCTGGCCGCCTTGCGCGGCGAGAAGGTCACCATCGCCTGCCTGACCTTCGGCGAGCGCGGCGAGTCCGCCAAGGCGTGGCGCGAGGGCAGGAAGCTCGACGAGATCAAGGCGATACGCCGTGACGAGGCCGAGCGCGCCGCCGCCACCCTCGGCGCCCAGGTCCGCTTCTTCGACGCCGGCGACTACCCTCTCGTGGCCACCGCCGACCTGACCGACCTACTCGTCGCCGTCTACCGCGAGACCCAGCCCGACGTCGTCCTCACCCACCCCACCGAGGACCCGTACAACGGCGATCACCCGGCCGCCAACCGCATGGCCCTGGAGGCCCGGATCCTCGCCCAGGCCATCGGCTATCCGGGCGAGGGCGAGATCACCGGCGCGCCACCGGTCTTCTACTTCGAACCCCACCAGCCCGAGATGAGCGGCTTCAAGCCCGAGGTCCTGCTTGACATCACCGAGGTGTGGGAGACCAAGCGCAAGGCCATGGAGTGCCTGGCCGCCCAGCAGCACCTGTGGGACTACTACACCGACCTCGCCGTGCGCCGGGGCGTCCAGCTCAGGCGCAACGCCGGACCCAACCTGGGGCTCGC
This sequence comes from Streptomyces violaceoruber, assembly GCA_000720805.1. Lineage (GTDB taxonomy): Bacteria > Actinomycetota > Actinomycetes > Streptomycetales > Streptomycetaceae > Streptomyces > Streptomyces cellulosae_A. The sequence continues at coordinate 73,213 of JODI01000032.1, forward strand.
GCACAAGACCATGGCCGAGGCGTACATGCGTCCGTACCCGCAGATCGCGAAGGAACTGGCATGAGCGGCGTCATCGTCACCAACCCGCCGAAGGCGGAAGCCAAGGACGTCGACGCGCTGGCCGGGTTCGGCGTGGCCACCGTCAGTGAGGCGATGGGCCGCACCGGTCTGCTGGGTCCGCAGATCCGACCCGTCCAGCAGGGCGTACGGGTCGCCGGCGCCGCCGTCACCGTGCTCAGCTGGCCCGGCGACAACCTCATGATCCACGCGGCCGTGGAGCAGTGCGGCGAGGGCGACCTCCTCGTCGTCACCACCACGTCCCCGTCGACCGACGGCATGTTCGGCGAGCTGTTCGCCACCGCGCTGCAACGGCGGGGCGTGCGCGGCCTGATCATCAACGCCGGTATCCGCGACACCCAGGAACTGCGCGAGATGAACTTCCCGGCCTGGTCCCGGGCCGTCTCCGCGCAGGGCACCGTCAAGGCCACCGGAGGGTCGGTCAACGTCCCGGTCGCCATCGACGGCCAGGTCATCCGCCCCGGCGACGTCATCCTCGCCGACGACGACGGCGTGGTCGTCGTTCCGCGCGAGCGCGCCCGCGCCGCCGTGGAGGCGTCCGAGGCCCGCGAGGCCAAGGAGGCCAAGGCCCGAGCCGCCTTCCTCGACGGCCAACTCGGCCTGGACCGCTACGGCTTGCGGGACACGCTGAAGAGGCTGGGCGTCGAGTACCAGACGTACGAGCAGTACACGGGGGAGAGGTCATGACCCGCGGGCCCGAGGAGGTGCCCTGCCTGCTGATGCGGGGCGGCACCTCCAAGGGGGCCTACTTCCTCGCCGGCGACCTCCCCGCCGAGCCGGCACTGCGGGACGACCTGTTGCTGCGGATCATGGGCAGCCCCGACGAGCGGCAGATCGACGGCCTGGGCGGGGCGCACCCGCTCACCAGCAAGGTGGCGGTGGTCTCGCCCTCCTCCGACCCGCAGGCCGACGTCGACTACCTCTTCCTCCAAGTCGCGGTCGAAAACCCGGAAGTGATAGCCCGTCAGAACTGCGGGAACATCCTCGCGGGTATCGGTCCCTTCGCCGTCGAGCGCGGGCTGGTGGCGGCGGGGGAGCAGGAGACCTCCGTCCGCATCCGCATGGTCAACACCGGCGACCTGGCCACCGCGACCTTCCCGACCCCCGGTGGCCGCGTGGACTACACGGGGAACGCCGAGATCTCGGGCGTGCCGGGGACGGCCGCGCCGGTCATGATCGAGTTCCCGCCGGGCGCGAACCCTCTGCTCCCCACCGGAAACGTCCGGGACGAGATCGACGGCGTCCCGGTGACCTGTGTGGACAACGGCATGCCGACCCTGCTCATCGCGGCCTCGTCCCTGAAGGTCACCGGCTACGAGACGCCCAAGGACCTGGAGGAGGATCCCGCGCTGGCCGACCGGCTGCGGAAGATCCGGCTCGAAGCCGGCCGTCTGATGGGCCTCGGCGACGTGTCGGACACCACCGTGCCCAAGCTCAGCCTGCTCGCCCCGTCCCGGAACGGCGGCGCGGTCACCACCCGTACTTTCATCCCGGTGCGCTGCCACCCCTCCATCGGCGTGCTCGGCGCGGCCAGTGTGGCGGCGGGCCTGCGCATCGAAGGCGGTGTGGGGGCGGAGATCGCCGAAGTGGACACCGGCAGCCACCGCGTGCGCATCGAACACCCCACCGGATTCCTGGACATCGAAAGCAGCCTCGGCACCACCCCCGAGGGCCTGCCCAGGGCCCGCCGCACCGCCGTGGTCCGCACGGCCCGCAAGATCTTCGACGGCACCGTCTTCCCCCGGTCCGCCGGGTCGGCACCGCTCCTCCCACCCTCCCAAGGAGGTCAACGATGACTCCGCCGCTCGGTGACATCGCCCATGTCGGCCACGCCCAGCTGTTCACCCCGGACCTGGACGCGAGCGTCGCCTTCTTCACCGACTATCTCGGGCTCACCGTCGTCGGGCAGCAGGGCGGCACCGTCTACCTGCGGACCTTCGACGACTACGAGCACCACAGCCTGGTGCTCACCGCCCGCGAGCAGCCCGGCCTCGGCCGGCTCGCCCTGCGCACCTCCAGCGAAGGGGCGCTCCAGCGCCGGGTCAAGGCGGTCGAGGAAGTGGGCGGCACCGGCCACTGGGCCGAGGACGAACCCGGCCTCGGCAAGCTGTACGTCACCACCGACCCGGACGGCCACGAGCACGCCCTCTACTGGGAGAGCGAGCACTTCCGGGCCCCCGAGGAGCTGAGGCCGGCGCTGAAGAACCAGCCGCAGGCCAAGCCCAACCGGGGCGTGGGAGTACGGCGTCTGGACCACATCAACTTCCTCGCCGCCGACGTGCTCGCCAACGCCGAGTTCCAGCAGAACGTGCTGGGCGCCCGGCCCACGGAGCAGATCCAGCTCGACTCCGGCAGGATCGCGGCACGTTGGCTGACCTTCACCAACAAGTCGTACGACGTCGTCTACACCGAGGACTGGACCGGCTCCACCGGTCGGCTGCACCACATCGCCTTCGCCACCGACACCCGCGAGGACATCCTGCGCGCCGCCGATCTCGCCATCGACATGGGCGTGTTCATCGAGACGGGCCCGCACAAGCACGCCATCCAGCAGACGTTCTTCCTGTACGTCTACGAGCCCGGCGGCAACCGGATCGAGCTGTGCAACCCGCTCACCCGGCTGGTGCTGGCGCCCGACTGGCCGCTGATCACCTGGACCGAGGAGGAGCGGAAGAAAGGGCAGGCGTGGGGTCTGAAGACCATCGAGTCCTTCCACACGCACGGCACACCGCCGGTCGGTCATTGACAGCACGGTGACCCAGCGGAGCACGCCGCCCTGAGTGGGGTGCGCCGCAGCCGGACTGGACGGAGACCGGCCCCGAGACCGCGGCAGGGCGAGAACGAGGCCGGACGAAAAGGCCGTCTTGCCCGGTGCATGCCAACGGTGCGAGACTCCGGAAACCGATGCCTGCCCGTGAGCCGTTCGGCGAACTGGGCACGAACCACGCTCAGTTGGCTGATCTCGACAGCAAGGGAGTGGCGTGTTGGGCGCACTGAGGTTCAGGCACGTGTCCGTGGCCGCGACGGTGGCCGTCCTCGCGCTCCTTCTCCCCGCATGCGGCGGCGACAGCCAACCGGGAGGAAGTGGCCCGGCCGCCTCCGCGTCGCTCGACCCCGAGGCGGATCTGAGCAAGCAGCGGCTCACCGTCTCGAACTGGGACGGCTATATGCCGAAGGACCTGCCCGCCCGGTTCGATTCGGCCGTCGGCACGCCCATGACCGTCGCCAAGCACAGCACCAACGAGGAGATCGTCGCCAAACTGACCGCCTCCGCAGACAGCGGCATCGACGTGGCGTTCGTATCGGGCCAGTACGCGCAGGCGCTCGCTGCACAGGGGCTGCTCGAACCCATCCACCACGATCTGGTTCCGCACCTCAAGAACCTGGACCCGCTCGCCGCCCGGCTCGCCCATGACAAGGGCAACGTCTACTCCGTCCCGTACACCTGGGGCACCACCGGGCTCTGTTACCGCAAGGACCTCGTCGGCTACACCCCCGACAGCTGGAACGACCTGCTGAAGCCGCGCGCCGCGGTCAAGGGCAAGGCCACCATGCTGAAGACCGAACGCTGGCTCTTCCTCCCCGCGCAGAAGGCGCTCGGCTACTCGGTGAACACCACGGACGAGCAACAGCTCGCCCGGGTCAAGGAGCTGCTCCTCACCGCGAAGGACGGGCTCCTCGCCTACGACGACACCACGTTCGGCGACCGGCTCACATCCGGGGAGGCCGTGCTGGCGGAGGCCTGGGACGGCTGGTGCCCGACCGACGACAAGAGGATCGGCTTCGTCGTCCCCAAGGAGGGCAGCGACCTCTGGACGGACACGATGGTCATCCTCAAGTCGTCGAAGAACAAAGAGGCGGCGCACGCCTTCATCGACTACGTCCTCGACGCGAAGGTGCACTCCTGGGTCGCCTCGAACATCTTCTACAAGGTCCCCAACACCGCCGCCATGGCCGAACTCGACCCGGCCCTGCTGAAGAGCTACCCCGCACTCGCCATGACCCCCGAGGAATTACTCAAGGGTGAGTCCGTCGTCGACCTCGGGGACGCCACGACGGCATACACCCGGATCGTCACGGAAGTCACCGCGGGCTGATGGCCCGCCGGGGGAAGGCGGCCGGAGGAGCACAGGTGCGAGCCCGTCTCGTCCTGCTCGGCCCGGGCCTGTCCTACCTGGTCGTCCTGCTCCTGCTGCCGATGGCCCTGCTGATCGGCTACACGGTCTTCCGGCGGGGCCGCTTCGGCGGGATCGCGTACGAGGACGGAAGCACCGGCGAGAACTTCGCGCGGATCGCCGACCCCCTCTACGCCGGCGTCCTCACCGACTCGCTGCGCATCGCCGCCGTCACCACGCTGCTCGCGCTTCTCCTCGGCTACCCGACCGCGTACGCGATCAGCCGGCTGTCCGACCGATGGCGCACGGTCGCCCTGGTCCTGGTCGTGCTCCCGTTCTGGACCAACTTCCTGATCCGGACCTACGCCTGGATCGTGCTGCTGTCCAGCCGAGGTGTGGTCAACTCGGCCCTCACCGGCATCGGCGTGATCGACCGGCCGCTGGAACTTCTCTACACGGAACCCGCCGTCGTCCTCGGACTGCTCTACGCCTATCTCCCGCTGATGGTGCTGCCGTTGTACTCGGCGATCGAGCGGGTCGACCGGCGGCTGCTCGAAGCCTCGGCCGATCTTGGCGCCCGCCCGGCCCGCACGTTCTGGAGCGTGACCCTCCCGCACACCCTGCCCGGCATACTGACCGGCTGCGTCTTCGTCTTCGTGCCCAGCCTCGGCAACTTCGTCGTCCCCGAACTGCTGGGCGGCGGGCACACGGTCATGGTCGGCAACCTGATCAGGGACCAGTTCCTCACGGCACGGGACTGGCCGTTCGGCTCGGTGCTCGCCCTCGCCCTCATGGCGTTCCTGGTCCTGCTGTTCATGGCGCAGGCCTGGGCCGGGCGCCGGCTGGGCGGCCGCTGATGCGCCGGGCGACGCTCCTCCCGCTGTGGTCGACGTACGCGTTCCTCTACACGCCCGTCGTCGTGCTCGTGGTGATGTCCTTCAACCGCTCGGACAGCCCCTACGAGTGGTCCGGGTTCAGCACCGCCTGGTACGGCACGCTGGCCGGCGACGACGAGGTCCTGCGGGGCCTGGCCAACACGCTGATCGTGGCCGCGGGCGCGACCGCCCTGTCCACCGTCCTCGGCACACTGCTCGCCGTGGGGCTCGCCCGCCACGCGAGCCGGTCGCGGCTGCTGCCCGCGCTGTCGGTGCTGCCCGCCGTCCTGCCGGACATCGTGCTCGCGATCGGCCTGCTCGCCTTCTACTCGCTCGTCTCGGCCACCCTCGGCCTGCACTCGGTGCTGCTCGCCCACACCGTCTTCGGCCTCGCCTTCGTCACGGCCGTCGTGCGCACCCGGATCGCCCACGTCGACCCCTCCCTGGAGGAGGCCTCACGCGACCTCGGCGCGGGCGAGGTCACCACGTTCCTCCGCATCACCCTGCCGACCCTCGCTCCCGGCATCGTGGCGGGCGCCCTGCTGACGTTCACGCTCTCGCTCGACGAGTTCGTCATCGCCTTCTTCACCGCGGGACCGAAGGATCCCACCCTGCCGATCGTCATCTACTCGATGATCAGGTTCGGCGTCACCCCGGAGATCAACGCGCTCGCCACCCTGCTGCTCGCGGTCAGCTTCACCGTGGTGATCGCCGCCCAGCGCGTCAGCCGGCTGACGGAGGCGCTGTGATCCGTATCCATGCCGTCACCCGGCGGTTCGGCGAGGTCACCGCACTGGACGGGGTGAGCCTGGAGATCGAGGAGGGCGAGTTCTTCGCCCTGCTCGGCCCGAGCGGCTGCGGGAAGACGACCCTGCTGCGCGTCCTCGCCGGATTCGAGGCCCCGGACAGCGGCACGGTCGCCCTGGACGGCCAGGACCTGCTGGGTGTGCCCGCGCACCGGCGGCCGGTCAACCTCATGTTCCAGTCGTACGCGCTGTTCCCGCACATGAACGTGGAGAAGAACATCGCGTACGGGCTGGCGCGGGAAGGGCTCGCCCGAGCGGAGATCGCCGAACGGGTCGCGGCCGTACTCGACACCGTCGGGCTGACCGCGCAGGCCCGCAGACGGCCCCACCAGCTGTCCGGCGGGCAGCGGCAGCGGGTCGCCCTCGCCCGTGCCATCGTCAAACGCCCCCGTGTGCTGCTGCTCGACGAGCCGCTGTCGGCCCTCGACAAGCAGGTCCGCGCCGAGATGCAGCTGGAGCTCAAGCGCCTCCAGCACCAGGTGGGCATCACCTTCCTCGTCGTCACCCACGACCAGGAGGAGGCGATGTCGCTCGCCGACCGGATCGCCGTCCTGGACCGCGGGCGCGTCCAGCAGGTCGACACCCCCGTCGAGCTCTACCGGCACCCTCGGGGCCGGTTCGTCGCGGGCTTCGTCGGCGCCAACAACGTCTTCTCCGGACGGCTGCTGCCCTCCGGCGGACTCGACGTACCCGGCGTCGGCATGCTGCCCGCCCCGGCCGGTGATACGGCGGGGCTGGTCGGCGTACGTCCGGAGAGCATCCGGCTCGCCGCCGGGGACGCGGACGCCTCCTTGCACGGCACGGTGTCGGACATCAGTTATCTCGGCGGCTCCTCAAGGATCGCGGTCACGGTTGCCGGTCTGGACCGCCCGGTCCTGCTGACCGTTCCGGGCCCGGCCACGGTGACCTCGGGGGCCCACGTCGCGCTGTCGTGGGACCCGGAGAGCGCGGTAGTGATCGAGACGACGGGAGACACCCCTTGAGCGGACCCCTGACCATCCTCTTCGCGCCGGAGAGCGCCTACGGTCCGACCAACAACTGCATAGGCATAGGGGACGTGTTACGCCGCCGCGGGCACCGTGTGGTGTTCGCGGCGGAGGCGTCCTGGAAGGGCAGGCTCGCCCCGCTCGGCTTCGAGGAGGACCTGGTCGACCTGGCCCCGCCGCCTGAAAAACCCCAGGAGGCGGGCCAGTTCTGGAAGGACTTCGTGCGGGACACCGCCCCCGAGTTCCAAAAGCCCACGATCGAACAGCTGAGCACGTGGGTCAGGCCCGTCTGGGAGGAACTGGTCGCGGGCGCCCGGTACTGCGAACCTCAGCTCAGAAGTATCGTCGACCGGGTCCGGCCGGACGTGATCGTCGAGGACAACGTCGTCTGCTTCCCCGCGCTGACCACGGCGGAGGTGCCCTTCGTGCGGATCGTCTCCTGCAACCCGCTGGAGGTGAAGGGCGAACACGTTCCCCCGCCCTTCTCCGGGTACCCGGCCGGTGACCGCGCGGGCTGGGACGAGTTCCGTGCCGAGTACGACCGCACGCACCGCGAGGTCTGGGCCGAGTTCAACGCCTGGGTCGTGGACCAGGGCGCGAGGCCGCTGCCCGACCTGGAGTTCATCCACGACGGCGAGCTGAACCTGTACGTCTACCCGGAGATCGCCGACTACGCGGAAGCCCGCCCGCTGGGTCCTGCCTGGCACCGGCTGGACTCCTCGGTCCGCGAGACCGACGAGAAGTTCACCCTGCCGCCGGAGTGGGCAAAGCGGCCTGAGGGCAGCGCGCTGATCTACTTCAGTCTGGGCTCCCTCGGCTCCGCCGACGTCGACCTCATGCGCCGGGTCATCGCCTCCCTGGCGCGCACCCCGCACCGCTACATCGTCTCCAAGGGGCCGCTGCACGACGAGATCGAGCTGCCTCCCACCATGTGGGGCGCTCAGTTCCTCCCGCAGACGCGGATCCTCCCGCTCGTCGACCTCGTCATCACCCATGGCGGCAACAACACGACCACCGAGAGCCTCCACTTCGGCAAGCCCATGATCGTGCTCCCGCTGTTCTGGGACCAGTACGACAACGCACAGCGGGTCGCCGAACTCGGCTACGGCGTCCGCCTCGACCCGTACCGCTTCACCGATGCTCAACTACACGGCGCCCTGGCGGAGTTGCTCGGCGACACCCGCCTGCGGCACAGATTGACCGAAGCCTCCACGACCATCCGGGCCCGCGACGGGCTGCGCACTGCCGCCGACCTCATCGAGCGGCACGGCCACGAAAGGTACGGAAGATGAAGCTCCCCTTACGGCTCGGCCTCGGCGTCGCCGTCCTCGCGGTACTCTCCGCCTGCGCGGACGGGCCCTCGTCGCCCTCCGACGGTGACTCGGGCGCCCCGGCCACGCTCCAACTCGCCGTTCCCTCGGCCGTGATCGCCCCCAAGGAAGAGGTCGCCACCTACGCGGTGGGCGCCGCCGAGGGCTATCTGGCCGAGGAGAAGCTGAAAGTCGACGTGATCAACACCGACGGGTCGGTGGCAGCGGTCCAGGCCGTCGCCTCGAACAGCGCCGACATCGCGCCGGCCGACGCGGGAGCCATCCTCGCCGCACGGGAGAAGGGCGTGCCGGTGAAGGCCATCGGGGGCCTGGTACGGAACTGGCCGTGGCGCATGGCCGTCCAGCCCGGCAGTGAGGTCAGGAGCCCGGCCGACCTCAAGGGCAAGAAGATCGGGGTCATCAGCCTCGCCTCCGGCTCGGCCATCTACGCCCGCGCGTACGCGAGCGACGCCGGACTGGACGCGGCCAAGGACATCGACCTGCTGCCCGTCGGCGTCGGCGCACAGGCCCTGGCCGCCCTGGAGGACGGCAAGGTCGACGTACTCGCCCTGTACACCCAGGCGTACACCACCATCGAGAACACGGGCACTGAGCTGCGCTATCTCGACAACTCCGACGCCTTCGACGGTATCCGCTCCCTGACCTACGCGGTGACCGAGAAGACCCTGAAGGAGAAGAAGGACGTGCTGACGCGCTTCCTGCGCGCCTCCTACAAGGCACTGCTCTTCTCCGCCGTCAACCCCGAGGCCGCCATGCGCGACGGCTACCAGGCCTTCCCCCAACTGCTGACCGGCAAGAAGGCCGACGACCGCATCGCCGACGACACCAGGACCCTCGACGCGTGGATCAAGACCGCGGTCCCCACCACCGGTGAGCCCGAGAACTTCGAGGACTGGGGTGTGATCAGCGACGTGGAGTGGGACAAGACGGTCGCCTACACCAGGACGGCCGGCCAGATCACCGAGGACGTCCCCCTCCCGGCGCTGTGGGACGCCAGCCTGCTCAAGGGCGCGAACGACTTCGACCCTGCGGTCGTGATCGCGAAGGCGAAGGCCGCCGGGTGACGGAGGAACGCGGGGAGAAGCAGGAGAACGGGAAGAACAGGAGAGCGGGCAGATCGTGGACGAAGACCGCTGGATCGAGGTCACCGGACTCCACAAGACCTACCGGCCGCGCAGGTCTGAGCCGACCCACGCACTCTCGGACGTCACCTTCACGGTCCGACGCGGCGAGTTCTTGTCGGTCGTCGGCCCGTCGGGGTGCGGCAAGACCACCCTGTTGAAGATCCTCGCCGGGATCGTCTCCGGCAGCCAGGGCACGGTCCGCGTGGCCGACCACGACGTGAGGGGGCCGCTGCCTGAGGTCGGCATGGTCTTCCAGACGCCCACCCTGCTGCCCTGGCGCACCGTGCTGCAGAACGTGATGGTGCCCGTGGAGATACAGAAACTCGACGCCTCGGTGTACCGGGAGCGGGCCGAGCGGCTGCTCGCGATGGTCGGCCTCGACGGCTTCGAGGGCAGACACCCGCATGAGCTGAGCGGCGGGATGCAGCAGCGCGCCGGAATCTGCCGGGCCCTGGTGCACGACCCGGCCGTGCTGCTGATGGACGAACCCTTCGGCGCCCTCGACGCCCTGACCCGCGAGTCGATGAACGTCGAGTTGCTGAGGATCTGGCGGGAGAGCGGCCAGACCGTCGTGTTCGTCACCCACTCCATCCCGGAGGCGGTCTTCCTCTCCGACCGGGTCGTGGTGCTCAGCCCCCGCCCCGGCCGCATAGCCGAGATCGTCGACATCGAGCTCGAACGCCCGCGCACACTCGGCGCGATGGCCTCGGACCGCGCCGGAGTCTTCGTCGAGCGGATCCGCAGGCATTTCAACGCCACCTGGGTGATCGACTCATGAAGCGACCGGGCAGGCGGAGGCTCCGCGTGGACCTGCGAGAGCGCCCCGAACTGCTGCTCGCTCCCGCCGTCTTCGTCGTCGCCATGCTGGCCTGGGAGTTCGCGGTCCCCGCCTTCGGTATCGACGACTACGTGCTGCCGCGCCCCTCGCAGATCTTCGAGGCCCTCCGCACGCAGCTGGCGGACCCGTTGTTCTGGAGGCATCTGAAGGTGACGGTCCTGGAGTCGCTGTACGGCTTTCTGCTCGGAGTGGCGGCGGCGCTGGTCCTGGGCACCGCGGTCTCCCAGGTGCGGCTGATCGAGCGCACCTTCATGCCGTATGTCGTCGCCTTCCAGACGGTCCCCAAGGTGGCGCTCGCGCCTTTGTTCGTCGTCTGGTTCGGCTTCGGCATGACGAGCAAGGTCGTCATGGCGGCGGTGATCTCGTTCTTCCCCGTGCTGGTCAACGTCATCGAGGGGCTGCGCTCGGCCGACGCCGACCGGATCCAGATGCTCACGGTGTTCGGCGCCGGCAGGTTCCAGGTGTTCCGGATGGTGCGGCTGCCGAGCGCGCTCCCCTTCCTCTTCGCCGGCCTGGACATCGGGATCGTCTTCTCGATCCTCGGCGCCGTCGTCGGCGAGTTCATCGGCGCGAAGGAGGGCCTGGGATACCTCCTGCTGCAGACCAACTACAACTTCGACATCGCCGGGATGTTCGCCGTGCTGGTGGTGCTTTCCGTACTGGGGCTGATCGCCCACTTCGTCATCCGGTTCGCCCAGAAGCGGCTCGTCTTCTGGGCCGAGGAGAACCGGGTGATCGGCGCATGACGAACTGAGGACGACACAGGCAGGAGGCCTGCATGACCGCGTACGACCTGGTGGTGAAGAACGCCCGTGTCGTCAGCCACGACACCCAGGACCACGCCGACGCGCGCCCCGCGGACATCGCCGTCAGCGGCGGCCGGATCGCCGCCGTAGCCTCCGGCATCGCCGCGGAAGGCGCCCGTCGGGTGGTCGACGCCGACGGCAGGCTGGCGTTCCCCGGTGTCGTCGACGCCCACCAGCACTGGGGGATCTACCACCCGCTGCCCGAGGACGCGGCCACCGAGAGCCGCGCGTGCGCACAGGGAGGCGTCACCAGCGCTCTGACCTACACCCGGACAGGCCGCTACTACCTCAACAAGGCCGGGGCGTACGCCGACTTCTTCCCCGAGGTGCTGGCCGCCGCCGCCGGCCGCGCCCACGTCGACTACGGCTTCCACCTCGCGCCGATCTCGCGCGCTCACATCGACGAGATTGCCGACCTGATCGAGCGGTTCGGCGTCACCTCGTTCAAGGTCTTCATGTTCTACGGCAGCCACGGCCTCCACGGCAGGTCGGCCGACCAGAACGCGTTCCTGATGCTCCCCGAGGACGAGCGGTACGACTACGCGCACTTCGAGTTCGTCATGCGCGGGGTGCAGGCCGCCCGCGAGCGGTTCCCCGACCTCGCCGACGAGATCTCCCTCTCCCTGCACTGCGAGACCGCCGAGATCATGACCGCGTACACCAGGCTGGTCGAGGAGGCGGGTGACCTCACCGGGCTCGCCGCCTACAGCGCCTCCCGGCCGCAGCACTCCGAAGGCCTCGCGGTCGCCGTCGCCTCCTACCTGGCGCACGAGACCGGGCTGCCCACGATCAACCTGCTGCACCTGTCGTCCCGCAAGGCGGTCGACGCGGCCGTGCGGATGAGCCGGGCGTTCCCGCACATCGACTTCCGCCGTGAGGTGACGGTCGGGCATCTGCTCGCCGACATCACCACCGCGCACGGCCTCGGCGGCAAGGTCAACCCGCCGCTGCGGCCCCGCGACGACGTCGAGGCGCTGTGGGAGTACATGCTCGACGGCACCGTGGACTGGGTCGTGAGCGACCACGCGTGCTGCCGCGAGGAGGTGAAGTTCGGCGAGCCCGGGGACGACGTCTTCCTCGCCAAGGCCGGCTTCGGCGGCGCCGAGTACCTCCTGCCCGGCCTGCTCACCGAGGGAACGAAACGCGGCCTGCCGCTGGGCCGGATCGCCGCGCTGACCTCCTGGAACCCGGCCCGGCGCTACGGACTGCGCACCAAGGGCAGCCTCGCCCCCGGCTTCGACGCCGACATCGCCCTGGTCGACCCGGGCCGCACCTGGACCGTGCGCGCCGCGGAGTCGGAGTCGACGCAGCAGTACACCCCGTTCGAGGGGTTCGAGCTGACCGCCCAGGTCACCGACACCTTCTTGAGGGGCCACCACATCGTGCGGGCGGGCAAGGTCGTCGGCCCGCCCGTCGGCGCCTACCTGCACCGTCCGACCGGTACCGCCTGAGCTCGGCCACGTCACGCCAAGGGCATGTCGTGCTCGATCCAGTCGGTGACCGAAGGACGCGAGGGGCGCCGGCCGAGGACATGCGCCCGGCTGGCGCGCTGGTGCGCCGGCCGGCTCATCCGCCGAGCCCTGGGAAAGAGGGACGGCCAGCGACGTTTCCCCAATGCATGTGCGTGCACGTCGTCGACCCGTCCGATCCCGCCGCCGCCCGCACATTCGCCCTCGACGAGCCGAAATACCAGGCCGGTGTCCACCGGGACGTGGAAGGGGCCCGGTGTACCCGGCGCCGCCGGCCCGCAGAACACACGACCCCTTCGGCTGCTGCTGCGGATGCGCAGGACGGCATACGGCGTCACGCTCGGAGCATGAGTGAGAGCTGGGATGTCCGGCGCGCGGGGCCGGTCGATGCCGCCCCGCACCGGGTGCTGATGATTCCGGGCGGCCTGTGCACGACCGAGTTCTACGCGGACGTGATGGCCGAGCCCGCGGTGGCGGGACTGGGGCTGGTGGCGGCGACGATGCCGGGGTTCGGCGGGACCTCGGCACCGGACGACGTGACCATGGAGAACTACGCCCGCCTGATGGCGGACTTCGCGGCCGACGCGGCCTGTGACGTGGTGGTGGGCCACAGTCTCGGGGCGAACGTGGCGATCGAGATGGCGGCGGAGGGGCTGTTCCCGGGTCCTCTGGTCCTGTTGTCGCCGACGTTCTCACGCGGGGACGAGGCGAGGTTCCTGGGGGTCATGAACTCCGTCGGGCGGGTCCCGGGGATCTCCACCGCGGCCTGGGCGGGAATGCTGAAGCTGCTTCCCAAGGCGATGAAGCGTGAGCTGCCGCCCCGGCGGGCGGACGCGCTCGCGGCGGACATGGGGCACAACGATCCCGACACGTGCCGGCGGATCGTGCGGCGCTACTACGAGTACCTCGACCGGTACCCGTCACTGGTCGAGCGCCTGTGCGACTCCGGCGTCAGCGCCTGGGTGGTGCGCGGCGACCACGACGAGGTCGGTCTGACGGACGGCGAGCGGCAGGTGCTGGAGGCGTGCCCCCGTATCCACCTGGTCACGGTGCCCGACGCCGGTCACACCGTCCTCGTCGAGCAGCCCGCACGGGTCGCCGACGTCGTCCTGGAGGCGGCCGCCGCGAGCCCCGGGACCTGAACGCGGGGCTGCGAAGCCGCCGTCTCAGCCCCGGCCCGCCTCCCGCACATGGCGGGCGATCAGCGCGTACGTCTCCCGCGCCTTCACGTCGTCCGAGCCGTCGTACCCGTGGTCGGCCCCGGCCACGTCATGGTGCCCGGCCAGGGAGCCCGCCTTCAACAGCCGGCCGGCGTAGCGCTCACCCTCCGACCGCAGCAGGTCGTACTCGGCGGTGACGACGAGGGCCGGGGCGATGCCGGTCAGATCCGCGGTGTCCGAGGGATGGGCGGGCGACACCAGCCGGTCCGTCCGCAGCCGCTGGTCCGGGACGTACGAGGTGTCGAAGACGTCGGCCATCCAGGGCCGCAGCGCCGGCTTGTCGATGGCGGCTCGCTTGTCCTTGGCGTGGGTCGCGAGGTCCAGCGGGGGATAGTGCAGCACCTGGAGGGCGATCGAGGGGCCGCCCTCCTCCAGCGCCTGCCGGGCCACGGCCGCCGCGAGTCCGCCGCCGGCGCTCTGCCCGCCCACGGTGAGCCGGCCGCCGTCCCAGCCCTGCTCCCCGCCGTGCTCGGCCACCCAGCGGACGATCTCGTACGCCTGTCGGGGCGGGGCCGGGAACGGGTGCTGCGGGGCGACCACGTAGTCGATGTTGATCACCACGACCCCCGCCTCGGCGGCGAGGAAGCGGCACAGCGGGTCGTCCAGCTCGGTGAGCGCGACGACGTATCCGCCGCCGTGGAAGTTGACATGCACGGGCGGCGCGGAACCTTCGGTCTCGTCGGCCGGTGGCAGATACACCGTCGCCCGGGCCGGAGCGACCGAGGTGGGAATGGTCAGTTCCCGCACATTGCGCGGGTATTCGGGAAAGCGGGCGTGCGAGGCCGCCGCGGAGCCGCGCCCGCCGGAGCGCCGGTCGGCGAGTTCCGTCACGCGTTGCATGGTCTTGGCGGCGAGCGCGGCCACCGCGGGCCTGGCCAGGAGGGACATGCGGCCGAACTTACTTGAATTTGATAATAAAAAGCCAGTCCCTGGTGGTCAGCGGGCGGCGCGCACTCCGTCCAGTGCGACGGACAGTACCCGGTCGCGCTGGGCGTCGTCGTCGAAGGTCGTCGCGGTGATGCCCGAGACCATGCGCAGCAGGTCGACGAAGTCCATGTCCGTGCGCGCCTCGCCGGCCCGCTGGGCGCGCTCGAAGAGCGGGCCGCCGGCCTCGAGCATGGAGTCGCGGCACGCGGCGAAGATCTCCGACTCGTCGTTGAGGGCCTCGCGGACCGCCCGCTTGGTCACCACGTAGCCCGCGAACCGGTCCAGCCAGGCGGTCAGGGCGTCCCAGGGTTCCCGGTCGGCGACCTCCTCGGCGACCCGGCACAAGGTGTTCACCTCGTCCGCGTAGACGCTCTCGAAGAGATGGCGGCGGGTGGGGAAGTTCCGGTACAGCGTGCCGATTCCGACGCCCGCGCGCCGGGCGATGTCCTCCAGGGAGGCCTCCGCGCCGTGCTCCGCGAACGCCTCGCGGGCGGCGGCCAGCAGGGCGTCGTAGTTGCGGGCCGCGTCCTTCCGGTGCGGCCGCCGGGACGCGACGATCTCGCTGACGGGGAACGGCTGTGTGGTCACGGTGCCTCCTGGGGTGGTGCGAGGTTGAAGCGGAGGTGTGCCTCCGCTACAGTGGAGGCGTACCTCCACTTTACCAGTGCGGGGTGTGTTGGCCAGGGATGCGTGCGGCCGCGCGCATCGCCGACAGGACCGCACCCCCGTACCCCACGGGCGCCGCACAGCGCGCACCGCCCGTCCCCGTCCACCACCTTTCCGCGACCGCTCACCGTGGCCGTCGGCGTGCCC
Source organism: Streptomyces violaceoruber (assembly GCA_000720805.1). Taxonomy (GTDB): domain Bacteria; phylum Actinomycetota; class Actinomycetes; order Streptomycetales; family Streptomycetaceae; genus Streptomyces; species Streptomyces cellulosae_A. The sequence goes on from JODI01000032.1 coordinate 88,601, forward strand.
CGTGCTGCCCGCAGTGCGCACCGGGCCCCGTCCGGCCGCGGTCCGAGGCCTCGGCCGCATCCTGTGTTCGGAGAGGCTCTTCATGCCCCACAAGTCCACCCGTCTCACCTTCGCGGTCCTCGCGACAGGTGCCGGAGTGTTCTCCATGCTGCAGTCGCTGATCGCGCCGGCCCTGCCGACCGTCCAGCACGCGCTGCACACCTCGCAGTCCACCGCGACCTGGGTGATGACCGCCTATCTGCTGTCCGCCTCGATCTTCACGCCGATCCTCGGCCGCGTCGGCGACCTGATCGGCAAGAAGCGCACCCTGGTCGCCGTCCTGGTCACCGTGGCGGTCGGCTGTCTGCTCGCCGCGCTCGCCCCGAGCATCGGCGTCCTGATCGTCGCCAGGGTCGTCCAGGGCGTCGGCGGCGCCCTGTTCCCGCTCTCCTTCGGCATCATCCGGGACGAGTTCACCCCGTCCGAGGTGAGCGGCAGCATCAGCAACCTGTCCGCCGTGATCGCGGCCGGCGGCGGCGTCGGCATGGTCGCCGCCGGTCCCATCGTCACCGCGCTCGACTACCGGTGGCTGTTCTGGATCCCGGTCGCCATCGTCGCCCTCGCCACGCTGATCGCCGTACGGTATGTGCCCGAGTCGTCCAACCGGGCGCAGGGGCAGGTCAATTGGCTCGGTGCCGCACTGCTGTCGACCTGGCTCGTGGCCCTGCTGCTGCCGCTCAGCCAGGCGGCCGTGTGGGGCTGGGGCTCGGCCCGGGTGCTCGGCCTGTTCGCCGCCGCCGTCGTGCTGTTCGCGCTGTGGCTCGCCGCCGAGGCCCGCTCCCGCACCCCGCTGATCGACCTGAAGGTCATGCGGCTGCCGGCCGTGTGGACCACCAACACCGCCGCGTTCCTCTTCGGCGCGGGCATGTACGCGATCTGGTCCTTCCTGCCGGGCTTCGTGCAGACGCCGCCCTCGGCCGGATACGGCTTCGGCGCGAGCGTCACGGCCGCCGGACTGCTCATGCTGCCGATGCTGGTCGCGATGTTCCTCTCCGGCGTCCTCGGCGGCCGGCTGGAGCCGGTGCTCGGCGCCAAGACGCTCCTGACCACGGGCGCGGCGCTCGGCGCGGTGGCCTGCGGCTTCCTCGCCCGGTGGCACGACGAGCGGTGGCAGATCGCCCTGGTCGCGGGCGTCTTCGGTCTCGGTATCGGACTCGCCTTCGCCTCCATGGCCAACCTGATCGTGGGCAGCGTCCCCGCCGACCAGACCGGCGCCGCCACCGGCATGAACGCCAACATCCGCACCATCGGCGGATCCATCGGCGCCGCCGTCACCAGCGTCCTGGTCACCGGCCGCCTCCAGCCCTCGGGCCTGCCGTACGACTCCGGCTACACCCACGGCTTCACCCTGCTCGCCCTGCTCTGCCTGGCCGCGGCCCTCGCCGCCCTGCTGGTCCCGGCCCGGCGCGGCGGACGGACGACCGGCCCCGCGCTCGCGACGGCCGGGACGCCTCGCGCGGAGCGGCAGCCCGTGTCTCCCGGTCCGCGCGGCTGACGTACCCGCATGCGGTAGGGTTGATCCACGCGCTCACACGGGCAACCGTGCGAGCGCACCGGGACGTGGCGCAGCTTGGTAGCGCACTTGACTGGGGGTCAAGGGGTCGCAGGTTCAAATCCTGTCGTCCCGACTTAACGAAGTAGCAGGTCAGGGGCCGTTTCAGAGAGGATCTGAGACGGCCCCTCGATCATTTTTCGGGGACCAGTGGGGGAACGGCTCTCACTTCCCGTAGACGGAGACCTCGTAGAGCCCACGGGACCAGTCGGCGTCCTTGCCGTGCGCGAGGTCGAACGACTTGTACACGTCGAGCTTGACGTACCGGTACGAGCCGGTCAGCTCGTGGATCTGGTGGCCCACCCGGTTGTTCTGGGTGTTGTCGACGAGTTCCGTCCAGCGCTTTCCGTCGGTACTGGCGGAGACGGTGTAGCGGTGGACGTTGTCCGAACCCCCGACCGTCTTGAACGAGAGCCCGATCCAGGCCAGCTTGTGGCGTCCGCCGAGGTCGACCTGCCAGGAGAAGGGGAGCCCCGCACTCTTGTAGTACTGCTCCGTGTCGTCGTAGACGCTGACGTCCGCGTCCTTGCCGTCATTGGCCTCGGTGGCGTCGTAGTGCCGGTAGATCCCGGTCTTCTCCTGTTCGGGTGTGGTCTCCCAGTCGCTCTGGCTCTCGGTGGGCGCGCCGACGGCGGCACGGACCTTGGGAGAGGCGGTCACCGGCTTGTTCAGGGAGAGCAGCTTCCAGTCCGGCTGCTTGACCTTGCCGTTCTTGGCATCGAGGTCGAGTCGCGGGGTGGGCTGGAGCCTCATCAGACCCTTGCCGCCGTTGCCGCTGTCGCTGATGGTCAGCGGCATGGCCACATACGTAGACTTCAGCAGGAGGTCCGGGCGCCAGCGGTCACCGATGTACACGTAACTCGGCCTGCTGTCGGTACCGATGTTCAGGATCCTGGTGGGCTGGGAACCGTACGTGGTGTTGTCACCGACCACTTGCAGGGAACTCCACGCCTTCTGGCCGTTGCGGTAGCCGTACGCGTCCCGCGGCTCGGCGAAGCCCGCGTCGAGGTCCTCGGTGCGCCCGTACTGGGCCTGGTTGGGGTACCAGCCGGACTGGTAGGACGTCATGAGGTAGACGTACCTGCCGTTCTTGCCGCCGTTGCGGACGAGGGCGGGAGCCTCGCGGTGCTCGCCGACGTACATGTCGTACTCCTTCTCGGGCACCACGTCCGTGAAGGAGTCGTTCAGCTTCCACACCCGCATGTAGATGTGGTCCTGCGCGGTGACGAGGTACGCCTCGCCGGTCTTCTCGTCCTGGTGGACGGTGAAGTCACGTGAGCCGTACCCGATGTTGTCGCCCTTGCGCGCGGGGGCCGGGTCCTGACCGTCCATGGTGTAGTACGTCTCCGCACCGTAGGAGGGGGAGTAGATCCGCAACTCCTTGTAGCCGAAGGTGCCGTACGTGCCGGGGACACGGTTGATGACCGGGGTGAACACCGGCACGTCCGCCGGGTCCTCGGCGACCTGGTATGTCACCGACGTGACCTCACTGGTCTTGCCGTCCTTCTCGGTGACCGCCTTGACCACGGTCCGTTTGCCCGGGGAGCCCGCCAGGGATATCCGCGTCCCGTCGGTGTACCTCCGGCGCTGGGTGTTGTCCGGGGCCGCCGGGTCGGACCCGTCCGTCGTGAAGTACGAGATCGCGTCGGCGGTCGCACCGGTGACGAACGCGACGTCCTGGCTGTTGACCAGCACCACCGACGGGTCGGACGACTCCTTCAGGGTGGGAGACACCACCGGCGCCGTCAGCTGATCGTGAGAGGTCCCCGGATCACCGATCGTGTACCGGGCCGTCATCGTGTCCGACGCTGTTGCCGTCGGATACCGCACGACATAGCCGCTCGCGGAGACGTTGTAGTCCTTCACGTACCGGTCGTACGCCGACGTGTCGAAGCCGGTCATCCGGACCGCCTTCGCCTTCACCGTCGTGTCGTGCGCGATGTCGTTCAACTGGTACGTCCACGAGTTCCCGGCCTGGCTCGTGCCGTAGTCGTCGTCACCGACGTACGACAGTTTCTCGGGGTTGCGGGCGTCCGGGGCCTTGTACTGGAGGATCTTCGCCGGATAGTCGGCCTGTACGGGCTTGTAGGCGTGCTTCTTGTTCGCGGCGTCCTTGGCCGAGGTGTCGAAGTCCTCGGTCGGCTGCCCGACGCGGTCGCCCATCGCCTCGGCTTCGGTGTTTCCGGCGCCGGGGCGGAAATGGCCCTTCGAGGTGATGGTGTAAGGGCCGTCGATGGTGCTGGAGGTCGCCACGAGGACTTCCGAGGCGGAGTAGTCCGCGGCCATCTCCCAGTGACCCCACAGCACGTACTTCTTCGTCTTCTCGTTGTAGAGCAGCTTCGGGCGCTCCACCTTCGCGTGGGTGAGGATCTTGTTGCCCCGGGTGTCCTCGGAGTCCACCGTGAGGATCTGCCTGACCTTCTGCCAGTTCTCCAGGTCCTTGGACTTGTACAGATTCAGTCCGTTGAACCGGGCGTTGCCCAGGGACTTGTCCTCCCCCACCCAGTAGTAGGTGTCTCCCCTCTTGAGGAAGCCGCCTCCGTGGGCGTCGATGGGGTCGCCGTTCGTGTCGTAGTACGTCTGGCCGTTCGGGATGGCGTCGTACTGCTGACGTGAGGTGGCGCTCCCGGACGTGGAGGCCCCCGCGGCGGCGGGAAGCATGCCGGTCAGTAAGGCGGCGGCGGTCACCACCACTGCCGCCGCCCTTGCAGGTCTGGGCATGTCTGAGTCAGATCCCCTCTGTCATGTGCCGTGCGCGGACCGGATCGTGCGTGGAGGTCATGAGGTCCGACGCATGTTTACGTAAACATATGTCGTGAGCATGGCACTATGTGCGGGGTCGGACAAGGGAAGGAACGTCAGTTGTCCGCTGAAGGTTCATCGGAGCCGCCGACCACGACGAGACGACCGTCGGATTCGCCGACAAGGAAAGGAGTGGCCCTCCCTTTTCGGTGAGAACCACCCCGAGGGCTTACTTCCGCCGCGCGAGCCAGTCGGCGAACCTGGTCCGCCCGATGTGCGCGTCCGGACCCGGCAGGAGTGTGTTCTCCTCCAACTCGGCACCCCAGTACCGTGCCTTCGGATCCGTGACGACCTCGCGGGGATCGTTGCCGGCGGCGAGTCCCCTGCGGATGAACTCCTCGAGCTGGAACGCCTCGGGGCCGGCGACCTCCACCACACCACCCAGCGGGGCGCCGACCGCGGTGCGGCCGACCGCCGCGGCCACGTCGTCGGAGACGATGGGCTGGATCCTGGCGTCGGGCAGGCGCACGGTGTCGCCCTCGGTCGCCCCGTCGGCGAGCCCCGTGGCGAACTCGAAGAACTGGGTCGCGTGGACGATGGAGTAGGGGATGCCGGATGCCTTGATCAGCTCTTCCTGGACCTGCTTGGCCCGGAAGTACCCGCTCCCCTGGAGGCGGTCGGTGCCGACCACGGACAACGCCACATGGTGCGCCACGCCGGCCTTGGCCTCGGCCCTCAGGAGGTTGGCCGTGGAGGTGCGGAAGAACTCCATGACCGACTCGTCCTCGAACGAGGGGGAGTTGGACACGTCGACCACGACCGGCGCGCCCTGCAGGACATCGGCCAGCCCTTCACCCGTCAGCGTGTTGACGCCGGTGGCGGGCGCGGCCGCGACGGCCTCGTGCCCGTGCTCGCCCAGCGTGGCGACCACCTTCGAGCCGATGAGTCCGGTTCCACCGATCACTACGACCTTCATGGGGAATTCCTTTCGGCGTTTTTCAGGTGCCCATAGTGGAATACCCCGGGCAGTCGCTCTGCCTGTGACACGCGGCCCGCGGAATCGGAGAGAAAGTGTCCGGACACCGCTCCGCAGGCGGCCTGTTCGGTGAGTTTCTTCTAGGGCCCTTCTGATGGATCTCCGCGGCGTCGCGACGCCGCGGAGATCCATCAGAAGGGCCCTAGGTGTACTGACCCGTGAGGTTGGGGACGCGGCTGGCGGGTGGTTGGCCTTTGAGTGCGGTGTGTCCGCGGTGGTGATTGTAGGTGTGGAG